>NZ_VCJS01000229.1 GCF_005893125.1 Nonomuraea basaltis | reverse complement strand
CGGGTAAGACGCGGCTGGCGTTGGAGGTGGCGGCGGGGCTCGAGGTGCCGGACGGGCTGTGGCTGGTCGAGCTGGCCTCCGCCGCCGGGGTGCGGGCGGCCGTGGAGAGTGTGCTCAAGGTGACCGATCTCGTGGCGGCGCTGCGCGGCACGGCGCCGCTGATCGTGCTGGACAACTGCGAGCACGTGATCGAGGAGGCCGCGCGGGTGGCCCGGTGGCTGCTGGCGGAGGTGGCGGGGCTGCGGATCCTGGCCACCAGCAGGGAGCCGCTCGACATCCCGGGGGAAATGATCCACACCGTGCCGCCGCTGCCCGAAGGCCCGGCCGTCGAGCTGTTCGCGGACCGGGCCGCGGCGGCCAGGCCGGAGCTGGTGGTGGAGCGGGCGGACGCGGCGCGGATCTGCCGCGAGCTCGACGGCATCCCGCTGGCCATCGAGCTGGCCGCCGCCCGCCTGCGGACGATGCCGATGTCCGTGCTGGTCGAGCAGCTGGACGACCGGCTGGCGCTGCGCGGCGGGCGTACCGCGGAGCCGCGGCACCGCACGCTGCGCGCCGTCATCGACTGGAGCTGGAACCTGCTGTCCGAGCGCGAACGCGAGCTGCTGCGCGGGCTGACGGTCTTCTCCGGCGGCGCGACGTACGACGCGATCGCCCGGGTCTGCGGCGGCGACCTGGAGCTGCTCTCCTCGCTGGTGGACAAGTCCCTCATCACGTTCTCCGGCGACCGCTACACGATGCTGGAGACCATCAGGCAGTACGCCGCCGCCGACCTCCCGGGGCTCCGCCAGGCGCACGCCCGCTACTACACCGAGCTGGCCGAGAGCGCGGGGCCGTACCTGCGGACGGGCGAGCAGCTGACGTGGATGGCGGTGCTCGACGCCGAGCAGGACAACCTGGACGCGGCGCTGCGGCACTCCGGCGACCCGCTCAGGCTCATCCTGCCGCGGTTCTGGCCGTGGATCATGCGGGGCAGGCGGCGCGAGATGAGCGAGCAGGCCGCGGCGGTGCTGCGCCGGGTGGGGGACGTGCCGCCGGAGGGGCGGGAGCTGGCGTACGGACTGTGCCGGGTGCTGACGGGCGGCGAGCCGAACCAGGCCGTACGCGACTCCGATCATCCCGCGGCGCTGAACTTCTGGGCCCTGGGCGGCGTGGCCGGGCCGCCGGCCGACGTGGTGGAGCTCACCGAGAGGTGCGTCGAGCGGCTGCGTACGCATCCCGACCTGTGGACGAGGTCGGCGGCGCTGCTGGTCGCCGGGCTGGTGCGGTTCGAGTACGGGGCGGTGGCCGGGGCGGAGGGCCTGCTGGAGCCGGCGCTGACCGGCTTCCGGGCCACCGGCGACCGGTGGGGGCAGTGGGCGGCGCTCTACTGGCTGTCCCTGGTGGCCGAGAACCGCGGGGACTTCGCCGCCGCCGTCGCGCTCGCCGAGGAGCCGGAGCGGCTGGCGGCCGAGCTGTCGGGGCTCGACACGCCGCTCGGGCCGATGTCGTTCCTGCTGCGGCTCGGGCAGCTCAAGGGCCGGGCCGGCGACCTGGCGGGCGCCGCCGCCACGCTGGAGCGCGCCTGGGAGTCGGCGGTGCGGTCGCAGGACCAGGAGATGACCGCCCGGGTCATGTACGCCCGGGCCGAGCTCGCCAGGCGGACCGGCGATCCCGGCGGGGCCGCCCGGCTGCTGGAGGCCGCGCTGGCCATGGATCTCGACGCCAGCGCCCAGTTCAGGGCGTTCATGAACGTCGAGCTGGCCCGGGTGAGCGAGCCCGCGAAACCGCTGCGGGCGGCGCTGGAGCTGATGGCGACCTGCTCGGACCGGACGGCAAGGGCGACCGTGCTGGAGGGCGTGGCCGAGCACCTGGCGCCGGTGGCGGCGGCCGAGCTGCTCGGCGCGGCCCGGGCGCTGCGCGGGATCCGCGAGTCCGCCGATCCCTTCGTCAACGCCCTGGCCGCGCGGTGCCGGGACGCTCTGGGGGCGGAGGGCTACGAGGCGGCGGTGGCGCGGGGCGCGGCGATGCCGAACCCCGAAAGGTACGCGCTGAGGCCGCTGTCCGCCCCGACCAGGTAGGCGTCATCCGGGTGCGGTGGCATCCGGGCGAGCCGGGACTTCCGCTTCCGGCCCGGATGCGCGAGGGTTGGGACAACTTGCACCGCGAGGTAAGGAGACCTGTGGTCAGTCCTGGCACGCTCGACACAAGGGGCAGCGACTTCGCCCGACTATCCCGCAAGATTGCGGACGCCGGCCTCTTGGACCGGCGTCCCTTTTATTACGCGATCCGGTTGAGTATCGCCGTCGTCGTCTACGCCGGCTGCTGGGCGCTGTTCGCCTGGGTGGGCGACTCGTGGCTGCAGCTCCTCGTCGCGGCCGCGATGGCCGTGGTCTTCGCGCAGCTCGGATTCTTCGCCCACGACCTCGGGCACCGGCAGGTCTTCCGGACCCGGCGGCCCAGCGACATCACCGGCCTGCTGATCGGCAACCTCGGCATCGGGCTCGGCTGGGGCTGGTGGAACGCCAAGCACAACCGCCACCACGCCAACCCCAACCATGAGGACCACGACCCCGACGTCTCCCCCGCCATCATCGTCTGGTCGACGGAGCAGGCCGCCAAAAGCAACGGACTGCCGCGATTCATCGCGAAATATCAGGCTTACTGGTTCTTTCCGCTGCTCACCCTCGAGGGCTGGCATCTCCACGTGGCCAGCTTCAAGGCGCTGTTCGAGCCGTCGGCCAAGCGGCGATGGGTGGAGCTGGCGCTGCTGGTCGCGCACTTCGCGATCTACTTCGGTGCGGTCTTCGCCGTGCTGCCGTTCGGGAAGGGCCTGCTGTTCCTGATCGTGCACCAGGGGCTGTTCGGGCTCTATCTGGGGTCCACGTTCGCGCCCAACCACAAGGGCATGCCCGTGCTGACCAAGGAGGACAAACTCGACTTCCTGCGCAAGCAGGTGCTCACCTCGCGCAACGTCAGGGGCGGCCTCTTCACCGACGTGGCGCTCGGCCAGCTCAACTACCAGATCGAGCACCATCTGTTCCCCAACATGCCGGCCCCGAACCTGCGCAAGGCGCAGCCCATCGTGCAGCAGTACTGCGCCGAGATCGGCGTCAGCTACCTGCAGACCGGGCTGATCGACTCGTACGGGCAGGCGCTGCGCCACCTGCACGAGGTCGGCGCCCCACTCCGCTAAGCCTTAGGGGCCCCCTGTTCCCCTTCCTTCTCCAGCCGGGCGAGCAGGAAGTCACGTCGGCGTTCCAGACCGGCGATCAGCTCCACCTGCTCGTCCGCCTGGCTGATCACGGCCGCCTTCTCCACCTGGTCGGTCGCGCCCATGTCCCGGAGCTGGTCGCGTATGTCCTGGTTCTCCGCCCACAGCCGGGCCAGGTCCTCTTCGACCCGGCGGAGTTCATCCTTTGTGCTCATTCATCGGCTCTACCCAGAATGCGACCCGGCGATTACCCGAGCCCATGCGTGGACGTACAGAATGGGGGCATGCGGAGGCCGTCGACCAGCACGATCGCGTCGCTCTCCGCGATCGTCACCGTCCTGGCCGGCCTGCTGTTCTCTTACCTGTTCTGGAGCGGCGCCAGCCAGCCGAACGCGCTCGACGTCGTGCTGCCGATCGCGGCGATCGCGGCGATCCTGGCGAGGACCCGATATCCCGTCGCGTCGCTGGTCGTCGTGGCCGTCTCCGTCGCCGCCTACTACCCGTGGGCGAGACTCGACGGGCCGATCATCGTGCTGGCGTTCGTCGCCCTCTACACCGCCGCCGACCGGGGCCACCTCACCGCGGCCATCGCCACGGGGGCGACCTTGCTGCTGGGCATGGGGCTCGGCGAGACCGGCGGCATCAGGCACGTGGACGACAGCATGTTCGTCGCGATCGCCGGGTGGGTGGTGGCGGCCATCGCGTTCGGCGGGGTCACCCGCAACCGCCGGGCCTACCTGCTGGAGGCCGAGCGGCGCGCGATCGACGCCGAGCACAGCAAGGAGGAGGAGGCCAGGCGGCGGGAGAGCGAGGAGCGGCTGCGGATCGCCAGGGAGCTGCACGACGTGCTCGGGCACAACATCTCCATGATCAACGTGCAGGCGGCCGCCGCGTTGCACGGGCTCAAGAAGCGGCCCGAGGACGCCGAGACGGCACTGCGGACGATCAAGGACACCAGCAAGGAGACGCTGCGGGAGCTGCGGACCACGCTCGGGGTGCTGCGGCAGGTGGACGAGGACGCGCCGACCGCGCCCGCCGACAGCCTGACGCGGGTGGACGCGCTGGTCGCGGCGTCGGGCCTGGAGGTGCGCACGGAGCTGTCGGGGCCGCTCGACGCGGTGCCGACCGAGGTCGGCCTGGCCGCCGCCCGCATCATCAGGGAGGCGCTGACCAACGTCTCCCGCCATTCCGGTACGACCAAGGCCACGCTGACGGTCACCAACACATCCGGAAATATCATGATCCGCGTGGAGGATGACGGACCGGGCGCCGCGTACGAAGGGGGCAGCGGCTTCGGCCTGCTGGGCATGCGCGAGCGCGCCCTCGCCCTCGGCGGCACCCTGGAGGCCGGCCCGCGCCCCGAGGGTGGCTTCCTCGTCCTCGCCCGCCTGCCACTGAACCTGCCTACGAACGGGGCTCGATGATCCGCCTACTGCTCGCCGACGACCAGACCCTGGTCCGCGCCGGGTTCAGGTCCATACTCAGCGACGAGGACGACATCGAGGTGGTCGCCGAGGCGGCCAACGGGGCGGCGGCGGTCGCCGGGGCCCGCGAGCACCGCCCCGACGTCGTGCTCATGGACATCAGGATGCCCGAGCTCGACGGCCTGGAGGCCACCCGCAGGATCGCCGGCGATTCCGCGCTGGACGGCGTCAAGGTGATCATCCTGACCACGTTCGACCTCGACGACTACGTCTACGGCGCGCTGCGGGCCGGCGCCAGCGGCTTCCTGGTCAAGGACACCGAGCCGGCCGAGCTGATCCACGCGGTCCGGGTCGTGGCCAGGGGCGACGCGCTGATCTCGCCGTCGGTCACCCGGCGGCTGATCGCCGAGTTCGCCGGCCGGGTCAAGCGCCCCGAGCCGGGCCCCCGGCTCAACGCGCTCACCGAGCGCGAGCGCGAGGTCATGACGCTGGTGGCGGCCGGCCTCTCGAACGACGAGATCGCGGCCCGCCTGGTGCTCAGCCCCGCCACGGCGAAGACGCACGTGAGCCGCATCATGACCAAGCTGTCGGTACGCGACAGGGCCCAGCTCGTGGTGATCGCCTACGAGGCCGGCGTGATCACTCCCGGCTGGCTTACACCCTGAGATGTACGCCGGGCGGTCATCTGCATCCTGGGATGTACGCCAGGTGACAGCCCGGGCATGACGCGGCGGGCGGAGCCGTACCCGGATGCTCGTGAGCATGGAAACGGTGGATCTCGCTCGCCTGCAGTTCGCGCTCACCGCGGGCGCGCACTTTCTCTTCGTCGCGCTGACGCTCGGCCTGGCGACCCTGGTGGCGGTCATCCAGACCAGGGCGACGCTGACCGGCAGCCCGGTCCACCTGCGCATGACGCGGTTCTGGGGCCAGCTCTACATCATCAACTACGCGATGGGCATCGTCACCGGGCTGGTGATGGAGTTCCAGCTCGGGCTGTCATGGAGCGGGTTGACGGAGTATGCCGGGAACGTCTTCGGGTCGGCGCTGGCGATCGAGACGCTGGTCGCGTTCTTCATCGAGTCCACGTTCCTGGGTCTGTGGATCTTCGGCTGGAACAAGCTGAACCGGTGGGCGCACCTGGCGCTGATCTGGGTGGTGACGCTGACCGCGTACGCGTCGGCGTTCTGGATCCTGATCTCCAACGGCTTCCTGCAGAACCCCGTCGGGTACGTGATCGAGAACGGCACGCTGCGGCTGACCGACTTCGGCGCGATGGTGGCCAACCCCGCGGCGCAGGTCGCCTTCTGGCACGTGATGGGCGGCGCGATGATCGTCGGCGGGTTCTTCATGGCCGGGGTGAGCGCGTACCACCTGCGTAAGCGCACCGCCGAGCAGGACCTCTTCCGCAAGTCGCTGCGGATCGGGATGGGCGTGGCGCTGCCCGCGACGTTCTTCACCGCGACGTTCGGCGGGCTGGGGTTCGAGACCATGCAGCCGGCCAAGCTGGCCGCGTGGCGGGGCGACGCCGCCTCGCTCGCCACGGCCCAGGCCGAGATGGTTGCCGAGCACGGGCCCGGCGACTACCTCCCGCCGGTGGGCTGGGTGCAGGGCGCGGGCACCACAATGATGGCGCTCTTCGCAGTGATGATGCTGATCGCCGGGGTGAGCTGCGTGCTGATGCTCTTCCGGCCGGCGGTGCGCGGGTTCCGGCTCTGGCACTGGCTGCTGACCCTGATGATCCCGGTCCCGTTCGTCACCATGATCGCCGGGTGGATCTTCCGCGAGATGGGTCGGCAGCCATGGGCCGTGTACGGCCTGCTGAGGACCGCCGACGCCATGTCTCCGGTCACGGACATGCAGATGAGGCTCTCCCTCAGCGCCTTCGTCGCCGTGTTCTCCGTGCTGATCTTGATCAACTACTGGCTGCTGGCCAGGCACGCCCGTCGCGGGCCCGGCGCCGTGGCCCTGGGCGACCGCCCGATCGACACCCCCTCCGCCCCCGTCCTCACCTTCTAGGGAGCCGTCATGGAGATCTTCATCCTGGCCTTCTTCGCGCTCGGCTACCTCGTGCTGGCCGGGGCCGACATCGGGGTCGGCATGGCACTGCCGTACCTCGGCCGGTCGGCGGCCGAGCGGCGCGAGGTGATCGCCGCGATCGCGCCGTTCTTCCTGGGCAACGAGGTGTGGCTGGTCGCGACGGCCGGCGTGCTCGCGGGGCTCTTCCCCGAGCGGGAGGGCGAGCTGCTGGCCGGGAACTACTCGCTGGTCGTGGCGCTGCTGCTGGCGTGGGTCGTCCGCGACATGGGGCTGTGGCTGCGGGGGCGGGTGCCGGGGGCGCGCTGGCAGGCGTTCTGGGATGGCGCCATCGTGACGGGGAGCTGGGGGCTGGCGCTGAGCTGGGGCCTGCTGCTCAGCCAGGTGCTGCTCGGCATCCAGGGGCCGATCGCCGTGCTGCCCGCCCTGGTGGTGGCCGCGCTGTTCACCACGCACGGGCTGACGTTCGCGGCGCTGCGGCTGCGCGGGAGGCTGCGCGAGCGGGCGGCCGTGCTGTCCGGCGGTGCCGGGGAGGCGCGCACGTACGCGCTGACCTCCGCGGCGCTGGCGACGGTCGGGGTGCTGGCCGGGCTCCGCCTGCCGCTGCACCCCGGCACGTCAGGGGCCGTGCTGGTGCCGGTCGTCATGACGATGATCCCGCTGCTGGTGGCCGCCCAGGCGTGGGTGTGGTGGACGTTCAGGCACCGGGTGAGCGGCCCGTCGTACCTCTAGATCTAGAGGTTGCCGCCGCCGGTGGCGTCGAGGGTGGTGCCGGTGACGAAGCCGGCCTCCCGCGAGGCGGCGAACGCGACCACGGCGGCGATCTCGTCCACGTGGCCGATCCGGTTGACCGCGTGCCTGCTCGCCGCGTACGCCTGCGCTTCCGGGTTGCCGCGCAGCCAGGACGCGTTGACGTCGGTGTCGATGATGCCGGGCGCCACGTTGTTGACCGTGATGCCGCGCGGGCCCAGCTCCTTGGCAAGGGCCAGCGTGAACACCTGCACCGCCCCCTTGGTCATCGAGTAGGCGATCGCTTCGGGGAAGGCGATGCGCGTGACGCCCGAGGTGATGTTGACGATCCTGCCACCGTCGGGGATCAGCGGCAGGACCTGCCGGGTGAGGAAGAACAGCCCCTTGACGTTGACGGCGAAGACCCGGTCGTACGCCTCCTCGCTCACCTCCATGATGGGCTTGGATGTGCCGATGCCCGCGTTGTTGACCAGCACGTCGAGCACGGGCGTCGCGTTCCTGAGCCGCTCGGCGAGGCGGTGCACGTCCTCCGGCACGCCCAGGTCGGCCTGGACGGCGAACGCGGCGCCGCCGCCCTCCTCGATGAGGCCCACCACCTCCTTGGCGGAGGTCTCGTCGGCGGCGTAGTTGACGGCCACCCGGAAGCCGTCCCTTGCCAGGCGCAACGCGATGGCACGGCCGATTCCCCTGCTGGCTCCCGTCACGAGGGCGGTCTTCATGGCGAACCTCTTTCCGTAGCGATCGATACAGAAACAATAACATAGTGATCGCTATAGAATGGGCCGCATGGCCAGGCAGCGAGCATTCGACAGGGACACCGCGCTGGAGAGCGCGTTGCGGGCGTTCTGGCAGCACGGATACGAGGCGACCTCGATCGCCGGCCTCACCGCCGCGATGGGGATCAGGCCACCCAGCCTGTACGCGGCCTTCGGGGACAAGCGGCGGCTCTTCGAGGAGGCCGTGCACCGCTACCAGCGGACCCACGGCGCCTTCACGACCCGCGCGCTGGCCGAGGAGCCGACTGGACGGCAGGCGATCGAGCGGGTGCTGCGGGAGGCGGCCGCCGAGTACACGAGCGAGGAGCACCCGAAGGGCTGCCTGATCATCTCGGCCGCGGTGAACTGCGGGCCCGAGTCCGCGGAGGTGGAGGAGCTGCTGCGCGGGTTCAGGCAGGAGGCCAAGAGCGCGCTGAAGCGGCGGATCGACGAGGACGTGGCTGCGGGGCTCATCCCCGCCGCCACGGACACGGCGGGGCTCGCCGCGTTCTACGCCTCGGTGATCCAGGGCATGTCCACGCAGGCGCGGGACGGTGCCGGGCACGCCGAGCTGCTGCGCATCGCAACGCTCGCCATGTCGGTCTGGCCGCCCGTCACCGAGCCTTGATCGAGGCGTCCTCCGGGGGGATCTCCGGGGGCGAGGCGCGGAGCCAGCGGCAGCCGTGCGGAGCCATCGGCAGCCGTGCCGTGCCGTCGTCCGCGATCTCGAGGTTGTCGTCCACCAGCAGATCCGTCAGCCGGCAGCGCTCCAGCCTGGTCAGCGTCACCTCCACGTCCAGCGCCGTGTCGCAGAGGTTGTGCGCGATCACCATCGTGGCGCCGTCCACGTCGCAGCGGTGGGCGAGGACCGCGTCGTGACCGGTGTCCAGCACCGTGTAGTCGCCCCACGCCAGCTCCGGGCACTCCCGGTAGCGCTCGATCAGGAGCTGGAACCAGCGCAGGAGCGAGTTCGTGTCCCGCTTCTGGTCTGCCACGTTCACCCGGTCGGGGGCGAAGGAGCCCTCGGGGATCTCGCGTACCGGCTCCGCCTGGCTGAAACCGCCGTCGTCCGACCACTGCATCGGGATGCGGACCGCCATGCGGCCTTCCTCGTCGAGGTTCTCCCCCATGCCGATCTCCTCGCCGTAGAAGATCACGGGGGTGCCGGGCAGCGAGAACAGCAGGCTGTAGGCCATCTTGATGCGGCGCAGGTCCCCGCCGAGCATGCTGGGCAGGCGGCGGCGCAGCCCCCGGCCATAGATCTGCATGTCCTCGTGCGGGCCGAACGCGCGGAAGATCTCGTGCCGCTCCTCCTCCGTCAGCTTGTCGAGGGTGAGCTCGTCGTGGTTGCGCAGGAACATGGCCCACTGGCAGTCCTTCGGCGGCTGTGGGCGCTCGCGGAGGGCGGCGGCGAGAGGGCCGGCGTCCTGGCGGGCCATCGACAGCCAGGCCTTCTGCATGCCGACGAAGTCGAAGCACACGGTGATCTGGTCGCCGAGGCCTTCGCCGAAATAGCGTATTAGTTCCTTGTACGGGAGGTTGACCTCGCCGAGCAGGATCGACCCGCCCTTGCGCCGGGTCATGAACGCCCGGATGTCCTGCAAGAACTCGTGCGGATTGGCGAGCTTCGGGTTGACGTTCTCGACGAGGAACGGCACGGCGTCCACGCGGAACCCCGACAGACCGAGCTCCATCCAGAACCCGAGTATGCGGGCGATCTCGTCCCTGACCTCGGGGTTGCCGACGTTCAGGTCCGGCTGGTGCCGGTAGAAGCTGTGCAGGTAGTACTGTCCCGTCCCCTCGTCGTACTCCCAGAAGGAGTTCTCCTTGTCCGGGAAGACCACCTGGCTCGGGTCGTCCGGCTCGGGGGTGTCGGACCAGACGTACCAGTCGCGCATCGGCGAGTCCTTGCTGGACCGGGCCTGTGCGAACCAGGGATGCTGGTCGGAGGTGTGGTTGACGACCAGGTCCGCGATCACTCTCAGGCCGCGGTCGTGCGCGGTGCGCACGAACTCCACGAAGTCGCCCAGCGTTCCCAGCCGCGGGTCGATGCTGTAGAAGTCGGTGATGTCGTATCCGTCGTCCCGGTTCGGCGTCGGGAAGAACGGCATGAGCCAGAGACACGTCACGCCGAGGCCGGCGAGATAGTCGATCTGCTGGGTCAGCCCGCGGAAGTCGCCCACGCCGTCCCCGTTGCCGTCCTTGAACGTCTCCACGTCCAGGCAATAGACGACGGCGTTCTTGTACCAGACGTCGGAGGTGTACGTCAGTCGCATGCGTCCCGACTACCCCGGACCACTGCGTTCAGGCGAATGTGCGGACCGTCTGTCGATCCGGCGGGGCCTCGATCGTGTCATTCATGAAGTGAGCTAATCGATCGTGTCATTCATGAAGTGAGCTATGCGAAAGGAGCGACCCGCAATGTCGTTCACCGACGAAGAGATCGCCTACCTGCAGTCACAGCCGCTCGCCCGGCTGGCGACCCTGTCCGATGACGGGCAGCCGGACGTGGTGCCGGTCGCGTTCGAGTTCGACGGGGAGGGCTTCTGGATCGGAGGGGCGGGGCAGGAGGTCCTGAGCACCCGCAAGTTCCGCAACGTGCGGGCGGGCCGGCTCAAGATCGCCCTGGTCGTCGACGACCTGATGTCGCTCGACCCGTTCGTGGCGCGCGGCGTGCGCGTCTACGGCCGGGCCGGGCAACCGGTCGAACGCGTTGGGATGATCGGGCCGGGCGTCTACACCCGCATCACGCCGACCGTGTCGTGGAGCTGGAACCTGACGGGCGAGCCGGTCGGCGACGCCTGGTACGAGACGCGCCGGGCCGTGCACCCCTAGCCGCCGGGTTCACCCGGCTCCGATTCCGGCCTGGATGTTCTCGGCCGCTTCCTGCGGGCTGATGTCCGCCGCTTGAGCGGCGACGCCGCGTTTTGGAACGATCCATATGCGAGCTCTCCGAAACCGGCCTAGCATCCCGGGTCCGGGCACGCCGCCGCGAAACCATGGCCACGGACGCGGCGGCGGCCCACTGCCCATCCGGGAAATCAGAGGAGCAACGTGACGATTTTAGTGACGGGCGCGACCGGCAACATCGGCCGCCGCGTCGTCGACGGGCTGGTGGGCACCGGCCAGCGGGTACGCGCCATGGTCCGCGACCCGCGGACGGCCCGCCTCCCCGACGGGGTGCAGCTGGTCCACGGCGACTTCGAGCAGCCGGACACCTGGCCGGACGCGCTGGACGGCGTCGAGCGGGTCTACCTGTTCCCGTTCGCCTACTACGTGCCGGGCTCCGCCGATCTCGGCTTCGTCGAGCGGGCCGCGGCGGCCGGCGTACGCAGGTTCGTGGTGCACTCGGCCGCGGCCGCCGGGTTCGCCCCCTCCGACGACCGCAGCGCGCTGGGGCGTCACCTGGAGGAGGAGCGGGAGGCCCATCGCGGGCTGGAGCTGATGGTGGAGGCCACCGGTAAGGAGTGGACCCACGTGCGTCCCGGCCTGCTCGCCGCCAACGCCCTCGGCTGGGCGGATCGGATCCGCGCCGAGCGCACCGTGCGCGAACCGTACGGGAGCTCCGGCTACCCCCTCGTACACGAGGCGGACGTGGCCGAGGTGGCGGTGGCCGCGCTGGTGACCGATGACCATCTCGGCGCGGCGTACACGATCACGGGTCCGGCCAGGGT
This sequence comes from Nonomuraea basaltis, assembly GCF_005893125.1. Lineage (GTDB taxonomy): Bacteria > Actinomycetota > Actinomycetes > Streptosporangiales > Streptosporangiaceae > Nonomuraea > Nonomuraea basaltis. Next base: position 8,094 of record NZ_VCJS01000229.1, on the reverse strand, counting down.
CACCCAGGTCGAGCAGGCGGCGGCGATCGGCGCGGCCATCGGGGCGGAGGTCCGCTTCGAGGAGCTGACCCCGTCGCGGGCCCGCGCTCAGTGGCTCGCGGACGGCTACCCGCCGGACGTCGCCGACTGGCTGATCGAGCTGCTGGCCGCCGCCGTCGACGGGCCGGGCTCGCTGCCGCCGACCAGCACGTACGAGGAGATCACCGGACGCCCGCCGCGCACGTTCGCGCAGTGGGCCCGCGACCGCGCGGCGGACTTCATGGAGGTGGAAGCATGACGATCCTGGTGACCGGGGCGACCGGGGTGGTGGGCCGGCGGGTCGTGGCGGAGCTGCTGAAGGCGGGCCGGCACGTACGCGCCCTGACCCGTCGCCCCGCCACCGCCGCCCTGCCCGGCGAGGTCGAGGTGTACGAGGGCGACCTGGAACATCCGGAGTCGCTGCGGGCCGCTCTGGCCGGCGCGGAGCGGATGTACCTGTTCCCGGTGCCTGGAACCGCCTCCGAGGTCATGGCGCTGGCCGCGGAGGCGGGGGTGCGGCGGATCGTGGACCTGTCGGGCGCTGGGGCCGACGACGAGACGTTCGAGGACGGGTACCACGTGGTCGAACGGGCCGTGGAGGCGTCGGGCCTGGACTGGACGCACGTCCGGCCGGGCGAGTTCGCCGGCAACTGGCTGGACTGGGCGCCGTCGATCCGCACGGACCGGGTGGTGCGCCGCCCGTACGGCGGGGCGGTCACCCAGCCCACCCACGAGGCCGACGTCGCGGCCGTCGCCGCCGCGGTCCTCCTCGAGGACGGCCACGCGGGCCAGACCTACACATTCGCCGGACCGGAGGCGCTCACCACCGTCGAGCAGGTCGAGACGATCGGCCGGGCGATCGGGGAGCGAGTGCGGTTCGAGGAGCAGGATCCGGTGACGGGTCGGGAGCAGTGGATCCGGGACGGGTATCCGGCTGAGGTGGTGGACTGGCTGTTCGGCATGTGGGCGGAGTCGGCCCGCGACCCGGCCCCGGTGAATGAGGAGTGGGCCGCGGTCGTTCCCCGCGTCACGGGCCGCCCGGGGCGGACGTTCGCGGAGTGGGCGGCCGAGCACGCGGCGGCCTTCAGATAGTTCCTGCCTGCCGCGTATGGGGGCAGAGGTTCACGCCCCCATACGCGGCGGGTCCGGCTGACCGTTTCAGACTCCGACGACCCCGTCGATGGCCGACACCCGTGATTTCTAGAGGAGGGTTCCGCCGGTTACCTCGAACGTGGCGAGGGCCTCGTCGATCCTGGCCAGGGTGTCCGGGTGGAGGGTCAGGTCGGCGGCGGCCAGGTTTTCCGAGATGTGGGACGGGGTGCGGCTGCCGGGGATCGTGACCACGTGGTCGTCCTGGTGGAGGAGCCAGGCCAGGGCCAGCTGGGCCGGGGTGATGGCGAGCTGGACGGACAACGCTCGGATCGGGGCGTAGCGGTCGTTGTTGGCGGCCAGGTTTTCCGGGGCGAAGCGGGGGGCGTTGTGGCGGAAGTCGCCCTCGCCGAGCGATTGCACCGTGCCTGTCAGGAAGCCCGTGCCCAGAGGGCTCCAGGCGACGATTCCGACGCCCAGTTCCCGGGCCGCCGCCAGCAATTCCGGATCCACGGGGCGCCACATCGACCACTCGTTCTGGACGGCGGTCACCGGGTGTGTGGCGTGTGCCGCCCGCAACTGCGCGGCCGTCACGTTGGACAGGCCGATGTGCTTGATCAAGCCGTCGCGCACCAGGTCGGCCATGGCCCCGACCGTGTCCTCGATCGGCACTTCCGGGTCCGGGTAGTGGGCGTAGTAGAGGTCGATGACGTCGGTGTCCAGGTTGCGCAGGCTGCGCTCCGCGTAGCGGCGGACGAGGCGGGGGTCGGCGTTCACCCGGAGCTCGCCGAACGCGTACCCGACCTTCTGCGACCGGCTCGGCTCCCCCTCGGGGACCGCCAGGCCGAACTTGGTCGCGACCACCGCCTCATCCCTGCGGCCCTTGATCGCACGGCCCACGAGGCGCTCGTTGTGGCCGTCCACCCCGTACGCGTCGCTGGTGTCCACGTGGGTCGCACCCCCGTCCAGGGCCGCCCTGAGCGCGGCCGCCGCGCGGGTGTCGTCGATGTCGCCGTAGATCCCCGGCGACAGCACCATGGCGCCGTAGCCGATGGCGGGGACCTGGAGGTTTCCAAGCTGGCGTGTCTTCATGGGTCAGATCCTGCGGCTGATGGGTGCGTGGTGTCCAAGACCCTTTGCTATAACCAGTGGTTATGGATGTGCATCTGCGGGAGTTGCGATATTTCGTGGCGGCGGCCGAGGAGCTCAACGTGACGCGGGCCGCCGAGCGGCTGTTCGTGTCGCAGCCGGCGCTGTCCAAGCAGCTCAGGGTGCTGGAGCGGCAGCTCGGGTTCCGGGTGTTCGAGCGGGTGCACAGCGGCGTGGCGCTGACCCGGCAGGGTGAGGTGTTGCTGCCGATCGCCCGGGAGCTGCTTGAACGGTGGGCGGCAGGGCTGGAGAGCGCGCGGGCGGCGGCTTCCACGGGCACGCTGGTGATCGGCATGCAGACGGCCGTGGGGCGGGGGCTGCAGCAGGAGGCGTTGCGGCGGTTCCGTACCGCGATGCCGGGGTGGGAGGTGTCGTTGCGGCTGGTCGGCTGGGACGATCCGAGCGGCGGGCTCCTCGACGGTACGTCCGACGTTGCGTTCATCTGGTTGCCGGTGCCGCCCGGGTTGAACACGTACGTGCTGGCCACCGAGGGCAGGGGCGTGGCCATGCCCGCCGATCATCCGCTGGCCGGGCTGGCGGAGGTGCCGTTCGCGGCGCTGCGCGACGAGCCGTTCATCGCGCTGCCCGCGGCGGCGGGGCCGCTGCGGGGCTTCTGGCTCGGGCTCGACGCGCGGGACGACGAGCCGGTCGTCGGGGTCACCGCGAACACGCCGGAGGAGGTGTTCGAGGCCGTGACCAGCGGGCTCGGCGTGGTGCTGGTGGCGGAGGGGAACGCGGCGCTCTACAACAGGCCCGGGATGGCGTACCGGCCGGTGACCGGGCTGCCGCCCGGGGAGCTGGCGATCGCGTGGCGCGAAGGCGATAGGAGCCCGCAAGTCACGGCATTCGTCACCGCGTTGCGACAAGTCGCCACTAAGGTCTGACGCGACATCGGACCCACGCAGAAGGGCAGCCCATGAGCGACTACGCGATCACCTTCGACCTGATCGACGCCGACAACGACGGCCGCATCTCCGCCGTCGAGCTCGTCCGGCTGATGGAGGTGCTCGGCCAGCCGGTGACGCTGGAGGCCGCGCAGGAAGGAGTGCTCAAGCTCGACAAGGACGGCGACGGGCTGATCGACATGGAGGAGTTCGGCGCCTTCATTCAGAAGTGATAGCAAAACAAGCATTTGCTACACAACTTCTGTCGCCTAGGTCACAATGGCGACAGGAGGGACGATGGCCATCAAGAGTGACAGCAGCCAAAGCCGTACACCCGCGGACATCGTGAAAACGCTCAGGTCGGGCATCGGCCGAGTCTCCGAAGAGGTGATCGAGGAGATCCAGGCCAGGATTCCCGAGTACGCCCGGCCGGAGGACGAGCTCTACATCAAGGTCGTCAGGATGGCGGTCGAGCAGGCCATCGAGGGCTTCCTCGACCGCATCGAGCATCCTGGCGCCCCTTGGGACCCCGAGCCGTTCCGCATGATCGGCAAGGGCGAGGCGGCCGAGGGCCGCAATCTGGAGCCGCTGCAGACCGCGATGCGGCTCGGCGCCCGGGTCGGCTGGCGGCGGCTCACGGACATCGCCGAGCCGCTCGGCCTGTCCCCCCAATCCCTGTACGACCTGGGCGAGGCCATCTTCGTCTACCTCGACCAGCTCGCCGACGCGGCGGCCGAGGGCTTCGAGGAGGCCAGGGCGCACGCCGCGGGCGAGACCGAACGCCGCCGCAACCGCCTCCTCGACCTGCTGCTCAGCCAGCCGCCCGCCGGCCCCGAGGCCATCGCGGACCTGGCCAAGGCGGCGGGGTGGCGGCTGCCCAGGACGGTCGCCTGCGTGGCCCTCGACGACCAGCCCGGCGCCTGCGCCGTCCCCGGGCAACCTGGCCCTCACCGCGTCCCCTACCGCATGCCTCCGCTGCCACCCGACGTGCTGGCCGGGCTGGAGCGGCCCGCGCCGTGCCTGCTCGTGCCCGACCCCAGCGGGCCCGGCCAGGCGCAGATGCTGGAGCAGGCGCTGCGCGGGCGCTGGGGCGCGATCGGGCCGGCCGTGCCGCTGGCGGCGGCCGCGACGTCGCTGCGCTGGGCGCGGGAGGCCCTGGAGCTGTCGCGGCGCGGCGTGCTGCCGCGCGGGCTCCTGCGGTGCGATGACCACATGGCCACGCTGGTGGTGTTCAAGGACGAGGAGCTGGTCAGCGCCCTGGCCGAGGTACGCCTCGCGCCCCTCGGCCACTTGCGCCCCACCCAGCAGGACCGGCTGGCGGAGACGTTGCTGGCCTGGTTGCGGCACGGCAGGGGCGCGGGCGAGGTGGCCGCCAGACTGCACGTGCACCCGCAGACCGTGCGGTACCGGCTGCGGCAGCTCGAGGAGCTGTACGGCGATCAGCTGGCCGATCCGGACATCCGCTTCGAGCTGGAGATCGCTCTCCGGGCCCGCCAAGCCGTCATCGGGGCGGGGCGGAGGAGCTGAGGCCCCCGCGGCGGAAGAGCCTGAGGCGGTCCTCGCCGATGCGGTCGCGCAGCGCGTGGTCCTCGACGCCGAGGTCCTCCCCCGGGGCGAGGGCGAGCACGCCGACCTTGCCGACGTGCCGGTTCAGCTGTACGGCGCGCGCCGCCTCGGCCGTCCGCTCCAGCGGGTACACGGCCGAGAGCGTGGGGTGGATCAGGCCGAGCGAGATGAGCCGGTTGACCTCGTGGCATTCCTGGTAGTTCGCGCCGTGGGAGCCGATGATCCGCTTGAGCTTCATCCACAGGTGCCGGTTGTCGTACTCGTGGGCGTACCCGCTGGACGATCCGCACGTCACCACCGCGCCGCCCCTCCTGGCGACGTACACCGAGGCCCCGAACGTCTCCCTCCCCGAGTGCTCGAACACGATGGCCGGGTCCTCCCCCACCTGCCGCCTGATCTCGGCCCCCAGCCGGCGCCAGCCCTTCTCGTCGCCGAGGTCCTCGAACTGCGACCGGTCCACGACGTGCGCGCAGCCCATCCGGCGCAGCAGCTCGGCCTTCTCCGGCGTGCCGACGACGCCGACGGGGATGCCGCCTCCGTTCCTGACGAGCTGCACGCCGTACCCGCCGAGGCCGCCTGTCGCGCCCCACAGCAGCACCACGTCGCCCTGCTTCATCCGCGCGCCGCGCTCGCCGACCAGCATCCGGTACGCGGTCGAGGCGCACAGCATGTTGCAGGCCGCCTCCTCCCAGCTCAGATGCCTGGGTTTGGCGAGCAGCTGGGTGGCCTTGACCACCGCGAAGTCGGCCAGCCCGCCGAAGTTCGTCTCGAAGCCCCAGGCCCGCAGGTCGCCGGCCAGCATGCCGTCGTGCTGGATGACCGGGTCCTCGCCGTCGACGTACGCGGGGCTGGTGACCACCCGGTCGCCGACCCGCCAGCGCCGTACCGCCCGGCCCGTCCTGACGATCACCCCGGCCGCGTCCGAGCCGAGGACGTGCGCGGGCAGGTCGTGCCGGGGGTCGATACGCCCGAACCGCTCCAGGAACGCGAACGTCGGCACCGGCTCGAACATCGCCGACCACACCGTGTTGAAGTTGATCGCGCTGGCCATCACCGCGACCAGCACTTCGTCGTCGGCCAGCTCGGGCATCGGCACCTCGCCGACGTGCAGCGTCCTGCGCACGTCCTTGTCGGGGTCGTCCTGGTCGAAGATCCCGACGTCGTCCCTGCGGATGTAGGCGGCCCGGTAGGTCGAGGGGACGTCCAGGCGCTCCAGCTCGGCGGGGTCCGCGCCTGCCACCACTGCCTCTGCCAGCGTCATATGAGTCCCTTCAGGTGCTCGGCGATGACCTCGACGTGCGGGGGGTCGAGCAGGTTGAGGTGGTGCGATCCGGGGATCTCGACGATCTCCAGGTTCGTGCAGTACGGGGCGAAGCCCCTGGCCGGGTCGTTCTCGTGCGCGTACCGGGGGTCCTCGACCGTCCAGGGGGTGGGGTCCGTGGAGCGGTAGAGGACGACCCTGCCGCGGTGGGGGTGGCGCGGGCGGTAGCGTTCGATGGCCCTGGTGTCCTCGTGGGAGGTGAGCTGGTGGCGGAGGATGGCGGGGCTCAGCCGGTCGAGGACGCCTGACTCGGCTATCCGGGCCTCGGTGAGGGCCAGTTGGGCCTGCTCGTCCAGGCCTCGCAGCTCGGCGAGGCCGAGGTGGATGTCCGCGCCGTAGGTCTTTCGGAGATATGCCGAGAAATCCACGTATCTCCGGACGTGGATCTCTCTTCTTGCCGCTTCCGGGACCTGCTCGGGGAGGCCCGCGTCGATCATCGCCACCAGCTCGACCTCGCCCTCGCCCAGCCGCTGGGCGATCTCGAAGGCCAGGATGCCGCCGAACGACCAGCCGCCCAGGCGGTACGGGCCCGCGCAGGTGTCCCTGATCGCCTGGGCGTAGCGGGCCGCGCGTCCGGGGATGTCGTCGAGGGGGTCGTTCACGCGCTCCAGGCCGAAGACGGGGACGGGGAGGCGCTCGGTCAGCAAGGTGTAGACGCCGGTGGTGCCGCCTGCGGGGTGGGCCAGGAAGATCGGCTTACCGGTTCTGCCGCTGGTGGTCAGGGAACGGACGATGCCGCGATCGGCCTCCGCCTCGTCCGCCCGCCTGATGACGTCCGCGATCTCAGCCGCCGTCCGTGGCGTGTCGCCGTGCTGGGCACCCGACTGTTGAGTGCCTTCCATGGGCACGGTGGGCGACGGTGGGGTGCGGAGTCCGGGGCTGAGGAGGTCGAGCGCCGTGAAGAGCACGCCGGGGTCGATGGGCTCGGTGACGGAGGGCTCGCGGCCGAGCAGGCCGGTGAGCACGCGGACCGCCTGCCGCTCTGCCGCGTCCCTGGGCCCGATCATGGTGCTCGGCTCGGGTGCGGCGTTCGAGACCGTCTCGGCGGCCGGCCGGTCGGACGTCGCCAAGCCCAGGTCCTCGGCGACCGTACGGGCCAGGGTGCCGAGGGTGGCGCCCCTGAGGAGCGCGGTCGTGGGGACGGTGACGCCGAAGTCGTGTTCGACGGTGCCGCGCAGCCGGGTCGCGGCCAGGGAGTCCAGGCCGAGATCCGTCAGCACGGTGTCGTCTCCCAGGCGTCCCGCGTCGACCCCCAGCACGGCGGCCGCGCGTTCCCTGACCTTTCCCGACACGACGGTCAGGGCCTCCTCCGGCGGCAGATCGGCGAGGTCTTGGGCGACCGCCACTGGGATGTCCGTGATTTCCGAGAAGTACGGCATGCGCGATATAGCCGGAAATATCGTGATCGCTTGGGCGGGGTTCAGCTTGACGACGCCGGCCGACAGATCCCGCTGGATCAGTGCCTCCAGGGCCTCCAGACCTTCCTCCGCCGTCAGCGGTTCCACGGCGGGCATAGGCGGGGCATCGGTCCCGGCCCATGGGCCCCAATTGATGCTGATCGCGGGCAGTCCCTCCGCCCGGCGGCGCTCGCACAGCGCGTCCAGCCAGGCGTTCGCCGCGGCGTAGGCGGCCTGGCCCGGGGAGCCGAGCAGCCCCGCGGCCGAAGAGAAGGCCACCCACCAGTCGAGTTCGAGATCCCTGGTGGCCTCGTGGAGGCGCAGGCCGCCGGTGACCTTGGCGGCCCAGACGCGTTCGAGGCTGCCGGGATCCAGGTCCGCGATCAGGCGATCGTCCAGGACCCCGGCCGCGTGGATCACGCCGCGCAGCCGTACCCCGCCTTCGGTGGCGGCGGCGACCAGGCGCTCGGCCGTACGGGGGGCCGCGAGGTCGCCCGCAACCACCTGTGCGATGCCGTCGGCGGGCGCCGGCGTGCGGCCGTTGAGCACGATGCGGGTGGCGCCGCGCTCGGCCAGCCAGCGCGCGGCGGTCCGGCCGAGCCTGCCGTACCCGCCGGTGATCACGTACGAGCCGGGACCGGCGATCGGGGCGGTGCGGGCGGGCGGGAGC
>NZ_VCJS01000228.1 GCF_005893125.1 Nonomuraea basaltis | reverse complement strand
AGATGTGTATAGGAGACAGACCCAGCCCCGGCCCAAAGCTCCGAACGTCCGCGCTGCCGCCGATGCGGACCGGCGACTGGCTGGCCAAGCCCGGATCGCGGCCAGCTTCGACGACGTCGATAGGGCGGTCGGATGGCTGGCGGCCGCGTACGGCGAGATCCACGACATGCTTCTCACTCCCGGCCCCGTCCCCCTGAAAGATCGGCTGGCCGGCGCCCGCGACCTGCTACCCCGCGGCGTGGACGTGCAATGGGGCGCCCGGCAAAGTGCCCGGACCCTTGGCCTCACCACACCCGCCGGCGTACGGCTGGAGAACATGAGCCAGTTCCTCGCCCACACCGGCGACGACCTCGTCCGCTCGGCCGAGCACTGGCGCCAGGTCTACTCGACCGATAGACGGTGACCGCTACCGCCCGGCGCCCCAGTCCCAGAGCGCTTGGAGGACCGGGCCGAGGCGGTGTCCGTGAGGGGTGAGCCTGTAGTGCGTACGGGGCGGCCAGCCGGGCTGGCGGTGACGGTCGAGGACACCGACCTCGGTGAGGTGGGCCAGCCGATCGGACAGGACCTTGTCCGACAACGCGGGCAGCGCCTGGCGGAGGTCGGTGAAGGAGCGCTCACCGTGCAACAGCTCACGGATGACCAAGGTGGTCCAGCGGCCGCGCAGGGCGTCGAGGGCGATCTCGACCGGGCAGGACGGGGAGGGCTCGGTGACGGTCGCGCGAGGGTCGTCGGGCAGACCCAGCTGGGCCGGGTGACCAACCGTTTGGTGAGTCACGAGGGCGCCTCCTAGCGTTTGCCGCGTCTCAGCGCTTTCTGGAAGGACATGTGTCGATGCAACTCGCCGAACGTCCCGAAAACGTCCCCATGGTATTCGCCCAGCGGTTCAACAGCGGCGATCTGGCTGCGGTGATGGAGGTGTACGAGAGCGGCGCGGTGTTCGTACCCGAGCCGGGCTCCGCGCTGACCGGGGCGGAAGCCCGCGCCGCCAACGGCCGATTCGTGGCCCTCGGGCTACCGATCACCGTGCGGCCGCGGCACGTCTACACCACCGGCGACCTCGCGTTGCTGATCGTGGACTGGGTGATCGACGGCACCGACCGCGACGGTCGGCCCGTGCACATCGAGGGCACCGCCACCGACGTCGCCCGCCGCGGGGCGGACGGCTGCTGGCGGTACGTCATCGACAACCCGTTCGGTGTGTAAGCCGGGGAGGCCGACCTGCCGGCGATCAAGAGCGGCGCGATCCGGCGGGCCGGGCCTCATGGTCGCGATCGGCGTGGTGGCTAGATCAACGGGAGGCGGCGTACTCCTGTCATGGTCGGCGTGGGCATGAAGTCCACGGGGTCGTCCGGGTCGGTGCGCAGGGGGTTGAGGCGGTCGAGCAGGATGTTCAGCGCGACCCGTCCTTCCAGCCGGGCCAAGGGGGCGCCCAGGCAGAAGTGGATGCCGCGGCCGAAGGCGAGATGCGGATTGGGGTCGCGACCGGGGTCGAAGACGTCGGGGGCGGGGAACTGCCGAGGATCTCTGTTGGCCGACCCCAGCCAGGCCATGAGCAGTTGATCGGCCGGTATCGTCACGCCGCCGAGCTCGACTTCGCGGGTGGTGGAGCGGCCGAGGGCGGCGAACGGGGTGAACAGGCGCAGGGATTCCTCGATGGCGGCCGGGATCGAGGCGCGGTCGGCCCGTACCTTGTCCTGCTGCTCGGGGAAGGCGTCCAGGCAGAGCACCGTGTTGCCGAGCAGCATCGTCGTGGTGATGTGTCCGGCGAGCAGGAGGACGATCGCGAAGTTGACCACCTGGTCGTCGGGCAGGCGTTCGCCGTCCACCTCGGCCTCGACCAGCTTGGTGAGCAGGTCGGCGCGTGGCTGTCGTCTGCGCTCCGCGGCGTGGCCGGCGAGATAGCCGGACATCTCCTTCCACGATTTCAGCGTGGCCTGCATGTCCACGTTCTGGTTCTCGACGGGCTCGGCGAGTGAGATCTTGGCGTCGCGCTGGAACAGTGCGTCGGCCCACTGTTTGAACAGGGCGCGATCGCTGCTGGGCACCCCCAGCAGTTCGGCGATGACGATGACCGGGAGCGGGTAGGCCAGATCGGTCACGAGTTCGAACCGGCCGCGATCTTGTGCTGCGTCGAGCAGCTCGTGGGTGAGGGCGGCGATCCTCGGCTCGAGATCCGCGACGACCTTCCGGGTGAAGGCGCTGCTGACCAGCTTGCGCAGCTTGCCGTGCTCGGGAGGGTCGATCTGGGTGATGAAGCCCTCCATCGAGAATTCCTCGAACTCAGGCATCAGGCCCTTGGGGATCACGCGCATGGTGTCGGAGGAGAACGTCGCAGGGTCGCCGAGGACTTCCTGCAGTTCGGGGTAGCCGTAGACGTTCCACATTCCGGCGCCGGCGTCGAACTCGACCGGCGGGCCCGATCGGGGCCCGTGCAGCCAGAAGTGCTGCTTGGGAATGTTGTACCGCTCGACGATGTGGGCCATCGCCTCTCCTTAGTCGTAGATCCACTTTCTGTAGGGCGGGATCAGTTCCTCGAAAATCGAGATGTATTCGGCGGCCGCCTCGGCGAGCACCTCAGCGGAAGGCTCCTCGGCCGGCTCGAAGGCGTGCCGTACGGTGAAGGCGAGCGAGTCGGCCCTGGCTTCGTCTTCCAGCTCCGAGCCCGCGCTCTCAAGACCGCTGAGAAGGTAGAAGCCGGTCTGCGCGGCGCTCATCGCGTACGGCCGGTTGGGCACGTCGGTCCTGAGCAGCGCGAACCGATCGGCCACCTGGTAGAAGCGGTCGGCGGCGAGCAGGTCGTGGCTGCGCAACTGGTGCTGGCTCAGCTTGCCGAGCAGCTCGAGGTCCGTGGTGAACAGTGCCCGGAGGAGCGGCCTGCGGCTCGTGGCAAGAAAGGACGCACGCGCGAAGCGATGCGGCTGCACCTGTGCCGGATCCCGGCGCAACATCGCGGCGAACTCCTCCACGAGCTCGATGGACTCACGGAGCAAGACCGCCTCGAAGAGCTCGTCCTTGGTGCGCCAGTGCAGGTAGATGGTGCCCTTACCGACACCGGCCCGGGCCGCGATGTCGTCGACGGTGACCTTCCGATATCCGTGCCGGATGATCAGCTCGCCCGCCGCGTCGAGAATCCGGTCTGCCCTCTCCAGCACTCGCCCACCTCCTGACTAGATGTGAAATCTGGTCATAGAGTCACGCTACGCCCTGGCGCGGCCCCGTTCAAGACCCATCCACGGCCGTCGATCGGCCCTCTGCGTCACGCGGCGAATGCGAATCCAGGGCCCCTCACTCGTCGCGTGCGTCGAGCAGGTCCAAGTACCCCTGAACGGCCTCCCACAGGTGATGCTCGGGATACCGGCCGCCCCCGCGATGCTCCCGCCGCCACCGGCGATCCCAGTACGAGCCGTGTACGGCACGCAAGTGGTCCAGAGCCGCCTGGAGTTCACCCGCGACGTGGGCGGGCCCCTCCTCAGCGTCAGGCGCCACCCGGCGCAGCAGGTCGAAGCGACGCTCGGCCAGCGCGTCGAGCACCGTCTTCTCAGGCCCGTCCAGCGACCAGAACCGGACCGGGCGGCGAATGAAGTGGTTCCACACCGGATCCTGGTGGGAGCGCCACCAGTAAGCGACTCCGCCCTTGTCCAGTTCCAGGAAGTCGACCAGCCACGCGGTGCCGGGCGGGTGAGATCCCCAGGTCACCTCCTCCGGCGGCAGGTTCAGCACGAAGACGGCCTCAATGGCGTCAAGGGGATCGGCTCCGTCCAGCAGGTCGCCGAAGACGTACGCCTCGCGCAGGAACGGCTCCTCCACCGGCACGCGTTTGGTCTGCTCGCACGCCTCGGCGAGAAGCCGCAGCCTCTCCACCGCCCGCCGGTACTGCATCCTCCGCTGCCTCCCCAGGTGGATTCGCGACCAGCGTACGGCTCCACACCAAGTTGGCCGCCGTCCCCCTAATTTGGATGAGTCCTGTCGATTCCGAGCCGGCCGTTCGACGTAAGGGTGTAAGGCGTCAATCCGCTACCCGAATTGGAGAAGCCCATGGCCCAGTACGCGATCCTGCTGTACGCGAAAACCCCCGCGGATGCCGATGACCTGACGCCGGAGCAGCGCGAGGCGCATCACCAGCACGGCCAGGACGTGCCGGCGCTCGGCGGCACCATGCTGGCGGCGTTCGCGCTGCAACCCAGCACCACGGCGACCTCGATCCGCGGCGATGTCGTGACGGACGGGCCGTTCCTCGATGCCAAGGAGGTCGTCGCCGGCGTCTACGTGATCGAGGCGCCCGACCTCGACGTCGCCCTCGACATCGCCCGGCGCAACCCCATCACCCAGCTCGGCGGCGGCGTCGAGGTACGTCCCGTCGCGAGCGGCTTCGTCCAGGGGGCCGCCGACGCATGACCGGCGTCGAGACGGCGGTCGTGGACGCGCACCGTCGCGGGTGGGCCTTGGTGATCGCCGCGACGGTGCGCGTCTCACGTGACCTGGACCTGGCCGAGGAGTGCGTGCAGGAGGCGTACGCCGCGGCGCTCGTGAGCTGGGCGCGCGACGGGATCCCGGACAACCCGGCGGCCTGGCTCACCACCGCGGCCAAGCGCCGCGCAATGGACGCGATACGGCGTGAGCGGGCGTTCCGCTCGAAGCTGCCGTTGCTGGTGGAGCCCGAGGAAAGGGCGGACGAGATGATACCGATGGAGGATCCCGAGGACGTCGTGCCGGACGAGCGGCTGCGGCTGATCTTCATGTGCTGCCATCCGGCGCTGGCCGAGGAGGCGCAGCTGGCGCTCACGCTGCGGCTGATATGCGGGGTGCCGACCGGGGACATCGCCAGGGCGTTCCTGGTGTCGGAGCCGACGATGGCCGCCCGCCTGACGCGGGCGAAGAAGAAGATCTCGGTCGCCCGGATCCCGTACCGGGTGCCCGGAGCGGCTGAACTGCCGGATCGGCTGGGCGCGGTGCTCGGTGTGATCCATCTGTTGTTCACCGCCGGGCACACCGCGCCATCGGGCGTGTCGCTGATGCGTACGGACCTGATGGACCAGGCCCTGCACCTGGCCCGGATGCTGCGGGAGCTGATGCCCGACGAGCGGGAGGTGTGGGGGCTGCTCGCGCTGCTCCTGGTCACCGACGCCCGGCGGGCCACCAGGATCGACGCCCGCGGCAGGCTGTTGCGGCTGGAGGAGCAGGATCGATCGCGGTGGGACCGGGCGGCCATCGCCGAGGCGCACGACCTGATCGTGGACGGCCTGCGCGGCGGGCGACCGGGCCGCTACGTGCTGCAGGCCGCGATCGCCTCGCTGTACGCCGAGGCGCGGACCTTTGAGCAGACGGACTGGCCGCAGATCGTGACCATGTACGACGAGCTACTGGCGGTGTGGCCGTCACCCGTGGTGGCGTTGAACCGCACGGTGGCGGTGGCCCGCGTCTCCGGTCCCGCGCGGGCGCTGGCGGAGGTCGAGGACCTGGAAAGGGACGGCCGGCTCGCGGGATACCAGTACCTGCCGGCGATCAAGGCGGACCTGCTGCGGCGGCTGGACCGCACCGACGAGGCCGCGGCCGCCTACCGCCAGGCCATGGAGTTGACCAGGAACGAGGCCGAGCGACAGTTCCTGGCCGAGCGCCTCTCAGGCACTTGAACCGCGGAGCGGCGACACGGCGTCCTGTGCGAGGCGGGTGCGGCCCGCTTCCGTGACGAGATCCGCTGGAACTGGTTCTGGGAGAGCGCCATCGCCTGCACCAGAACGCCGTACGGCTCGCACCCCATGCAGCGAGGTGCGAGCCGTGACAGGAGTGGACGGGTCAGTGGCCGTGGCCGTGACCGTGGCCCTGGCCACCGGCCTGGGCCTCCTCCTCGGGCTTGTCCACCACGAGCACCTCGGTGGTGAGCAGCATGCCCGCGATCGAGGCCGCGTTCTGCACGGCCGACCGCGTGACCTTCACCGGGTCGATGACGCCCTGAGCGAGCAGGTCGCCGTATTCACCGGTCGCGGCGTTGAGGCCGTGGCCGGCGGACAGCTCGGCGATCTTGTGGGTCACCACGTAGCCCTCGAGACCGGCGTTCTCGGCGATCCAGCGGGCCGGCTCGACCAGCGCACGCCGGACCACGCCGACGCCCGTGGCCTCGTCGCCCGACAGGCCGAGGTTGTCGAGCTCCTTGGAGACGTGGATCAGCGCGGAGCCACCACCGGAGACGATGCCCTCCTCGATCGCGGCGCGCGTCGCGGAGATCGCGTCCTCGAGGCGGTGCTTCTTCTCCTTCAGCTCCACCTCGGTGGCGGCACCGACACGCAGCACGCACACACCGCCGGCGAGCTTGGCCAGGCGCTCCTGCAGCTTCTCGCGGTCCCAGTCGGAGTCGGACTGCTCGATGGCAATCTTGATCTCCTTGACCCGGTCCTCGATGGCCTGCGGGTCGCCGGCGCCGTCGACGATGGTCGTGGCGTCCTTGGTGACGACGATGCGTCGGGCGGTGCCGAGCACCTCAAGGCCGACGTGCTCCAGCTTGAGGCCGATCTCCTCACTGACGACCTGGCCGCCGGTGAGGATGGCCATGTCCTGCAGCATCGCCTTGCGGCGGTCGCCGAAGCCCGGGGCCTTGACGGCCACGGAGGTGAAGGTGCCGCGGATCTTGTTGGTGACCAGGACGGCCAGGGCCTCGCCCTCGACGTCCTCGGCGACCACGAGCAGCGGCTTCTTCGTCTGCGCGATCTGCTCCAGCAGCGGCAGGAAGTCCGCGATGGAGGAGACCTTGCCCTGGGTGAGCAGGATGTAAGCGTCCTCGAGGACGGACTCCATCCGCTCGGGGTCGGTCACCATGTAGGCCGACAGGTAGCCCTTGTCGAACTGCATGCCCTCGGTGAACTCGAGCTCCATGCCCATGGCATTGGACTCTTCGACGGTGAGCACACCGTCCTTGCCCACCTTGTCGAACGCCTCGGCGATCAGGTCGCCGATCTGCGCGTCCTGAGCGGAGATCGTGGCGACGTTTGCGATCTCCTTCTTGTCCTCGACCGGGCGGGCGCTGGCGAGCAGCTTGTCGCTGATCTCCTTGGCGGCCTTGTCGATGCCGCGCTTGAGCGACAGCGGCGAGGCGCCGGCGGCCACGTTGCGCAGGCCCTCGCGGACCATGGCCTGGGCCAGGACGGTCGCGGTGGTGGTGCCGTCACCCGCGATGTCGTTGGTCTTGGTCGCCACTTCCTTGGCGAGCTGGGCGCCGAGGTTCTCGTAGCGCTCCTCCAGCTCGATCTCACGAGCGATGGTCACACCGTCGTTCGTGATCGTCGGCGCACCGAACTTCTTGTCGATGACGACGTTGCGGCCACGCGGGCCGAGGGTTACCTTCACGGCGTCCGCGAGGGCGTTCACGCCGCGCTCAAGTGCGCGGCGGGCGTCCTCGTTGAACTCCAGGATCTTCGCCATTGCTGAAAGTCCTCTCCTAGCGTCGAAAGCCCCGGCCGCCCTCAAGAGCGCCCGGGGCTCGACACATGCGGCTTACTTCTCGATGATTGCGAGAACGTCGCGGGCGGAGAGCACGAGGTACTCCTCGCCGCCGTACTTGACCTCGGTACCGCCGTACTTGCTGTAGAGGACGATGTCGCCCTCCGAGACGTCGAGCGGAATCCGCTTGTCTCCGTCCTCGTCCCAGTTGCCCGGGCCCACCGCGAGGACCCTGCCCTCTTGCGGCTTCTCCTTGGCGGTGTCTGGGATGACCAGGCCGGAAGCGGTCGTCTGCTCGGCCTCAAGCGGCTGAACCACAATGCGGTCGCCGAGCGGCTTAACGGGAACCTTGGTGGCGGTCGTCACGATCGGACCTCCCCTTCAGATTTGAATGATCTAGAAGAGGCGACCAGCGGGGCCTGCCGTCGCGGGTGTCAGACCTGCCTCGTCGCACGTTGGCACTCTCAAGGGGAGAGTGCCAACAGGAAACATATGCAAGCGGGGCTTGACAGTCAACACGAACGCGTCTGCTCAGAGCGATCAGGCGTCACCGGACGCAGGAGCTCTCCACGAGGTGGGCGACGATGCCGGAGCGGAAAGGCCGCCGGCCAAGGGCCTGGCCGGTGCCGCACCCGTGCGAGACACCCGGCCGCACCACGGAGCCGCCGTCGAGGATCAGCCGCTCCACCTGGTCCCAGTACGCCACAAGCGCAATCGGGTTCGCCGCGCTGTCCTCATCGGCGCCATCGTCCCGCGGGCGCGATAGCGTCGGGTGACGTGGACCTCGATGCCTTCGAAGAGCTGCTGACCCCGCGCGGGCAGCGGGCGCTCGCCGAGGCCGGAGAGCTCACCGGCGCGGACCCGGTCGCCGCCGCCACCACGCTGCGCAAGACGTACGACGCCGCACTCACCTCTGCCGCCCTGACGCAGGCCGGGCTACGGGAACGCGCCAAGGCCAAGTTCGGCGAGGATGCCGGGCGGATGTACTTCACGCCCCACGGCCTGGAGCAGTCCACGCGCACCGAGGTCGCCGAGCACCGCGCCCGCCGCCTGGGCGGGGCCACGGTCGTGGACGCCTGCTGCGGCATCGGCGGCGACTTCCTGGCGCTGGCCCGCGCCGGATGCACCGTGACGGCCGTGGACATCGACCCGCTGACCGTCGCCGTGGCCAGGGCCAACGCCGAGGCGCTCGGGCTGGCCGGCCGGGTGACGGTGGCCGTGGCGGACGCGGCCGAGGTCCGGCCGGAGGACTACGACGTGCTGTTCGCGGACCCGGCGCGGCGCACGAGCCGGGGCCGGACGTTCGACCCGCTGGCCTACTCACCGCCCTGGCCCGTGGTGCTCGACCTGGTCTCCAGGGCCGAGCGGGCCTGCCTCAAGGTGGCGCCCGGGATCCCGTACGAGTTCATCCCCGCGGCCGCCGAGGCCGAGTGGGTCTCGTACAAGGGCGAGGTCAAGGAGGCCACTCTCTGGACCGGGGGCCGGGCGACGCGCCGCGCCACCCTGCTCCCCGGCGGCCACACCCTGACCGCCACCGGCGTGACGGCCCGCGTGGGAGCGATGGGCCGATACGTCTACGAGCCCGACGGCGCCGCGATCCGCGCGCACCTCGTGGGCGAGGTCGCCGAACTGGTCGGCGGCCGCCTCCCCGATCCGCTGATCGCCTACATCGCGGGTGACGAGCCGGTGGACACCCCATGGGCCGCCAGATACGAAGTGAACGACGTCATGCCGTTCTCACTGAAAAGGCTGCGCGCGGCGCTCCGCGAGCGGCAAATCGGAAATGTCACCATCAAAAA
Source organism: Nonomuraea basaltis (assembly GCF_005893125.1). GTDB lineage: Bacteria > Actinomycetota > Actinomycetes > Streptosporangiales > Streptosporangiaceae > Nonomuraea > Nonomuraea basaltis. Next base: position 10,702 of record NZ_VCJS01000228.1, on the reverse strand, counting down.
GCGCGCGTCCGCCGTCGACATCGAGCGCCTCCGGACAGACCTGCGACTTAACGGAAAAAAGTCGGCAGTAGTTATCTTGACCCGGATTATGGATAAACCATCGGCCCTCATCTGCGACACCACCCCACCTGCCTGAACAGGCTAGAATCGAGCATTCTTCCGTTAACCACGATCTTCCCATTCACCCCTGACGGATCTTGGTCGAAAGGCTATTGTGGGCGGGCGCGAGTTCTCCCCCCAATGCGGTGACCCGCGTTCTCGCTCTTTCATCTGCAAACCGGACCCCACCCCACCGCTGCGCGGCAGACCGTCGGCGAGCGAAGGAGCCTTTCGGTGGACAATTCCAACCACACGACCCTTCTTCACGCAGGAGGCCACTCGCCCATCTCCGAGAGGATGCGAGAGATCCTCAATCGCGCCGCCCAGGACCACGTCTATGAGCAACGTACGCAGGGGGCCGTGCTCGACGAGATCCGGCAGCGGCTGGAGGGCATGGAGTGGCTGCTGCGCGAGGTGCGCGAGCGTGAGCTGGGCGGTCTCAGCGGCACCCTGGAGTCGGTCAACGGGCGGCTGGAGGACATCACCGCCAGGCCGCCGATGTGGGCGGAGGGCCTGGCTCAGCACGTGGAGGCGGTACGCGACCACGTCGACGCCGTGGGGGAGCGGGTCGCCCACGTGGACGCCCGCGTCACCCCGGTCTCCGAGCTGCCCAGCCTGTGGGCCGACATGGGCGCGGTGGGCGAGAACGTGGACGAAGCGCTCAGGCGCCTGCAGTCCGTGCTCGAAACCACCGATGGCATCACCAAGGGCATGTCCGATTTCGCCACGATCCTGGCCGGCCTCAATTCCAGCATGGAGGTCGCCGCCAGCCGCTTCACCAGGCTCGACAAGTCGGTGGCCGAGCTGGCCACCCGTACCGACCGTGTGGAGGCCGTGGTCGGCGACCTGTCGGAGGGCATCAACGACCGGCTGGCCGGGCCGGCTGAGCAGCTGGCGGTCAAGGCGGACGCCGCCGAACAGCGGCTCACCGGGCGCCTGGCCGACGTCGAGCAGCGCCTCGCCACCCGCCTCGACGAGGCCGACCAGCACCTGGCCGTGCAGCTCGGCGAGAGCGAGCAGCGCCTGACGGCCAGGCTCGGCGGCGTGGACTCCAGGCTGGACCGGGTCGAGGGCAGGCTCCTGGGCCTCGACTCCCGGCTCACCGGCTTCGACGGCCGCCTGGAGTCCGCCGACGAGTGCCTGTCCGACATCGACACCAGGCTCGACGGCCTCGACGGCAGGGTGGGCGGCGTCGACAAGCGGCTCACGACCATGGACGGTCAGCTCGGCGCGGTGGACAAGCGGCTGGGCACCGTGGACGGCCACCTGAACAGGCACGACGACCGTTTCGACGCGCTCGACGTACGCATCGACGCCCGCTTCACCACGCTCGACGAGCGCGTGGCCGCCACCGACCAGCACCTCAGCGAGAGCACCACCCGCCACGAGGGCCGCTTCAACAAGCTCGACAGCCAGATGGACGCCATCGACGAGCGGCTGGGCGAGGCCGAGGAGCACCTGAGCGGCCGCTTCGACACGATCGACGGCCACCTCGGCGGCCTCGACACCCGCTTCAACGGCCTCGACACCCACATGAACGGCCTGGCCACCCGCGCCGAGCAGGCCAGCGAGCACCTGGAGTCCGTGGACGACCGCATCGAGGCCGTCAACCAGCGCGTGGGCGAGCTCCCGGCCGCCCTGGCCACTCCCGAGCTGATCCGGTCACAGGCCGGCGAGCAGGCCGAGCGCCTGGCGGCCGCCGCCGACGCGCTGACCGACCTCGTCAAGTCCCGCCCCGACCGCGACGAGCTCGCCCAGACCGTCACCGGCATCGTGGAGCCCGCGGCCACCGACCTGACCAAGCGCCTCAGCGCCCTCGAGGAGACCATGCTGGCCCTGGCCGAGGCGCTGCTGCGCCCCAGCAGGACCAAGGAGTGATCCCTGGGCCGTCACGTTCGCGAGATCGTGAGCGTCCGGCTGCTGGGTCCTGGTCTCGGTGCTCGCGGCCCCGAGTGCGCCTGCGCACCTCCGTGATGGGGCGCGGGCTCAGACGTGGACCGTGGTGATCGGCAGCGAGGAGTCGGCGGGGATCTCCAGCGACGAGGGCGCGATCCCGGCGGCGACCAGGTCGGAGCCCAGAGCGGCGACCATGGCGCCATTGTCGGTGCACAGCCCAGGACGGGGCACCCGCAGCCGTACGCCGGCCGCGTCACACCGCTCCTGTGCCAGCGCCCGCAGCCGGGAGTTGGCCGCCACGCCGCCGCCGATCAGCAGGTCGTCCACGCCGTACTTCCGGCACGCCTGTAGTGCTTTGCGGGTCAGCACATCGACCACGGCCTCCTGGAAGGAGGCGGCCACGTCGGGCACGTGGATGGACTGCCCCGACGCCTCGCGGGCCTCGACCCAGCGCGCCACGGCCGTCTTGAGCCCGGAGAAGGAGAAGTCGAGCGTGCCGTCGTCGATCTTGCCGCGCGGGAAGGCGATCGACGTGCCGGAGCCCTCGCGGGCGGCCCGGTCGATGTGCGGCCCGCCGGGGAACGGCAGCCCCAGCACCCGAGCCACCTTGTCGAACGCCTCCCCCGCCGCGTCGTCCACCGTGGAGCCGAGCGAGATCACGTCCGCGGACACGTCGGGCACGAGCAGCAGCGACGAGTGGCCGCCGGAGACCAGCATGGCGATGCACGGCTTGGGCAGCGGCCCGTGCTCCAGCTGGTCGACGGCGACGTGGGCGGCCAGGTGGTTGACACCGTAGAGGGGAACGCCGAGCCCGAGCGCGTAGGACTTGGCCGCCGCCACCCCCACCAGCAGCGCGCCCGCCAGCCCCGGACCGGCCGTGACGGCGATGGCGTCGATGTCGGAGAACTTGAGCCCGGCCTCGGCCAGCGCGGCCTCCACGGTGGGCGTCATGGCCTCCAGGTGGGCGCGGGAGGCGACCTCGGGCACCACGCCGCCGAACCTGGCGTGCTCGTCCATGCTGGAGGCGATCGTGTTGGCAAGCAGCGTGTGGCCCCTGACGATGCCGATGCCGGTCTCATCGCAGGACGTCTCGATGCCCAGGACCAGGGGTTCGTCAGCCATCCAGCTTCCTTCTCATCATGATCGCGTCGGTGCCGTCGTCGTAGTAGCGGCGGCGGGTGCCGATCTCCTCGAACTCGAAGTGCCGGTAGACGGCCTGCGCTCGGGGGTTGTCGGCGCGTACCTCCAGGAAGATCTCCCGCGCTCCCCTGCGCCCCGCCTCGGCCAGCAGCTCGGTCAGCATCGCGCCGCCGATGCCGGTGCCCCGGTGCTGCTCCAGCACCGCGATCGTCTGCACGTCGGCCTGGTCGGCCGCGGCGGCGAGCCCGGCGTACGCCACGATCTCGTCGTCGACCAGCGCCACCACGTAGTGGCGGGTGCGCGGCATGTCGGCCAGCTCGTCGCGCATCATGCCCTCGCTCCACGCGTCGAGCGGGAACGTGGCCCGCTCGATCGCCATGACCGTCGGCAGGTCGGCCGCGGTCATCTTCCTGAGCCTCACGCCGTCATCCTCTTGGACTCGCCCGGCGCGCGCACCTTCTTCGGCGCACCTGGCACCACGGCGTCGGGCCGGCGCAGGTAGATCGGGCGTGGCGGGTCGAGCGGGGTGCCCTCCGCGAGCCGCTCGGCCGCGAGGGCGGCCAGGGCTCCGGCGTAGGGATAGGGCGGCACGTCGCCGCCCCGCGGTCCGAAGATCTCGCGGTAGAGGTCGGCGCCCGCTCCCACGACCGGCAGCTCCTCCGCCGGCACCTCCGCGGGCCGGTCAACGAAGGGGCCGTCGAGCCTGGTGCGCATATCCGCGTAGCGCGCCCAGAACACTTCTTTGCGGCGCGCGTCGGTGGCCACCAGGAACGGCTCGGCGAGCCCGCTGCCGTAGGCGACCGCGTCGAGGGTGCAGATGCCGTACGCGGGCACGCCCAGCGTGGTGGCGAGCCCCTGCGCGGTCATCAGCCCGACGCGCAGCCCGGTGTAGGGCCCGGGACCGCTGCCCGCCACGATGGCCGTCACGTCGCGCAGCGCTGCGCGCGCCTCGCCCAGCACCAGCTCGATGGTGGGCACGAGGAGCTCGCCGTGGCGCCGGGCGTCGATCGTCGTCGACTCGGCGAGCACCCGCTCCCCGTCGTGGAGCGCTGCGGTGACGGCGGGCGTCGCGGTATCAAAGGCCAGGACCAGCACGACTGTTTAGCCTACCTGCAGCGCGCGTCCCGCCCGGCCGTATCGTCAGGCCCAGCCTGTACGCCGCCGCAGCCAGTCGAGCGCGACCACGCCCTGGGCCCGCTGAAACTCCCTCACCGTGGGAATCCCCGGCGGGTCGGGCTGCCGGCCCTGCCGCACGAAATATCCCGCCACGGCGGCGACGACCGCGGTCACCGCCGGATCCGGGTCGGTGAGCAGCTCATGCGGCGGCGGCCCGCCCTGCATGCCCACCGACGGCAACAGGCCCACCAGATCGAACCAGGGGGCGCCCTGGCGTGTTCATGGCCTCACTCCGTTCGGCGGCTCGGTCGCCATACGCCGCCGCCTTCCCCCGCTCTGGTCGCTACGCTCCCGCCGCTCCTCCAGGCGACGGCACTCCCTCGCAGGCCCACGGCCAGTCCACGACGTAGACGCGGTCGTCGGTGAGCAGGATGTTGTCGGCCCGCAGGTCGGCGTGGACCAGGCTGTCGCCCGCCGCGGCCGCGGCCCATCCGGACTCCAGCTCGGCCAGCTCGCCGAGGTGGCGCAGCGCCCACGGGTCGAGCCCGCCGGTGTCCTCCTTCAACAGCCTGCGCCAGCCGTCGAACGCCGGCCCGAAGATCTCGCTGATCGGCGGCGCGTCGATCGGAGCGGGGGTGAGCGCCGCCGACATCGTCCGGACGGCCTCCAGCACCCGGTCGAGCTGGTCGCGCCGCCACGGCAGCTCTGGGTGGACCGCCTCGATGTCCTCGAAGACCAGCACCACCCAGCCCTCCAGCTCGAAGCCGGTCAGCAGCCGGGGCGCGGGCACGGACGCGGGCAGAGCCGTGGCGATCTTGAGCTCGGACCGGTAGATGCGCGGGGTGTCGGGGTTCGGCTCGGGGCCGACGGCCTTGACGAAGGCGCGCCTGCCCCCTTCGGTACGCAGCCGCACCGCGGCCGCCGGGGAGAATCCGCCCGGCTGCGTGCTGGCCTCGGCCACACGCCCACCGAGGAACTCCTCGACCGCCGCGCGCACGGCCGGATGCACGTCGTGCCAGGGCACTCGGGTCCCCGCCGCAGGTGGAAGGCTCATACCCGGGAAGCGTAGACGATCACGTTGTCCACGTATTCGCCCTTGGCAAAGTCGAACTTGCCGCCGCAGGTCACCAGCTTGAGCCCGTCCTCGACGTACACGCGCCTGGTCGGGAAGCTGTCCTTGTGCACCTGCTCGATCGCGTCGACCTTGAACTCCACGACCTTGCCGTCGCTGCGCTCGACCTTCACGATCTGGCCCTTGCGTAACTGCCTGAGCTTGTAGAACACGGCGGGCGCCGTCTTGGTGTCGACGTGGCCGATGATCACCGAGGCGCCCTTCTCGCCGGGCACCGCGCTGCCGGTGTACCAGCCCGCCACCTTGGGCTTCTCATACGGCGGCAATTGGACGTCGCCGTTCTTCTCCAGGCCGAGCTTCATCAGCGGGGCCTCGACGTCGATGGAGGGGATGTCGATGCTCTTGGGTACGACGTTCGCGACCGGGGTGGAGGCGTTCTCCTGCATGCCCTTGCCGAACGCGACCAGCAGCAGTCCCGTCACGGCCCCCGCGAGCACCACCCGTCCTGGGCGGGCCATCGCCTACGCCCGGTTGCGACGCTTGACCGCTATGCCGATTCCCGCGGCCAGCGCCAATCCGATCAGCACGCCCGCCGGGCCGAGCGGGATCGAGGACTCGTCGTCGACGTCCTGCGCGTACGTGCCGCCGCCGCCGGCCCTGGGCGCCTTGGTCGGCACGGTGGTCGGCAGCGCCTCGGCCGCGACGACCCTGAGCGTGGCCGAGCCCGTGTCGTTGGTGCCGTCGCACTTGACGTTGACCGGGTAGGAGGCGCGCCGGACCGTTCCGGAGACCTGCGCCGAGCCGCGTACCCAGGGCGAGCCGTTGGCGGCGGCGCCGGTCGGGCTGGGTGAGCTCGTGCCCGCGGGGACCGGGTTGAGCACGGCGCCGCTGACGAACGCCCTGGACGTGGCCGTGCCGGTGTGCACGGGGCCGCCGGTCGGGACGGGGCAGTTGGCCAGGATCCACACCGTCGAGGTCTCACCCGCGGTGACGCGGTCGGGATTGAGCTGGACCTGGATGGTGGGCCTGGTGGCGGTCGGGCTCGTGGTCGCCGTCGTGGTCGCCGTCGTGGTGGCGGTGCCGGTCGGACTGGCCGTGGCGGTCCCGGTGCCGGTGGCGGTGGGTGTCGGTGTAGTTGTGGGATCGGCCTCGGCCGAGGCTGTGCAGCCGGTCAAACCGACCATGACGATGGCTCCCGCGTACGCGACTCGCCTGACCCTGAGCACCGGCCGCACCCCACTTTGCCGTCTTGCCACAAGCATCCACCCGAAATATGGATGTCGCCCCTCCTGATACCCAGAAAATCTGGGCGAATCCCTGACCAACGATCATGATTTACATCTTTGGCCCGGTACGTCAAGGGTGTCAGCTTTGCCGGGAATTGACCTGCGTTTTAGTCTTCTAGCCGATCAATCGGCGTGTCGGCCCATCGCGGGCCGACACCACGCGCGGTCACGATCCTGGCGTCGTCGCCTGCCTCACGGTCGATGTGGACCTCCAGCCGGTCCTCGGCCAGGCCCTCGACCAGGCCCTCGCCCCACTCGACGACGGTGACGGACTCCTCCAGCGAGGCGTCCAGGTCGAGATCGTCCACCTCCAGGTCGCCGCCGAGCCGGTAGGCGTCGGCGTGGACGAGCGGCGGGCCCTGGCGCAGCGACGGGTGCACCCTGGCGATCACGAAAGTAGGCGAGGTGATGGGGCCGCGTACCTTGAGTCCTTCGGCGATGCCCTGCACGAGCGTGGTCTTGCCCGCGCCGAGCGGCCCGGACAGGACGACGAGGTCGCCGGCGCACAGGAGCGCGGCCAGGCGGGCGCCGTACGCGCGCATGTCCTCGGCGGTCGCGGCCCGCACTACTCCTCCACCCTCTTGATCAGGTCGCGCAGCGCGTCGTTGATCATGCCGGGACGCTCCAGCTGGAGCAGGTGCGAGGTGTCGGGGAGCTCGGTGAGCTGGGCCTTGGGCAGCGCGGCCGCCATGGCCTTGCTGTGGTCGGGCGGGGTCAGCCAGTCACGGTCGCCGACCACGATCGCGGTGGGCACCGGGTCGAGCACGTGCAGCGCGGACAGCTTGTCGTGGTTCATCAGCGCGGGGTAGAAGTCGGCGAACACCTCGGTCGGCGTCGCCCTGATCATCGACTCGGCGAAGTCGACCACGGTCGGGCTGACGTTCTTGGAGTCGCCGAAGCCCATGTAGCGGGTCATCAGGAAGGCGATGTCGCTGCCCGCGTGGCGGGTCCTGTCGACCAGCGCGCCCCGCTTGCCCAGCATCGAGATCGTGGAGGGGGCGACCTTGTGCACGGCCTTGGACACCATCGCGGGCAGGCCCAGCGTGAGCTCGGCCAGCTTGCCCGCCGAGGTCGCGATGAGCGCCACGGCGCGGATCTTGTCGCCGAACAGGCCGGGGTGGCGGTCGGCGAGCGCCATGATCGTCATGCCGCCCATGGAGTGGCCGACCAGCACGCACGGTCCCGGCACGAACTCCTCGATCACCTCGGCGAGGTCCTCGCCCAGCCGGTCGATCGTGCTGTCGTCGGGGCGCGCGCGCTGCGAGCGGCCGTGCGAGCGCTGGTCCCACACGACCACGCGATAGTTCTCGCGCAGGTCCTTGCGCTGGTAGTGCCAGGACTCCAGGCTGAGGCAGTAGCCGTGGCAGAGCACGATCGTCAGCGGCGCGTCTTCGGGACCGTCGACCTCGACGTGCAGCGCCACCCCGTCGGAGGTGACGAGCGTGCGCTCCCTGCCCCGCAGCTCGCCGAACGGCTCGCTGGCCTCGGTGTCGGGGCGCAGCCTGATCCGGCCGACCGCGTAGCGCTTGGCCAGCGCCGCCGCCGCGACACCGGCGGAAGCCGCGCCGACGAGCGCGCCGGCGATCCCTACCCTGCGCCGAGTTGTGGTCGTCATCTCCCCGATCCTTCTCCGGTCATGCCCGCTGCGAAGTGCCCTTCGTCACCTGGAGCCCTTGTGCTCGTGGATCCGCGGCACTCGCGAGCCGATCCTGGTCACGATCTCATGCGTGATCGTGCCGAGAGTATCCGCCCACTCCTGAACGGTCGGCTCGCCCCCGTCACCTGGCCCGAACAGCACGACCTCGTCGCCTGCGGCCAGCGGGTCGTCCCCCATGTCGATCATGAACTGGTCCATGCACACCCGGCCGGCGACCAACCTGCGCCGCCCGCCCGCGAGCACCTCGGCCCGTCCCGTGGCGTGCCGGAGAATGCCGTCGGCGTAGCCGAGCGGGACGAGGCCGAGCGTGGTCTCGCGGTCGGTGGTGTAAAGGTGCGCGTAGGACACCCCCGAGCCCTCCGGGACCCGCTTGACCAGTCCGATCCGGGCCGTGAGCGTCATGGCGGGCCGGAGGCCGAAGTCGCCGAGCTCGGGGATCGGGCTCAGGCCGTACATCGCGATGCCCGGCCTGACCAGGTCGTAGCGGGCGCCGGGAAGCGTCACGGTGGCGGCGGAGTTGGCGATGTGCCTGATCACGTGCGATCCGGCCGCGCCGGCCTGCTCGGCCAGCTTGAGCGCCGTCTCGAACGCCTCCAGCTGCTGCTCGATGGACGGGTGGCCGGGAATGTCGGCGCAGGCGAAGTGCGACCAGAGACCGATGATCTCGATGACGCCCTCGGCCCGTAGCTCCAGCGCTCTGGCCAGCAGCCCCGGCCAGGCGGCGAGCGGACAGCCGCCCCTGCTCATGCCGGTGTCGGCCTCCAGGTGCAGCTTCGCGGTGCGGCCCGTGCGCCGCGCGGCGGCGGCGATCTCGCCGAGCAGCCGCTCGTCGGCGGCCGACAACTCGACGCCCTGCTCCAGCGCCGCGTCGATCGGCTCGTCCGGGGTGATCAGCCACGACAGGATCGGCGCGGTCACGCCGCCCTCGCGCAGCGCGAGCGCCTCCCTGATGAACGCGGTGCCGAGCCGGGTCGCGCCCCCCTCAAGCACGGCCTCGGAGCACGGGACCAGGCCGTGCCCGTACGCGTCGGCCTTGACGGCGCCCATCAGCTCGGCACCGCCGGCCCGCTCCTTGAGCAGGGCCACGTTGTGCCTGATCGCTGCCAGATCCACCCGAGCCTGCGCGGGGGTGGCCATCGGGGAGTACATCCTTCTAGTGTGGCAGCTCAGGAACGTGGTCGAGCGCGCTTTTCCACCCCTCGAGACGCGTACGGCCATTGTTTCCGGCCCCCGCCCACCCCCAACGGAGGCGGGCGTCGCAGGGCCCCGCGCGGTCAGGTCACGCGTTGTCGGCCGTCACGGCCCGGATGGCCGCCGGGATCGCCGTGGCGACGTCCGCCGCCGCCAGCGGGGCTCCGTCGGCGGCCAGCCGACCGGCCAGCCCGTGCAGGTAGGCGCCGCAGGACGCGGCGTCGTAGCAGCTCAGCCCCTGGGCGAGCAGCGCGCCCGCCACGCCCGACAGCACGTCGCCGGTGCCGCCGGTGGCCAGCCAGGACGTGCCGGTGCCGTTGACGCGTACCGGCCTGGAATCCTCGGCCACCACCGTGGTCGAGCCCTTGAGCAGCACGGTCACGCCCAGCTCGGCCGCCGCCCGGCGGGCGTGTTCCAGCCTGCCGGCCTCGATGTCGTCGCGGTCGGCGCGGATCAGCCGGGCCAGCTCCCCGGCGTGCGGCGTGATCAGCACCGGCGCGGTACGGAACAGCAGCGAGCGCTCCCGGGCCACCACCGTCAGCCCGTCGGCGTCGATCAGCACCGGCACCTGGGATTCCAGCACCCTGGCCGCCACCTCGTGCGCCCAGTCGCCGGTGCCGAGCCCCGGCCCGAGCACCCATGCCTGCACCCGCCCGACGTCATCGATCGACGGCCTCTCCAGCTGGGTGATCACCGCCTCCGGCCAGTGCGCGCGCACCTGCGCCACGGGGGCGGCCGGCCCGGCGTACCTGACCATGCCCGCCCCGGCCCGCAGCGCCCCGCCCACGGCGAGCACGGCCGCGCCGGTGTAGAGCTCGCTCCCGGCCGCGACACCCAGCACGCCTCTGCGGTATTTGTCCGATTCCTTGGCCGGACGCGGCAGCAGGAGGTCCACGTCGCCATCGGTGAGCGCGGCCACGTCCGGATCAGGCAGGTACGACCCGAGCCCGATGTCCACCAGCTCGACGGCGCCCGCGCACGCGGCTCCTGGATCGACGAGCAGCCCCGTCTTGTAGGCCCCCATGGTCACGGTCACCCGGGCGCGCACGGCCGTGCCCTGCACCTGCCCGCTGCTCGCGTCCACCCCGCTCGGCACGTCCACCGCGACGATCCGCCCGTGGGCGGCGTTCGCCTCCTCGACGAGCTCCCGGTAGGGCTCCCGCAGCGCCCCCGTCGCCCCGATCCCGACGAGGCCGTCGACGATCAGGTCGGCCCGGTCGAGCGCCGCCCGGTCGGCCACCCGCC
>NZ_VCJS01000227.1 GCF_005893125.1 Nonomuraea basaltis | reverse complement strand
CCCCCAGCCCAGCCTGCGGATCGCCATCCACCCCTTGACCGGCAACACCCGCCCGTCCACCCCGACCCCGGCGGCCAGAAGATCCAGATCCCGCGCATTCCACCGCTCCGCAACGATCCCGGCGGTCATCGCCTGGGCCAGCGCGGCCAGCCAGGCCACCCGCTCAACCAGCACCGGCCCGGCCACCACCTCCCCGGTCGCCTCCAACACAGCCCGATACCCGGTACAGGTCGCGATCGCCACCATCACCGCCATGCGCACCCGCCCCTCCCCCCGGCACCGAACCCCGCACATCAACGTGCGCACGCGACGCTACACACCGCCACCGACAATTCCCGGGCGCCACTCACCCGACGGCTCAGCAATTCCGGCACGAAACAGCCCGACCAGATGATCCGAAAAACATCTCCGCTCAGGTTCGCTTAGCCAATCAGGACAACGATTCGTACCCTGGTCGAGGTCCTGAAGCGATAGCCGTCCGACATGAGGGGCCGGATCCGGCCCCCTCATGTCATCGGGCCTGGTCCCAGGGGATGGCCTCGATGCGATCCATGTGCTCTTCGCCCCACTCGCCGAGCGGCCCCATCGCGGTGTTGAGCGAGTGACCGAACTCGGTGAGCGAGTACTCCACCTTCGGCGGGACCTGGTGATAGACCTCGCGATGCAGCAGCCCGGCCGTCTCCATCTCGCGGAGCTGCAGGATCAGCACCCGCTCGCTGATCCCGGGCACCGCCCGCCGCAGCTCCCCGAAGCGCACCGGCCCGTCCTGGAGCGCGAACAGGATCAGCCCCTTCCACTTGCCCCCCATGACGGTGATGGCGGCGTCGAGCCCACAGGTGAAGGTCCGCTTCTTCATCGGCACTCTCACTTACATATTTGTCAGTACCCGGCAAAATAGTAGGTACTTGTGAGTATGACAGTGAACCCCCAGCATGGAGCGGACTCACCCCTCTGTGACTGGAGTACGAACATGACACCTGTGACCGTCATCGGACTGGGCCCGATGGGCACGGCGTTGGCCGAGGCGTTCGTCAAGGCCGGACACCCGACCACCGTGTGGAACCGAACCGCCGCAAAGGCCGCGCCTCTTGTCGCCATGGGAGCGGTCCACGCGAAACGGATCGAGGACGCGGTTGCGGCGAGCCCGCTGGTCATCGCCTGCCTGACCAGGTACGACGACACGCGCCAAGCCCTGGAACCGGCCGCCGCGGCGCTGAAGGGGCGGGCTCTGATCACCTTGAACAGCGGCTCCCCGGCCGGCGCCCGCGAGATGGCCGACTGGGCGGCCGGCCACGGCGCCCGGTTCCTCGACGGCGCGATCAAGAACGTGCCCTCGGCCGTCGGAGCCCCGGACACGCTGCTGTACTACAGCGGCGACAAAACGGTCTTCGACGACCACCTGGCGACGCTGAAGATCCTCGGCGGCGACACCGTCCACCTCGGCGCGGAGCCGGATCTCGCCGCGCTCTACGAGATGGCGGTGGGCGGCACCCTGCTGCCGGCGCTCGTCGGCTTCTTCCAGGGCGCCGCCGCCGTCCAGGCCCGCGGGCTGGAGGCGGACACGCTGGTACGGTTCACCGTCAAGTGGCTGGAGATGATCTCCTCCATCCTGCCGGCCTTCGCCCGGGAGATCGACAGCGGCGACTACACCAAGCCCATGTCCAGCGTGAACGTCTTCCTGGCGGGAGTCGCCTACGACGAGGAACTCGGCAAGGAGGCGAACCTCGACGTGACCTGGCAGGCTCCCCTGCACGACCTGCTGAAGCGGGCCGTCGAGGCCGGCCATGGCGACCACAGCATCGCGGCCCTGACCGAGGTGCTCAAGAGGCCGGAACGGGCGGCATGACATACCGGAGGGCGCTCGATCGGGCGCCCCACCCGAGGTCAGCGTCGCAGGTCGCGGCAGCCTGACCGATCACGGAGCCTCGGTGACCACCGGGTTGGTCAGCTCGCCCAGCCCTTCCACGGCCACGGTGATCGTGTCGCCGGGCTTGACCGGGCGCACGCCGGGCGGCGTCCCCGTCATGATGACGTCGCCCGGCTCCAGCGTGGAGAACGCCGACACGTACGCGATGAGCGCCGGGATGTCGAAGAGGAAGTCCCGTGTGCGCCCGTCCTGGCGCAGTTCGCCGCTCACCGCGCAGGTGACCCGGACGTCCGTGGGGTCGAAGTCGGTGTCCACCCACGGGCCGAGCGGGCAGAAGGTGTCGAAGCCCTTGCCGCGCGTCCACTGCGGGTCGCTCTTCTGCAGGTCGCGGGCGGTGACGTCGTTGCCGATGGTGTAGCCGTACACGATCGACATGGCGTCCTCGGCGGGGACGCGCCGCCCGCGGCGGCCGATCACGACGACCAGCTCGGCCTCGGGGTCGAGCCGGCCCGACAGCGACGGGTAGACGATCTCGTCGCCGGGGCCGGCGATCGAGGACGAGGGCTTGAGGAAGATCAGCGGCTCCTTCGGGACCGGGTTGCCGAACTCGGCCGCGTGGTCGGCGTAGTTCCGGCCGACGCACACGATCTTGCTGGGCGTCACGGGCGCCCGCAGCCGTACCTCGCCCTCCACGGCTGCGCCCGGGCGCAGCCCCTCCGTGAAGGGGTCGCCGTCGGCCGCGCGAGCCGTGCCGTCCGGGTCGAGTACGCCCCATCGCACCGTGCCGCCGTCGTCGTACCTGATGATGCGCATGTCGCTCCTCAGCAGCCGTTGTACTTGTTCGTCCAGAGGCGGCCCTCCGCCGCGTCCGCCTTGTCCTCGAGGATCTTCAGCCTGAGCATGACGTCGAGCGTGCGCTGGACGACCGCGGCGTCGAAGCAGCCCTTGTCGGACAGCGCCGACGACATCGCCTTGACCGTGCGCAGCACCGTCGCCTTGTCGCTGCTGCCGAGATCGTCCATGATCTGCGTGGCCACCGCGTCCGGTTGCTGCTTCACCTTCGTGGTGGCCTGCGCGAGCGCGCGGCTGAAGGCCGTCGCGGTCCCGGCATTGTCCTCGGCCCACTGCCGCGACGTCGCCCAGGCGGTGTAGTCGAACTTGTCGAGCTCCGGCACCTCGCCCTTGGGCCCGTCGATGAGCACCACGCCGAAGCCCTTCTCCGCGGCCACGTACGGGGTCGGCGGCGACAGATGGTACGCGTCGATCTGGCCCTTCTCCAGAGCGGCGAGCAGCGCGGACCCGCCGCCGAGCGGCACGATCTCCACGTCGCGCTCCGGGTCGAGGCCGACCGAGGCCAGGTAGTAGCGCATGTACGTGTCGGTGGGGGAGCCCGGCGAGGTGATGCCGATCTTGAGCCCCTTGAGCGCGCTCAGACGGTCCTTCAGCGGGCTGGCCGCGGTCACGTTCTTGCGCTCGGCGACCTCCTTGCGCATGACGAGCGTGAGCGTCACCCGGTTCAGGATGTCGTGGGCCATGATGACCGAGTCGTCGCCCGCCTGGCTCAGCTCGGCGAGGTCCTCGAACCCGACGTCGGCGTACTGTGCCTGGCCCGAAGCGAGCGCGGCCACGCTGTCGTTGCCGCTCTCCACCTCCACGATCTCGACCGTCAGCCCTTCCTCGGCGAACATGCCGTCGTCCTGGGCGACGTACAGGGCGGACAGGAACACGTTGGGCGCCGACGCGATCGTGATCTTCTTCTGCTGCTCACCGCCCGCGTCCCCGCCGCAGGCGCTCGCCGCGATCAAGATCGCTACTAACGCGGCCCTCCTCATACCGGCCTCCTCAGGATCACAGGGCGTCGCCGCCGCGCAGCCGTACGTCCCGCTGCCAGCGCAGCACGCGGGACAGCGGCCGCAGGGACAAGGACAGGAGCAGGACGATCGCGGCCAGCACGATCGTCCCCGCGATGACCCCCGCCGTCTGGTACCGCCCGGCCGCCGCCCTGGTCAGGTAGCCGATGCCGCGGTTGGAGGCGATGAACTCGCCGACCACCGCGCCGATCATGGCGGCCGGCAGGGTGACGCGGAAGGCCGCGAGAATGTACGGCAGCGCGCCGGGCAGCAGCACGGACCGCATCGTCGCCCACCGGCTGCCGCCCATCACCCGCGTGACGTCGAGCAGCCCCTGCGGCACCTGCCTGATGCCCTCGACGGTGTTGATGAAGACCACGAAGAACACGAAGTACGCGGCCAGCACGATCTTCGGCGCCAGCCCGATGCCGAACCACAGGATGAACACCGGCCCCAGCGCCACCGCCGGAATCGAGTACGCGATGAGGAAGTACGGCTCCACGACCCGATACGCCACCCGGCGCAGCGCCAGCGGCCACGCCAGCACGATCCCGAGCACCGCCCCCGCGAGGAACCCCAGCCCGGACGAGGTGAGCGTGAACCGCGCGTGGAACCAGAAGTCCGCCGACCCGAACCAGTCCACCAGCCGCCCGGCCACCGCCTGCGGGCTGCTGATGAAGAACGGCCGCACGAGCGTGCCGGAGACCAGATCCCAGACGACGATGGCGCCGGCGGCGATGCCGATCCGGCACGCCCACACGACCACCCGCCGGGTCCGCCCGCGCCGCGCGCCCCGCCTCCGCACGCTCTCGACGACCTGCTCGCTCATCCGCGCGGCCTCCCCGTGACCTGTTCACTCATCCGCGCGCCCTCCCCGTGCTCCACGGCAGCGCCCGCGCCTCGACGGCCCGGATCGCCGCGTTGACCACCATGACCAGGACGGCGACGACGGCGATCCCGGCGAACACGGTCGCCGTCTCGAACTGGCGCGACGACCGCACGATGAGAAAGCCGAGCCCCTGCGTCGCGGCGATGAACTCGCCCAGGATCGCCCCCACCATGGCCCGCGAGAACGTCAGCCGGATGCTCGCCACCACCGCCGGCGCCGCGCCGGGCAGCACGATCGTGCGGACCAGCGTCGCCCCGCGCGCGCCCAGCACCCGTGCCACCTCGACCAGGCCCGGGTTGATGCCGCGCACCCCGGCCATCGTGTTGGCCAGCACGATCAGGAACACCATCAGCGCGGCCAGCAGGACCTTCGGCAGCAGCCCGAGGCCGAACCACATGATGAACATCGGCGCCAGCGCGATCTTCGGGATGGAGTAGAACGCGGCCAGGAACGGTCCCGTGATCTCGTCGAGCATGGGGACGGCCACCAGGAGCAGCGCCGCCGCCAGGCCCACCGCGATGCCGATGAGGTAACCGGCGCCCGCCTCGGCCAGCGTGACCCCGATGTGTCCCCAGAGCTGCCCGTCCACGACCAGGTCGGCGAGCCGTAGCGCGACCTCGGACGGGCTGCTGACGTAGCGTCGCTCGACGAACAGCCCGAGGCCGTACTCCCAGAACAGCAGTAACGCCGCCCCGAGCAGCGCGATCCCGCCGCGTACCCGCAGCCGCTCGCGGGCCGCGGCGGCGCGGGCGCGGGCGGCCGCCTCCGCGAGCACCGCCGGCCCGCCGGGCACCGTGGAAAGGGTCATGTGGCCGCGATCTCCATGCGGATGTCGTCCCACAACGCGTCGTACAGCTTCCTGAACTGCGGCAGGTCGTGGATGTGGAACACGTCCCGCGGTCGCGGGAGTGCGACCTCGTACTCCCGCTTGATCCGTCCAGGGCGGCAGGTGAAGGTCAGGATCCGGTCGCTGAGCGCGATGGCCTCGACGAGGTCGTGGGTGACGAACAGGACCGCGGGCCGCCGCAGCTCCCACAGCTTGAGCAGCTCGTCCTGCAGGATGACGCGCGTCTGCGCGTCCAGCGGGCCGAACGGCTCGTCCATGAGCACGACGTCGCTGTCGTACGCGAGCGTGCGCACGATGCCGGCCCGCTTGCGCATGCCGCCGGACAGCTCGTGCGGGTAGTGGTTCTCGAAGCCGGCGAGCCCGACCAGCTCGATGAACTCCCTGGCCCGCCGGCGGCGCTCGGCCTTGGGCACGTGGCGCAACTCCAGGCCGTACTCGACGTTGCGCAGCATCGAGCGCCACGGCAGCAGGTTGTCCTCCTGAGTGATGTAGCCGACCTCGGTGTTCACCCCGGAGACCGGTCTTCCTTGGTGGACGACCCGGCCCGCCGACGGCTGGATCAGGCCGGCGAGCAGGTTCAGCACCGTGGACTTGCCGCAGCCCGACGGGCCCACCAGGCTGACGAACTCGCCGGGACGGGCGGCGAAGGTCACGTCCTCCAGGGCGAGCAGCGGCTGCGCGGAACGGCCCCGCGGAACGAACGCTTTGTAGACGGACTCCAAGCGGACGGCTTCGTCGAGCGGCTTCGAAACCATGCGATCAGCTCCATACCGGATACTGAAGATGGTAGACGGTGTACCGCTACGATCAAGAGCCTCCGCGCAGGCGCAGGAGATGGCCGGTGATGTGGTCGCGGGCCGCGGTGACGGCGCGGGCCGCGTGATCCTCGACGTCCTGCGGCGGGCGGGTGCCCTTCAGGAGCAGGGTGGCGTAGCCGTGCGTGGTCGACAGATGCACGTAGACGAAGTCGGCGGTCTCGGCCCACGAGGTGTCGGCGGGCAGGACGTCCGAGGCCAGATCCATGAGGACGCCCGTGAGGCGGCGGCTCTGCTCCAGGACGATCGGGCGGTGGGGCTCGGCGAAGTCATAGGAGTAGACGAGGTCGACCCCGGCGCGATGCTCCAGGACGAAGCGGGTGTAGGCGCCCGCGGTGGCGGCGAGCCGGTCCACGGGATCGGGCCCCGCCCACTCGGCCGCCTCGACGAGGCGGTCGGTGATGTCGCAGAGGATGGCGGCCGCGCAGGCGGCGAGCAGCCCGTCCCGATCGGCGAAGTGGCGGTACGGCGCGGCCGACGACACGCCCGCGCGGGCGGCGACCTTCGCCACGGAGAAGCCGGCGACGCCCGTCTCGGCCAGGAGCGCGAGGCCCTCGCGGATCAGCTCGGCCCGCAGGTCGCCGTGGTGGTAGCCGCGTTTCGGCGGTGTGGGTCTGCTCACGGCGAACGATTCTCCTTCATTCCTGATGTTAGAGTACTCTTACATCAATGTTAAAGCCCTCTTACATGGAAGTGGGAATCATGGAGCAGCGGAACCTCGGACAGCAGGGGCTGAAGGCGTCGGCGCTGGGATACGGCGCGATGGGCATCTCCCTGGCGTACGGCCCGTCGGACGAGAACGAAGGGATCGCCACGATCCGCCGCGCCCACGAGCTCGGCGTGACGTTCTTCGACACGGCCGAGCTGTACGGGCAGGGCGAGAACGAGCGCATCGTCGGAGCCGCGCTCGCGCCGGTGCGCGACGAGGTGGTCATCGCGACCAAGTTCGGGTTCGACTTCACCGGCACCCAGCTCGGCCTCGACAGCCGCCCGGAGCACATCCGCGAGGTCGTCGACAACAGCCTGCGCTACCTCGGCGTCGACGTCATCGATGTGCTCTACCAGCACCGCGTCGACCCCAACGTGCCGATCGAGGACGTCGCGGGGACGGTCAAGGAGTTCATCGACGCGGGTAAGGTCCGCTATTTCGGGCTGAGCGAAGCGGGCGAGAGCACCATCCGCCGCGCGCACGCCGTCCAGCCGGTCTCGGTGCTGCAGACCGAATACTCCCTGTTCGAGCGGGACGTGGAGATCCTCCTGCCCGTCCTGCGCGAGCTGGGGATCGGGTTCGTCGCGTACTCGCCGCTCGGCCGAGGCTTCCTCACCGATCAGGCCAAGCCCGGCGCCGCGTACGACCCCACCGACATGCGCAGCTGGGACGCCCGCTTCCAGCCCGGCAACTACGAGAAGAACCTGGAGGCCACCCGCAGCCTCGCCGACCTGGCCGCGACCAAGGGTGCCACCGTCGCCCAGCTCGCCCTGGCCTGGCTGCTCGCCCAGGGCGACGACATCGTCCCCATCCCCGGCACCCGCCGCGTCCAGCGGCTGGAGGAGAACGTCGCCGCCGCCGGCCTCGCCCTCGACGACACGGACCTGAAGCAGATCGCCGAGATCCTCCCGACCGGCGGCTTCGGCGCCCGCTACCCCGAAGGCATGCTCCCCACCTGGGACTGACCGCTTGACCAGGCGCGTTCCGTCGATGTTGACGTAAAGCTTCAATTGGAGTTATATGTTTTATAGAGCTTGACTTAGAGATGGTGATGACGCCGATGGACGCCAACGGCATCCGGAGGAGGACGGAGGACCATCATGTTCAAGTCGGCCCCGACGGTCATCCTGCCGAATGTCGAGAACCGGCCGGTCGTCGGCTCCTATTCCACCTCCGAGCAGGCGCGGAAGGCCGTCGGGTTCCTCGCCGACAATGGCTTCCCGGTGGAGCGGTCCGGCATCGTGGGCCATGACCTGCGCCTGGTCGAAACCGTGCTCGGCCGCGCCACCGCGCTGCGCTCCGCAGGGGCCGGGGCGGCCACCGGCGTCTGGTTCGGCCTGCTGGCCGGGCTGTTCATGTCGTTCTTCACCGGAGATGCGGGATCGGCGACGGCATACCTGTTCGGCGGCCTGGCGTACGGCGCGCTCTTCGGCGCCGCCTTCGGCCTGGTCACCCACGTGACCGCGCGCGCCGGCCAGGGCTTCATCTCCCGCCGGGACCTCGTGGCCGACCGCTACGACGTCGTGGTGGACGCGGCGGTCGCCGACGAAGGCCGGAACCTGCTGGTCAAACACGGCTGGCGCACGTAGCGCGGCGGCGGTTCCGTCTCACCGGCGTCCGGGGGCACCAAGCGGCTTCCAAGCGGCTCACAAGTATCGGGGCCTATCTATAGGAGTGTCCGATTCACGTTTCACGCCGGAGTCCCTCATGCGTTTGCTCGCCCTCCTCGCCGTCGTCGCCCTCCCCCTGACCGTGGCCGCCCCCGCCGCGGCCGATCCGGCCATCTGGAAGTGGCGCACCGTCCACTCCACCGACGGCATGGCCAGCGCCTGGGGCAAGGTCGCCATCAGCCAGTTCGGGTACGTCGTCTACGGCAACCTCGAGGACACCCGCGGCAAGGGCTGCGCCTGGGCCGTGCTCCGCGCCCAGAGCGCGAGCAACGGACGCTGGAAGACCTACGGCTTCTACAACTGCACGCCCGGCACCGGCACCTTCCGCAAGAGCTACGGCAGCGTGCTGCAGATCAAGGTCCAGGTCTGCCGCGGCAACTCCAAGCGCCCCATCGATGAGTGCTCGAAGTGGAAGTCCATCTTCACCACGGGCGGGTAGCCGGCCTCCTTCCACGTGCCTGCCGACCAGACGCACCGGCTGCAGACCAGCTACGCGCCCACCGCTTACCAGGCGATCGCTTGATCCGCCGGCTAACCGCCACCGCCGCCGAAGGCGAGGTCGCTGTCGCTGAAGATCGGGTGGGGCGGTTTGACGTCCTGCTCGGGGAAGACCTCCGGAACGCGGTCGGGTAGTAGCGCTAACACGACAGTCGTTTGCTGCGGTATGTCACATATTCAGAGCGGCTCTGAGTGTTCGGCGTGGCAACAAGCGCTGTCAAGTCCCGTCGCAGCGTCCGTGAAGAAGCCGCCCGGTGAGCTGTGCGCGGCCGCCGCCGCGGCTGAAAGTTACATGGGAGCGGGAGAGGCGGCGCGCCCATGTGCGGGGCCGTCGCCGGGGGCTAAGGTCGATATCGGAGTGAAGGGATCCGATCATCGTCAGCAACTACTCCCACCAGCCCGAGGAATCCTCAAGGTCGGCGCGCCGGCGCGTGACCGAGGCGGCGATCTTGAGCAAGCACGACCAGAGCCGGGCCGACATCGCCCAATGGACCTGCCCGCACGGGCAGCATGCCGGGCGCGGCTGCGTCACCTGCTATCGCGCCTCCGCCGACGCCGATCCGGCGTTGCCGCTCTGGGAGGTGGCGGTGTGGTTCACCTCGGCGCGGCCGATTCCGATCAGGGCCCTGCACGACGTGCACCGCCATGACCGCCACTTCGCGATCGACCAGCCGTCGACCCCTCTGGTGTACCTGCTGAGCGGGCAGGCGCGGGCCGCTCAGGGCGTGGAGGCGGTGGCGGGCGTGGTCGGATACCTGGTGCAGAACGAGCACATCGTGGACGAGTTCGTCGTTACGGAGGTTCGGGCCGTGCACTCCTGACGGGGTGCCGGTACGGGCTGTTGCACCGTGGCCGATGTGTGTGCTAATGTGAAGACGTTGCAGTTGTGGTACCCATAAGGACTTGTGCGCACCTGACGGAAACACTTCAGGTGCGTTTTTGTTTGCCGGTCATCTCCGGATGGGCTCAGCCAACGCCACGGGATCCGCACAGGGCGGATTTCGTCCCTGCACCTATCAAAGGGAGATCGATATGGCGACCGGAACCGTGAAGTGGTTCAACTCGGAAAAGGGCTTCGGCTTCATCGCGCAGGACGGCGGCGGCGCCGACGTCTTCGCGCACTACTCCAACATCGTTTCCAACGGTGGCTACCGTGAGCTGACTGAGGGCCAGAAGGTGGCCTTCGACGTCGTGCAGGGCCAGAAGGGCCCGCAGGCCGAGAACATCGTTCCCGCCTAATCACGGCACACGCCTCGCAAGTAGGGGGCCCGCACCTGTATGGGTGCGGGCCCCTTCTGCGTTCTCACACGCGCTGCTGACTACACACTCACGTGCTCGCGGTGGTCATGCTCGACGTCCGCGTGACTGCTCGCCGGAAGGATCGGCTGGCCGCCGACCGTGCGGTGGCGGCGCGTTGACCTGCTTGGATTAGTCTGAAAAGAAGGTAAATGGACTGGCTTTGGAGGGGCGATGGGGTGTCTCCCCGTCGCGGAGAGCAGCTTCGTCGGCAGGCGACGCGAGATCGCCGAGGCCTCCAGAGCCTTGTCCCGCTCACGGCTGGTCACGCTGACGGGCGTTGGCGGAGTCGGTAAGACGCGGCTGGCCATCGAGGTGGCAGCCAGGGCAGAACGCGCCTTTCCCGATGGCGTGTGGCTGGTGGATCTGGCGGGGTTGCTGGACGGCACGCTGGTGGCCCAGACGGTGGCCGATGCGCTGGGAATTCAGGACCGCTCGGCCAGGCGGCCGGAGGATCAGCTGGCCGACTACCTCGTCGGCCGGCGGCTGCTGATCGTCTTGGACAACTGCGAGCATCTGATCGACGCGTGCGCGCTGTTCGTCGATGCGATGCTGCAAAGGGTTCCTGGCGTGCGGATCCTGGCCACCAGCCGGCAGACGTTGGACATCGCGGGGGAGCACGTCTTCAGGGTGCCGCCGCTGTCGGTGCCCGACCTCGGCCGGCTGCCGTCCACGGCCGCGCTGATGCGCCGGGAAGCGGTGCGTCTGCTGGTGGAGCGAGCGATGGCCCGCAAGCCGGGTTTCTCGGTGACCAGGGCCAACCGTCATGCCGTGGCGACACTGTGCGCACGGTTGGAAGGGATCCCGCTCGCCATCGAGCTCGCTGCCGCTCGGTTGACGTACTTGTCGATCGAGCAGGTGGTCGACCGGCTGGAAGATCGCATGGGGCTGCTGACCGGCGGGAAACCACCGGCACCGCCCAGGCAGCAGACCTTGCGCAGCACGATCGACTGGAGTCATGCGCTGTGCACTCCACAGCAGAAGCAGCTGTGGGCCCGGCTGTCGGTGTTCGCCGGCGGTTTCGACCTGGACGCAGCCGAGAACGTCTGCGCGGACGGCGATCTGGGCAAGGAGGAGATCCTCGATCTCGTCGATGGACTGATGACGCAGTCGATCATCATGCGGGTGGAGACCAAGGGTGCCGTCCGCTACCGGATGCTGGAGACGATTCGCGAGTACGGCCGGGAGCGGCTGACCGAGCTGGGCGAGCTGGAACACGTGTCGAAGCGGCATCGTGACTACTATCTCGGCCTGGCCGAGCGGACGACCGCCCAGTGGTGCGGGCCGGGGCAACGGGCGGCCTTGGCTCGCTTGCGCGCCGATCACGACAATCTGCGGGCCGCGTTGGAGTGCTGCATGTGCGATCCCGCCGACGGACGCTCGGCCCTGGCCTTCGCCGCGGCGTTGCGGTTTCACTGGTGCGTCGGCGGATACCTCACCGAAGGGCGTTGGTGGCTGGACCGGGCGCTGGCGTCGTCCGTCGAATCGAGCCCGGCGAGAACCACAGCGCTGTGGGTGGCGGCGTGGGCGGCGTTGATGCAAGGAGATCACACCGCGATGGGCCGGTGTCTCGACGAGTGCGAGAGGCTGGCCGAGCAGTGGGGTGATGAGGTCGCCAAGGCGTGGGCGCTCACGTTGCGCGGCAACAGGGCGGTGTTCCAGGGGCGCGTACGAGAGGCGCTCGGCTACATCGAGGAAGCGATCCCCGCTCATCAGCGGGCAGGCGAGTCCGATGGTGTTCTTTGGTCGATGGTCGTGCAGGCCCGGGCCTACTCCAACGCGGGCGACACCGTTCAAGGCAAGGCGATCGCCGAGCGGACCTTGGCCATCAGTGAGGAGCTCGGTGAGCGTTGCTGGCGCTCCTACGTTTACTGGTCGTTCGGACGCGACATCTGGGTCGAGGGGGACGCTGGGCGGGCAGAAGACCTGGCCCGTCAGGGATTGTCGATGCAGTGGGAGTTCAACGACGCCATCGGCGCGTCGATGACGATCGAGCTGCTGGCGTGGATCGCGGAATCGAGGAGCGAGTTCACCCGTGCCGCGCGCCTGCTCGGCGCTGTTGACGTGATCTGGCGCGCGATCGGAGCAAGCGCCGCGCTCCGCTCTCCTCGGACTTTGGAATTCCATGACCATTGCGTGCGGGGAATCCTCCACGTCCTGGGACGGGCTGGGTTCCGCGCGATGCTGGACGAGGCCAAGCGGAACTGCCGTACCATCGAGCAAGCGATCGCTTACGCGCTGAAAGACTGCTTATCCCTGCCTGCCGGCAGGCTTCTGGGCTCTTTACGGCCTTGGTCGTCGGGTGACCTGACCATGGATGTCACCGGGATGTGGTGTGGCCCTGGCCGTCACACCAGGCGGGTAGCCTGGGTGCAGGGTTACTCTTACGAACTTCGTGAGGGTGGATGGACCAGGTTGTGGTGCTATGGGGGCCATCGCGCAACCGCGCGCGGGTAATCTGCCACTTGAGCTCACCAGCTTCGTTGGTCGCAGGCATGAACTAGCCGAGGGCAAGCGCTTGCTCTCGGGTGGCCGGATGCTGACCCTCACTGGTGTAGGCGGCGTGGGCAAGACGCGTCTGGCGCGGCGGATCGCCGCGGAGATGGCACGCGAGTTCCCGGACGGGGTCTGGCTGATCGACCTGGCGCCGCTGGTGGTCGGAGACCTGCTGACCGATACGGTCGCCGGCACGATCGGATGCCCTCGGCCGGACCTGGCCACTCTCGCCGAATACCTGCGCGACAAGAGATTGCTGCTGGTGCTGGACAACTGCGAGCACCTGATCGCCCAGTGTGCGGCCCTGGCAGGCGATCTGCTGACCATGGCCCCTGAGCTGCGCATCCTGGCCACCAGCCGGCAGCCGCTGCACCTCGCGGATGAGCTGATCCTCGAAGTTCCGCCGTTGACGGTGCCGGGGGCGGCTGAGATGGACGGCGCCCTGCAGAACGAGGCAGTGAGGCTGTTCGAGGACCGTGCCACGTCCGCCGTACACGAGTTCAGGGTCGACGACGCCAACAGCATGGCGGTGGTGCGGCTGTGCCGGCGATTGGACGGCATCCCGCTGGCCATCGAGCTCGCAGCGGTGCGCGTGCTGATTCTGTCCGTGGAACAGATCCTCGAGCGCCTCGACGACCGATTCCGGCTGCTGACGAAAGGGCCCTCCACCGCACCGGCGCGGCAGAAGACGCTGCGAGCGCTGCTGGATTGGAGTTATGACCTGTGCTCCGCCGAAGAGCGGGTGCTGTGGGAACGATTGTCGGTCTTCTCCGGCGGCTGCGGCGTGGAAGCCATCGAGCAGGTGTGCTCAGGGGACGAGGTGGCCCCGGAAGACGTGCTGGACCTGCTGACTCAGCTGATGGACAAGTCGATCCTGCAGCGCCGTGCGCAGGGCTCCGCCGTACGTTTCGAGATGCTGGACACGCTACGCGACTACGGATGGGATCGGCTCGTCGCCTCCGGCCAGGACAAGGCCCTGCGGCTGCGGCATCGCGACTGGTGCCGCAGCCTGGCTGCGCAGTCCGAGGCGGAATGGTTCAGTGAGCACCAGATGGAATGGCTCGGGCGCCTCGCCCAGGAGCAGGGGAACGTACGGGCCGCCCTGGAGTTCTGCCTGAGCGAGCCAGGCGAGGCATGGGCCGCGCTCGAGATCGCCGCCGCCATGTGGAGCCATCGGCTTTCGTGGAGTTCCCCGAGCGAGGGGCACCATTGGCTGGAGCGGGCACTCGCGCAGGACTCCGCCCCCAGCGCCACCCGGGCCAAGGCCTTGTGGGTCAACGCGTGGCTCGTGCTGCTACGAGGTGAGGCACGAGCCGCGAAGCCGTTGCTGGAAGAGTGCCGGGAGCTGGCGCAGCGGCACGGAGACGAGGCGCAACTCGCCGGAGCGATGCACATCACGGGGTTCTCCGCGTTGCTGGCCGGAGATTTCGCCCGAGCCTTCGAGCTGCTGGAAGAGGCCAGAGCCCGGCGCCGCGCCCTTGGTCATCGGGGTCACGCGTGGGTGGCTCTCTTCCAGCTGGCCATGACCGCCGTTCTCATGGACGATCCGCGTGCCTCGGCGCTCTGCGAGGAAGTACTGGAAACAGCCAGGAGCGCGAACGCTGAGTGGTCGGTCTCCTATGCGCTCTGGGTCACGGCCCTCGACCGATGGCGGCAGGGCGAGCTCCGGAGCGCCGGGACCATGATGCGGGACGCCGTGCGGCTGAAGCTGCGCTGCAACGACCACCTGGGCCTCGCCCAGTGCGTCGAGGGACTGGCCTGGATTGTGGCCGACGACAAGCAACACGAACAGGCCGCCCAAATGCTGGGTGCCGCCCACGTGGTCTGGCGGTCGATCGGAACGTCCCTCTCCGGGCTCCGGCATCTGGCGGGCGCTCATGACCGCTGCGAGTCCGACCTCCGGCGGCACCTCGGTGAAGCGACGTTCAAGGCGGCCTTCGACCGCGGCACGGAGTTCACCCTCGACCAGGCCGCCGCCTATGCGCTGGATGAGAAGCTCGCAGGACGCGCGGAAAGCCTCCAACCCGAATCCGACGCGACATCCACCCTCACCCGCAGGGAACGGGAGATCGCCGAACTCGTCGCGAAGGGCCTGAGCAACAAGCAGATCGCGGATACCCTGGTCATCTCGCAACGCACCGCGGACTGCCATGTCGGCAACATCCTCCGCAAGCTGAACTTCACGTCCAGGTCAGAGATAGTCAAATCCTGGGCGTCGCGCGAGCTCGGCCACGAGTGACTTCGAAGGAATGTCGCGACAAGCCTTTGACCATTGGTTCTGTACGATGAAACGGATATCTGGCGAGCTCGAGTGAGCCTGTCGCCGGGGTGGTGAAGTCCCGCGGAGACAGCTGTGCACGACGACATGTGGAGTCACCGCCCGGCCAGGCCGGCACCAGCGACCGGTCCCGATCCGCTTGTCCGGATCCGGGGCCTCCGCAAGCACTTCGGCGGCGTCCACGCGCTACGAGGAGTGGACCTCGACCTCTACCCCGGCGACATTCTCGCCCTGCTCGGCGCGAACGGCGCCGGTAAATCGACGCTGATCAAGATCTTGGCCGGGATCCATCACGCCGACGGGGGAGAGGTCGTCGTGGCCGGCCATCCTCTGGGAAGCCAGGCCGCCTCCGCCAGCATGGCGTTCATCCATCAGGATCTCGGCCTCGTGGAGTGGATGACCGTCGCGGAGAACATCGCCCTCGGCACGGGATACGCCCGCCGTGGCGGCCTCATCTCCTGGCGCGCGGTGCGTCACCGCTGCACAGACGCTCTCCAGAACGTCGCCCCTCACCTCGACCCCGATGAGCGGATCGCTGAGCTGACGCGTGCGGAGCGCTCACTCGTCGCCATCGCCCGCGCGCTGGCCACAGACGCGAAGATCGTCGTTTTCGACGAGCCGACCGCCTCCTTGCCCCTCGCCGACTGTGCCGGCTTCTTCGACGTACTGCGTGCGCTGCGCGACCGGGGTCACGGGACTCTGTACGTCACCCACCGGCTCGACGAGGTCTACCGGATCGCCGGCCAGGTCGCCGTCCTTCGCGACGGACGCCTCGTCAGCCAGGGACCGCTCCCCGGCCGCCATCCGGCCGGTCTCGTACGCGACATCGTCGGACGGGAGACCGGGGTGCACCCGCGTCGGCTTCGCAGACCTGGAAAGATCCTCCTGCGCCTGACCGAGGTGCGCACCAGCCAGGCGGGCCCGGTGAGCTTCACCCTTCGAGCCGGCGAGATGCTCGGTCTCGTCGGACTCGCGGGCGCCGGGCACGTGGACATCGGACGCGCGCTGGCCGGCGCCCGCCCCATCGTGTCCGGCCGCGTTTCTCTTGCCGACCGGCCGTACCGGCCGGCTTCGGTCTCAGCCGCCGTCGATGCGGGAGTCGGTCTCGTGGCCGGCAACCGGCAGGAGGAAGGCGCCGCGGAGGACCTGAGCGTCCGGGAGAACTTCCTGGCGAACCCGGGGACGCGCGGTCGATCGCCGCTGAGCCTGACGAGACCGCGTCGCGAGCGCGCCGAAACGGCGGCGGTCATCACGCGCCTGCAGGTTAGCCCCGCTGATACGGAAGCGCTTTTCGCCGCGCTGTCCGGCGGAAACCAGCAGAAGGTGTTGATCGGGCGCTGGCTCGGCGTCCGCCGCCGTCTCCTGATCCTCGAGGAGCCGACGGCCAGCGTCGACGTCGGCGCCAAAGCCGAGATCTATCGGCTGCTCGGCGAGGCCCTGGCGACCGGGCTGGCCGCGCTCCTCGTCTCCGCTGACTTCGAGGAAGTCGTGAACATGTGCGACCGCGTGCTCGTGTTCACGCGCGGAGCGGTGACCGCCGAGCTGAGCGGTGACGCCCTCACCGTCGCCGCCCTCACCCACGCGGCCACGGCCACGCCCGTCATCTCCAGGACGGGCCGTTGCTGACCGACGGGCGCACGCGGCGGCGGTTCTCCGCCGGTCGGCTCATCGGCGGCTGGGGGTTGCCGGCGCTGGCCGTGGTTCTGTTCGCCGTGTTCGCGCTCGCCCTGCCGGACACGTTCCCCACAATGGACAACCTGACGGGGATCATTTACGCCTATTCGATCAGCGCGATCCTCGCGCAGGGCGCGATGATCCCCATCGTCACAGGGAACTTCGACCTGTCCATCGGTTACGGCCTCGGCCTGGCGCACGTCATGACGCTGCAACTCATCGTCGACGCCGGATGGCCCTGGCCCCAGGCCTGCCTGGTCATGCTCGCCGGCGGGGCCGTGGTCGGCATGATCAACGGTTTCCTCGTGGAGTTCGCGCGCATCGATTCCTTCATCGCGACCCTCGGCACCGGCAGCATCATGTACGCCGTCACGGGCTGGGTGACCGACGGCGCGCGGATCTTCCCCGGCCCGCGAGGTCTGCCCGCGGCCTTCACCGACCTGTACTACGCGAAGTTCCTCGGCCTGCCGGTACCGGCGTTCTATGTCCTCGTCCTGGCCGCTGTGCTCTGGATCGTGCTCGAGCGTCTCGCGCTGGGCCGCTGTCTCTACGTCATCGGCTCGAACCCGCGGGCGGCGGAGCTCGTCGGAATCCCCATCCGCCGGTACGTCATCCTCGCTTTCGCGGGCTCCGGCCTGGTGACCGCCTTCGCGGGGATCCTGCTCGCCGCCCAGCAGCAGATAGGCAACCCGAGCATCGGGCTGGAATACCTGCTGCCGGCCTTCGTCGCCGCCCTGCTCGGCTCCACCACGATCAAGCCCGGGCGGGCCAACCCCTGGGGCACCCTCGTCGCCATCGCCGTCCTCGCCATCGGGTTGTCCGGCATCAGTCAGGAGGGGGCGGATTTCTGGGTGACACCGCTGTTCAACGGGGCCACCCTGCTCATCGCGGTCGGGCTGGCCGGCTACGCCGCGCGGCGCCGGACACGCGCCGGGGGCCAGGCATGAACCTCACCCGCAGCCGCTTCTTGCGCGGCGCGACGGCGCTGGCGCTGGCCGCCGTGCTCGCCGGCGGCTGCTCGCGCGGCTCACCCGGCCCCGCGCCGGACCGCGCTCCCGGCCGGACCGGGGCGGGCCCGTGCCCAGGTGCGGTGAAGACGGCCGCGCAGGCGGTCGCGCGGGCCGAAGCCGTGAACGCTCCTTGGGATGGCCCCACGAGCGGGCCGCGAGCCGTTCCCGGGAAGAGCATCGTCTTCGTCGCCTCGACCATGACCAACCCCGGCGTGGCCGGCACGGCCAAGGGGGTGCGGGAGGCCGCGCAGTCCATAGGATGGCGCTTCCGAGCGATCGACGGCCAGGGCACTCCCGTCGGAGTACGAGCGGCTCTGGGCGGGGCGATCGCCCTTCGGCCGTCAGGGATCGTCATCGGCGGGTTCGACCCGAACACCGTGATTCAGCAGGTCAGGCAGGCCAATGACGCCGGCATCCCGCTCGTCGGCTGGCACGCGACCACGTCACCAGGTCCCAGCGCGAATCCCAAGCTCTTCACCAACGTCACGAGCCGGGTCGAGGACGTCGCGAGGATCAGCGCGTACTGGATCATCGCCAGGTCAAAGGGCGACGCCGGCGTCGTGATCTTCACCGACTCCTCGATCCCCTTCGCGGAGAACAAGTCCCAGCTGATCAGGAAGGCCCTGTTGAGCTGCTCCGGCGTCAAGCTCCTCTCCTACGAGAACATCCCGCTTCCCGACGCGGGCACCCGCACACCGCAGGCGGTCTCCTCCCTGCTGTCACGCTTCAAAGACCGATGGACGTACTCCGTCGCCATCAACGACGTCTATTTCGCCGACGCCGCTCCGGCACTGCGCGCCGCGGGCAGGAAGGGGGAGGGGCCTCCCTACTCCATCGGTGCCGGGGACGGCGATCCATCGGCGTTCCAGCGAATCCGTAACCGGCAGTTCCAGCACGCGACCGTCCCGGAGCCGTTGAACGCTCAGGGCAGCCAGATCGTCGACGAACTCAACCGCGCGTTCGCCGGCCGGCCGCCGAGCGGCTATGTGACGCCGGTGCACCTGACTACGACGGAGAACGTGAACGACACCGCATCATGGGAACCGCGCGGCTACCGCGAGGCCTACCAACGCATTTGGCGCGGGTAGAAGGGCAGTGGATCACCGTCAGCGCGTGCGGGCCACCTCGGCCGCGACCGCGCGGAACACGGCCAGCTCTTCCTCCTGGTCGTGCGCGGCGGTGGAGTGGGTCGACCTGACGATGACGACGTCGTGCTCGGGCGAGACGTAGATGTACTGCCCGCCGAATCCGGCCGCCATGAAGTCGCCGCCGCCGTCGCCGCCGAGCCACCAGTGCAGGCCGTAGCGGGGGTTGACGCCGGACGGCGTGGTCGACTGCTTGACCCAGGCGGCCGGCACCACCTGACGGTTCTTCGCCCGGCCGTCGCGCAGGTAGAGCAGGCCGAACCTGGCGTAGTCGCGGGCGGTGGCGTAGAAGCAGCAGTAGCCGAGGCTGTCGCCGTTGCCGTCGTTGCCGATGTTCGCCGTGCCGGCCATGCCTGCGGGCTGCCAGATCTTCCGCTCGATGTAGCGGTGGTACGGCGTCCCGGTGGCCTTGCTCACCAGCCGGGCCAGGACGAAGGAGTTCATGCTGGTGTACTCGAACCGGCTGCCGGGCTCCCAGCCGCGCTCCTGGCGGGCGGCCAGCTTCCTGACGGGGTAGCCCTTGTTCGCCGCCACCTGCACGCGCGGCACGTCCTCGCGCTCGTTCCACTCGATGCCGGACGACATCCGCAGCAGGTCGCGGACGGACACCCCGTCGTAGCCTGAGCCGCGCAGCTCGGGCAGGTATCTGGTGACCGGGTCGTCGACGGAGCGAATGCGGCCTTCGCGCAGGGCGATGCCGACGGCGGCCGAGGTGAAGGACTTGGCCATCGACCAGGACTGGAACCGGGTGTCGCGGCTCGCGCCCGCGTAGCGCTCGTACACGATCTTCTGCCCGTCCAGGACGACGAAGCCGTTGGTCTTGGTGCGGGCCAGGAAGTCGGCGAGGGTGCGTTCCTGGCCGTCGTGGGTGTAGGTCACGGTGAGCTTCCTGAGCGCGCTGCGCAGCTCGACCGGGTTGGCGGCGGGCCGTATCAGGTGTGCACTTATCCACCTCAGTGAC
>NZ_VCJS01000226.1 GCF_005893125.1 Nonomuraea basaltis | reverse complement strand
CCGGCGCCACGCCTCCATGCTCCCGCCGCCAAGCCTTCACCCAGTTATGCAGGGTGGTGTCGTGGATGTCCAACTCCCGGGCGACATGCGACACCGGACGATCCCCATCCAGCACCATGCGGACGGCCTCATCCTTGAACGCCTGCGAGTACGGGCCCTTACGTCGTGCCAACTACTGCTTCCTTCCGGTCACCCCAACCCTAGTTGGGGAGCTGTCCGGAAGATCTAGGGCACCTCAATCGCCGGCCCCGCCGCCGACGAACTGAAGTCCGGTGCTCTCCCAGCGGAGGCGGTCGACTGGCTGAAGAGCAACTTCCTCAAGACCGAACTGGAACTCGGTCACTGCCTGCGTCTGCCCAGCGAAGGTCCTTGCGAATGCGACCTCTACCTGACCTGCGCCAAGTTCGTCACCACGCCCGACTACGCCCCACGCTTGCGGGCCCGGTTGGAGGTGGAACAGCAACTGATCCAAGACGCCTGCGAACGGGGCTGGGCTCGCGAGGTCGAACGACACACAGCCGTGGCTCGGCGGCTCGAAGCGCTCCTTTCTGATCTCAAACAAGGCCCTCATCCTGAGGATGCCTCCGCCGCCTGCCGGCAACGATGAGCGCAGCAAGGGGTTTGTCGGCGTCGAATGCGAGACTCCGCACATGAATCTCCTACTTTTAGGCGGCCGACGTGAACAAGTCTGAGCGGTTCACTCTCGAGCCGAGTCACGAAGAGTGGCGAAGCGCGAGGATCGCTCGCGGAGAGCTTCGTGACCAGCGGTTTCAGCTGCCCACTGGCGTGACCGATGTGATCTTCGACCGCGCGCGGCTGGTGAGCGTGGACTTCACCGAGACGCGATTCGTCGGCTTCAACGCCTACGGCAGCGATTTTGACGGATGCGACTTCTCCGGCGCCGCCTTCGAGCAGCCGTTGATGGGCAGCACCAGCACGGGCATCGGCGGACAGGAATGGGACGGCGCCACGTGGCCGCAGACCGTCTTCCGCAACTGCACCTTTCGCCGCACCCGCTTCGCGGAGCGAACCTTCTTCGGCAACGTGCGGTTTGAGCGGTGCGTGTTCGACCGATCTCGGCTGCGGGAGCAGACGGCCACCTTCGAGGCCGAGTTCGTCGACTGCGTCTTTCTCGGCCGCGTACGGAGCATGAACTTCTGGGGCCGCCCAGCCGACCGCGACCAGGCCGTACTCGGCAGAGATCACAATGACTTCACCGGCAACGACTTCACCGCCGCCGAGCTCGATGACGTCTCCTTCCGCCACATCGACCTGCGGGCCCAGCGCTTCCCTGGCCTGCCCGGTTATGCGCTTCTCGACCGGATCATCGAACGGGCAAGGGCGGTGCTGCCGCTGGTCGACAGCTGGCCGGATGAGCGGCACCGCAAGGAGGCCCGCTCCGCGCTGGAGTTCCTAGCCGACACGGCCCGCGAATGGAACGACGACCAGGCCCTGGTGAGCCCGGTGCGGATGGGCCGCAAGCTGCCGCCCGCCCTTCGGGAAGAGCTGTTCGCCGCGTTCAGACGCACGACCAGCGATACATCCCCTGATTGAGCCGCCTCGCCTCGCGGGCCAGGTCCCGCAGGGCGGTAATGCGTTCGACCTCGTACTCCTCGAGCAGTTCGTCATCGGCATATTCGCACAACCGCGCATCGTCCACATCGGCGAGCGCGGCGACGGTCTCCGACGCTATCCGCTCCACGCCCGCCGCCTCGCCGTCGTCCACGACGACCTCGCTGTCGCCGAACTCGCTGAGGTCATGCCCGCTGATCTCAGCGACCAGCGTGTCGAGCTCGTCAATCCAGCCCTCGCAGTCGACATACGGCAGGTTCATGGCTTCCGGCCCGCCGAGCAAAGCCTGCCGGGCCAACTGCTCGGAGTCCGCGGTGAAGTAGTCGACCAAAACACCCATGGCCGATCACCTTATCGATCAAGCCCGCACCAGCACAGAGACCATCCCAGACCTGCTCGAGCCACGCGGAGCGGACAGCTGCTTGACAGTGTCCATATAAATTCCGACATTGTGTTCGGTCTGTTCGCGATTTGCGGCTATCAGTTCGCGCCCCGCATCGCCGACATCTCCGATGCCCAGCAGTGGTGGATCGACCCGGCCGATGTTGGCCTGGCCGACAGGCGCTCCACACCGTCGGCAGCCGGGTACGGCCGGTTGAACGAGCTGAACCTGCGGCGGGTGAACATCGCGGCGATCAAGCAGCATTGGCCGGACATGCTGCAGGTCGCCGGGTCGCTGGTCACCAATCAGGTGCGGGCCTATGACCTGATCCGGATGATGATGGCCGAGGGCCGCATCACCAGCCTGGGGCGCGCGTTCGCGCACTACGGGCGGATCTTCAAGTCGATGCACCTGCTGCATGTGGCCCACCTGGAGGACTACCGGCGGATGATGGGCGCCCAGTTGAATGTCGGCGAAGGCCGCAACGGGCTGGCCCGGGCGGTGTTCTTCGGCAACCTGGGCCAGCTGAAGCGCGGCTACGAGCGCGGTATGGAAGACCAGCTCGGCGCTCTCGGCCTAGGGTTGAACGCGATCGTCTACTGGAACTCGCTCTACATCGACGCCGCGGTGAAGAAACTCGCGGCTGGCGGCATGAAGATCAGTCCGGAGATCAGGGCCCACCTGTCCCCGCTGCAGTGGGAGCACATCAGCTTCGTGGGCTCCTACCCGTTCAACCGGCCCGAACTTCCCGGCCGGTTGCGTGACCTGCGTGACCCCGCCGATGCTGACGACGATCTGGAGCAATGACGAGGAGACAGATCCCCACACTCGTGTTCCGCCGAGCAGATCACGGCGCCCGTTCAGAGGCTGACTGAGGGTGAATCCTTCTTACTGTTCGCTCATGCGAGCAGGGCAAGGACACGTTCTGCTTGCTGTTGCAGGGCGCTGGCGGGGTTGCGGGAGGCGAAGGGTCCGCCGGGGCCGAGCATGAGGAACCAGGTAGGAAGCCGCCGTCCGGACGGCGGCCGGGCACGGCTGCAATGCCCCGGCCGGCTCCGTATCTGCGCCTACCGGGAGGCCCCTGCCCGTTCAGGCGGGTGGCCGCAGAAAGCGGTGACCGCTGAGGCTTCCGCGTCGACCAGGGCCTGGATCTGCGACGACAGGGGTTCGAACGCGTCCACCTGGACAACACGGCCGGCATCGCGGCGGGCCCACGTTCCGATGGCCAGGCCATCCGCGACAACCGTGGGACGGATGATGCCGCCGCCCGGCCAGACCCGGCCTTGGTGAGCGGCGGGAACGGACAACTCTCGGCCGCGGTAGCCGACGAGGTAGTTGTCGTAGGCAGGCAGCATCCGCACATCAAGGGTGCCGGGGCTGTCCCGAAGTTCCTCCATGCGCTCGGTCGGCACGCTCAGCGCGCCGTACTCGGTGATCGAGCCGGTTTGCGCCAGCGTCTTCCAGGCCCTGCGGGCCAGGGTGGCCGGCAGACCCGACCAGGTGGCGAAGTCGTCCACCCCTACGGGCGCATGGGCGCGAACGTAGCGGCGGGCGAGCTCGGCGACGGCCGTGTCCTCCTCCCGCCGGGAGTCCCCGGCGCCGGCCGGCAGCCAGTCGTCGAGCAGGACATACGTGGCCTTTTCGCCGCGCCGAGGACCGTGGCAGAGGACTCCGGTGAGTGCCGCGTGGCGGATCAGGTGGAACGGCGCCTGCCCGTCCGGCTGAACGCCGACAGTGGCCAGGTGCTCTGTCAGTTCGGGCCGGGTGAGCGGTCCGTGCGTGGCGAGGACGCGCCGGATGAGACGGTCGCATCGCTGGCGTAGGTCGTCGTCCAGGCCGAGCTGGTGGTAGCGGCGGCTGGTTGCGGCGAGGATGCGGGGAGCGAGCAGCCGCAGCACCCGGCGGGCATCCGAGCTGGCGATGGTGTGCAGGGTGCCCCGCATGAACCAGCCGCGCACGATGCTCCGCTCGTCCTCGTACGCCGCGCGGATGCCGGCGCCCGTGATGTCCCGCCCGCGCACCCGGATGCCCAGGTCGGCGGCCATGGCATCCTGGGCCTGGATGGCGAAGACCCGGCGGACGACCGCCGCGGCGGAGGCTTCCCGCACTCCGTCGGCCAGGGCCTGCGCGCGGGCCCGCAGCCCGCGGACGCTCTCGCGGTCAAGCATGGGCTTGTACATCAGTCTCGGTCAGGAGACGGCCGTGTGGAGGATGTCGGCGAGCTCGGCAGGTGCCGACAGCATTGGCCAGTGCCCGGTGGACAGGTCGAAGCGCCGCCACGGCGCGTGGTTGAGGAAGGCCAGCATCGGCACCCCGCTGTCCAGCAGGCCCTGGAAGTTGCGGCAGGCGACCAGGACACGGTCCACACCGGGGCCGGGCTCGACCGGACCGGCCAACCGCTGGGTGTAGGTGCCGAAGGGCTGAGGGGTGGCACGTGCGCTCAGCACGTCCCGCCGGTCCTCATCGAGGCCGTCGAGGCTGTTGGACAGGCCCAGGATCTCGAAAGGCGGCATCGGGAGCCGGCAGCCGTCGCCGTGGGCCGCGACCTGCTGGCTCAGCTGGTCCGCTGCCTCCGGCGGCATGAGGTCGAGCATGCACATGCCTGCGGCAAACGGGGCGCTGTCCACATAGACCACGCGCTCTAGCCGGTCGCCGAGTCGCCCGGCTGCCCCGGTGACGGGGGCGGCCGCGTAGCTGTGGGCGACCAGGGTGACGTCGCGCAGATCGTTCTTCTCGACGAAGTCGGTGATGTCCGCGATGTGCGTGTCCAGGTCCGTCTGGGGCCCGCCCTCCTCAGCGCGCTCGGCCAGGCCGGTCAGTGTCAGCGCCAGCGCCGTGTGGCCGTGCTCCTGCAGCGCGTCGGTGGTGTCTTGCCAGGCCCACGCGCCGAGCCAGGCGCCGGGAACGAGTACGAAGGTGGTCATGTGATCTCCCTGAAGTGAGGTGCTGCGGGGAGCGTAGAGTGGATACAGGACAGAATCAGCCCTGAAATGTCGAGTGATCCGTGTCACATCCCTTGACCCGTGTGCTAACCCTGCTGGAACTGCTCCAGTCGAACGCCGGGCTCACCGGGAGTGAGCTGGCCGACCGGCTGGACACCGATGTCCGTACGGTCCGCCGCTACGTTGCCCACCTGCGCGACCTGGGCATCCCCGTGGAGGCCGAGCGCGGTCGCTATGGCGGCTACCGGCTGGCCCGTGGCTACCGGATGCCGCCCCTGGTGCTCACCAATGACGAGGCCCTCGCCGTCGTCCTCGGACTCCTTGCGGCCGAACGGCTCGGGATGGGTACGACGGTGCTGGCCGGCGCGGGCGCCCGCGCCAAGATCGAGAGGGTGCTTCCGCAGGCCCTGCGGGAACCGCTCGCCGCCATGCGGGAGACTCTGTACTTCACCGCCAATGCTGTGAGCACGCAGGCACCCGGGAGCGGTGTCCTGCTGGCCCTGGCCCAGGCCTCGCGTGCCAAGACGACCGTTGGCATCGCCTACCTGTCCTGGCGGCAGGACCAGACCGAGCGCGACATCGACCCCTATGGCGTGGTCTTCCATACCGGCCGCTGGTATCTCGTCGGCCACGACCACCTCCGCGACGACCTGCGGACCTTCCGTATCGACCGCATCGCCTCCATCACCCCCCGCCCACAGACCTTCGCCACCCCTGATGGCTTCGACCCGGTCGCCCACCTCACTGCGACCCTCGCCCAGGGGCCTTACCGCTGGCAGGTCGAGGTGACGATCCACGGCCCTCTCGACGAGATCGCCCGAAGGCTGCCGCACACGGCTGTCACGCTCACCGCCCAACCCGTCGGCGTGCTGATGCAGGCACGGGCGGAACGCCTTGACGGCATGGCACACCTGCTCGCCTCGCTCGAGTGGCCCTTCACCATCCACAGCCCAGACGAACTCCGCCAAGCCCTCAAGGACCTGGCGGGTCAACTCGCTGCCGCCGCCGAACGACAGCCGGGAACCCTGCCGCGGTAAATGCCGGATTTACCGCGGCAACCCCATGTTCGCCGTCATACTGACCTGGAGCACCTCCCTCGACAACTGGGAGTGAGGTGTACGCATTTACTGCGGCAGAGGCGGGGATCCAGATCATGAGCGCCAGCACCGCCGACGTGATCCCCCTCGGCCAAGACCGCCCCCAGATCTACGGCGAGGCAGAGGAGGCCTATCTGCGCTCGGCCGGGATCGGCGAGTCATCCCAGCGGATCTACCGCATCTCGTTGACCACCTGGGCCTGGCTCGCCTGCGGACAGCAACCGCCCCTCGGCAAGTACCGCCGCGGCGCCCAGGTGCCGACGGTCTGGTTCGCGGCTCTCGCCGATCCGGCGACCGCTGATCTCCTCGCCGCGGCTTTCGTCGAGCGAGCCCGCCTGGTGGACGCCGACACCGTCAACCGCGAGCTGTCGATCATGAAGGCCGCCATCGGCTGGTGGCGCGCTCGCGGCTGGCTCGCAGCCAACCCCATCGCCGGCATCGAACGACGGCCCGCTCCGCCCGACCGGACCAAGGCCCTGTCCCGCGACCAGCTCGCCGCCCTGTCCGACCTCAAGGCCGGCATCCGAGAGAAGACCCTCTGGAAGATGCTGTACGAGATATGCGCCCGGGCACAGGAGATCCTCACCCTCGACATCGCCGACCTCCTACCGGCCGACAAGCGCGCCCGGATCATCTCCAAAGGCGGCGCGACCGACTGGGTGCACTGGCAATCAGGCACCGCCCAGCTGCTGCCCCGCCTGCTCAAGGGCCGCACTCGAGGCCCAGTCTTCCTCACCGACCGCAAAGCGCCCGCCCGCACCCCGACCACCGACGTATGCAAGATCACCGGACGTGGACGGCTGTCCTACCGGCGCGCCGCCGAGCTGTTCGAGACGCTCACCCGGCCCCTGGCCCACCCCGGAATCATCGACGCAGCCGAACTCGAACTGCGCGGCGGCTGGACGCTGCACCAGCTCCGACACTCCGCGCTCACCCACGAAGCAGAGGACGGCACCAACACGCCCACCCTGCTCGCCCGATCCCGGCACGCCTCCGTCCGGTCCCTGGCACGCTACGCCCGCCCCGGCGTCGACGCCGTCGCCGACCACGTGGCCAGCCGTGACCCCGCCGCCCGCCGCCGATCCATCTGAGCGGCCAAGATCAACGCAGCTCCTCGGTGATCACCCACCCTCGGTTACGGCTCATCCGGGTGAGCTGCCGGCGCAGGTCAGCGATGCGATCCCGGGCGTCGGGCCCAGCAATCCCGATCGTGATGCGCTCGTCAGTGGCGTGGTAGCTGGTTCGCCGGTCACCCGCGGCCACGCGGCACGCCGCGTTGATGCTGGCGCGCAACCGGATGACCGTGCGGGGATCGTCTTTGCCGCCGAAACCCTCGATCGTCAGACAGGAGAACAGCGGCACGCGCTGGAGGCTGTCGCGGCGCTCCGTGGTGCTCTGCTCATCTTGATCAGCGCGCAGAGCGCTGAGGATCTTGTCGCGCTCGGTTGAGCTGATCGGCCTGCGGCCCAGCCAATCGGGCCAGCCATCCGGGCGGGTCGGCACCACGCGGACCGGCTCATACGGCGCCACCGGCGCGCTCGCCTTAGCGGGCTGGTCGGTGGAATCGGCGGCCGTGCTGTCACTCACCTGGCTCCTCGTGATGTATCCCGCCATGAGCGGCGATCTCTCCCCGAGAGTACCGGTGGAATCCACTCCACGATCTACGAACTGGACCGATTCGCGACACCATCAGTACAGCTGGCCGCCGGACATGCCAGCGGAGCTCTACATGGCCTTGAGCTGCGGCGGAAGGCTTAGCGTTCAATTTCAGCCGGATGGTCCCAAGACCCCGGTGATCGGTAAATTCAGACTCGACCTGTCCCCTCGCGGGCGAAGTTCGGTTCCGCCGCTTCCAGTCTCGGTACCGAGATGCCCAACCGTCGTGCTTCGCCCAGGGTGTCCCGGCAGACCTCGCGCGGCTCCTCGGCGTCGGGGTCGGAGTGCGCCGTGAGGCTCACGCGCGCGAGCGCGACATGAGCAGTCAGCCAGGCGAGCGCGGGGGCCGTCAGCCAGGTGGGCGCCCGGAACAGCAGCACACCGCCCCGATGACGTCGCAGGTCGAGGCCGCGCGCCTGGAGGAGCGGCAGCAGCTCGCGGCCGGCCAGCAGCGCCTCGCGCAGGTCGCCCGTTGCCCCGGCCAGCTTGGACAGGGAACCCAGCCGCAGGCCCTGCGAGAACAGGCCGGCATCCGACACGAAATGGACCCACAGCCAGCCGCGGAAGTCAGGCTGCTCCTTGAGCCGGAGCCCGGCCTCGCGAAACGCCTGGCGCACGGCCCGTTCCCGGTCGGTCGGGGGCTGGCCGAGGGTGCCGAAGATGACCGACGGCAGCAGTGCCCCGTGGAGCACGCCGTCCGCGCCGAAACCGCCACCGGCCTGGGGAAAGCCCCAGGCGATCTGGTCGACAGGGAGTGCGCCGATCGCGGCCAGCGGCTCGGTCCAGATGTTGCCGAAGATCAGCACCGTGGCCTGGCCGACATGCGGGGCCAGGAAGGCCGTCGCGCCCGCGAGGCGGTGGTGCGGCACGCTGAGCACGATCAGGTCGAAGTCGTGGTCCGGCTCCAGCGCCTCGCGGTAGCGCACCGGCCACTTCTCGGCGATGCGCTGCCCCCACACCCGGCGCCGCGTATCGAGCAGGTCGAGGTCAACCGCGTCCCCGTACGTCGCCGCGCGACCCGGTCGGACGTAGAACTCGACGTCATGTCCCGCCTGTTGCAGGGCCCAGCCATAGATGGTGGCGATCACGCCTCGGCCGAACATGAGGATCTTCACGCTGCACCTCGTGGGGTACGATCGATTTGGAGGCAATCTCCACTTCTTTTAAGATATGGAGGTCATCTCCATTTGTCAACGCGAGGTAGCGCATGACCGCCGACAAGCCGCTGCGGGCCGACGCCCAACGCAACCGCGATGTCCTGATCGCCAAGGCACGAGAGGTCTTCGACGCCGGCGACTTCTTCGACCTGCGCTTCGATGACTTCGCCCGCCTGGCCGGGGTGGGCACCGGCACGCTGTACCGCCACTTCCCCACCCGGGAGGCGCTGGCCGAGGCGGTCTACCACGGGGAAGTCGCCGCGCTGTGCGACCGCGCCCGCCAGCTACAGGCCACGCTGCCCGCGGCGGAGGCTTTGGCGACCTTCCTACGCGGCATGGTCGACCACATAGACGCCCACGAGGGCCTGGCCCGGACGTTGGCCACGCTCATGGCCGATCGCTCGGGTGCCCTCGCCGAGGGCAGTCGGGCGCTGGAGCAGGCTGTCACCGACCTGGTGGCCGCCGCCGTGCGGGACGGCGCCGTTCGCGACGACGTGGATGCCGGTGCCGTGATGATGGCGCTGCACGGCATCGGCGCGGCCCATGACCGCCCCGGTTGGCGGGCCGAGGCCGACGGTGTCATCACCCTCGTGCTGGACGGGCTGCGCAGCTCGCACTCAGCCCAGGCGGCCATCCGTACGCCTTCCGGAAGGAGAGGTGCACGAGGTGCAAACAGCGGCACGGTAACGAGTTGAGGAACCCAGGAACAGCCGTTGGCGATGAGAATGATTTTGAGCGAAGAGTGACGCCCAACGCCGGTGTGTGATCGCTTGGGGGCGATGATCCTGCGTTCTACGTGGGGTTTCTGGCCCGTGGATGATGCGGTGGATGGTGGAGCGTCCGACGCTGTATTCGGTGGCCAGGTCGGCCAGGGACACCTCGCTCTCGCACTCGGCGACCATGGCGAGGGTTTGCAGGAACAGCCGCCCGAATGGGTCGTTCCAGTCGTAGACGGGCGCGCCCAAGCCGAACAGGACGCCGTGTCCTGACAGGCCGGTGAGGATCTCGTTGGCCTCGGCCATGTTGCGGGCGAACCGGTCGAACTTGTTCACGGTGAAGCCGCTGCCGTCCCACACGGCGGCGAGGGCCTGGCCAGTGAACTAGTTATAACGACCCCGAGGCGCTCTCCGCACGCTCGGTTCTTCTTGGGTCCGGGCTGCGTTCGGTCAACTTGACCTACGTGAAAGAAGAGATCATCGTCCTCTGACCTGCTGGAAGGGTCCTCCAACCCTAGATAACGGACGCCGTCGACGAGTGCATCACCAAAGTCTCCGGCATCGACACGGTCGGCCCCCAGGTGGTCAAGCAGGAGAACACCGGCCTGCTCGCCCAGATGATCGCCGACCTCGAAGCCCGGCTCACCGAGCCGGCAGCGGGCTGAGCGGGACCGTCATCGCGTCAAGGCAGCCGTCCCGGACACGCCGCACGCTCAACAACCAGCCCAGGAGCCCCGTCATGACCCCGCTCGAACGCACCCTCGCCAAGGCCCTCACCGAGGTCGTCATCAGGCTGGACCTCAGCGACGACGACGCCATCACGCCCGAGGCCACGATGCAGGTGATCGAGCCGGTGGCCGTCCTCCTGCAGGACCTGTCCGAGCAGGACCGGCAAGCCCTCGCCGACCTGATCAACCAGTTCGCGCACCAGGAAACCGACCCCGAGCGGCA
The DNA here is from genome assembly GCF_005893125.1 of Nonomuraea basaltis. GTDB lineage: Bacteria > Actinomycetota > Actinomycetes > Streptosporangiales > Streptosporangiaceae > Nonomuraea > Nonomuraea basaltis. Next base: position 9,761 of record NZ_VCJS01000226.1, on the reverse strand, counting down.
TCTGACGGCCTGGGAAACGCCCGAAACCCTGGGACTCCTGGCCTGAGAGAGCATCACGGCACACCAAGACCCCGCCCGGCACGCCCGGCAGGGTCTTTTCGCGCGGCTGATGAACCTCTCGACGATCCACCGGTGCGGTAGCCGCGGCCAGCCCATCTGTGTGGAGTCTCGCCATTTGCGCGCGTCACTGCCAGACGCGCTAAGGGGCAAGGGCTCGCGCCGCACCAGCAGGCTCGATCAACCGGGGTTGTTGGCCCGCCAGTCCTGGATCTGATTTTCCAGATTTTGGAAGAAGCTACTCACCTGATTCCCGCTCACCGGGTCCCTGCCCTCGGACATGTTCTTGATCATCTTCCGGTAGAAGTCGCTCACATCGGTCCACCTGCTTTCGAAGAAGTCGCTGGCCTTGTCCCACGCCGCGAGCATCCCGTCTACCAGGTCGTCGTCGTCGGGGTGGGCCTCCCCGATCTCCACCATCTCGTCCACAAGCGCATCGGCAAAGGCGTTGTACTTGTCGCAGGTCTCCTTCCGCTGTCTGAGGAGTAGATCTACGAGGTCACTCCTGGTCCTATCGCCGTCGAGGCGCTGCTGCACGGCAGGGATCACGACGCCCATGTTCTCGGTGGCCAGCTCCTGGTTGCCGGTCCCGAAGACGTCGAAGGCTTCCCGGACCTCGGCGGGAAGATCGGTCAGCTTAGCTGTCGAGATGCGACTGGGGAGGACGTGCCTCGCCAGCGGCGTGCGCCCCGCAGCCACCTCGGTCATGCGGAGCTTGCCGTGTTCGTGGATAGAGCGGATCAGATTCTCGAACTCCGCACCAGTGGGGGCCGAGGACATGCTGTCTCCTTTGGCTGGGGGGGTGTCGAGCCGCCGCCAGGCGGCTCCGGGTTTCGCTCTCACAGGAGGTTCCGCCTTCACCCAAGCAACCCAGAAACGATCTGTCCATCCAGCGGTCAAGCGCATCAGCCAGACTGGCCTCTCGACGATCCACCGGCGCGACAGCCGCCGCAGCCGACCTACTTGCCTTACATGGCTTAACGACCTTCAAGCTGCTGACCAGCTACTTCGCTCAAGAACGCTAGATAGCAATGGGACACACGTTCGAGGCAACATGGTGTGAAGATCAGCCAACGTGCCACACGTGAAAGAAAAGATCATCTCGCTCTGACCTGCGAGAAGAGGCCGAGAACCCAAGATAACCACAGTTGCCTGGCTGTACGCCAATTCGCGCTGTCCCCGATGGGCAGGTGAGTGGCGGCGTCGCAGTCGTAGGAGCCGACCCGGACAATTACGAGAGATCGAAGGGGGCGGGGGAGTGGCCTTCCCAGATCTGGCGGGATGCCTGCTCGGGGTAGGGCAGAGTCTTCGACTCGGTGTCCAGGACGCGGGTGAGGTGCCCGCCGGGCCGGTGGGCGGACCAGCCCGCGTCGCCGGTGGTGACGAAGCGGACCCATGCCTCCTGGAGTTCGCGGGAGAGCGCGACGGCCTCGGGAGTGGGCTCCTCGCCGATGAGCTGGGTGCCGACGGGGCTGTCCAGCGTGCCGAACGCCAGGGGCACGTCGAGGCTGTGGCAGGCGCCCAGGATGCCGCCGAGGGCCGGGGCAACCCAGCACAGTTCGAACAGGTACGAGGTGCCGCCGGCTGCGGCGTTCGCCTCGGCCAGCTTCTGTGACGGCATGCGGAAGAGGGCGTCGGAGTACACCGTCTCCACCAGCTCCTCCGGGCCTGCCTGCGGGAACGCGGCACGGTAGGCCCGCGCGCCGTCCGGCTGCGGGGCGTGCAGTTCCAGGGCTGCGTGGGCGTCCTCCTCGGTGAAGGTGCCGTACCGTCCGCTCATGACGCTGAAGTACCGGAATTCGTCCCGGGTGTGGCCGACGAGCAGTTCGGTCCCGCTCGCGCGCGCGCCGGTCAGCGCGGGCCAGGGCGTTTCCGGGAGGACCTCGCCGTCGACGACGGGGCACAGCGCGGTGCCGGTCTCCGTGAGGCGTCCCCAGCTCTCCCGGCGCGCGTGGAGGCCGGCGTTGAAGGAGGTGAGCTCGGCGGCCAGGTGCCATGGGTCGATGTCGCGCAGGGCCTCGGCGGTGGGGGCCACCGCGCCGAGCCGGTCCGCGAACGCGGCGGTGACCTGCCGTGCCAGCGCGGGGGTGCTGTGCAGCCCCGGCACCGAATGGGCGATGGCCCGCCGGAACAGGCCGCGCGCCGGCTTCATCGTCAGCAGGGCGGCGACCGACCCTGCCCCGGCAGACACCCCGGCCACGGTGACCTGGCCGGGGTCGCCTCCGAAGGCGGCGATGTTGCGCTGCACCCACTCCAGCGCCGCGATCTGGTCGAGGAATCCGCGGTTGGGCGGCACGTCGTCGAGGAACGCGAATCCCTCCACGCCCACGCGGCAGTTGATGGTCACCACGACGAGTCCCGCCTCGGCCAGCGCTGCCGGGTCGAACATCGGGTCGCTCGACGCCGCCGAGAGGTAGCCGCCCACGGGGATCCACACCAGCACCGGCAGTCCCGCCGCGCCGGGATCCGGAGTGCCGACGTTGAGCGTCAGCCAGTCGGTGCCCTGCGGGGGCACGTCGATCGGCAGGGACAGCGGCACCACGGGGCCGAACTCGACCGCCTGCCTCGTCCCCTCCCAGCGGTGCGGCGGCGCGGGCGCGGCGAAGCGGAGCGCTCCGACCGGGGGCTGGGCGTAGGGGATGCCGCGGAACACCGCGTGCCCCTGCCGCCGGCGCCCCTGCACCACGCCTTCCGTGGTCCGTACCTTTGGCTGTTCGGACATGACGATTCCTTCCCTCGAGTGGACCCCAGGATTATGGGTCAGGTGTATTATGTCAATCGTATTGGAACAGTCCCGGGGTACGAGGGAGGGGCCGGCGATGCCGAAACAGGTGGATCACCGCCGACGCCGCGAAGCGATCGCCCGCGCACTGTGGCGGGTGGTGGAGCAGCGCGGCGTCACACAGCTGACGATGCGCGTGGTGGCGCAGGAGGCGGGCATGTCACTCGGGCAGCTGCAGCACTACTTCGCCTCCCGGACCGCCATGCTCTCCTTCGCCATGGACTTCGCGTCCGAGCAGACCTCGGTGCGCGTACACCAGGGGCTCGAAAAGCTCGGTGACCGTCCGCACCCCCGTGACGTGCTGCGACTGACGCTCGCGGAAATGCTCCCCCTGCATGCCGACGCCCGCGCGACCAGCCGGATGAGCGCCGCCTACGTCCTGGAGGCGCTGCACGACGAGGCCGTGCACGAGCAGGCGCGCCGCGGCCTCGTCCAAGGGCGGGCCCTCGTCGAGCAGTTGGTCCGCCAGGCGATCGCCGACGGGCACATCGACTCCGGCCGCGACCCGGCGACCGAGACCAACCTGCTCCTCGCCCTCACCGGCTTCACCTCCCTGATCGAACTCGACGTGATCGAGCCCCAGGACGCGCTCGCCGCGATCGACGTGCATCTGGACCGGCTGTTCAGGAGTACGTGACCTGCCCCCGGACACGGGGGCAGGTGGGGACAAGATCAGCTCTAGTCCGGCCGCTCCCCGGCCTGGTGCCATCTGACCGGCCACCTCTACCTCGGCACCGCGCCCGGCAACGACCGTCCCATCTACGCCCTGAGCGTCCGCGCGGACGCCCGCCGTACCGAGCCCCATGCACCGTGGCGGTCAACCACCGACTGACCCTCACCCAGCTCCATGTTCGCGCGGCCTCCTGATCAGTTCCCTGAACCGACGCTCAGCTGCTCGCGTGGGCGCCGTCGTGGAAGGGACGCAAACCCCCGGCCACATCAGCTCGGGAGAAGGCGTAGCGGCCCAGGAAGTTGATGTGGTCGTACTGGATCGGCGACAGCCGCGCGCACATCTCATCGGTGACCGGGAACCCCTGCTCGCGCAGGTGCTTGACAGCAGCATCCAGATACAGGCTGTTCCACCAGATGACCGCGTTCAACGCCAGACCCAGACTGCCCAGCTGATCTTCCAAACCTTCGCGGTAGCGCTGGCGCAGCTGGCCCCGGTTGCCGAAGGCGATCTTCCGTGCCAGCCGGTGGCGGGCCTCCTGCACGTTCAGCTGGGTGCCGATCATCCGTCGGTAGCCTTCGTCGGCGATGAACTGCAGCAGGTGCAGCGTCTTGGAAATGCGGCCGTAGTGCGCGAACGCCTCGCCCAGGCCGGTGGTGCGGCCGTCGGCCGACAGCATCCGGATCAGGTCGTAGGCGCGCACCGTGCCCATCGTCAGCGAGCCGGCCACCCGCAGCATGTCGCCCCAGTGCGCGCGGATCTTGTCCAGCCGGATGGTGTGGCGGGACATGTGCTCCAGCGGCCCGTAGACGGCGCGGGTGTTGGTCCGCCACAGCCGGGTGTCGGCCAGGTCGGCAATACGCGGGGAGAACGGGTAACCGCAGATCGCGAACAGGCCCGAGACGATGTCGGAATAGCTGGCGGTGTCGGTGACCACCGTATCCGGCTTGGGCCCACCGTCGAGGTTGTGGATGGCGTCCAAGATGAACAGCGAGTCGCGCAGCGTGCCCGGCACCACCAGCCCGCCGATGCCCATCACCTGGTCGTTGACCACGTTCAGCCAGGTCGCGCCGCGCTGCCTCGCGAAGTAGATCGGGTTGTGGCCGGTGTGCAGGTTCTGCACCGGCACCACGAAGCGCAGCCCGTCGGCCGAGGCGATGTGCCCGCCACCCCAGCACCGGACGATGTCGAGTTCGGCCTGGGCGGCGATCAGGCGGGCGTTGGCCGCCGCGATCGTCTCACCGCGCAGGTAACCCTGATCCACCTGCAGCAGCCGGGCCCTGGTCAGCGCGGGCACGTTCGGCTTCTCGATCGGCACCAGGCCCACGTTGCACGCCTCGGCCACGATCAGCGCGGCCAGACTGACCCCGAAGTCCTCCATCGACGGATCGGCACCGGAGATGTGAGTGAAGTCGGCCGGCAGACCGGTGCGGTCAAAGACCTCCAGCAGCAGCTCAGGAAAGTCCAGCCGGGGCAGCATGTCATCCAGCAGGGAACGCAGATCCTTCATCAGCGACGGCTCCTCTGCCGCGCCGAGCTTCTCCAACTGCAGCCGGCCGCCGACGAACTGCACCGCGGTGTTGGCCCCGAGCCCGTCCAGCACCCGGGCATAAGCGCCCTCCAGCGCGCCGGCGAGCTCGGCCAGATGCCCGGCCGGTTCGACCTCCAACTCCAGCGAGGTGAGGATACGCGGCCGCGCCTGCTGCCACGCATCCCCGTCCAGCAGCCGGGCCCGCGGATCGCTCCACCGCTCCGACCCCTCGGCGAACACATCGCGCCGGCGCAACGCGCCGTGCAGGTGCATGACCGCGCACAGCACGAACGCGGCCTTGTCGATCTGCCCCTCCGGAACATCGGGGTTGCGGTAGACCAGCGGCCGCCACGACCCGGTTATCAGCGCCTCGTGCTCGGCGACGTCGCCAGGGCCGTAGCGGCGACGCCCCTTGGCCATCGCCGCGGCCATGCGCACCATCGCCAGCACCGGTGCGCCGGCCTCCACCGCGCGGAAGAGAATCACCTCCAGCAGCAGCTCGATGAAGCCCTGCACTGTGCGGTAGCGCTTGACCAGCTCGACCCGCCACTGCGCGGCCGCGTCATCATCAGTGACGGGCACGAACGCCGCAACCGTCTCCACCGCCGAGGCCAGCTTCTCCCGCGGCACCACCTCCTCGATCGCCTTCCACACCTCCACCAGCGACACCAGCCGATCCTCGGTCGCCTCCGGCGCCGACATCAGCACCTCCACCGCCGAGGCCATCGTGCGCGCCGCCTTACGCAGCTTCGGGAACGTGCGCAGCTGCTCGGCCTTGCCCGCCCGCTCAGCCCGGGCCAGCAAATTCGAAGTGATCAGCAAATCCAGCACGTCCAGGGCGTCATCGACCGACGAGGTCTCCAGGTGCCGCACGGTGGCCAGCAGCGTGGCCGCCTGCCGATCGCCTTCCAGATCCCGCAGCGTCGGCGCCTTGGAGACCAGCCCGTACCGGGCCAGCGCCGACAGCTTCACCACCGGCACCGGCTCCACCCGCACCGCCCCGGCGCCCAACCCGACGATCTCGGCCACCCGATGCAACTCCGCCACCATCACCCGGCCCGAGGCCCGCGTCGGCGCGGTACGCAACCGCTCCAGCTCCGACACCCGCCGATCAGCAGGAACCCGCAGCAGATCGGCCAGCCGCGCCCGCAATTCCGGGCCCGCGCGCTCGGCCAGCGTGCGATACAACCGCGCGTGCTCGGCCCGGCGAACCTCGCTGATCAGCCGGGTCAGGGTCGTGATCCCCGTGGGCAGCAGAATGCCCTCGCGCAGCATGTGCACCACGGCGCGGTCGAATAGCGCTCGCGGTCCCTCGATCGTCGACCACACCCGGGCGGCCAGGTAGTCGCGGACTTCCTGCTCACGTTTGGAGAACTCCGAAAGCTCCAGCAGGTCCCGGATGTCCCAGGCGTGTTCGTAGGCGGTCTTCGGCCGGGTCAGGTACTCGATCGCGCACGCCGGGTCGATGCCGAGCTGCTCGGCGACGAACGCCAGCACCACCCCCGGCACATCCAGGGGATCTTCGGCCAGGAAGGTGCCGAGCATTCGCACGGTGCCCCACTGCACCGCCCAACCCAATTTGGTCGCCGGGCGGCGCTTACCCACCAGCGCCTCCAGCGCCCTGGCATCCAGCCGGAAGAACTGCTCGAGTTCGGCTACCGACACCTCGGGCCGGAACCGGTGATAGCGGGCTACTTGCTCATCTGAGAGGAAATCCACGGGCATGAGCAGGCACGCTAGAGCGCTCAACCAGGGCAAACAGCCCTCGTCACCGAATCGTCTTCAAGATCGTCTCTCTAGCGCCAAAATCCGGTCCGATCCTCCCCGAAGGCCACCAAGGGACTGCGCCGGTTCGGGCCCGGTCGGCTCCAGCTTGCGTACACAATGGCCGCTTGTGAAGTTGATCGGGATTCGTGAGGCCCGCGCCCGCCTGGCCGAACTGATCGAACAGGCCGGCGGCGGCGAGCCGACCGTGCTGACCCGGCGCGGCCCGGGCCGCAAGCAGGCCGTGCTGCTGCCCATCGAGGCGGCCGCGGTGTGGCAGCGCCACCTCGCCGAGCAGGAAGCCGCCCAGCAGCGCCGCGCGCAGGAGAAGGAGCTCGGCGAGCGACTGCCGGTCGGCAGCAGGGCGCCGGTCTGCCCCACCTGCAAGTCCTCCTACCTGCGGGTCGCCTACACCGGGCCGGTCGTGCACGCCCTGGTCAACACCGCCGATCCGGCCGCCGGCGTGCAGGACGTGGTCGTCGACCCCGACGTCGCCCAGCTGGAGAAGGTGGCGTGGGTACGGTGCGCCTCCTGCTGGGAACCCCTGGCCGACGGGCCGCGCCGGCCCGGCTCCCCCGCCCGCCGCGCGGCCGTCGAGATCGCCGAGAACGCCTCCTGGGCCGACGTGCCCTGGGAGGCCACCAACCCCTTGGTGGTCAAGGAGGAGGAGATGGGCCGCGCCTCGCGGATCGTGCTGCAGCACGATCTGGCCCGCGGCGCCATCCAGCGGGTGAGCAGGTGGGAGTACCTGACCGGGATCACCGACGCCGAACGCGAGAAGATGCGCGCCGAGCGGCTGGCCCGCGGCGAGCCCTACGACTACGACCTGATCGACGACGCCCAGCCGTTCCCCGGCGGCGCCGCCCGCGACCAGGACCCGGACGCCACGCCGCACCACGTCGACGAAGGCGAGGCGCCCGACATCGACGCCGATGGCCCCGAGGCCCTGCCCGCGACGGAGATCACAGCGGCCCTCGAGGAAACCGAGCCAGACCTCGACACCGAGCACGACACCGAGCACGACGTCGACGCCGATCGGCCCCGCCTCACCCTGGTCGTCAGCGACAGGCCCGAACCCGGGGACGCGGGAGCCCGCCGCCCCGGCGGCGCCAGCTGAGTCCGCGGCGGCCGCCGTGGCCGGCACCGTTCACCAGCTCAAGGTGGTCTTGCGGGACGTCCAGCCGCCGGTCTGGCGGCGCATCCAGGTGCCGTCGGCCGCCAGCCTGCGGGACCTGCACAACGTGATCCAGATCGCGATGGGCTGGCAGAACTTCCACCTGCACCTGTTCGCCAAGGACTGGGTCGAATACGGCGACAACCACAGCAGCGAGTACGACGCGACCCTGGCCGGCCTCCTGCCCGAGCCGGGCGAGTGGCTGGCCTACCGCTACGACTTCAGCGACTGCTGGGACCACGACCTGGTGGTGGAGAAGATCCACCGGGCGGCGCCGAAGGCGCTCTACCCGCGCTGCAGCGCCGGCGGCCGCGCCTGCCCGCCCGAAGACAGCGGCGGCCCCGAGGGGTTCGCCGACCTGCTGCGCGCGCTGCGGCACAAGAAGGGCTGGAAGTACCGCCAGGCGCGCGACGTGCTGGGCACCAGCCGCTGGGACGGCGCGGCCTGGGACCGCCAGGAGGTCAACGACCAGCTCGCCGAGCTCGGCAAGCAGTGGCCGTGGTGGCCGCCCGGCAAGGGCGCGGCAACCCCGTAACAGCGCTTGCCGGCGAAGCCTGACCGCCGCGCCTCGTGCACGTGCACCGTGTGCACGACGCCTCTTACGCGTGCAGGCGCGCGAGACCGTGCACATGCACGACGGGGAGCGAGCACGGGTCCCCTGCCGCCAGGAACCATCCGTCAAAACCTTCGCCGGATCTGGCCCAAGCGGCGCGCCGGGCCGGCGGATGGGACGGTAGGCCAGGGCACATGGACACCGCCTTGCCCGGCCTGGCCGACGACGGCCACGCCGACCTGGTGCGCGACAGCCTGGTCACGCTGCTGACGGTCATGCGGCCGGACTGGGGCAGCCGCCAGGCCGTCGCCGGCCGCGTGCGCTTCGCCGAGCTCCGCATGAAGCTGACGTTGCCGCAGCTCTGCCTGCGCGCCGTCACCGCCGCGGTCACCCCGAACGCGCCGCCGGACGCCTTTCTCGACGCCACCCCCGCCGATGCGCTGCAGCACCTGGCCGACCCCGAGCACACCTCGAAGGCGATCGCCCAGCTGCGCCGCCAGCTGCAGGAGACCAACCCGGCGTGCCCGGCCCCGGCACCGGTGCCATCGCAGGCCGCCGGTGAGCCCGCTCCGCTCGACGACGCCGAGCGGGTCGCCGCCGACCGCGCGATGCTCGCCCAGGCCATGGCCGTGGCCCGCCGTCGGCAGGACCGCCAGGAGTGGAGAGAGCGGCAGCGCGCCGGGCGAGCACGCCGCCGACGTGCCGCACGCCCTGGACGGCTTCGCCATCGGCCACCCGGTTGGACAGGAGTGGGACGACAGTGGCACGCCCGATGACGAGTGGTGACACCGAGGTGACATCACCGGCGCCACCCCCCGCGCTGAACCCCGAGGACGCCGTGAACGAGGGCCGAGCTGGGGATCTGCCGCATCGGCAAGATCGCCAAAGACGTTAAGGGGTCGCTTGGTGTACCTACCCGGGACGTGAGACCAGAGCAGACCACGCAGACCCACGCCAGCCGATCGTTATCTGGGGTTCTTGGCCTCTTCTCGCAGGTCAAAGCGAGATGATCTCTTCAGGCACGTAAGGCACGTGGAGATCTGCCGAGGGCATCAGGTTCAGTGGCTGGTGAAGCGGATAGTGGCACCGGCTTCCCGCGCCGCCTAGGGCGCGTATTGGGTTGTGATCAAGGGGTGGCTCGTGTGAGGTCTTTGATCCAAATCATCGCGCCACGAAGGTGGAGGCCGGCGATGTAGCTCTCAGGGGTCTTGTCGTAGCGGGTGGCGATGC
>NZ_VCJS01000225.1 GCF_005893125.1 Nonomuraea basaltis | reverse complement strand
GTTCCGGCGGGAGACGGGAACTACGAGAAGTACGGGAATCTCTGCTTGTTCTCAGAGGCGGGAAGTTCTGGTTCCGGCGGGAGACGGGAACTACGAGAAGTACGGGAATCTCTGCTTGTTCTCAGAGGCGGGAAGTTCTGGTTCCGGCGGGAGACGGGAACTACGAGAAGTACGGGAATCTCTGCTTGTTCTCAGAGATGGGAAGTTCTGGTTCCGGCGGGAGACGAGAAGTTGCTAGACTGCTAGCGAGTTCTGGCGATTGGCCAGAGACGGCCCGTCGAAATGAATCTGGGGTGACCCCGCTCCTGGCCGCCAAACCGTAGAGCGGGGCCCGACGGACCAGCTAGGGCTATGCCTAGCTAGGCCCGATCCCCTTCAGAAGGTCGAGCAGGGCGATCAGGAGTTGGATCATTGCCAACCACTCCTGGTCGTCCGGCTCGCCGGGGCCCACTACTTCCATCCGTTCCTCCATTCGGACCGAGGTGCCTTGGGGGTGGCCGCGGTCCGTTCGGCCGCCCCGCGAGAAACCCACGAGGACTGATCCAGTTGGGTCTCCCGCAGCACGGCCGATCGAAATGTGTGGCGAACGTGAAGCGTGAGCTATGAGCCGTTAGTCTAGCGCGTCTCAAACCCCGGTATGCCATTCTTCGCGGCCGTAGGAAACGGTAGGGAATGGCGCGCACAACTGCGGTATGTGCGCCCTCTGCAGGTCAGCCGTTCGGGCGACACATTTACGACACATTTTTGCCTAGTGGAATGTTTCCAAGCTTGGTCAGCAAGGAGGCGAGCCGGTGTCGTTCGGCCTCCGACTTGTCGCTTTTGCCCCATTCGGCGACCGGCTCGGCGTGCTCCCGCATCCGCTGTCGGTCGAGGTCGGCTGGCCGCTCAACGACGTGCCGTCGCTGAAGCTCAGCTACACCACCACGGCGACAGGCATGGCCCTGCTCGACCAGCCGTGCGAGATCGCCGTCCAGTGGAGCACAGACGGCACCACCTGGACCGAAGCGCCGGACTCGCGGTTCCTGCGTATCAAGCGCCGCGGCGACAGCTCCGACCCGACCGGGCTGGCCCAGTTTGAGCTTCCAGGGTTCGTGTGGATGCTCCGCAAGATCGTGCTCTACCCCGGTGTGGCGCCGCTGATATCTGGTAAGCGCGCTTTCCTATCCGCGACTGCTGGGGCAATCCTGCAGACGTTCATCTCCGAGGCGAAGGCGCGCGGCGCGGTGCCTGGCCTGAACTGGGACTTCACGCCCACCGCCGACAGTGCAGGCGACCCGTGGGACAAGATCCTCACCATCTACTACCAGCCTGGCATGGACGCGCTCACGGCGCTGATCAACCTTGCCGAGCAGGGTGTGTGCGACTTCCGCATGTCCGGCCGCACCGTGCAAGTGTTCAACGCCGACACCGAGCTGTCGCGAGACCTGGCGTCCGGGGCCGCGCCGGTAGACCTGCGGTACGGGCGCGACGTCGCCGAAGCGCCCGACGACGGCACGTTGGAGGACGTGGCGTCGTCGGTGCTGGTCGTCGGCGACAACGGGCTCGTCGAGACGTTCACGAACGCGGCCGCCGTACAGCCGTGGGGGCCGTGGGAGCAGTACGTCGGCGCTGGCGGCGTGTCCGACGAGGGCACCGCGACGTTGCTCGCGGACGCCGCGCTCGAGCACGCGGAGGCCGAGCGGGTGCAGCGGACGCGCGGCATCGTGCTGTACGGTGCTCGCTGGCTGCCGCTCAAGGATTACCGGCCCGGTGACCGGGTGCTCGCGCCCGCAGATGGCGGCGCGCTGGAGTCGCTGCGGATCCGCCAGGTGACGTTGGCCTGCAACAGCACGGGTGTGCTCGGCGGGGCGCTGGTCCTCAACGACCGCTTCTTGGAGGGGGACATCCGGCTGGCCCGCCGCACCGCCGGGATCGTCGGCGGAAGCACGGCCGACGCAGGGTCCGGTGCGCGCCCGGCCCCGCAAGCTCCGGAGCCGCGCACGCCGGCGGCCCCGACCGGGCTGATCGTGAACCCGCAGGCGTACATCGACGAGCACGGCCTGCCGCAGGGACAGGTGACGGTCACGTGGGGCGCGGTCACCCAGGACATCAACGGGGTCGCGCTGAACGTCGGCGGCTACGAGCTGTTCATGCGCATCAACGAGGTCGGTGCGCCGTGGTTCCTGGTCGCGTCCACGGAGCCGACCGACACCACGGCGACGTACTCGCCGCTCGTCATCGGCACCGCGTACGCGTTCAAGGTGCGGGCGGTCAACCTCGGCAAGACAGGGGCGTTCTCCAGCCAGGTGGCGGTGACCATCCCCGACGACACCGACGCGCCGCCCGTGCCGACCGCGCCGCAGTTGTCCACGCGGCTCGGCGTGGTCCGGGTGACGTGGAACGGGCTCGGCGCCGGCTCGGCGCCGATGCCGTCCGACTTTCTGCACGTCCGGGCGTGGATGCAAGACCCGCTCGCGCCCGGCTGGTCGGAGATCGGTGTCCTGGGCGAGGCCGGAGCGATCCTCGTGCCGAACCTGCCGTACGGCGCGGACCGGCAGTTCCGGTTCACGTCCATCGACAGGTCGGGCAACGAGTCGGCCCCGTCCACGTCGGCGACGATCGCCGCGGTGCCGCTCGTCCAGGGCGACGCTGCCTCCGAGTCGATCACGACGGGCGCGCTGGCGGCCAACGCCGTCACCGCCGACAAGCTGGCCGCCGGGTCTGTCGAGGCCGAGCACATCACGGCCGGCGCGGTGGTGGCCGACAAGCTCGCCGCGGTGCTGACGTTGTCCACGCGGGTTGTCGCGGGGAACGCGTCCGGGGCGCGGGTGGAGTTGAACAGCTCGGGCCTGGTGGCGTTCAACGGGAGCGGCCAGCAGACGGTGAGCATCGCCGCGGCGTCGGGCGGGGTGTCCATCGTGGGTCAGCTCGCGTCCGGCGTGACCGGGGCGCGGGTCGTTGTCAACCCGGCTGGCGCGACCAACCCTGAGATTCGCTTCATCCCCGGGAGCGGGACGAACCAGTCGCGTATCTACAGCGACGGCTCTCTGTTCACTGGAGAGGCGACGCTGGTCATGGAGTCAGGCACGAACCAGACGGTCACTGCGAAGTGCCGCCTGACTCACGCGGCCGGCTTCTGGCAGGCGGCGATCCTGAACCCGGCGAACGGTGAGCAGCGCGGCGGCGCGGTGTCGGCGGTGGAGAATCAGGCGTCGATCGGGTGGCTGCACCCGACGCAGCAGGACCAGCTGATGCTGTTCGACCAGACGGGGACGCTGCATAAGGGCACGTGGCAGTACGCCAGTGACTCCGGGCTGATCATGCTGTCGGTGTCGCTGTCGAGGGGCGCCACCTACTACCAGGTGGTGTTGGGCTTCTCCTTCCCGACCGTGCCGAAGGTCACGTTCACGGTCGAGTAGTTCACCACGATGCAGCTGTTCTCCCGGACGAACAGCGACCTGTTCTTCTTCGACCCGGGCGGCGGCACCGTGTCCCGGACATTCCACATTTGGGCCTGGAGGTGAGGTATGCCGGACGGATGGCACGTCTCGGAGGTCACCGACACCGCCGACGAGTCCGGGCAGATCGAGGCGTGGGAGATCACGCTGGCCAGGCCAAGTGACGGGGCCACGGTCGCGGTGTTCCTGCCCAAGGTGGCGATCGAGTCCACCGCCGTGGCGCACGGGCTGACCTCGACGGACGAGGTGATCGAGGTGCTGATGCACCGCGCCGTGCACCCGATCTACGAGCCGAACCTTCCCGAGGTCAACCCGTGGCGGATGACGGGGGACGAGGCCCGCGCGGCCGCGCTGGAGCGGGTCGAGCGGTGCAAACGCGACCATGCGACGGTCGAGACAACCGTGAAGGGTCGTACGGCGGCCGCCCGCGCGGCCGCTGATCCGCTGTCCCCGCTGCGCTCGCACGTGCGGATCGACCCGGTGAACGCCGCGGCCGCCCGGCTTGAGCACCAGCGGGCGTTCCTGCGGGTGGGCACGTGATGCAGGACCTGGTGGTCGAACCCAGCCGCGTCATCGCCGTCCTTCGACGCCGGGTCGAGGAGCTGCTGTACGAGAACGCCGTGCTCTCGGCGGCCGTGGACCAGCAGCGCGACGAGATCAACGAACTGAGGGGGGGGCCAACAGTGCAGGTGATCATTCCGGGTAAGCCCACGAGGTTCGCGCTCCGTCTGGTGGCCTACGCGCCGAACGGTGGCCGGCTGGCCGTGCTGCCGCAGCACAGCGGGTTCGAGATGGCGGCTCCGCTGAACGACGTGCCGGGCCTGACGGTGACGTACCCGGCGGGCGGCCTGTACTCGGAGCTCATTGCCGGGTACTGCGAGGTCGCGGTGGAGTACGCGGTGGACGGCGGCGGCTGGGCTGAGCCGCCGAACGCGCGGTTCCTGCGGATCAAGCGGGGTGGGGAGAGCACGGACAGGGCCGGGGTCAGGTCGTACGACTGCCCCGGCTGGTCGTGGATGCTGCGGAAGGTCGTGCTGTACCCGAACAGCTCATTGGTGGACGGCAAGCGGCAGTTCAGCGCGGTCAGCCCCGGGGCGATCCTTGCGACGTTCATCCAGGAGGGGCAGGCGCGCGGCGCGCTGCCCGGCCTGTTGTTCGACTTCTCCACCACCCACGACAGCGCGGGCGATCCGTGGTCCAAGACGCTGACGTTGGCGATCGAGCCCGGCAAGGACCTGCTCACCGTTCTGATCAACTTGGGCGAGCAGGGTGTCATCGACTGGCGGATGCAGGGCCGTACCTTGCAGGTGTTCAACCCGGACATGGTGCTCGGCGCTGATCGGGCGCCCGGCCCGTCGCCGGTTGACCTGCGTCTTGGCCGCGATATCACCGAGGCGCCGGACATGGGCACGCTGGAGGATGCCGCGTCAGCCATCCTGATCGGCGGCGAGGCCGGCCTGTCGGTGGAGGTGATCAACCCCAGCGCCGTCACACCGTGGGGCAGGTGGGAGACCTACCAATCGCAGGGCGGGGTGACGGACAGCGGCACGGCGACGCTGCTGGGGCAGAACGCGTTGGAGCGGGTTGGGCGTGAGCGGGTGCAGGTCACCCGTGGCCTGATGTTCGACGCAGCGCGGTGGTTGCCGTTCAAGCACTACCAGCCGGGGGACTACCTGCTCGCGCCGGGCGACGGAGGGGAGATGCAGCCGCTTCGGCTGCGACAGATCACCCTGTCCGTGGACAAGGATGGCCAGGTCGGCGGCAACGTCGTGCTCAACGACCGCTTCCTGGAGAGGGAGATCCGCCTGGCCCGGCAGGCCGCCGGGATTCTTGACGGCGGCGTCGGCTCCGGAGGAACCGGAGGAACGCCCGCGCCAGAGCCGGGCGGCCGTGCCCCGGCCAAGCCGCAGGGCCTGATCGTGAACGCGAGCGCGTACATCGACGCGTCCGGTACCGCGCAGGGGCAGATCACCGCCACCTGGACGCCGGTCGCCGCCGACAAGTCAGGGGTCGCGATTGAGGTGGACGCGTACGAGTTGTACGCGCGGGAGAACCACGCGGGCGGCATCTGGCACCAGATCGACGTGGTGGGCGAGACGACCGCGACGTATTCGCCGCTGCGGGTCGGCGTCGAGTATGCGTTCAAGGTGCGCGCTGTGGCCGATGCAGTGCGCGGGGAGTTCTCCGAACAGACGATCGTGCTCGTCCCGGACGACACCATGCCGCCCCCCGTGCCGTCCACGCCGATCGTGACCACTCGACTCGGCATGATCCACGTGTCGTGGGATGGTCTCGGCTCGGCGGGAGAGGTGATGCCGCTCGACTTCGACCGCGTCAAGGTGTGGATGGCCGACCCGCTAGTGCCCGGCAGTGCTCGCGTCGTGGACTCGATGCGCGTCACCGAGACGGTCGTCGTGCCTGACCAGCCCTACAACGCTGATCGGGAATTCTGGCTGACCGCCGTGGACCGGTCGGGCAACGAATCGGGCCAGTCTGGGCACGTCACCGTCGTGACGCAGCCGCTGGTGGACACCGATCTCATCGGGAAGATCATCGACGGCGCGCACATCGTCGATGGGACCGTGAACGCGTCCGATGCTGTGATCGCCAACACCATTACCGGCGCGCTGATCAAGGCTCTCGCGATCGACACTGGCCACTTGCGGGCGAATGCCGTGACCGTGGACAAGCTCGCGGCCGGCTCGGTCACCGCAGGCAAGCTCGAAGCTCTCCTCATTCTGGCCACGCGCATCGTCGCAGGATCGCCGACCGCAGCCAGGGTGGAGCTCAACAGCACCGGGCTGAAGGCGTTCAACGCCGGTGGTCAGGAGACGCTGACGGTCAACGCGTCCACCGGCAACGTGGACATCATGGGCCGCTTCACCTCCGGCGCGTCCGGCAAGCGGCTGGTGATCAACCCCAACTTCGGGGCGGACCCGGAGATTCGCCTGTATGAGGACGACACCAACTACCACGCCATCACCGCCAGCTCATCGAGCGAGTCCGGAATGCGCATCATCAGCATGCGCGACGGCGATGGCCGCTACGGCTACCTGACCTTGAGCCCCACGTCCGCTGGCGTGTGGGGCGTGAGTGGTTCCACGATCGTGTGTGGAGTGCAGGCGCAAGCACCGTCCGGCGTCGTCCGCCTGTACGGAAAACTCGGGAGCGGCCACGCCAATTCGACGTTTGCACGAGGCTCGGTGACCGTCGGCGCCGGCGGCGGCTTCAGCGTCGGATACGGGGTCACGTTCGAGTCGGACATGACCCCCGTCCTGGACTTCTTCGATATCGGTTCGACGGTGTACGCCCATGTTCTCAACGCCAAGGGCCCGTCTGGGTTCGGCTGGCTGCAATCGGCGAACTCTGGTGCGTCCCTGCACGACTGTCATTTCTTCGCCTGGAGGCACTGATCGTGGTTGCGATCGAACGGGCCATTGTGGACGCCAGCACGTGGGTTCATGACGACGGCGTCGAACGGTGGGCGATCATGACTGTCAACCCGGACGGTTCCCTGCACACCTACCTGCTGCCGATGGTGGGGTTCGCCAATCACGCCGCCGAGTACGGCATCGACCCCGCCGACATCGACACGCTGCTGCGGCTGTGCATGCTCCAATTGCACATCCCTACCGGGAAACGGCTGGCCGAGATGGACGCGGCCATCGCTCAGACCCGCCAGTCGCAAGGTATGTCCGCGCTCGTACGCACTGCGGCGGCCGTGCCGGTGACGCTGTTCACGGCTGCCTCGACCACGCAGGCCCGCCAGGCGCATTCCGCCCGGCTGGACTACGTCGAGCAAAACCTGGTGCGGATCGTCCAGCCAATGCCGGGCGTACGGCGCAAGGTGCCCACGGTGTCGCTGGCCGGCGACACCGTGGAGCCGCTGGTGGAAGAGGTAGATGCGGCGGCGCGGCTGAACGCCCTGAAGAAGGGGTTCCAGCCGGATCTGGACGCCTACGAGGCGCGCCGGGTCGCGCTCACCGAGCGACTGGGTCGGCCGCTGTGACCAGTGAGGATGGGTCGAACCTGGCACTCGCATTGGAGACGCTGCGCCGCCTCGTCGAGGTCGGGTTCGAGAAGACCAACGGCTCCACGGCGTTGATCCTTCAAAGGCTCGATCAAGTCGATGATCGGCACGCCCAGCTGGCGCAGCGAGTCGAGCAGGACCGTGCGGCCGCCGATGTCCGGTATGCGGCGATGGAGGCACGGCTGGACGCCGTTGAGCGGGAGGCGGTGACGCGCACGCAGCTCGCCGACCGGACCAAGCAGATCATCGCCGTCGTCGGCTTGCTGGTGACGGTGGCGGGCGCGGTGATCGCGCTGATTCAGCTCACCCGGGGCTGACCCATCGACGACCAAGGGGGACAACTGACATGCCGTGGCTGACGCAACTCGCCGACGTCGCCCGCAAGACGGGCTTCCCGGTGACGGAGGTGGGCGGGTGGAAGTCCCGCGGGCACGGGCCGCAGCCCTCTGTGGAGGGCGTGGTGTGTCACCACACCGCCGGGTGGCGTGACCGGCACGTCGTGGTGAACGGCCGGCCGGGGCTCGACGGGCCGCTGTCGCACTTCTGGTTGGAGCACACGGGCCGGATCTGGGTCGTCGCCGCTGGGCGGTGCTGGCACAACGCGCCGAGCACCAGTTCGCACCACATGAACAGCACGTCGATCGGCATCGAGGCCGAGAACGACGGCCGGACGCCGTGGCCGCAGGTGCAGCTCGACGCGTACCACGCGCTGTGCGCGGAGCTGTGCCGAGAGTTCGGTCTGCCCGCGTCGCGGGTGATGGGCCACAAGGAGGTCAACACGCAGAAGGTTGACCCGCACAGCCTCAACATGTCCACGTTCCGGGCGCGCGTCGCTGCGCTGATCAAGAGCCCTGGAGCGCCCATCAAGCAGCAGGAGGAAGACGTGCCCGAGGTCATCTCTCTTGGCGCCGGTGAGGACCAGGACGTCGCGGCCGGCGGCGAGCTGGCGGTGCGCTGGCACACCGAGTGGACCGACGACCCGCCCGCACACGGCGAGGACGGTGTGGCGGTCCTCGCCAAGGACTCGCGCTGGTGCATCGTGGACGGCCTGGTGAAGGTCCGCGGCCTGCCGCCGGGTGCGGAGGTGGACATCGCCTGGTCGCGTTACAGCCGCGACGGCAAGACGTTCGTGGACGACGCCTGGCGGCTGACGGCCCGCGCGGACGTTAACGGCCGGGTCGAGGAGTCCGTGGGCGGCCAGTTCTCGCTGGACAGCAAGAGCCAGCTCCGCCTGCGGGTGCTCAACCCGAACAAGTCTGCCGCGGCGGTCGTCGAGAAGGTCTCGATGGCCAAGATCAGCATGTTTTCCCGCTGATAGCTATTCCGCTTTCGGCACTGAGCTTCTAAGGAGGACCCATGTTCACCCCCACCGAGACGACCCCGGCGCCGACGATCGGCCGGATCGTCCACTACAAGCTGTCGGGCCATGACGTGTCGATGATCGACCTGCACAACATGCAGTCGTACGGCGGTCAGGGGATCGTCCGTTCCCCCGTCAAGCTCGGCGACGTCTACCCGGCGATGGTGGTCCGCACGTTCGAGGGCGCCGAGAAGACCGTGAACCTCCAGGTGTTCCTGGACGGCAACACGAGCTACTGGGCGACGTCGCGGTCCGAGGGCCCGGACCACGGCCAGTGGTCGTGGCCGCCCCGCGCCTGATCTTCAACCCTTTCCCCAGATCCCCCGCCGTGGTGGCGGGCTGTCCCGAAGGAGGGGCATATGCATAGTGAGCCCGTAAGCTACTCGAAGCCGCCCGTCGAGGCCAAGGTCAAGGCGATGACCCTGGTCTCCTATCTGGCCGGTGTCGCCGGTATGGCGGTGCTGCAGGCGGTCGCCGACGACCCGTCGATGATCGCTTTCCTGCCCGACTGGGTGGAGGCGATCAGCCTGCCGCTGCTGCCGACCGCGCTGGCGGCCGTGGCCGGCTTCAAGGTTCGGCACACCCCGCGGCCGGACCTGCCTGACTCGCAGCGGTAAGCCGTCAATCGAAACGGGTACGCCCCGCTTCTCCCTTGTGGAGGAGCGGGGCGCTTTTCGTGTTTGCGCAGCTAGTCCTGACCATGTTTGACCGGTGGCCCGGAGGCAAGGTGGCGCAACCGGTCAAGGTCCGCAACCTCACGGACCAAGAAGGACAGAAACTGCAGGAGAGGTCACTCGCCCCTCCACGCCGTACATTGGTTGTTCCCCCCTGAAGGCCGCCAACAGTACCTGACATCGGTGGGGTTGGCCCTTAGGGAGTGGGGGTAACACAAGCCGCTGATCGTGGGCGCATCGTAACGGATGATAGTGCCGCCGCTGTACCTAACCGAGCCCCAGACGTCTGAATCGGGCCAGCTTCCGAGCACCCTGCAGACAGTCAGGGTCGTGTGGTTGGAGTTGATGTCTGCGAAGCCCATCTCGTTTCCCACTCTAAACGAGTGTGCTTCTGCAGGTGCGGTCATAGCTATGGCCGTCGCGGCGGTAGCGATGGCCACTTGCCCAATCCGCATGATTTTCGTTCGCATGGTCGTCTCCCTCTTCCGATCTCACAGCGCAGACTCATGTCCGGCCTCTGTTGACCCGAAAGCCGGGCTGACTTAAGTTTCGCCTCCGGTAAGGACCCGGACCAGGGCAGCAACCGGGCATCTACCGGACATTGGAACCGCACCCGCTTTCGTGGAGGCCGTGGTGCGGAGAGTGGGCGGGCATGTCGCCGCCACCACGCCACTGTGGTGGCGGCGTGGTGGGCGTGGACGGTCGATACGTGGGAGCCCGGTCGCTCCTGGCCGGATGCCGCTCCTCAACCGCCTGGATCATCCCAGGTGGATCGCCGGGTAGAGCGGATACCCGGTCATCAGGTCGGCTGCCTCCTCGCTGACCTGGTCGCGGACCTTGGCGTCCAAGGTGTATTTGGCCGGCGAGGCTTTGCCGTCAGGCGTGGTGGCGGGCTGGGTGCTGGCCAGCACCGTGTGGATCAGGTGGGCGATGCGGTCCATGTCGGCCTGGTTGAGGCCTCGGGTGGTCAGGGCGGGAGTGCCGAGACGGATGCCGGAGGTGTACCAGGCGCCGGCGGGGTCGCGCGGGATGGCGTTGCGGTTGGTGACCACGCCCGCGTCGAGCAGGGCGGCTTCGGCTTGCCGTCCGGTCAGCCCGAATGTGGAGACGTCGAGCAGGACGAGGTGGTTGTCGGTGCCGCCGGTGACCAGGGTGACGTCCCGTCGTCGCAGGCCCTCGGCGAGCGCCTGGGCGTTGGCGACGACGGCTTCGGCGTAGCTGGCGAAGTCGGGCGTGCGGGCTTCGGCCAGGGCTACCGCCTTGGCGGCCATGACGTGCGGGAGCGGACCGCCGAGCACCATCGGGCAGCCGCGATCGACTTGGTCGGCCAGTTCAGGCTGGCATAGGACCATTCCGCCGCGTGGGCCGCGGAGGGTTTTGTGGGTCGTGGTCGTGACGATGTGGGCGTGCGGGACAGGGTCGAGGTCGCCGGTGAAGACCTTCCCGGCGACCAGGCCGGCGAAGTGGGCCATGTCCACCATGAGGGTGGCTCCGACCTCGTCGGCGATTTCCCGCATGATCCGGAAGTTGATTTTCCTGGGGTAGGCGGAGTAGCCCGCGATGAGGATGAGCGGCCGGAACTCGCGGGCCTTGGCGCGGACCTGGTCATAGTCGAGCAGGCCGGTGGCCGGGTCGGTTCCGTAGCTGGTCTGGTGGAACATCTTGCCGGAGATGTTGGGTCGGAAGCCGTGGGTCAGGTGGCCTCCGGCGTCGAGGCTCATGCCGAGCATCCGCTGATTGCCCAGGTCGCGGCGCAGTGCTTCCCAGTCGCTGTCGGACAAGTCGTTGACGTGACGGGCTTGCGCACGGGCCAGGACCGGGGCCTCCACCCGTTGGGCGAGCACCGCCCAGAACGCCACGAGGTTGGCGTCGATGCCGGAATGCGGCTGCACGTAGGCGTGGGCCGCGCCGAACAGGGCCGTGGCGTGCTCGGCGGCAACGCGCTCGACGGTGTCGACGTTGCGGCATCCCGCGTAGAAGCGGCGGCCGATGGTGCCTTCGGCGTACTTGTCGCTCAGCCAGTTCCCCATCGCGGCCAGCACGGCGGGCGAGGCGTAGTTCTCGCTGGCGATCAGCTTGAGGCTTTCACGCTGGTCCTGGAGTTCTTGCCGGATCGCTTCGGCGACGCGCGGTTCGACTTTCGTGATGAGGTCCAGCGCGGCGGTGAAGGCCAGCGAGTCGGCGGGCTCAGCAGGCAGGGCCATGATCGTGTCTCCGAGGTATGGACGAGGAACAGCAGCACGCTAGGCCGCAAGGCTTTCACACTCCGTGCTCAATGTGCTGCCAGGCGGGCGGGTTGGCGGTCATGCCGGCCACGGCTCACTATCCGACACGACGAACTTCCTTCCCTCGGGCCCGGCGCTCAGCAGCGTGGGGAACGCCTCCATCACCGCATCAAGCTGCGGCAGCTGGCCCTGGCGGTCCACAGCCTCCTCATCGGCGTAGACCTCGATCGACACGAACCGGCGCGGATCGCCGGGATCTTGCAGGATGTCGAAGTTGATGACCCCTGGGACTCGACGGCTGGCGTCGGCCAACTCGGCGAACATGCGGTGAGCGCGATCCAGATGGCCCGGGTCAACAGTGACGGCCACGCGGTAAAGGATCATCTGTCCTCCTGTGGCGTGGTCAATAGCGGGCGCTGTTGGGATTGAGCCCGCCGTGGCCGAGCAGTTCCAGCAACGGCTCGTCCTTGCGCGATAGTGCCTGTTCGAGCAGTTGCTGATAGGCGGCTGAGGGGAGGCTGGGCTCGAAGTTGAACTTCGGCATGAAGATCGACGACAGTTGCAGGGTGAGCAGGCGGCGTGTGATCCGCTCGCTGTGGTTGGCGCCGCCACGGTGCCACAGGGCGGCGTTCATCAGCACGACCTGGCCAGGCTGAACCTGGATCATGACCTGGTCGTCGAGGGGGTCATCGGTGGCCGGCGGCTGGTCGGGACGGTGGTGGCTGCCCGGCACCACCAGGAGCGGCCCGGTCTCCTCGTCCGCCGCGTCGAGGTAGATCAGGCAGGTGATCACGGTCGGCGCGGATGCCAGCCGCGACGGTGGTGAGGTGTGGGGCCGATAGTCGGTGTGCCACACGGTTCCGTCTCCGGTGCGCGGGCGGGTGACGCGCAGGTTAGTGTTGCGCAACACGATCCGGGGGCCGAGCAGGCAGCGGACGGTGTCGGCCAGGCCGAAGGACTGCAGCGGGATCATGGCGATCCGCGGGTCCTGCTTGTGCGGGTCCCGGACGTACTGGCCGGAGAACTCCTGGTCGTAGGTTTTGTCCTCGGCGGAGGGGAAGTGTTCGGCCACTTGCTTGTCGATCGCTTCACGCAGCAGGTCGATCATGCCGTCGGGCATGCGGTTGCCGGGGACGACGACACCTTCGTGGACGAACGTGTCTTCTTCCTGCTGGGTGAGCATGGTGGTACAGGCGCGTTCGCGGATCACGACGTCGGCGTTGTGGATGACGAAGTCGATGGTCATGGCCTTCACCTGTCAGTGGGGGACGTGGGGGCTTTGCAGCAGGCAGGTGCGCTGCTGGATGTGGTCCGGGAAGGTGTGCGTCTTGAACTCGAACAGCGACCTGGTTTCCGAGCCGCCGAGGTTCAGCGCCGAGGCGCCGACGCGGCGCTGCTGAAGGTAGATCAGCCACAGGAAGTACGTGACCAGCCGGGGTTCGCTACGGGCGGCCAGGTAGTAGCCGTGGGCAACGCCGGTGATGTCGGCGGTGATCGCGAAGGCAGCGAGCCGGTCTCGGCGGGTCAGATAGTGGTAGGTGAGCCGATCGTGGTGGTGGGACGCCAGACTGGCCGTGACGGCGTCGTTGAACCCGAGCTCGTGCTGATCGTAGTCGTCGGCTCGCGCGGCCTCAGCGTGAATGAGCGTGGTCTCGCCGATACCGAGCGGTGTGGGCCGGGCGGTGTATTGGTAGCGGGAGGCGTGCCGGAACACAGCCTCCCGCAGCGGCTTGTACTTGCGGCCGCCGGGCATTTCGACAGCGGGAGCGGTGACGATCACTTCGGGGTGCGTTTCGTCGTCGGCCGGCGCGTCGGCATGCCATGGACTGCTCATCTGCGTCCACCCCTGGTCGCGGAGAAGGCCGGCGACGGCTGGCGAGCAGTATCGGACGACCAGAGGTGGCCCCGCCAGGTCGGTGACCGCTTGGGCGGCCGCGTCGAGGAGTCGCATCACAGCTTCAAGGGGGCCGACTGGGCGGATGGCGATCAGCCGTCCCACGTCGTCACGCCAGGCCAAGCCCATCGCGGCGTTGTCGCGGCTCACGATGTGCCCGCGGCCACGGGCGCGCAGCCAGTAGAACAGGCTGTGGCTGCCGTGCACATCGGCACCGGCCTGCAGATACGTGGGCAGCAGGTCTACACGGTTGAGGGTCGCCAGGGTGATGGGGCGTACGTCCGCGCCGAAGCGGTGGCGCAACCCGCGCGACACAGCGGCCAGGTGCGACATATCTACCTCGCCTTCTTCCGCAGCGTCCACACGTGGGTGAACGCGGAGGGGCTGTAGTGGTCGCGCTCCAGGTCGCGGACCCGTTCCACATGCATGCCTGCCGCGGCGGCCAGCTCCTGTAGTTGGTCGGCGTCCACCGCGTACTGGATGTGGGTCTCTCTCCAGCAGATCCCGCCGGCGGCATCTCTGCGTTCGACGACACTGACGCACCGGTCCTTCGCGGGTTCGTAGCGGTGACGCCAGAGCGCGGTGCCGTCCCCGAGTTCCTGCACGTCGCTGTAGTCGCGCCAGTGGCGGCGCAGCAGGTGAGGAGAGGACAAGTCGGCGATCAGCCAGCCGCCCGGTCTGAGGCAGCGCCCGACCTCGCGCAGGCATCGGCCCAACACGGGGATGGGCAGGTAGTTGAGGGTGTCGAAGCCGGACAGCATCAGGTCGGCCGACTCCTCGCCCAGCGGCAGGGCGTCGATGGAGGCGAGCAGCGTGTGCTCGTAGGCGCTGGTGGCCAGGGCGAGCATCGCCGGCGACCGGTCCACGCCGATGCGTGTGAGCGACGGCAGGTAGGTGGCGAGCAGCCGTCCGCCGATGCCGGTCCCGGCTCCGAGATCGACGACCACCGCGGACCGGCGCGGCCGGGTCCGCGTGGCTTCGGGTAGGACGCCGACGCGCCAGGTTTGTTCAGCCAAGTCGCCGAGCAGCGTGTGGTAGTCGTCGGCCATCCCGCTGTAGGGCTCGGCTGCGCTCGTGGTGACGCCTGTGTCGGGCGTGTCATTGCGACGGCGTTCGTGGTGGAACGCCGAAGTCCCTTCTTCGATCACTTCAGTCTCCGGTTGGACGTTCAGGGCCGGGCTCTCCCCGGCGGTGACGCTTTCGGCGGAGGCGTGGCAGGGCTCGACAGCAGCGCCGGATCAGCCGCCCTAACCGCTTCCAGACCCGGCGTAGTTCGGCGTTCTCGAGGGCCGGGAGCGGCCCGTAGAAGCCTCCCATCGGGCGGGGGAGTTGCGGTGGCCCCGCCCGTGCGTCCGGGCTACCACCCCCGGGGGCGGTGCCACCATCCCTGGCAAAGAGGCGATCTCTCCAGGGGGCTTGCGGGCCCTGCTCCCTGCCGCATGCCTGCCATGAACCAGCAGCGGGAGCAGGGTGTCTAAGGGGATATAGGTCGCATGCCGTGCAGCTCGACCACCTGGCAGAGGGCGAGCGCGAACGGGTGGTGCGTGTAGTCGTCCCAGGCGACGAACACCATGTGCGCGGTGGGCTCGATGGCGCGTACCAGGCCGGGCCGGTACATGTCGGCCAGCACGCCTGCGCTGGTTCTCCCGGCGACGGTATAGAGGGTGAAATCCTCCTGGAGCATGGGGCATTCCTCAAGCGCCTTGGGGATGCAGTTCCAGCAGGTCGGCGGTGCGTTGGTGCGGCCGCTGCTCGGGCTGGTCTGCTCGAACACGGTCTTGGTGAGCGCCCACGGGATCACGCCCGTCTCCGGGTCGGTCGCAGGTTCGCCGCAGATTTGGCACAGCAGCTTGTCCATGCATCGCCACTGCCGCCGGGGGTGGAGCTTGCGCATCCGCTCGGGGCCACGCTTGTCCGGCCGGTCACGAAGATCACGGACCCGTCCGCGCAGGATCTCGACGGAAGACCGGCCCGGCACGGCCGGGCCGGTCACCCAGTCGCCGGCCTTTGGCTGCAGGTACGACAGCTTCATCCGGCCGCGGTACGGCACGAACCCGATCGGATCCATCACCAGCTCGTTGGCGAAGGCGATCGTGTAGGGGATGGTTTTGTAGCCGGTCACAGCTGTGCTCCTGCGTCCGTGAGGTACATCGCCAGGTTCAGCAGTCCGGCGTTCTCGTTCGACAACGGCGGCTGACTGGCGGGCCATTCGTCGCGCCGGGCGAACCACAGAGGCACGGATCGGAAGGTGTGCTTGGTCCCGAGCCGCCACACTGTCCAGCCGGGATGTGCACCCATCAGCAGGGTGCACATCGCCTGCGCGTTGACCGGGTCGTCGTAGTAGGCGATGACATAGTCAGGTGCCAGAGGTGCGGCGGCACGACCTGGGGTGCCTGCGGAAGGCAAGTCGTGCCGCCGCTGCCGCGCCGCCCCTCCAGCGCGCGGCTGCACGTTGGCGGACTCCAGGGACGGAATGTCGCTGGCGTGCTTGTCTGGAGTGGCTGGGCGGCTCATGAGGAGCGCCGCCAGGCGTGGAGGAGGCGGACCTGCGGGGCTTCAACACCTTCGAGGGCGTCGAAGCTCGCTGCGGTGATGACGTCGCCGCTGGCCTTGTGAACGGCCGTCCAGGTGCCGTCCGGCAGGTTCGTGACGTCGCGGAACTCAGGTATCTCTGGTGGACCGGTCTGCCGACGCCGCGTCACGGCAACGCCGCCAGCAGACCTGCTCGTGGCGCCCGTGAGGGTGGGCGAAATGGGGGATGCGGACCCGTGACTGTCCATGTCCACGACGGTAGGAGCGCGGGAATCGGCGTCTCAACGAGTCTGCACGAGTCTGCACGCGAGTTTCACGGCATCGCGGCTATGGCCTTCGCGATGAGGACCCGCGCCTTGTCTCCGTGTGCGGCGACGGCGGCCAACTCGGCGAAGTAGCGCACGTACAGCTCGATCTCGCGAGGTGCGGTGATGGTGACGGCGGCTGAAAGGAGCTCGACGAACACGCGCGACTCGTCATAGATCGAGAACGTCTCTTTGCTGGCCAGTGGGCGGCGCGCGGCCATGGGCACGATGCCGAAGGAAAGGTTGGCCTGCTGCATGCCTGTGAGGAGATGGAGGAGCTGTTCCCGCATCACGTCGTCGTCGCCGACCCGGCTGTAGAGAACCGACTCTTCGACGAGCATGGCGCACCGGCGGTGGCTCCCGGGCCCCAGGTAGCGCTCCTGTCGTGCGATTCGCGCCTGTACTCCCTCGTCGATGTCGGTGGCGCCGGTCCTGCGGAACTCCGTGCCGCTGGAGATGAGCGCTCGCATGTAGCCGGGCGTCTGCACGGGCCAGGGGATGACGGTGGAGCAGTAGAAGCGGAAGAGGGTGGTCTCCTCGTACAGGGCAAGTCGTAGCTCTTGGAGGCGCTTCACGCTGCGGTTGACCCTGCGCCACTCGACGTAGGCGTTTTCGGCGTTGCGGCTGGCCGCGATGAGGTTGGGGATCTCCTCCGGGACGCCGCAGACGGTGCACCAGGTGCGAATGTCGGCGTCGGAGGGCTGCGTGCGGGCGTGGATGAGGCGTGAGCACTTGGTTTCGTCCCAGCCGGCCCGCCTGGCGAGTTCCCGATTGTTCAGCCCCGCGTCGCGCATGATCTCGCGAAGCCGGTCGGCGATGGCCTGGCGGGCTTGCTGGACGCTGGATGACTGCGACTTCGACACGTGCTGGTGAGGGTCTAGTCGGGCCGGTACACCTGGTGATCGAGGGCCCGTTCCCAGACAGCCTCGAACGCCGACGAGCACAGCTCAATCACGGCCGGGTCGTCGGACAGCTCGTTCCCGGCTTTCTCGCCGTTGCCGTCCTGGAAGGCGAACCGGACGAGGGCGCCGTCGAACTGCCAGAAGTCGCAGCCTGGTAGGGCGAGGTCGCGCGCCTGCGGCCGAGGCAGCCAGCGGACCTGTTCGCCGGCCACGAGGTTGGCGGCGGGCGTGATGCCGTGCTCGTATCGGATGTAGTCGCTGACCGGCTCGGAGATGATCCGGGCGCGGCGGAACGACACGCCGCGGGCGACGTGTCCGGATACGAGCTGGACCCACGGTTTGAGGTAGTCGTAGCGGGCGATGTCCTCGATGGGCACACCGTTGCGCCACGCCTGGTAGCCGGGGCTGCTGACTCCGTAGGTGTCGCGCATCTCCAGGTGCGTCACCGAGTGCTGAGTCTTCGCGAACAGCTCAGCCAAAGTTGGGATTGTGGCCACCCAGCGCCTCCCATATAGCCCGGCGCAGCTCCTTCGGGATCAGGAACGCCTGCTCCGTCTTGTAGATGCGGCTGTGCTGCTCGATCTGGGCGATTACGTCCGGGTCGTCGATGGGGTAGCCGACGAACACGAGGTTCTGGGTGTCCTCATCCACCGAGACCGAAGGGCACTCGTCCTGCTCACTGCCGCCCTTGCCGTAGAACCGTAGCTTCACGCTGGCCTCCATGTTAGGGGGTTTGCACGACCTTGGACGGTAATCCAAGAGCCTGAACGCAGAGTGCCAGGGAGTCAAGCGCATCTCCCAGGGCTGGGCGGAGCTCACGGTGACGTCAGCGGCAGTCGCCCATCGGCGATGTGGACTCGCTGCGGGTTGACGGTGCGGTGCAGCAGGTGGAGCGGCTGGCCTGTGTCGTCGTAGGTGATGCGGGTGATGTCCAGCAGGGGACTGCCCCGACTGACCTTGAGTTTCGCCGACTCCTCCCGGCTGGCCGGGCGGATGCGGGTGCGCACGTCCACGACGCCGGACGACCGTTCGACGTCGAAAGCGGCGGCGTCGTGTAGCTCTTTGGATACGTACGTCTGGTCGAGGCATACGAGCTGGCCACCGATGTCGCCGTGGAGTTCCCAGGTCACGAGGGGGGAACCGGGCTCGAGACGGAGGCCTTGGGCGACCTCCTCTGGCGCGGTCTCCTCGCGCGGAGCGTGTGACGTCAGGTGGCCCGGGCTTCCGGCGCGGCGGCACGCGGCCGCCCATGTGGTGGGCTCGTCGCGCCGCTCGATGGCCATGGGGATGTCGATGGCGACGGCCGGCGCTTGGACGATCATGCCCTTGTTGGCCTCGCGCCAGATCAGCCCTTCCGACTTGAGTTCCCGCATGGCGCGGGTGATGACGTGCGCGCCGACGCCGTATGTCTCTTTCAGCACGTCGGTATGGGGGAGTGGTTGGCCCGCCGGATAGGTGCCGTCGAGGATCTTGGTCCGGAGGTCGGCTAGGACCTCTGGATACCGTACGACGGGCACGGGCGGGTCCTCCTCCGTTAAGGCTGTTCGGGCTGGCGTTGATCGTAGTACGGGCTGCGTCCGGGCGTCTCACCTGCGGGCTTGACAGTTGATCGTCGGTGGTGCAGCATGGCTAGTGCAACGCTGTTTACTCGTAAACATAGAGTAGCAGAGTGCGAAAATCGGCGGCTCTCCGCTCCACCGGAAAACCGCCCACAAGGCCCCGCGGGCCCCGCCCAGGACTCCACTCCCAGGCGAGGCCCTGAAACACCGAGTCTCACCCCTCGCGAAAGGACCCGAGACCCGATGTCCAGCCACATCGTGGCATCAAGCCGCCACACTGTCACATCCGACCCCGCCCGCCAGGCCGCCCAGCGGCTGCGCGAGCTCGACGAACTCCTCCTCACCCCCAAGGCGCTGTGCCGCAAGCCGTGCACCGACCCCGACGACTGGTTCCCCATCGTCGAGGACCCCACCAAGTACGACGACGCGTACGAGGCCGCGACCAAGCTCTGCCGCGGCTGCCCCTTCAGCGGGCTGGCCGGCGAGTGCGTCGAGCGGGCGCGGCTCCAGCCGTACGACCCGATCGGCGTCATCGGCGGCACCGACCCCAAGCTGCGCCGCCAGCTCGGCATCGGCGCGGACATCCAGAGCTACGGGGTGGCGGCGTGACCACGCCCCGCACGCTCACGCAGGCCGAGCACAACGCCATCAACGCCGTCACCATCGCGGTCGGCGTCCTCGGCGTGATCGGCTTCGTCAACTCCTTCAAGAAGGTCATGGACGCCGCGGCGCCCACCTTCGGAGCGCTGGCGTCCACCGTCCCGCTCGGGATCGACCTCGGCATCCTCGCGTTCTCCGCGCTGGACATCGTGCTGGCCCGGCTGGAGATGCGGATCGTGTGGCTGCGGCTCATCCCGTGGGCGCTGACGGGCGCGACGGTCTACCTGAACATCGCCGACGAGGAGACCCTGTTCAGTGTCGTGGCCCACGCCACGTTGCCGCTGCTGTGGGTCGTCGCGGTCGAGGTCGGCGCGCACGTTGTCCGTAAGCGGGCCAGGCTGTCGAACCCGACCCGCATGGACAAGATCCGCGTCTCCCGCTGGATCCTCGCGCCGATGCGCACGTTCGGCCTGTGGCGGCGGATGGTGCTGTGGGAGATCCGCTCTTACCCCGCCGCGCTGGGTCGTGAGCGTGACCGCGTGCTCGCCAAGACGGACCTGCAGGACCAGCACGGCCGGCTGTGGCGGTGGAAGGCGACGCTGAGCTTCCCCCTGTTCTCCGGACACTTGACCTGAGGTCACCCTTGATCATCAGGAAGGATGTCCTTCATGCCCGCACCACACCCGCCAGAGTTCCGGCGTCGCGCGGTCGAGCTCGCGCGCCAAGG
>NZ_VCJS01000224.1 GCF_005893125.1 Nonomuraea basaltis | reverse complement strand
ACATGCTCCCCACCACCTACGTCTTCCTCGACAAACTCCCCCTCACCCCCCACGGCAAAGTCGACCGCCAAGCCCTCCCCGCACCGGACACGGTCCTGGACAACGGCCGGGCCAGGCGGGAACACCGGCCCACCGGTCCCGGCCGCGCCGTCGCCGGCATGGGGGACGACGAAGTGGACGCCCTACTGAACAGCCTCCTGAGAGGAGCCCAGGAATGAACACGCAGGACGAGTACACCGTCGTGATCAATGACGAGGAGCAGTATTCGATCTGGCGTCCGGGCCGGCCGCTTCCCGAGGGATGGCACTTGGGCGGGTTCGCGGGATCGAAGGACGACTGCCTCGCGCACATCGCCTCGGTCTGGACCGACATGCGGCCCGCGAGCCTCCGGCGGCAGATGGACGGCTGACATGCACACGACCGTGACGTACACCTTGACCCCGGCGGAGAGGGACCGCATCGACGGGCTCCTCGACCGTCTCCGCCGCACCTACGGAACGGCGGAGGACCCCCGCTTCCTGTGGGCGGCCAGAGGGGAGGCCTACCGCCATCTTCCGCAGGGGCTCCTGGACTTCTTGATGGCCTTCCACCACCAGGAGAGCTCTCCCTGGGTCGTGGTGCGCGGGCTTGGGGTGGACGACGAGAGCATCGGGCCCACCCCGCCCCACTGGGGCCGACAGGCGGATCCGGCGACCACCGCGCGCGAGGAGCTGTTCCTGGCCCTGCTCGGCTGCCTGATCGGCGACGTGTTCGGCTGGTCGACGCTCCAGCACGGCCACCTGGTGCACAACGTGCTGCCCATCCGCGACCAGGAGCGGGAGCAGAGCGGTCACGGCAGTCTGGACGACCTGGCATGGCACACCGAGGACGGGTTCCACCAGTTCCGGTGCGACTACCTCGGGCTCATGGCGATGCGCAATGACGGGCTCGTCCCGACGACCGTGTCCGCGGTCGACGAGGTACGGCTGTCGCCGGAGCAGGCTGCGATCCTCCGCCAGCCGTACTTCCTGATCTATCCGGACAACGAACATCTGCAGCAGCGGACGCGAGAGAACGGCTACACCCGCATGCCGCCGCCCGGTCCCGACCGGTGGTCCGAAGCGGCCCCGAGCGCGGTGCTGTTCGGCGACCCCCGGCAGCCGTACCTGCGCATCGACCCGTACTACATGACCGCGCTGCCCGGCAACGACAAGGCCGCCAGCAGCCTCAAGGCGCTGACCGACCAGCTCGAGGCGGGCCTGCGCAACCTCGTGCTCACCCCCGGCGACCTCGCCTTCGTCGACAACTACCGGGCGGTCCACGGGAGGCGGGCGTTCCCGCCGCGCTACGACGGCAGGGATCGCTGGCTGAAGAAGGTCACCGTCACCAGGGACCTGCGCAAGTCGCGCCGCGTCCGCGAAGGCGTGGACGGCCGGGTGCTGCATCCTGCCGAGGTGTCCCAGCTGGAGCTCGAAGCGGAGATGACGGGAGCGAGACCGTGACCGAGGAGACCAGGCTGTCCGGCGCGAAGGCGGAGCTGCTGCAGCGCTGGCTGGGCGGAGAGACATCCCCGGAACGGCCCCCCGAGACGATTCCGCGGCGCGAGCGGGCGGCCGGGCCCGTGCCGCTCTCCCTGGCCCAGCAGCGGCTGTGGTTCATCGAGCAGTTGCAGCCGGGCGGCACCGCGTACAACCTGTCCTTCTGCGCCCGCGTCGACGCTGACCTGGAGCCCTCGGTGCTGGCCGCCTGCGTGGACGAGCTCGTGGACCGGCACGAAACGCTGCGGACGGTCGTGCGGAAGGACGCGGGAACGGCCCACGCCGTCGTGGACGGTGGCACGCGACCTGTGCTCGACGTGATCGACCTCCGCGCGCTGCCGCCGTCCGAAGGGTTCGCGGCGGCGGTCGAACGCTTGCAGACGGCCGCGGATCAGCCCTTTGACCTCGAGAAGGGGCCGGTGGCGAGGATCACGCTCTGCCGGGTGCGCGGACATGACGTGCTCGGCATCGTCGTCCACCACCTGTTCGGCGACGGCTGGTCCCTCGGTGTGGCGATGCGCGAGCTCTCGGCGGCCTACGCGGCGCGCGCGTCCGGCGTCCCGTTCGAGCCGCCTCCGCTGCCCATCCAGTACGGCGACTTCGCCGCGTGGCAGGCCGGGGCGCCGGAGGAGAAAGAGTGGACGCGAGACCTGGACTACTGGCGGGACCGGCTGGCCGACGCGCCCCCGCTGGAGCTCCCGGCGGACCGGCCGCGCCCTCCGCTGGTCAGCACGGCCGGTGGGTGGTGTGAGCTGTCCCTGTCGGAGGAGTTGTCGGAGTCCATACGCGTGCTCGCCCGCCGGGCGGGGGCCACGCCGTTCATGGTCGTGCTCGCCGCCTGGCAGGCGCTGCTCGCCAAGCTGACCGGCCAGCGCGACATCACGGTCGGGACGAACGTCGCCGGCCGGGCGCGGCCCGAGACCTACGGGCTCATCGGCAACTTCGTCAACATGCTGGCCCTGCGAACCGAGCTGCACGGCGATCCCACGTTCGGGGAGACGCTGGATCGGGTCAAGGCGACCTGCGCCGGGGCGTTCGCGCACCAGTCGCTGCCGTTCGAGCGCATGGTGCGGGAGGTCCAGCCGAGCGTGCGGTGCCTGTTCATCATGCAGCCGCCGCTCGGGCAGCCGGACTTTGCCGGGGCCCCCTTCGACGCCGTCCCGGTCATCGCGCGGAGCGCACGTGCAGACCTGGAGTTGCATCTGAGGGACGGCCGGGCGCTGGAGGGGCACGTGTCGTTCAGCTCCGACCTGTTCGACGCTGCGACCGCGGAACGCGTCACGGCGCGGTTCGCCGCGCTCCTCGAACAGGCCGTGGGCGACCCTGGTCGGCGGCTGTCGGATCTGTCGCCACTCTCCCCGGATGAGCAGGACATGATCAGGGCATGGGGACGTGGTCCGGCGATCGCTATCCCGTCTGAGCCGGCCCACGAACTCATCCGCCGGCAGGCGCTGCGGGATCCGCAGCGCATCGCGGTGGTGTGCGGGTCGCAGCGGCTGGACTACCGGACCCTCGACGGGCGGGCCGCCCAACTCGCCCGCCACCTGCGCGAGCTCGGAGCCGGGCACGAGTCGCGGGTCGCGATCTGCCTCAGCAGGTCCCCGGAGATGATCGTCGCGATGCTCGGCGTCCTCAAGGCCGGCGCCGCATACGTCCCCCTGGACCCGCGCCATCCCCCGGAGCGGCTCACCGCCCTGGCCGCCGACGCCGGAGCCGGCCTGGTCGTCACCGAGGAGTCCCTCGCTCTCGCCTTCGCCGCCCGGTCCGGCGGGTTCGAGACGGTATGCGTCGATCGAGACGGAGCCGCGATCGCGGGGCGGTCAAGCGAGGACCCCGGCGTCGCCGTGCCCGCCGACGGCCTGGCGTACATCGTCTACACCTCGGGCTCCACAGGGACTCCCAAGGGCGTCGCCATCGGCCACCTCGCGCTGTCGAGCCTGATCGCCCACGTGCGGCACGGGCAGGACATCGGACGCGACGACGTCATGGCCACGGTGTCGAGCCTGGCCTTCGACGCCTCCGTGGCCGAGATCTACCCCGTGCTGGCCGCCGGCGGAGCCGTGGTGATCGCCACCATGGAGGAGATCCTGGACGCCACTCGCCTGCGCAGGCTGATCCTCACTCACCGGGTGTCCGCCCTGCTCGCGACACCCACCATGTGGCGGACGATCATCGCCGCCGGCGGGCTCGGCCAACCCAGGGTCAAGGCGCTGTCCGGCGCCGAAGCTCTGCCGGCCGACCTGGCCGACGTGCTCGCCTCGACCCATGACCGGGCGTGGAACCTGTACGGCCCGACCGAGACGACGGTGTGGACCACGGCCGATCCCCTGGTCGCGGGACGCCCCGTGTCCCTGGGGTCGCCGGTCGCCAACAGCGTGATCCGGCTGCTGGACCCCGACCTGCGGGAGACGCCGGTAGGCGTGCCCGGCGAGATCTGCGTCGGCGGACCGGGACTGGCACGCGGCTACCACGGCCGCCCGACGCTGACCGCCGAGCGCTTCGTCCCCGACCCGTACGCGCCCGGCGCGCGGCTGTACCGGACCGGCGACCTGGCCAGGTACCGGCGCGACGGCTCCCTGGAGTACCTCGGGCGCGCCGACGACCAGGTCAAGCTGCGCGGCCAGCGCATCGAGCCCGGCGAGGTAGAGGCGGCGCTGCGTGCCCATCCGACCGTGGAGGAGTCCGTGGTGGTGCTGGACGAGCGCGGCCACGCGGGTTCGCGCCTCGTGGCGTACCTGACCCGTACCGGGCTGTCCACCTCCGCCGAGCTACGCGATCCCGCCCTGCTCGTCCGGCACCTGCGCGAGCGGCTGCCCGAGTACATGGTGCCGACCGCGTACGTGGTGCTCGACCGTTTCCCGGTGAACTCCAGCGGCAAGTTGGACCGGCGGCGGCTGCCCGCTCCCGACTCGGCCCGGCTGCCCGCCGCACCGCGGGTCGAGCCGCGCACGCCGCTGGAGGAGGAGATCGCGCAGGTCGCGTGCGAGCTGCTGGGGGTGCCGGAGCTCGGCGTCCACGACGACTTCTTCGACCTCGGCGGGCATTCGCTGCTCGTGGCCCAGCTCGTGGACCGGCTGCGGCAGCGGTACGGGATCGAGCTGCTGCTGCAGGATCTGTTCTCGCGGGAGCCGAACGTCGAGCAGCTCGCCCTCATCGTCGACGATCAGGTACGCCGCAAACGCCAGCTCGACAGCGCGACCGCGCGGATGGGCCGCAGGGTCGGCGAGCTGCCGGACCAGACCGTGGACGCCCTGCTGGCGCAGTTGCTGGCCGAGGGAGGCTGACATGCGGTTCGGAATGTTCTTCGAGCTCCAGCTGCCCCGCCCCTGGGCCGATGGCGACGAGCGGCGGCTGATCGGCAACGCCCTGGAGTGGGCGGAGATCGGCGACCGGATCGGCATCGGCTACGGGTGGGCTCAGGAGCACCACTTCCTGGAGGAGTACTCGCACTCGACGGCTCCCGAGGTCTTCCTCGCGGCCGTCAGCCAGAGGACCTCGCGCATGCGGGTGGGGCACGGCATCACGCTGATGCCCGCGCCGTACAACCATCCCGCCCGGGTCGCGGAGCGGATCTCCATGCTCGATCTGGTGAGCGGCGGCCGGGTGGAGTGGGGCACCGGCGAGTCGAGCTCCCGGCTGGAGCTGGAGGCGTTCGGGGTCGACTACATCGATAAGCGGGCCATGTGGGCGGAGTCGGTGCGCGAGGCCGCGAAGATGATGTGCTCGGAGCCGTACCCGGGGTACGAGGGCCGCCACTTCTCGATGCCGTCCCGCAACGTGATCCCCAAGCCTGTCCAGAAGCCGCATCCGCCTCTCTGGGTGGCGTGCACGAACCGCGACACGCTCAAGCTCGCCGCTCGGCTCGGCATAGGGGCGCTGACGTTCTCCTTCATGGACGCGAACGAGGCGCGCTTCTGGGTCAACGAGTACTACGAGACGTTCCGCAAGGAGTGCCGACCCCTCGGCCAGGCCGTGAATCCGAACGTGGCCATGCTGGCGGGCGTGCTCTGCCACCGCGACGCCTCGACGGCGGCTGCCCGGGGGCTGCGGGGGCAGCAGTTCTTCAAATGGGCGCTGGCCCACTATTACCGGTTCGGCTCGCACGTGCCGGGGCGGACGAACCTGTGGGAGGAGTTCCAGCGGGCGGAGCCGGAGCCGATGGCCGGGCTCGGCGGCGTGGGGCCGCCTGAGCAGGTAGCGGCCCACTTCCGCGAGCTGGAGAGAGCCGGGGTCGATCAGCTCATCCTGCTGCAGCAGGGCGGGGACTACCCGCACGAGCATGTGTGCGAGTCACTGGAGCTGCTCGGCAAGACGGTGCTGCCCGAGTTCGGGGAACGGGACGAGGAGCGGACCAAGCGCAAGGCGCGCGAGTTGGAGCCATATGTGGAGCGGGCGATGGCACAGGTGCCGGAAATCGCCGAGCCGCCCCTGGAGGCCGTCGAGTCGTACCCGCGCCTCTGGCAAGGGGGCGGCGTCACGGACGACCAGGTGGGAACGCACCGCGCCCTCGACGCCACCTCCCTGTGGCGCATGCACGTCGGGGGGCACGGCGGTGGCTGAACGAACGCTCGTCGAGCTCGTCGGCCGCCGCGCCGCCGAGGCGCCTGGCGAGCTCGCGTTCGGCTTCCTCGCGGACGGGGACGCGGACCTGCGCGTGCTCACCCGAGCGGAGCTGGACGCGAGGGCGCGCCAGGTGGCCTGCGACCTGGCCGACCGCGTGGCCGAAGGCGGACGTGTCATCCTCCTCTACGAACCTGGCCTGGCCTTCGTCACCGCCTTCTTCGGCTGCCTGTACGCGGGCGTAGTCGCGGTTCCCGCCTATCCGCCCCTCCAGCACGCCGGCCGGGACCGGGTCGCTGGAGTGGCCGCCGACTGCGGCGCTGAGGCCGTACTGACCACCAGGCTCCTGCAGGAGACGGTCGCCGGGGTACTGCCCGCACTGCCCATCATGGTCACGGACGTGCCGGCCAACGGCGGTGACTCCTGGCGCGACCCTGGAGTGGACCCCGACACCGTCGCGTTCGTCCAGTACACGTCGGGCTCCACCGCCGCCCCGAAAGGGGTGGTGCTCACCCACGCCAACCTCCTCGCCAACCAGCAGGCCATCGGCCGGGCCCTGCACGTGCCCGAGCACGCGGTGGTGGCGAGCTGGCTGCCCATGTACCACGACATGGGCCTGATAGGCACGATCATGTACCCGCTCTACCGCGGCGCCCCCTGCTACCTCATGTCCCCGTTGCACTTCCTCCAGCGCCCGGCCCGATGGCTGGAGCTGATCTCGAACTTCGGGGTCTCGGTCAGCGGCGGCCCCAACTTCGCGTACGACCTGTGCGCCCGCCGCGTCACGGACGAGGAGCTCGCGTCGCTGGACCTCACCACCTGGCGAGTCGCCTTCAGCGGCGCGGAACCGATCCGCGCGTCCACGGTCCAGCGGTTCACACGACGCTTCGCGCCGTGCGGGCTCCGCCCGGACGCCCTCGTCGGCTGCTACGGCCTGGCGGAGGCCACGCTGCTGGTGACGGGAGCCGGGCCGGAGGACCGAGAGGTATTGATCGCCGATCGGGCAAGCCTGGAACACGGCCACCTCGCCGCCCCTGTTCCGGCGGCCGAGCGATCCCTCGCCGGCACAGCCTCCACGGCCCCGCGAAGTGGGCGGGAGACGACCGAGCTGGTGCCGTCGGGTCGAGTCGCACCGGGACATGAGCTGCTGATCGTCGACCCGGAGACCCTTACCCCGCGGCCGGACGGCCACGTCGGCGAGATCTGGGTGCGTGGCCCCAGCGTGGCGGCCGGCTACTGGAAGCGGCCAGGCGATGCCTTCCAGGCGCACCTGGCCGGCGGCGGCGACGGCCCGTACCTCCGCACGGGCGACCTCGGGCTGCTCTGGAAGAAGAGCCTGTATGTGACCGGCCGTATCAAGGACCTCCTGATCGTCAGAGGCCGCAACATCCACCCGCACGACGTGGAGGATGCCGCCTGCGTCTCCGGCGGGCACGTCAGGCGCGGGGCGGGCGTGGCGTTCGCGCTGAACGAGGGCGTGGCGCTGGTGCAGGAGACGACCGCGGACGACGCCGCCCTCGCCCCGCTGGCAGGCGAGATCCGCAGCACCGTCCTGCGTGACCTGGGCGTCCGCCTCGACGCCATCTATCTGGTGCCCAAGGGGACGGTCCCCAAGACGTCGAGCGGCAAGGTGCGCCGCGCCGCGGCCCGGGCCGCCGTGCTCGCCGGGACCGTCCCCGTGCGCTTCGAGAGCCGGGAGGGCCAATGGACGTAGAGAGGATCCGGGACTGGCTCGTCCGCCGGGTCGCGGAGGAGGCCGGCCTGGCGCCGGCGGACGTCGACGCCGACGCCGACGCGCCGTTCGCCGCCTTCGGCCTCGACTCACCCCGGATCACCGCGATGGCGGGAGACCTGCAGCGCTTCCTCGGCCATCCGGTGAGTCCCACCCTGGCCTTCGAGTTCCCCACGGTGTCCACTCTCGCCGAACGCCTGTCCCACGCGGCCCCGCCTCCCGAGCGCACCGCGGCACCCGGCCGCCCTGCCCACCGCGGAATCCCTGCGGGAACCAGGACAACCGTCCACGAGCCCATCCCCTACGAACCGATCGCGGTGACGGGTCTGGCCTGCCGGATGCCGGGGGCCGGCGACCCCGCCGCCTTCTGGCGTCTGCTCGAATCAGGGACGGACGCGATCGGCGACATCCCGGCCGAACGCTGGGAGGGTTCCTCCCGCGGCCGGGCCGGACTCCTGGACGACGTCTCCGGCTTCGACGCGCCGTTCTTCCGCATCAGCGGCGACGAGGCGCTGCGCATGGACCCCCAGCAGCGCATACTCCTCGAAGCCACATGGGACGCCCTGGAGGACGCCGGCGAGGTGCCGGCGCGGCTCCGCGGCTCCCGTACGGGCGTGTACCTCGGCATCTCCGCCAACGACTACGCCTACCGCCAGCTCGACTCCGCCACCATCGACCGCTACACGTCCTCCGGCAACGCACTCTCCGTGGCGGCAGGGCGTCTGTCATACGTGTTCGGTCTGCGCGGTCCCGCGCTCGCCGTCGACACGGCGTGCTCGTCGTCCCTGGTCGCCGTCCATCTCGCCTGCCGGGCGATCCGCTCTGACGAGTGCGACGCGGCCGTCGTCGCCGGGGTCAACCTGCTCCTCGACCCCGCACCCTCGACCGGCCTGGGACTGGCGGGCATGCTGTCGCCGGAAGGCCGGTGCAAGGCGTTCGACGCGAGCGCCGACGGCTACGTCCGGGGCGAGGGCTGCGGTGTGGCCGTGCTCAAACCACTCTCCAAGGCGCTGGCTCAGGGTGACCGCGTCTACGCGGTGATCCTCGGTACGGCGACCAACCAGGACGGAGCCACCAACGGCCTGACCGCCCCCAACCCCGCCGCCCAGCGCGAGGTGGTGGAGGCGGCCCTGCGCGACGCGGCGACCAGCCCGGCGACGGTCCGGTACGTCGAATGCCACGGCACCGGCACCGCCTTGGGCGACCCGGTCGAGGCTCACGCTCTGGGCGCGGTCCTGAAAGGCGACCGGGAGCTGCTGATCGGATCGGTGAAGACCAACATCGGCCATCTGGAGGCGGCGGCGGGCATCGCCGGGCTCATCAAGGTCGCCCTGTCGCTCCACCACGGCCGGATCCCGCCCAGCCTCCACTTCACCACCCCCAACCCGCACATCCCCTTCACCGACCTCGGGCTCCGCGTAGTGACCCGCCCCGAGCCCTGGCCCGGCGGCGTGGCGGGGGTGAGCGGCTTCGGCTTCAGCGGCACCAACGCCCACATCATCATGTCCCCGCCTCCACCACCCGCAGAGCCCGCGGCCATGCCCCGCGCGCTGCTCCTGCCGATCAGCGCCCGGACGGAGAGCGGCCTCGCCCGAGCCGCGGCCGCCTGGGCGGACCACCTCACGGGCTTGGCCGCCGCGGGAGCCACCGCATCGGACGCGCCCCCTGCGACGAGCATCGATGCGGACCTGATCTTCACTGCCGCCACCCGCCGTACTCATCACCGGCCCTACCGCGCGGCCGTCATCGGCGCCGACGCGGCCGAGCTGGCCGCCCGCCTTCGCGCCGTACGCACCACGTCCAC
The DNA here is from genome assembly GCF_005893125.1 of Nonomuraea basaltis. Classification (GTDB taxonomy): domain Bacteria; phylum Actinomycetota; class Actinomycetes; order Streptosporangiales; family Streptosporangiaceae; genus Nonomuraea; species Nonomuraea basaltis. The sequence goes on along the minus strand of NZ_VCJS01000224.1, from coordinate 11,005 downwards.
CCGGGTGCCCGCCGGGGACCCGCGAGTGACCTTCGTGTTCTCAGGACAGGGCGTCTTCGCCGACCAGGCAGAAGCGGTGGTGCGGAACCGGCAAGAGGGGCACGACGCATCGCCCGGCCCGTTGGATGCGGTGCGTGAGCTCCTTGACTCCGACCCCCTTTTCCGATCGTCGATCCGGCGATGCGACGAGCGGCTCGACGGCGTCCTCGGCTGGTCCGTCGAACATGTTCTCAGCGGCGAGACCGAAGCCGACCTCCAGGACACCGCGATCGCCCAGCCCTTGATCGTCGCCGTGCAGCTGGCCCTGTCCCGCGTATGGCGTTCGCTCGGCATCGAGCCCGCCGCCGTCGTCGGGCACAGCGTCGGCGAGATCAGCGCCGCCGTGACGGCGGGCCTGCTCGATGCCGGTACCGGACTGCGGCTCGCCGCCGACCGGGGACGCCTGATGAGCCCGGCCAGGGGCGGTCGCATGCTGGCCGTCGGTCTCCCCCGGGAGGCGGCCGAGCGCAGGGCGGGGAGTGACGCGGCCCTGGCGGCGATCAACGCACCCGGCCTGACCGTCCTTTCCGGTGCGCGCGCCGCGCTGGAGGAGGTGCGGCGGGAGCTGGCGGACGAGGGGACGTTCGCGCAGTGGCTGCCGGTCGAGTACGCCTTCCACGGCCCCGCCATGGACTATGCGGCCCGCGCGCTGGCAGAGCTGTACCGGGACCTCGAGCCGGGGAAGGCGACCATCCCGTTCTACTCCTCCGCCTTGGGCAGGCGCGCGGACGACTGCGAGGTGGACGGGGCGTACTGGGCCCGCAACGTTCGCGAACCCGTCGATCTCGCGGGCGCCGTCTCCGCCCTGCTGCCGGAGTCCGACGCGCTCGTCGAGGTCGGGGCCAGGCCACTCCTGCAGGCAGCACTCCGCAGGGCGTCCGGCGACCGCCGGGTGCTGACGACCGCCACGCTGGGAAGAGACGGCCTCCTGGGAGCCCTCGCTTCCCTCTACACGCTCGGCTGCGCGCCACGCTGGGCACGCTTGCATCCCGGCGGCGGCCGGGTCGTGTCCACGCCCGGCTACCCGTGGGAACATCGGACGTACTGGCTGGACCGGCCCGAGCCCCGACGGGCGTTCGAGCGCGAGGTGGCACTCGACCCCGCGGACCTTTCGGAGCATCGAGTGAACGGCCTGCCCGTGTTTCCGGCAGCCGGGTACGTCCGGCTCGCCGTGTCGGCCGCCCGCGCGCACGGCCTGGCCGAGCCGATCATGCTCGAACACCTCGACCTGCTGACTCCGCTCAGCGCGACGGACGGCCAGGAGCTCCGGGGCGCACCCACCCGGGGTGACGCCCGTCCGCACGCGCTCGTCACCCTGACGCCCGAAGCCGGCGGCCTCGCATTCTCGATCACGACCGGAGCCGGCCGGGACGAGGTCCGCCACGCCACCGGCCGACTCCTCTCGACCGGCCCCGCAGACCCCACCGGCTCGGAGCGCCTGGCCGCCGCCGAAGGCCGCTGCGCCGAGCCGGTCCCCGTGGAGCTGCTGTATTCCCTGCTCGACGGCGCCGGCCTGGCGTACGGTCCGCGCTTCCGGGGTGTGCGGCGGGTGTGGCGGGGCGACGGTGAGGCGGTGGCGGACGTCGGCGGCGCTCCGGTCCCCTTGCTGGACGCGGCCCTGCACCCTGTGCTCGCGGCGGCCCCGGCCGACCTTCGCGAGGGCGATGCGGCCGTGCCCGTCGGCGTGGACGCGGTCCGCTGGTGGGCCGATCCCGGCCGAGAAGCCCGCTGCCACGCCCGCGTGACCGAGAGCGGCGAGGGAGAGACCCGGGCAGACGTGACGATCTACGACTCCTCGTCCCGCCCCTGCGTCGAGCTGGCCGGGCTGCGGATGCGGCACGCGCGCGCGTCCCGAGAGCGGGCGGAGTTCCGCCTGTACGAGACGGTCTGGCGGGAATCCCCCGCCGAGGGCGCGGCACCGGAGGGACGGTGGCTGCTGGTGCCCGAACGTTCGCGCTCGGATCGCTCAGACCTGGAGGGTTCTGGTACGGCCGAGGCGCTGGCCGCCGAGCTGGCGCGAAGAGGCGCCGCCGCCGACATCCGCCCCGACGGGGACCCCCGCCACGTCGAAGGCGTCGCCGGGGTCGTCTACCTGCCCTCCCTGGACGCCGAGTACGAGGACGCCGTCGTGGACGTTGCCCGGCTCGTCCGCGCCCTGTCGTACGCCGGACCCGGGACCGCCCGCAGGCTGATCGTCGTCACGCGTGGTGCCCGGGCGGACGACGTCACGGACCCGCGAGCCGCCGCCCCCTGGGGCCTGCTCAAGACGGCGGCCATCGAGAACCCCGTCCTGCGCCCGCGCTGCGTGGACCTCGATCCCCAAGCCCCCACCGGCTCGACCGCGTCCGCGCTGTGCGACGAGCTGGCCGACGACGCCGGCGAGACCGAGGTCGCTTACCGTGACGGGCGACGCCTGGTGGCCCGGCTCAACGAGCTGCGCATGACACCTCGCCGCACACTGACCCCCCTACGCCCCGACGCCACCTATGTGATCACGGGCGGTACCGGCACCCTCGGCCTGCTGGCCGCCGGCAGGCTGGCGCAACGGGGAGCCCGGCATCTCGCCCTGCTCAGCCGCCGACCGCCGGCCCCGGACGCCGAGGACACGCTGGCGCGGCTGCGCGCAACGGGCGTCGAGGCGCAGGTACTGCGCGCCGACGTCGCCGACCGCGACGCGCTCGCGCGGGCCCTGGCCATGGCGCGTGCGAGCGGCCCGCCGGTCCGGGGCGTGCTGCACGCAGCGGGTGTGCTCAGGGACGGCGCCCTGCTGGACATGCCGGAGGAGGCGCTGCGCGAGGTCCTGGAGCCCAAGCTGCGCGGCGCGTGGAACCTGCACGAGCTGACCCTCTCCGACCCGATGGAGTGGTTCGTTCTGTACGCCAGCGCCGCCGGCGTCCTGGGCTCCCCCGGCCAGGCGAACTACTCCGCCGCGAACGCCTGCCTCGACGCCCTCGCCCACCACCGCCGGGGGCGAGGGCTACCCGCCACCGCCATCGACTGGGGCCCATGGGCAGAGGCCGGGATGGCCGCCGACGCCGTACGGCTGCGCACGGCCAGCAGCGCCTTCGAGCCCGGCGACGCCCTGGACCTCCTGGAACACCTGATATCCGAGGAACGGGCACAGACTCTGGCGCTTCCGTTCGACCTGCGTAACCTGCTGCAGTTCTACCCCGCCCAGGTGGGCGCGGCCCTTTTCGACGAGGTGGCCACCAACGAGGACCGCTCGCTGAAGTCCATCGGTGGACAGGACTCGGCCCGCCCCGACATGGGGGCGCCGTACGTGGCTCCGCGCAACGGTCTTGAGCAGCGGATCGCGGCCATCTGGCAGAAGGCGCTGGCGATCGACCCCATCGGCGTGGAGGACGGCTTCTTCGAGCTGGGCGGCGACTCCGTCTTCGGCCACCGGATCCTGGGCGAGATCAACCGCACGCTCGACACCCGTATCGACCCGGCGAGCGCGTTCACCGACTTCACGGTCGCCCACCTCGCCGAGCTGGCCGCGCAGGCGATGCGCGACCGGCTGGAGAGCATGACGGACGAGGAGGCGGCCCGGCTGCTGACCAAGGAGGGACTCGATGAAGCCGATCACGCTACCGGGCATCGATGAGTACGCCGAAGCCCACACCACCCCCGACCCCGCCTTCATGCGGCTGGTCAGCGAGAACACGTGGCAGTCGCTGAGCGACCCGCAGATGATCTCGGGCCCGCCGCAGGCCAGATTCCTGCAGATGCTCGTGTACGCGCTGCGCCCCCGCCAGGTCCTCGAGATCGGGACGTTCAGCGGCTACTCGGCGCTCGCCATGGCCGCCGCCCTGCCTCCCGACGGCCACGTACTCACCTGCGAGATCGATGGCCGGCACGCCGCGATGGCCCGCGACCACATCGCGTCGAGCCCGTACGCCGGAAGGATCACCGTCGAGGTCGGCCCCGCGCTGGAGACTCTCGACCGGCTGCCCGGTCCGTTCGACTTCGTGTTCATGGACGCCGCGAAACAGGAGTACCTCGCCTGCCTCGAAGCCGTCCTGCCGAAGCTGTCGGACCACGCCATGATCGCCGCGGACAACACCCTGTGGAACGGCGAGGTCCTGTACGACGACGGCGACGCCGACGTGGTGGCCCTGCGGGCCTTCAACGACGCTGTGGTGGCGGATCCCCGGCTCGAATGCGTGCTCGTCACGCTGCGCGACGGCGTCACGCTGATCAGGAGGGCCGCCCGGTGAGCCCCAGGGGCAGCGCCACCGCGCAGGGCGCCTGGTGGGGCGTAGGCGTCCACGACTGGGCGGCCATCCAGGAGTGTCAGGTACGGGAGCTGTACGACGACGTCCTGGTCCGGATCGGCGCGTCCGTGACCACTCCGCGACACCTCGACGACGACCCAGAACCGCCGGCGGCGAGGCGGTCATTCGATCTGGCCGGGATACGGGTGCTCGACGTCGGCTGCGGCTCGGGGATGTTCTGCCGGCTGGCCGCCGACCGGGGAGCCGAGGTCTCAGGGCTGGACGCGGCCGAGCCCCTCCTCGACCTGGCCCGCGAACGCGTCCCCGAAGCGTCGTTCACGCTCGGCGACATGGAACGCCTGCCGTACCCCGACGCCTCGTTCGACCTGGTGACCGGCATGAATTCCGTTCACTACGCCGACGATCACCGGCAGGCGCTGCGTGAGGCCCGCCGCGTGACAGCCCCGGGCGGGCGGCTCGTCGCGGCGACCTGGGGCCCGCCCGAGACCTGCGAGGCGTCCGCGTACCTGGCCGCCCTGGCCCGCCTCCTCCCGCCGCTCCCCGACCGCGGCGGCGGGGGCCCGTTCGAGTTGTCCGCCGACGGCAAGCTCGCCGCCCTGGCCGAGACGGCGGGCTGGACGCCGGAAGAGGTCCGCGACGTCACCTGCGTCTGGCGGTACGCCGACCTGGCCCAGGCACAACGCGGCCTGCTGGCCGGGGGCCCTTCCTCGACCCGGGCCCTGCAGGAGAACGGCTGGGAACGGGCCGCGGCGGTCGTAGCGGCCGCGATCGCAGCGTTCCGGACAGAGGACGGCGGCTACCGCCTGCGCAATGTCTTCCGGTATCTCGTCGCAACCGCGTGAGGAAGTGATGATCATGGCACGGCAGAGCACGAAGGACCGCACGGAGCAGGGACCCCAGCCTCGGGACCGCCGCTGGCTGGGCCTGTTCTTCTTGCTGCTGGCCGGCGTGATGGACCTGGTCGACGCCACCGTCGTCAACATCGCGCTGCCCGCGATCCGCGAGGACCTGAGCGCGTCGTACGCCGACATGCAGTGGATCTCCTCCGGCTACGCGCTGGCGTTCGCGCTCACGCTCGTGACCGGGGGCCGGCTGGGCGACATCGCCGGCCGACGGCGCCTGTTCCTCATCGGGGCGGCCGGGTTCGTCGTGGCCTCGCTGCTGTGCGGCCTGGCCCCGGACCCGGAGACGCTCATCGCCGCCCGCCTGCTGCAAGGCATCATGGCCGGGGCCATGGTGCCCCAGATCCTGGCCATCATGACGGTGACGTTCGGGCCCGAGGAGCGTGGCAAGGCGTTCGCGCTCTTCGCCGGGATGGCGACGGTGGCCACGGTCGGCGGGCCACCGCTCGGCGCCTTCCTCACCGAGGCGGACGTGCTGGGCCTCGGCTGGCGGGCCATCTTCCTCGTCAACCTGCCGCTGGGCATCATGGCGATCGCCGGCGCGGTCACCTGCGTGCGCGAGTCCAGGTCGTCCCAGCGCCTCGGCCTGGACTGGATCGGCATGATCATCGCCACGGCCGCGGTATTCCTGCTGATCTTCCCACTGGTGCAGGGACGGGAGCTGGGCTGGCCCGTCTGGACGTTCGTGGCGCTCGCCGCCGCCGTGCCGACGCTGATCGGCTTCGTCTTGTACGAGCGGCGCAGGACCGGCTCCCCTCTGGTGGAGATGAGCCTCTTTCGAGTCCGGTCATTCGTCGGCGGCACTCTGATCTACCTCATCTTCATGGCGGGGATCATCGCCTATTACTTCGTCCTCATGGTGTACCTGCAGGTCGGCCTGGGCTTCACGGTGCTGGCCGCGGGCCTGACGATCCTGCCGTTCGCCGTGGGCACGCCCGTGGGCGCCGGGATAGCGCCCGGCCTCATCGCCAAGATCGGCCGGAACGCGATCCTGACCGGCGCGATCCTGCTGGCGCTGGCCATGGGCGGGGTGATCCTGGCGGTGAGGACGGCCGGGACGGAGGTCGGCTTCTGGCACCTGGCGCCCGCGCTGCTCCTGGGCGGCATCGGCATGGGGATGGTGGTGACGCCGCTGTTCGACTTCGTCCTTTCGGAGGTGCCGGGCGAGCACGCGGGCTCGGCGTCGGGCGTGCTGAACGCGTTCCAGCAGATCGGCGCCGCCACGGGCGTGGCGGTGATCGGGGTCGTGTTCTTCAGTCTGGTCGGGCCGCGGGCGACGGCGGAGTCGTTCACGGACGCGATCCAGTGGACGCTCGCCATCCAGGCGGCGATCTTCCTGGTCGTCGCGGCCCTCGTCATGCTCCTCCCCCGAAGGCCCGCCTACCAGGAGCCCACCCCATGACGGACATCTCATCCCCGAACGGCGACCGAGCCCCCGGGCAAGGCCGGCCCTTCGCGGAGAAGCGGGCACTGGACGGCGTCCCCTCCCAGGAGGGCCGTGTCGCGCTGGTGACCGGCGCCAACAGCGGCCTTGGCCGCCACACCGCCATGGCACTGGCGGCCAAGGGAGCGAGGGTGCTGCTGGCCTGCCGCAACCCCGGCAAGGCCGAGGCGGCGGCACAGGAGATCGCGAACCTCACCGCCGGCACCGCGGAGCCCGTGCGGCTGGACCTGGCGGACCTCGGATCGGTGCGGGCCGCAGCGGCGGAGGCCATGGACCGCAGCGACGGCGTGCTCCACCTCCTGGTCAACAACGCCGGCATCATGGCGAACCCGAAACGCTTGAGCGCGGACGGCCACGAACTCCAACTGGCCACCAACCACCTCGGCCACGCCGCGCTCACCTGGCTGCTCATGCCGGCGCTGCAGGCGTGCCCGGGGGCGCGAGTCGTCACCGTCTCCTCCGGAGCGCACCGCGGAGCCGGGCTGGACGTGGAGGACCTCGACTTCGAGCGCCGTCCCTATGACAAATGGGCCGCCTACAACCAGTCCAAACTGGCCAACCTGCTGTTCGCGTTCGAGCTGGACCGGCGGGCGCGAGCAGCCCGGCTCGACCTCATCAGCGCCGCCGCACACCCGGGCATGGCCCGTACCGGCCTGTTCACCAGCTCCGCCAGAGCGCAGGGCGGCCCGGCGCTCGTGGCCCTCTCGGCGATCATCACCCGGGTCGCGTGCCAGCCGGCCGCGAAGGGAGCCCTCCCGCAGGTGCACGCCGCGACGATGCCGGGCGTCCAGGGTGGTGATTACTTCGGTCCCGGCGGGTTCGCAGAGATGCGCGGCCGGCCGGTCCGCGCCGAATGCGCGCCCGCGGCCAGGGACGAGCACCTGGCCGCCCGTCTGTGGAAGGAGACCGCCCGCCTGACAGGCGTCATCCCCGCCCCGTCCTAACAACTCCTGTCCCGGCGATCAGCCGATGCGGCCCTCCCGGCCGGCCCGGGATGTCGGCCGCTACCTATGGCGGCCGGCCGGTACGTCCGAGAACCCGTACTCCTCGGCCAGGTCCGTGACGGGAAGCGTGCGTCCGGCGTGCCGTGCCACTTCCGGATCCTCGAGCAGGGCGCGCACGGCCCGGCCCGGGAACTCTACGGAGTCGCCGCCCGGCACGTCCTCGCCGACCGCCGCTATGATCGCCTCCGTCCGGGTGAATCCGGGCGAGAGAGCGAGTGCGGTCACCCCATGCGGGCGCAGGTCGTGGGCGAGGGTATGGGCGAGGCGGCTGACGCTGGTCATGGCGAGGTCGTAGAAGACGTGCCCTGCGATCACCTCGGCGTCCGGGTCGGTGAACCCGGTGAGTACGACCAGACCGCGCCGCTCGATCAGCAGCGGGGCGGCGTACCAGGCCGAGACGAGATGGCTGCGGACCCCGACGTCGATCATGTTGTGCCAGTGGTCGAGCGGGAGAGTCCAGAACGGGCCGCCTTGGAAGGGCAGGGCGTTGCCGTTGCAGGCGTTCGCGACGAGGAGATCGAGACCTCCGTACTCGTCATGCACCCGCTGGAAGAGCGCCTCGACGGCGCGGTCATCGGTGTGATCGACATGGACGGGAACGCCGTGACCGCCACGCTCGTCCACCTGCTCGGCGGTGTCCTCGATCGTGCCCGGGAGATCGGAGTGGTGGTGGTCGCGGCTTTCGCGGTCGGTGACGTAGACGGTCGCCCCGGATTCGCCGAGTACGAGGGCGATGCCGCGGCCGACACCTCGCGCTGCTCCGGTCACGACGGCGACGGTGCCTTCCATCGGGACTCCCTGTCGAATGGGGAACGAGTACGGCCGGCTGCCTGCGGAGGAGCCATCCTTTTCCCCCACCCTTACAAGGCGCCACCTGAGACGTCAACGTAGCGCTCGTGCACATTCGCCTGGGACTCGCTCGTGCTGAACACGACCTTGACGTCTCCTGATGGAGTCTGAGGCCGTGCGGCCGTCAAGTGCCTATCGGGGCGAGACAGGATCGGTGCGCAGCATGCCGACCGCCTGCATCTGCAGGTTCGAGCGGTAAGCGGCACTCTCCCCCACCAGGGCGACGTGCTAGTGAGCGCTGGCAACCAACCCTTGCGGCTCTCGCGAAGTGATCGCTCCCCTTGACTTCACAGGGTCACTGGCAGAGTTTTGTGAACTATCTAGTCCGTACTCTCGGAACGGAGTCCACATGCGCCCTCTTCTGGACTGCCTGTTATCACTGGTGATGATGACCCCACAGCCCCTCCCAGCGATCGCCTCATTCGACGAACCCGTCGCTCCGACGGTGATCGGCCCCATCACCGGAAGCGACGAGCCTCGCGACCACCCGTTCTTCGCCACGGACCAGAACCTCGGCAAGGCCGGCTACGTCGAGGAGGAGTACTTCATCGAGGGCGCCGCCAATCGCTACACCACTCCTGACCAGGCCACCGGCACCGTGATCGACAGCGGTCACGCCTACAGGACGCGCATCGTCGTCCGCCGGCCGATCTCGCCGAAGAAGTTCAACGGCACCGCGATCGTCGAGTGGTACAACGTGACCAACAACTTCGACTACGAGGTCATGTGGTCCCGCTCGTTCCGCCACCTGCTCGACGAGGGGTACGCGTGGGTGGGTGTCAGCGCCCAGCGCAACGGTGTGCACACCCCGACCGGCCTCAAGGCGTGGAACCCGGCCCGGTACGGCAGCCTCGATCTGACTGCGGGCGGCACCGTCACCGACGACGGCCTCGCCTACGACGTCTTCACCCAGGCTGCCAAGGCGCTGACCGACCCGCGGGGCGCACACCCCCTCGGCAATCTCGAGGTCAGGACGCTGATCGCGACGGGTCAGTCTCAGTCGGCCTCCCGGCTGGCCGTCTACGCCAACTCGGTGCATCCCCTCGCGCCGGTCTACGACTTGATCACTGTCGTGGACGGCGGCGTGCAGATCCGCGCCGACCTGACCACGAAGGTCTTCAAGACCGCCAGCGAGTATGACGTGCTCGCCAACCAGGCCGCCCGCCGCCAGCCCGACAGCGATCGCTACGCCTACTGGGAGATCGCCGGAGCCTCGCACTCCGACCGGCACGCCTACCTCGTCAACAATCCGATCCGCCTGCGCGACGCCGGCGTGTCGGGCCTGCTCGCCGGGCCCACCGCGCCTTGCGTGTCCCCGGCACGCAGCAACGTCCCCTACGAGTACGTGCTGAACGCGATGTTCGACCACGCCGTGCGCTGGGCACGGGAGAACCGGCGGCCGCCCGCCGCCCCCAAGCTGGAGATCATCGACACCACCACCAGCCCCGCCGCGCTCGCCAGGGACGCCTACCAGATCGCCCGCGGCGGCATCCGGCTCGCGGCGGTGGACGCCCCGACGGAGCGCAACACCGGCTGGAACATCGGCCTGACCGACGCCACCAATAGCGCCTGCCGTCAGGGCGGCACCTGGATCCCCTTCGACGAAACCACCCTGAACCAGCTGTATCCCAAGCACCGCGACTACGTGACCAAAGTGCGCCAGGCCACCGAACGGAACCTGCGAGACGGCTTCATCACCCGGCGGGACGCCGACAGAACCATCCGCGACGCCGAACGCTCTGAAGCAGGCAGGTAAGAAGGTGTCACTGTGCCGGCAGGCAGCGGCCGGGCCCACTGCCATCTCTCAGGCGGTGACCTCAGCCCATGGAGGTCAGGGCGGCCCGCGCCGCGACCGCCGAGCGGCCTGGCCAGCTCGCAGAGCTGCGCAAACCGGTCGGCTTTGCGAGCGAAATCGGGGTCCGGGAGTTGGGTGATGACATGGCGGGCCCCGAGCTCGGCTCCGGCCTCCAGGAAGCGCAGGAAGTCCGCGGGGTCGTCATCGAACTCACGTGGCCGCCGCACTTCACTGAGGACCAGCGCCACGGTGGACAAGAACTGCGGTTGAGCGGGCCGGGGTTGGCCGGTCAGACCAGGGCGGCGACGGCGCGTACGGTGACGCCCGTGCCGACGAGCAGGACTAGTGCGGCGGTCATGGTGGCGGTGTAGGGGCGCAGGCGGTGGAGACGGCCGGTCAGGGTGAGGTCGCGCAGGCTGCGTAGTGCGAGCGCCGCGGCCAGCAGGGTCAGCGCCATGCCGATGCCGTAGCACAGGACGATCAGGACGCCGAACGCGGTGCGTCCCAGCGCCATCGCCCCCAGGAGCACCACCAGCGCCGACGGACTCGGCACCAGCCCACCCGCAACGCCCAGCGCCACCACACCCCCACGCCGCCCCCAACTCCCGTGCCCATGCCCGTGGGATCGGCCGTCCACGTGGCCGTGGCCGTGGCCGTGGGCTTGGGCTTCGGCGTCCGCGTGGTCGTTGGGCTGGGCGCCTGCATGGTCGTGGTCCTGTCTCTTATCCACATCT
>NZ_VCJS01000223.1 GCF_005893125.1 Nonomuraea basaltis | reverse complement strand
TGCCCGAAGGCAGTCTGCTGGTGCTGTACACCGACGGCCTGGTCGAATCCTCCACCCTCGACATCGACAAGGGCATGGCCGACCTCGCCGAGGCGCTCAGCGGCACGATCTCCGGGGCTCTGCCCGGGCACCAGGATCACGCCGCCGCGCTCGACGCGACGGGGCTCCACTGCGCCGAGTGCCTCGAATCCCTGTGCGACAGTCTCATCGCCACCCTGCTGCCCGGCAGGCAAGGGACGGCCGACGACGCCGCCCTGCTGGTCGTCCACACCCACGCGCTATCGGGCGACGACATGGCGGCCTGGCCGCTGCCCGAGCACCCCAGAGCCGCGGGCGAGGCCCGCGAACACGTCCGGACCCAGCTTCACGCCTGGGACCTGGACGACCTGTCGATGACCACCGAACTGCTGGCCAGCGAACTGGTCGGCAACGTCGTCCGCCACGCCAAGGGCCCCATCCACCTGCGCATGCTCCGCAGCAACGTGCTCACCTGCGAAGTCTCCGACGGCAGCCTCACCACACCCCGCATCCGCCGCGCCGCCGACACCGACGAAGGCGGACGCGGACTCCAACTGGTGTCCGCGATCGCCCACCGCTGGGGCACCCGCTACACCGCCACCGGCAAATGCATCTGGACCGAACAACCTCTCAAGTGCCTGTCACCTGCGCTGCTCCCCGAGCAGAGCGGTCTGGATCTGTACGACCTGCTGGACGATGAGTGATACCCCCGACGAACCGGTTTCGAAAGCCAACCTCACCGCGCCGGGCCAACTCGCGGACGGGCTTGCTCGTGCCGCGGCGGCTGATATACCGGATGCGCCAGGGATAGCGATTGTTCTGCGGCAGCCTCCACGGTTGGATCGGCCGCGGAGCCAGAGAACGGCAGGTGAGCAGGTGATGGCGGACAGCTCACAGCGTGACCGGGTCATTGCGGAATGCGCGGCCAAGCCCGGATCGGTGGAGGACTACCCGTTCGGCGACGAGGTGGCTGTCTTCAAGGTGGCCGGGCGGATGTTCGCGCTGGTTTCGCTGGGTCCGCCGCCGGGGGGCGTCAGCCTCAAGTGTGATCCCGATCTGGCCACCGACCTGCGTGCTCGCCATGCCGCGATCACGCCGGGCTACCACCTCAACAAGCGGCACTGGAACACCGTGGAGCTCGATGGCTCGGTGCCTGATGAGGAGCTGCTGGAGCTGATCGATCACTCCTACGAGCTGGTGGTGGCACGACTGACCAGGGCTCAACGGAACGAGTTACGGACCTGACAGCCGGCCGCCGACGGCAAGATCACCGTCGTGATCGACGGACGGCCCACCCCGTACAGCCGGTGGTGGGCGACGCCGTCGCCTGGCTCTGCCTCACCGGCCTGCTCACCATGAGGCGGCAGTCGTCCGCCGGTTCCGCCGGACGGCCACGGCAGAGCCCGATATGGCCACGGAACCTGCTCTACCTGCCGTACGAAGCTGAAAGTCGAAAGCGCTACCGCGCCGGCCTGCGGGCGTCCAGCCGTCCGCAGGATGAGAGGCAATGGCCTGATCACGCACTCATTCTCGTCCGTTGGCGACTTCAAGAAGATCGACACCTGTGGCTGGGGGCGCGGCGGCACCTTCACCCTCTGTCGATAGTCCGACGCTGAGCATCGCTCCGAGGGGAATCGGGCGCTGATGGCCCGCTGTCCGGGCCCGAACGGCGGGGTGGCAGGCCGAGCCCCGCTACAGCTGGACGTACTGATCGAGTAGGCTGCCGATCGTGTCCGCGCCTCCTCCGCTCACCGACCGCATGCGTGCCGAGGCGCGTTCGATGCCCGGTCAGTGGCTGTACGCCATTGACCGGTTCTTCGATCCGGACGGCGCGGTCCCCCCGTACGGTGTGATCGGCGCGTGGCGGGTCGACGAGCGCGGCGAGGTGGGCGAGGAGTTCACCCCCAACCCCAACTACCGGCCCTCGCCCGTGTCACTGGGCTTCGGGGAGCCGGCCGACCCGCTCGACGCCGCCATCCAGCTGGCGGTGACCGGCTATTCGGACGGCGGGGACCTCATACCGCTCCTGCTGGAGTCGGAGGTCTTCGTGGGCGCAGGGGTCAAAGGGAAGATCCCGGTGTACGACACGGGAGTCGTCATGGCCTACACCTCGCGGGTCCACCTGCCGAAGGACCTTCCAGCCGAGGTTTCGGGCTGGCAGGTGCTGCGCGGCTCCGACCTGGTGGGCCTGATGCCCGAGGGCGTCGATCTCGCGCTCAACGCAGAGGGCGCCGCGGGCATCCGCATCCCCCGCCCGGACGGCCGCTGATCGGCCATGTCCCTTCAGCTGCCGCAGGAGCTGGCCACCCCGCTCGCCTGGACCGGCCTGGCCGTCTGGCCGGACTCCGACGAAGATGCGATCCATGCGGAGGGCGCGCGGTACTTGGTGCTCTCGGCGCAGCTGAGGCAGTCCGCGCAGGACACGGAGTCCCATCAGAGCCACGTGTTCGAGCAGAATTCCGGCGACGGCGTGGACGCCTACCGCTCGTGGGCGGAGCGAAGCGCGCCGGCCGACCGGGCGAACCGGCTGGCCGACGCCCTCGAGCTGGTCGGCCTGGCCCTGCTGAGCGCGGCGCTGATCGTGCTGCTGTGGAAGCTCGGGGTGATCGCCCAGCTCGTCGCGCTGCTGATCGCCGTCGCCCGTGCCATGGCCATGGTGGTGACCTCCCCGGCGGCCTCGCTGGCGGCCGTCGCCGCGCGTACGGCCGCGACCCGCACCGCCCTGCGCAAGCTGCTGGACGACATCGCCCGCTTCTTCTCGCGCGGCGTGGCCGACCCGCTGAAGCGCGCGGTCATGCTCCTGCGCGGCGGCGTCGGCCGGCTGCGTGGCCGCCCGGCGAACTGGGACCCCCTCAAGGCCGCCGCGAACCGCAACGTCGACATTTCCGCGATCCGGCCCCGGCCGGGCTTTCGCGGCTCCCCCTTCCCCAGCACGCGGCCGGTGTGGCGCCGGGACAACCGACCCGTCTACCGGTCCGACACCCGCCACCCCGACGAGATCTTCTCCCAGGGCTTGCAGCCGAGGAATCCCGTCAACACCGATCTGAACGGGTACGTCGCCTTCCTGGACGCGCGGGCGAGGAGCTCCGCCTTCGTCAGCACCAGCTACAACCGCAATATCCAGCAGTGGTGGCACGAGTACGGGCGGCAGGGCTGGGTGTACGAGGTCCGCACGCCCGGCGGCACCGGCCTCCGGCTGCCGAACTCGAGTTACGACGAGGTCGTCTTTCCTGGTGGCGTCGCCCCGGATTACATCACGCGAGCCCGGCCGTACCAGGTGTCCCGGAAGGGGGAGACGACGGTGGGCGACTGGCTGGATAATCCCTTCGCACGGCCTGGCTGACGGTCTCCTCGCCGAGCCGGTCGGCCCGGCGATATTCGACGTCCATCCGGCCCAGCGCCTGCTCGGCGTCCCCCAGGTCGGCCACGACCGACTCCAGCGACTCCAGCATCGCACCAACCGTCTGCCCGAAGAGCCCGCCGACCAGCCCGCCGATGGGCCCAGTGCCGAACATGGCCGGCGAGCCGCCGACTTCGCGACTGCGTGCGGCGAGATCGCCCCGCACCCCGCCGAGCCCGCCGGACGCCGTTCGCAGGATGGACGGGCGGACGTCCAGGGGTTTCATCCGCGGCTCTCGATCCGGCGGGCGAGATCGCCGATCTCCTGCGTGAGGGCGTTCATCTTCCTCATGGACTCCTCCTGGACGCCCTCCAGCGCCTGGGCCAGCCCCGCCACGTCAACGTGTTCGCGCCTGGCCTCGAGGTTCGCGCGCAGGTCATCCAGTGCGGCGTTGACGGCGACCATGATCAGGTCGCACAGCTCGTGCGAGCCCATCCGCACGACCCGCGGATCGACCTTCAACGACGTGAGCCGGCACTCCGGCGAGACCCTCGCCGACACCCGACCGTCCGCGGCCGTCCCCTCGCCACCGGCGAGTTCCTTCTCCGGCAGCGGCTCCTTTCCCAGCGCGTCGAGCCCGCGCCTGGCTTCGTCCAGGAACCGATCGAAATCCTCGAAATCCTCGAAATCCACGGCCATGGGTCGAGAGAATAGGGACGGCTGCGTACGGGAAAGCGTCATCCGGGTGAACGGCTCATGAGTGGACCAGGTCGTCGCTCAGCCCGGCCTGCCGGGCGGCATCGAAGGCTTCCTTGCTGACCGGGCCGCGGTTGCGGGTGATGGTCCCGCCATCCGCTCAAGTCCGCAACGGTCTCCTGGCGCCGCTGCACGACCACCGCAGTGATCGAACGCTTAGTCGAGCGAGAGTACCGTAACGGCGATCAGAATCAGCACGAGCGCCAACCAGCCGCCCGCGATCGCCAGTAGGGCGATCATGCAGCCCTTTCCGTTCCATGGCTGGGGTGCGGGGCCGAGGGCGCCTCGGGAGTAGGCCCACAGGGGGGCGCGGTATTCGAGTTCGAGCGCCATTCCGGGCTGGAGCCAGACCGTCAGGTCCGCAGGACCGATCCGTGCGGGGAGGAAATAGGGCAGGTGGACGTGAAGATGGTACTGGCCGGGAGGAAGGGGGATCGTGTTGCTGCCCCATCGGCCCAGCATCTGGTGGCCGTTGAGAATGATGTTGGGCGTGATCATGGCCAGCATGAAGCCAAGCCAATGCCGCTTCACCTCAAGGACGAGACGCGCCTGCGCCCCGGAGGGAACGGGCTGGGGCGGCTGGCTCCATGGGGTGTGCGGCGCGGGCGGATACATGGCGCTCATGCTACTGTCGCGGCGCCTTCACGCTCTCGGACGCTACGGGGCACATACAGGGCCCGGCAGACTCAGCGCTCCCCGAAGACCGCGCGGCCGACGGGCGGATGTGGTGGACGGCGTCTCCGAGCCCGGTGACGTTGCCGGTCTCCCACCGAGCGCGATCCCAGCTAGGCGCGGAACATTGTCCGCAGGCGGTCGAGCATGTCAGTAGCGGTCTGGAGGTTCTGCTGCAGATCGCCGGTGGAGTTTCTGAGTTGCTTGCCGATTTCGTCGCGTTCGGTGATCAGCGAGTTGTTCTTGCCCAGGAGCTCGGTGAGCTGCTCGCGCCCTTTCGCCTCGGCTTCCTGCCGCGCCTGACGGATGAGGGTGAGGATCGTTTCGGCCAGTTCTTTGGAGCCCATACGCATCGCACGGGCATCGATGTGGAGCGCCTGGACGCCTTCGGAGCTGGAGTACTCCACCACCACCCGCTGGTCGGCGGACTCGGCGCGGGCGGTGACGGCGATGGCGTTCTCCTGCACCTTCCGGATCTGGGCGAAGAACGTGTCAGAGTCCTTGGCCAGGCGTTCGGGGTCGAACCCCAGGATGTTCTTGATGTCGTCCATGTCGTCCGGTCATTCCCAGGGGTAGGCGTAGGAGCCATCGGAGTTCTGCTCCGGGGCGAAGCGGCCGGTGATCGCCGGGCTGCCGCCGGTGTACTCGGCGTCGTTGAACACCTTGACGCCGGCGACGGGGGGCAGAAGCGTCGGCAGCACTTGGCCTGCGCGGTCACCGGCCAGACCTCCGTAGAAGCCGCCTGCGGGGAAGGTGCCGCCGAAGCCGAACGCGGTGAGGTCGCGCTCCAGACGGTTGGCGCCGCCCCAGAGCAGCATGGGGCCTTGGGCGGCCATGCCGTCGGCGAAGTCGCGGGCGCCGCTGAGATCTCCCCGCACTGCATCCCCCACGACGTCTTCGGAGATGAGTGCACCGAGCAGCGCAGCGCAGGAGTGCATGGCTGTGGCCACCAGATTCTCGATGGGCCTGAGCTGCGTGTTGTACACAGCGATCAGCGTCTCGTTCGCCTTCAGCCGTGCCGTCGCGGCGCTGAGCGGGTTGATGGAGGCGATCAGCACCCAGATGGCGAGCATCGCCAGGAGCGCGGCGATCAGCGTCATCAACAGGATCATCGTCATCGTCAGGATGGCGGACAGGAACAACACCGCGCAGACGCAGGCCGCGCGGAACTCGATGCTCTGCAGATCATCCTGGAAGCGGTCCGCGTGTTTCTCGAACTCCCGGCCGTCCTCGCTCTTCCAGCCGTTCTCGGAGACGTTCGCGGTGTTGGACTCGAAATGGTCACGCGCTCGCTCCATGTCGGCCATCACCTGACGCCAGGACAGACCACCGTCCCAGAACGCCTGTGGCGCGTACTGATGGATGTACAACGGGGGGAGGAACGCCCAGGCGGCCGGCACGCCGAGCGCCGACAGGGTGATTGCGGCGCTGGTGCCGATCTGCAGGTTCTTCTTCGCCAGCCAGGGACCCTGTTCCATCCCTACCATCGGTCAGACCGCCTTCACGGTGCTGGCGTCCTCGGCAGCCTTCCAGTTGACGCCAGAGATCCTGACTCCCTCCTCGAAGAAGGAGGTGATCTCGGTCAGACGCCTGAGCGCCGCCAGTGTGTAGCCCTCGGCCGCGCTGTAGGCCACGGCGAGGGAGACGGTGTAGCCGGTCCACGACTCCTCGGCCACCCGGCAGTCGACGATCCGCGTGAGAGCGTCATGCAGAGGCTTCCCCGCCTCTGGCAGGCGCGTCAGGATCTCCCGGAACTGGTCGTGTGCGATTTCCACCTGATCGGCGTCCGGCGGCGTTGCCGGGGGCGTTCGATACGCGGAACCGAACCCGCGTGCAAGATCAGCGATGTCATTCATAAGGCCATGAGTTTAAGGCTCCCCTGACACATCAACGTGAAACCACGCCATATAACAGGGCAAATCTCTCCTGTTCACCTGCTGTTCAGCGCATTCGTTCTTGCAGGCGTAGACGCGGCTGGGCAGGTTGGCCATCGTGCCGTGGGCGTTGGCCGAGGAGGCGGGCACCAGGGCCAGCAGGACGCTGCCCCTCGGTCAGGCCCCGATTCGACTTCCGAGATTACGAAGCAACTTGATCAATGGCCGCTTCTGGCCGTACCTCGACCTGGTCTAGGGCCGTTCGAGATCGTAGGTGACGTCCGCTACGCGGACCGCCTGGACCAGCGGATCCTCGATGATCTTCCGCAGTTCCCCGATCGTGGCCAACGAGTCCACGTAGGCGTAGGCCAGGCCGTCCTTCGCGACTTTGCGCAGCCGGGCCAGGCTCAGGTCGAAGTCGTGCAGGTTGTCGTCGTCGTAGTCCTTGAGGATGCCCACCCAGCGGCGGAAGTTCGCAAGGTCCAGCTTGATCGCCTCATCAGGCTCGATCCAACGGTCCTCTCCGGCCTCATTTTCCGGCATCGGGGCTCGGTCCCACATCGTCATCCCTCCCCACGTGATGGGGATCGACCTGGGGCGCCGCTCGTATACCACCTTCTCGGCATATGACTTGTATCTGGCGGTGAAGGCGACGAGCTCTTCGGTGGTGAGCGGCTTGGCGAACTCGACCACTGCCAACGCGTTGAGCCCCTCCGGGAGCCTGGCCAGGACCTTGCGGCTGTCCTGCTTGGGCTGGTTGCCCGTACCCACGTTGACCAGCGCCGTGCTCAGCGTGGTGTTGGCGTAGCTGCCGAGCGGCAGCCTGCCCACGTGGCCGAAGAAGTCCTGGGTGACGACATGCTCGACACCTCCGTAACCACCGACGAAGCCCCCAACGGCCCGCATCGGCCTGACAGCCACGGTGAACGACATCGACAGCGGCGTGGTGGCACCCCAGTCCCGGACTTCAATGTCGTAGCCGGGGTTGTAGATCTTGAAGGCGGTGCCCAGCACGTCCGTCATGCGCAGTTCCCGGTCGCCGCGCTGCTGGATCAGGCTGGAGCCGGCCGTCGCCGCCAGGATGAGGACGACAAGTGCCGCCAGCACCGTGATCGCGGTGCGGGTGAGACCCCGCCGGACGGCCCGGCGGGTCGCCTTGGGATCGAAGTCGGGCATGGGCAGCAGATCATCGTCAGTCATAAGGAACTCCGTAGATATCGGCGAAGGCGGCTCTGGCCCGCCACACGGCCGTCTTGATCGTGGCGTGCTTCTTGCCGGTCATCGCGGCCACCTCGACCAGCGAGAAGCCCTCGAAGTAGACCATGGTGAGCAGCCTGCGGTGCTGCTCGGACAGCCGATCCAGGGCGTCGCGCACGGCCAGCGATTCGGCGTGCAGCGCAGGCACGCCGAGCTCGTCGGGGTCGGGCAGGGCCAGTTCGCGGCGGTGGCGCCGGACGTGGTCGACCAGAACGTTGCGGGCGATGGTGAGCAGCCACGCGGCCGCGTTCTCGCCGCGCCAGCCGAGCAGCGCCCTGGTCGCCTTGACGAACGTCTCCTGGGCCAGGTCCTCGGCAAGGTGGGGGTCGCGGGTTCGGCGTAACAGGAACCCGCACACGAGCGCCCAGTGCTCGCGGTACAGCTCCTCGATGATGGTGCCCTCCGCGTTCTTACGATTGTCACAACAGACCAGACGCGATCCGGACAGGAATGGTCACACGGCATCCCGGTGGATGTACGGGACGGCCCGACTCTGGGGTCCGCGATGAGCACCAAAGGAGCAAGATTCCTCAGTCCAGGCCAGGGCCTGAGCTCCAAGGACGACTCCCTGGCGCAAGACAACAACCTTGGTGCGGTGTCGGCCTGTCTCCCAGGGTGTGGGCGGCAGGCAGCGGGCGGCGAGTGGTTTGCTAAGCGACGGCGGGGTTGATGCCCGAGGTGCGGAGGGTCGTGAGGTTGTCCTGGAAGAGGGCGTCGAAGGCTTCGATCTCGTCCGTGAAAGCTTCGCCGGCGAAGTCGAGCGGGGCGCCGCCGAGGACGTCGGCGGTGTCGACCTCGGTCCGCAGGATGACGGTGGCGTTGCCTTCGAGGACCGGCTGCCACACGTCGCCGGTCTGCTGGAGCCAGCTGTGGGAGGGGCCGCCCGGGTTGCGGACCAGTACGCGCGCGTCGGGGTCGGCCAGGCCGAGGCGGGAGAGGGTGGCGCGGGAGGCGGAGACGCCGGAGCCGCAGGACTCCGTCAGCCCGGCGCCGCGCTCGAAGGTGCGGATGTAGACCTCGTCCTCGCCGAGCCGCTGGACGCAGGAGACGTTGGCGCCGATGGGGAAATTGGCGCTGTCGTCGGCCACACGGCTGCCGGTGGCGATCAGCTCGTCCTCGTCGTAGCGGTCCACCAGGGTGATCAGATGGCTGTTCGGCACGGCGAGGGCCGTGACGGTGCGCTGGGGGCTGTAGGCGGGGTTGGCCTGGTCGACATACGGCCAGGCGACGCCCGCCACGATCGGGTCGTGGGGGGTGAAGTCGACGGCGGGCAGCTCGACAGCGACCTGCCGCACGCCCTGGGCGGTGCTCTCGGCGGCGCGAACCGTGAAGGCGTAGGGGCCGGTGCGCAGGACCATCTCGTCGGCCTGGTGCCGGTCGAGCATGAGGCGGCCGGCGGCGCGCATGCCGTTGCCGCACAGCAGGGCGGGCGAGCCGTCCGGGTTGAAGAACCAGGCGTCCACGGCGCCGTCCGCGGCATCCTTGACGAAGTAGATGCCGTCGCTGCCGCCCTTCCACGCGCACAGCCGCTGCACCGCGCGGGGCAGCTCGGCGGCGGTGAAGTGGTCGTCGGGGGCGCCGTCGGCGACCAGGATGATGTTCCTGGAGCCGTGGGTCTTGGCGACCTTGGGGCGGGACATGGACGATCCTTGCTGCGGTGACGGCCGGGCTCATCCGCCAGCCTTCCTGGGCGATGATCGCGTGCCGCGCGGGCTACAGCGTGGGGTTCCGTGGAGGTTGGCCGTGGTGGGAGGCTGGGGGCGCGCCCTGGTCGCAGTCCTGTCTGCGTATCCCGCCCGCGGTCATCGGTGCATCATGGGCGTATGACGGCGTGGCAGAAGGTCGAACAGGCAGAGCCGGAGTTCGCGCAGCGCGTGCGGGCGCTGTTCGACGCCCACAGACACAAGACCATTGCCACCTTGCGAGCCGACGGGTCGCCGCGGATCTCCGGGATCGAGGCGGTCTTCGAGGACGGCGAGCTGGTCTTCGGCTCGATGCCGAACGCGCGCAAGGGCGCGGATCTCCGTCGGGATCCGCGTTTCGCTCTGCACAGCGCCACGGTCGACCCGATCGAGGGCTCCGAGGGGCAATGGCCGGGCGAGGCGAAGATCTCCGGTCGGGCGATCGCTGCCGGACCAATCACCGAGGGACCGGACGGCGACCGCTTCCACGCCGACATCGCCGAGGTCGTGCACACCCACCTCAACGACGAGGCCACGAAGCTCGTCGTCGAGTGGTGGACGCCCACGCACGGGCTGCGAAGGGTCGAGCGCGAGTAACCCCCGCCCAGGCCGGCCTCTGGGAGGCGCTGTCCAAGCTGCCGAACCGCCAGCGTACGGCCTTACCCAAAGTCGCGGCGGCGGAGGGCGAGCAGTCCGCCGCCGAGCAGCACCGTCGTGACGGCGAGCAGGGCCAGGCTCGGTCTGGCGTCCATGGGTGCTGCGGTGAAGGCGTTGGGGATGTAGTGGAACGGTTCCAGCGGGCTGCCGCCCCACCGCCCGTAGAGGGGGCCGACGACCTGCCCGAGCGCGGCGGTCAGGATCCAGACGGTCCAGGAGATCGCCGCGCTCGCCCGCGGCAGCATTGCGTAGGCGAGCAGGCACACCGCGCCGACGCACCATGCGGCCGGCACGGCGCCCAGCGCCCCGGACAGGAACCGGGGCATGTCGGTGGCGAGATCGCCCACGAGCACCGAGTACAGCGTGCCGAACACGAGCCCGGAGACGGCCATCAGCGCCGTCGTGCCGAGCCCGGTCACGATCAGGTGCCCGACCGCCCACCGGAGCCGGGTCACCGCGGTGGCCTGGACGGCCTCCGCGCGGCCTGAGGTCTCCTCCGAGCGCAGCCGCAGTGTCATGAGCACCGGGTAGAGCGCGATGGCGTACGCGAGGATCAGGATCATGTACCAGGAGTAGGCGCCGAGCATCGCATCTGCGGGTACGCCGAGGGTGCTCCTGATGTTGTCGACCACGATGCTCGGTCGCGAGAGCAGATCCCGGCCCAGCGGGCTCAACCCGGCGGCCGCCGCCGCGAAGAACACGACCCCGGCCGTCCATTTGACCAGCAGGCCGCGGTGCAGCCGCCAGGCCAGGCTGATCGGGCCGCGCAGCTCCGGTGCCGTCGCGCGCCCGAGGCGTTCGGGCAACAGCCCGGCGCCGAGGTCGCGGCGGCCGAGCAGCTGATAGGCAACGGCGGACAGGACGGCGCCGGCCAGGATTGAGATCCCGAGCATCCACCACCGCTCGTCCTGGTAGGCCTGCACCAGATGGCTCCAGCCGATCGGGGACAGGTACTTCAGCCAGTACTGCGCGCTCGCATCACCGGCATAGCGCATCACGAAGGAGATGGCGAGCAGGGACAGGCCGATCGCGGTGGCCGTACGGGCGTTGCGCGCCAGCTGGGCGGCGACGGCGGCGATGCCTGCGAACACCCAGCCCGCCACCGTGATGGCGGCCCCGTAGGCGAGCGATCCGATCGGTTCGAGCCCGATCCCGATCAGCACGACGGCCGTCACGAGCCCGCCGAGCAGACTGTTCCCCGCCGCTACCAGCATGGCGGCGGTCAGCTGAGCGTGACGGCTCACCACGGCCGAGCGGACCAGCTCGCTGCGGCCGGCGTCCTCCTCCCGGCGCGTGTGCCGGACGACGGACATGACGGCCGCGAACGCGCTCGCCACATAGAGGAACCCGCCGCTGCGCCACGTGGCGAGCACCTCCAGCCGCGGTTCGGCGAACCCGCCGCCGAGCCCTTGGAGGAAGGCGTTGCTGCGGATGATGTCGATGTACGCGAGTTTCAGCTCGTAGGTGCCCATGTTCCTGTTGATGTAGGCGACCATCGTCAGGGCCATGGTCACGATCAGCAGGATCCACCAGGGGGCGATGGTCCTTTCCCGGCGCAGCGCCAGGCGGATCAGGTGGCCGGTGCCAGTGAAAGGGTTCATCGTGCCGCTCCTGCGTGTCGCCCGTCGCTCCCGCCGGTGCGGTCGTAGTGCCGTAGGAACAGCTCCTCCAGGGTGGGGGGCCGGCTGACAAGGCCGCGTACGCCGGCGTCGGTGAGGTGCCGCAGCACGGCGTCCAGGCCGGTGGTGTCGACGTCGAACCACACCCGGCTGCCCTCGGCGCGCAGGTCATGCACGCCGGGCAGGCCGGCCAGCCCGTCCGCCGGCGCCGCCAGATCGGCCTGGATGGAGGTGCGGGTGAGATGACGCAGGCCGGCCAGGGTGCCGCTTTCGACCGTGCGTCCGTCCTTGATGATGGTCACCCGGTCGCACAGCGCTTCGACCTCGGCCAGGATGTGGCTGGACAGCAGTACGGTCCGGTTTCCGCGGCGCTGCTCCTGGCGTACCGTCTCGCGGAAGACCTCCTCCATCAGGGGGTCCAGCCCGGTGGTGGGTTCGTCGAGGATGAGCAGCTCGACGTCGGAGGCCAGCGCGGCGATCAGGGCCACCTTTTGCCGGTTGCCCTTGGAGTAGGCGCGGCACTTCTTGCGGGGGTCCAGGTCGAAGCGCTCCAGCAGCTCGGCGCGGCGCCGCTCGTCGAGCCCGCCGCGCAGCCGTCCGAGCAGGTCGATCACCTCGCCGCCGGACAGACGGGGCCACAGCGTGACATCGCCGGGTACGTAGGCCAGCCTGCGATGCAGTTCCGTCGCGTCGGCCCACGGATCGCCGCCGAGCAGCCGGGCGGTGCCCGCGTCGGCGCGAAGCATGCCGAGCAGGATCCGGATCGTGGTGCTCTTGCCCGCGCCGTTCGGCCCCAGGAAGCCGTGCACCTCTCCGGTGCCCACGACGAGATCGAGGCCGTCCAGTGCGCGGGTGGCGCCGAACGTCTTGATTAAGCCTGTTACGGATATCGCGTCACTCATCAGGGGTGCTCCTCGGCCGACCGGAGTGTGGTTTCGGTGTCCGTCCGGGTCTTGTCCAGGGCGTCGCGGTACGCGGCGGCCTCTTCCGGGCTGAGCCAGGGGTGGGAGTAGAGGTCGAGCACGGTCAGGGCGAGCAGGTGGGCGCCTTCGTGGCTGGACACGTCGACACCCAGCCCTCGGGACACGTGCTTGTGGAGGATTCCGACGGCCATGGCCATCGCCGTGCCCACCGTCGCCCTGGCCTTGCGGTCGGCGAAGGGGGGATCGGAGCGGCGCTCGTCGAGACCTGCGAGCCACTGCTCGCTCATCTGGACCATCGCGTCGAACACCGGCTCGGCCCATCCCTCGGTCAGGGCGCGCGCCAGGTATCGCTGGTAGGGCCCGAGGGCCGCCAGGGAGGCCGCGACGTAGTTCACGCCGCTCACGCCGCCGGCGGCCGTGTCGGCGCTGGCCTGCTCGTTGATCCTGCTGATCAGCTTGACCAGGTGGGCGTCGCACGCCTCGCGCAGCGCCTGCTTGGACCCGAAGTGATGGCGCAGCAGTCCCGGGGAGACGCCCGCGGTCTCGGCGATCCCTCGGGTTGTCGCCTTCTCGAAGCCATGCTCCCCGAAATGCCGCAAGGCCGCGTCTCTGATCCGCGCGCGAGCGGTCAGGTCCTCAGGGTCGGGTCTTGATGTCGTCACTGCCCATGGCTCCTATCCAAACGCATAGAGAATTGCTCATATGGAGAGAATACTATGCGAGTGCATAGGAAGTCTGCAGCGCGAGAGTGAACGGGCGTTCGGGGAGGCTGGAGGTCGAGGAGGAAGCGCGCAGGAATTAGCGATGGCGGGCCCCGGATGCCCCGACGCCCAGGGGGCGCAGTTGGTTCCGGGTACTATCCGCAGTTCTCAGACGAGGTCCGATCCCAGGTGGTTTAGGAGTTTCGTCGCTAAGATCACCTGGAACGCCGTAGCCCATGAAGGCGGAGTATTGATCGTCTCTCAGCGCACCCTCAACCGTACGCTTCTCGACCGGCAGTTCCTGCTGAGCCGCTCCTCTCGCGCGCCTCTGGACGTGGTCCGGCATCTGGTCGCCGTTCAAGGGCAGGAACCGAACTGGCCGTACGTCGGGCTGTGGACGCGCATCGACGGCTTCCGGCACGAACACCTCGACATGTTGATCCACGATCGCAGCGTGGTGCGCTCGACCGTGATCCGCAGGACCGTGCACCTGGTGTGTCCCCACGACTTCGCCTGGCTCCGGCCGGCGGTTGAGCCCATCGTCAGCGTCGCCCTGCGGCACGCCTATTACGCGCAGGAGATCGAGGGACTCAACCTCGGCAAGCTGGCACAGATCGGCCGGGAGGTGCTCAGCGGCCGATCGCTGACCCGGCGCGAACTCGGCCGGTTGCTCGGCGAGCGGTTCCCCGGACGTCATGCGGGCCGGCTCGCCGATGCGGTGGAAATCTTGGAGCCGCTCGTCCACGGCCCATCGGCCGGTGTCTGGGGAAAGTGGAGGAACCGGTCCTCGATCGAGGTGACCCTCGCGGAGGACTGGACAGGCATCCCCATGGCCTCGGAACGGCGGCTCGAGACGATGGTCCTGCGCTACCTGGCGGCGTTCGGGCCGGCGAGCGTCATGGACGTGCAGGCCTGGGCCGGCGTGACGCGCCTGCGCGAGGTGATGGAAGGGCTCAGACCACGCCTGCGCGTCCACCGGAACGAAGACGGCAAGGAGTTGTTCGACCTGCCCGAGGCGACGCTCGCCGACCCCGACCTGCCGGCCCCGGTGCGGTTCCTGCCCGCGTTCGACAACAGTCTGCTCGGCCATCGGGACCGGACGCGCGTGATCAGCGAGGAGGACCGCAAGCGCATCGCTCCGGCAGCCTCGGGCGGCGTTCCAACGTTCCTCGTGGACGGCTTCGTCCGCGGCACATGGGCACTGAAGGACGGGACCGTGCTCATTTCACCGTTCCGGCCGCTGGCCGACCCCGGAGCGGTGCTCGAAGAGGCGGAACGTATGCTCCCCTTCATTGAGGCGCACGCCGCCCAGATCGCGTGATCAAGGAATGGTTCTTCAGGCACTCTCCGCCGGCAGACTCCCTCACGACACGTCGAGCAGCGTGAAGCCCGGATGAAGTCGATCTCCATCATCACCACTTCCACCACGGGCTTCACGCATGATCGTCGCTTACTCGGCCGGGGAGAAACGACCTAGCAGCACCGCCTGCCCCCGGCGGTCCTGACGTAGCACCCGGATCCCCCGGGCGGGCAGTAGCACACCAGGTAGACCTTCCAGAGCCCGCTGTGACAGTTGGCGTTGTACCGGCACGAGCTCCAGTACCCGGCGCCGGTACTGCTCGGCGTGCATGAAACGGTGCCCGCAGCGGCGGCGTTTCCGGGAATCACCCACCCCAGGGCGCGGTCCGCGATCTTTCCGAGGACGGCGTTCAGCGCCCTCTCCCGACCTTCTTCCCGCACGGCACCAGCCGCTTGTTCCAGCACGAGGTCCCCTGGCCATCCATCGTGCACGTCATGACGACTCGAACGCCGAAGATACACGGCCCCTTCTTGACGAAGGCGCTAGCGGCCTCCTCCCGCAGGATCCGGCTCAGCACGCGATCCGACAGTGATTCGATGAATTTCATTTGTTTCCTTTCACTAGATCCCCATCAGCTTTCTGATGGTGATGGCATGGATTTCGGACACCGGGAAATAGCCGAGATCGCGGGAGTCGAAGCTGACGTCCGCGTTGTCGCCGAGAAGGATCAGTTGCCCGCTGGGCACCCGCTCTTCGGACAGGACGGTCCGCGGCATCGGGGGGACCGGATCGCCGGGCAGCGCGGCGATGCGCTTGATGAGAAGCCGCCCTCCCACCGGCAGCGGGTTGACGACGACGGCGACCTGACCTCGGCGCAGGGCCGACGGCGAGACCCGGCGGGCCAAGACCCTGTCCCCGTCGACCAGGGTGGGGTTCATGCTGTCGCCATCCACGCGGATGATCGAATACGTACGGCGCAGCCATACGACCAGGGCGGCGACGAGCAGCAGAACGGCGGCGGGAGACCAGATCTTCATGCGACCGCCGCCTCGGCATGCCCCTGAGCTTGCAGGCGGAAAAGTCGCGCGTACCGGCCGCCGGCCGCCATGAGTTCGTGGTGAGTTCCGGATTCCACGATCGTTCCGTGCTCCATCATGCGTGGACCGTCTCCGGCAGGTCGACGTCACTACCGATGACGGTTCCGGTGGCGTCCGTCGTGATCACTGTCGGGAATTCGGACACCCGGAACGACTTCTGGAGGGGGCCGTGCGGCTCCTCCCGCACCACCCGGGCCACCGCAGCCAGCCGCTCGAACTCCGCCGCGGCATCGTCATCACCGCCGGTCACCACCACGGCCATGACCGGATCTGAGGTCCGTCCGGCCCGCTCGACGAACTCCGGCAACAATTGCCTGCACGGCGCGCAACCGGGCGAGAAGAAACCGATCAGTGCGGGGGCGCCCATCAAGGATTCTGCGGAGATCGGGTCACCCTCGGAGGTCAAGGCCGTGAACGATGGGATCTTCTCGCCGGGCTCAGGCCCGTTGACCATCTCGGGGAGCTGGGCCGAAAGCATGCGCAGCCGACGCACCACACCGACGAGCAGCAGCAGGTTGGCCAGGCCCAGCAGTCCGACCAGCACGACCGCCGCGGTCAGGTAGACCATCACAGCCCTCCAGAAGTGTCAACGAAAAGATCAACGACATCGTCGAAAGCGATCACGAAAACCGCACCGATCAGGCCCGCGGGCACCGCGATCGCCAGCCCGGCGGCCGGCAGCGGAATCTCGCCTGCGGCACGGCCGCCGCTGCCTCCCCTGAGGCCACCACACCCGCCACGGGCATACGGAAACGCTCAGGCAGCATCGCCGGCATCGCCAGCATCGCCAGCATCGCCGGCGACGACGCGAACGACCGCAGGGCGGCACGGCTGCGAAGCTTGCTGAACGCGGCGACCGCGAAAACAACCCCGATGAGCACCTGACACCCGACAAGCGAGCAGATCCACGATGGTCGATGTTCCCGTCCCTCACTAGCGCGCCACTGGCGCGGCGTTAGTGGCAGAGGCACTCGGCGCCGACGGCGGGTCAGGACGGCTCAGGCGTGCTGTCCGGCAGCGCGGGCTCCGTCGCTCAGGTGGCCAGGTCGCAGTGCTTCAGGCTGAGGAGGCCCGCGTCTCGTGCTCGAGGTCGCCGCCGGACCCGAGGCACGCAGAGGTTGCGACATACCCCCGGCATACCGGGATATGGTCTGATTTTGTCCCGAAGCGACAAAGTCAAATGCTTCGGGAACGGAGAATGATGCCAAGGCTCGCAAGGAAGCTCGTAGCCGTAACCACGCTCAGCCTGACAGCAGCAGCTACGTTGCTGGTCGGTGCCGGCGCCGCTAACGCGGCTTACCCGGTCTGCAAGACAGGAGTCATCCGCGACATGGCCAGCGGGGGGGACTACGGCTGGGCCAAGTGCATATCAGGCCGGGCATTTCGGGCTGTTATCGGCTGCAAGGTGAGCGCTCAGGCGACAGCCTGGGACAACGTTTACGGCTCCTGGACAGCTCCCGGCGCGCGCAAAAGTGACAAGCAGTGCCCAGACCACAAACCGTACCTTCGCAGCGTGAGCATCGAACGCAAGCCGAAGCTACGCCGGCCGTAGGCGATGACGCGGTGGCAGGCTGCCAGGAGGGCGCGTTCCTGCT
The DNA here is from genome assembly GCF_005893125.1 of Nonomuraea basaltis. GTDB lineage: Bacteria > Actinomycetota > Actinomycetes > Streptosporangiales > Streptosporangiaceae > Nonomuraea > Nonomuraea basaltis. The sequence goes on along the minus strand of NZ_VCJS01000223.1, from coordinate 3,288 downwards.
TCTCCCAGGACTGAGCGTTGAGCGGGTAGCCGTGGATGAGGATGATCGGGCGGCCGGTCGTCCATGGGTTTCCGTTCGCGGGTCGAAGGGTCATGCCGCGCTCTGCCGTAGCCGGCGGCGTTCCGCCGGGGTGGTGCCGTCCCACACAACAACGATGTCGCCGTACGTCATCTATGTGCTCAAACGGAGTGTCGTTCTACACGTGGTCGCGAATCGCGACGCGAACCATTCGGTTCACCTTCGCGGCAATTGATCGATTCAACTCCCATCCGTCGTCAGCCCGCGGAGACTCCATGTGGACCTTCTTGACCATCCTGTTCGCGCTTTTGTGCCTGTTCATGGCTGTGTCCCCTCGGGGCTTCTGGCGAATGCGGGCCTCCGGTTACAAGAACCCCGAGGCCCACGAACCCAGCGACGGCACCGTGACATTCACCCGCGTCCTCGGGATCGTCACACTGGTGGTGCTGGTCCTCGTCTTCATCCCCGCGGCCATCGAACACGACCAGAAACCCGCAGAGACGACGACCTACCAGGAAACCCGCGAAGAACCCGAGCCAACCCCCGAGCAGACTTGCGAGAAGGGCACCTTCCTCTGCCCCGAAGATTGACCCTTCAACCGTAGATTTCCGCCTTCGCGGTAGTTCTCAGGCGTCCTTGACGGGGAATCGGGCTGTCGGTGGTGACGCTCAGTTGCGCGCTCGGCGGCGCGAAATGCGTATTCGCGACCTGGCATTCGAAGCTCGGACGAAGCGAGACCCGTCGCTGGGGCGACAGGTTGCGGAATGCATCGGCAGGGCGCCTCGGGGTCGGCCGCCGCTGCGCGAGGGGTGTCGATCGGGATCGGTGGGCGCTACCGGAGTTGGCCGCGGCGGCGGGTCAGGTAGGCGGTTTCGGCGGTGTTGCCCGCCAGCTCGATGGCTTTGTCGTAGGCCGCGCGCGACTGCTGACTGTGGCCCAGCCGGCGCAGCAGGTCGGCGCGGGTGGCGTGGTAGGCGTGATAGCCGGCCAGCTTGTCCTCGAGACGGTCGATGGCTGCCAGTGCCACCTGCGGGCCGTCGAGTTCGGCGGCCGCGATGGCCCGGTTGAGGGCGATGATCGGTGAGGGGTCGAGGCGGACGAGCTGATCGTAGAGGGCGAGGACCTGCGACCAGTCGGTGTCACGGACGTCGCGGGCGGAGGTGTGCACGGCGTTGATCGCGGCGAGGATCTGGTAGCGGCCTGGAGCCACCCCGGCGGCGGCCGCGGCGAGGCGCTCGCGCACCAGGTGGTGACCTTCGGCGATCAGCGCCGTGTCCCAGGCCCCACGGTCCTGCTCGTCGAGGGCGACCAGTTCGCCGCTGGCCGAGACCCGGGCGGTGCGGCGGGCCTCGGTGAGGAGCATCAGCGCCAGCAGCCCGGCCACCTCGCCGTCGTCGGGCATGAGGGCACGGATCAGGCGGGTGAGCCGGATCGCCTCGGCGGTCAGGTCGTGACGCACCGAGTCGGTGCCGGGGCCGGTCGCCAGGTAGCCCTCGTTGAACACCAGATACAGCACGGCGAGTACGCCGGTGACGCGTGCCGGGAGATCCTCGGCGGACGGCACCCGATACGGGATGCGAGCCGCCTTGATCTTGGCTTTCGCGCGGGTGATGCGCCGCTCCAAGGCGGTCTCCTGGACCAGGAAAGCGCGGGCGATCTCGGGCACGGTCAGACCGCCGACCATGCGCAGCGTCAGCGCCACCCTGGCCTGGATCCCCAGCGCCGGGTGACAGCAGGTGAAGATCAGCCGGAGCCGGTCGTCGTCGATGGCGCCGACAGGCTCGGGCGGGTCGTCGTACACCATCTGAGCCTCCTTGTGCTTGTCGTCGCGCTTGTTCTCGCGCCGGATCCGGTCGATGGCCTTGCGGTTGGCGGTTGTGGTCAGCCAGGCGCCGGGGTTGGGGGGTACGCCGTCGGCCCGCCACCGCTCGACGGCGGTCGCGAACGCCTCGGCGGCCGCCTCCTCGGCGATGTCGAGGTCACCGAAACGCCTGGTCAGGGCGGCGATCACCCGCGCCCACTCGTCGTGGTGGGCCCGGGTGATCGCCTCCTCGACGTCGCTCACTGGAACGGCCGCACCTCGATCTTCCGATCGCAGACCTTCGACGCCTCGGTGGCGAGCTTGAGCGCCACATCCAGATCGGGGGCCTCCCACACCCAGACGCCGGCGAGGTACTCCTTCGACTCCACGAAAGGCCCGTCGCTGAACACTGCCTGCTCGCCCCGGTTGTCGATGACCGTGGCCGCGTCGGTGTCCGCGAGTCCGCCCGCGAAAACCCAGTAGCCCTCGGCGATCAGTCGTTCGTTGAACGCGCTGATGGCAGGCCCCCTGTCCGTGCTGCCGGGATTGCTCTTGTCATCGATCACGGAAACCAGGTACTGCATCTGAAGATCATCTCCTGTGGTGTCAAGACAGCGTGGTTCGGTGGTCAGGGACTTCAGGCCCTTGCATACCGCGGGCGCCCAGCCGGCCGGTAGACCTGGATCGTCACGCCCTTGGAGTCGACGCGCGACTCGACCAGGTCGAGCGCAAGATCCGGGCCCGCGTCCGGGAACAGCCGCGCGCCCTGGCCGACGACCACCGGGACGGTGAGCAGAGTCATCTCGTCGACTAGATCGTTCTCCAGCAGCCACCGGGTCAGGATGCCACTGCCGTGCACCTGCAACTCACCCCCCGGCTTGGCCTTCAGCTCACTGATGGCCGCCGCGAGGTCACCGCGGAGAACGGTCGTGTCCTCCCAACGCGGCGCGGTGAGCGTAGTCGAGGCAACGTACTTGGGGGCCTCGTTCAAGGCCACGCCGATGGGATGTGCGCGCATCTGGTCGATTGATCCCCAGGAGCCGGCGAACAGCTCGTAGGTGCGCCGGCCGAACAGGAACGCCTCTGCGCGCTGGTAGGTCTGCGTGATGAACGTCCTGGTCTCGTCGTCGCCCTTCCCCCGGGCCCATCCGCCGCGCTCGAATCCGTTCCTGCGGTCATCCGACGCACCGCCGTTTCCCTGCATCACTCCATCGATGGTGACCTGAGTCATGGTCGTCAGCTTCATGATCGCGGTTCCTTACCTTGGCGCCGCCTCTTGTGGGCGGCCTCACCCCTGCTACGAACACCACCGCCCCGATCCGACACCGCCTCCCGGATTTCTGGGACTGTACGGTTTTCGGTGTAACTCCTGATCAAGGAGAACGCACCTGATGAGTACTGTGATCCAGGCATCGACGGAGATCGACCTGGAGGACACCGCGGTGGCACGCACGGAGCCCAAGGACGCA
>NZ_VCJS01000222.1 GCF_005893125.1 Nonomuraea basaltis | reverse complement strand
GGCTCGTCAACCTGCTGGAACGGGCGGGCGCGCTCTCCGTGACCGACACCGGCGACCTGCGGTACGCCTCTGGCAGGCTGACGCCGGAGCAGGCCGCCGCGCGGGCGGCCGAGATGGACGAGGCGCGACACCGCGTCGACGACTCGCGAATCGACATGATGCGCGGCTACGCGGAGACCAGGGGCTGCCGCCGCCGGTTCCTGCTCGAATACTTCGGCGAGCCGTACGCCGGGACGTGCGGCGCCTGCGATACCTGCGAGAACGGTGAGGCGCCCGAGCTGATGCCCGTGTCCGGTAAAGGGGGGTTCCCTGTGCGGGCGAAAGTGACGCACAAGATGTGGGGGTCAGGGACGGTCATGAGCCGCGAGCACGACCGGATCACCGTGCTGTTCGACTCGGTCGGCTACAAGACCCTGTCGCTGGCCGCGGTGGAGGACGTCCTCCACCGGGTGTAGATCCGGGATCGGTCCACCGTGCCGATGTGCTCTGCAAGCCGAGGTCAATCCCCGCGCAAGGCGCCGCCCTTAGCGTCGGAGCGTGTCCAGACGACTGGTTCTCGGCGGCACCGCCCTCGCGGCGGCCGCAACACTGACGCTCACCCCCGCCTCCGCCTCCGCCTCCCCTGCCTCCGTCGCTGCCGCTCTTGCCCCGGCTGAGGCTTCCGCGCCCGGCAAGGTGGCGAACAAGCTGTTCCGCGCCTGGCTGGCCGCCGACCGCCCGGCCGCCGCGAAGGTGGCCGTTCCCGCCGCGGTGAACACGATCTTCACCTACGTCTACCGCGCGCCCGACCGCTTCGACGGCTGCTCCGGCAACGTGTGCCGGTTCGTCCACACCAGCGTGCGCGTGCCCGGCGGGCTCAACGGCATCGCGATGGTCGTGACAGGATCGAAGGTCACCAAGGTCTACCTGTCGCGGCACATCGTCAAGCCGTCCACCGTGGCCAAGCACCTTCTCGCCGCCTGGAAGCGGGGCGACAGGTACAGCGGTCTGGAGGTCGGCAGCGTGGGCGCGGTGAAGACGCTGTTCAGGGTCAGGTACGACCCGCACGGCGTCACCCACTACTTCCAGGGCTGCAGTAAGGAACCGAAGGGCTACTCGTGCGCCTACTCCTACGAGGGCGGCGCGATGCTGATGCACGTGCGCGGCTCCAAGACCACCGGCTACGAGGTTCGCTCGATCACCTACATCGCCGACTGATGACCAGCACACATCGCACTCGTTCAGGTGCTACTCCTCCCGGTTGCTGATGTCCTGGCCTGCAATGTCGGCCATGGGCCGGGTCAGGACGGCCCGCTCATCCGGACGCCTCCGAAGGAGCGCGAAAAGCCGGACGCCCGCCCCGAAAGGGCACGGGAGTCCGGCTTCAGGACCAGTTCAGACCTGTCGGGCGAGGCCCTTCTCGACCGCCTCGATGATCTGCGGCCGCAGCTCGGCGCAGCTGATGATCGCGTCCACCGAGCCGACGCCGACCGCTCGCTGAATGCTGTGCACGCGGTCGAACTCGGTGGCCACCTCGGTGAGCTTCTCGGCCCGCACGGACGACCGCAGCTCGGCCAGCTCGGCGGCCAACGCGGCCCGCGCGGCACCCGGCGCCTCCGCGACCCGGGCGGCGAGCGCGAGCACGCGGGGGTCGTTGCCGGTCCGCTTGTCGACGTCGCGCGCGAAGACCACCGCGGCGGCCGGAGCACCGCCGAGCACCGACGCGAACGAGCCCTCGACCGCGAGCACGGTCATGTTCGGGTTGAGCGCCTTGGAGAACACCACGAAGGCGCCGCCGTGGTACCGCGAGATCACGCAGAACACGATGGGGCCCTTGAAGTTCACCACCGCGCGGCCGATCTCCGCGCCGTACTCCAGCTGCAGCTTGCGCATCGACTCGGGCGACCCGTCGAACCCTGACAGGTTGGCCAGCACGACCAGCGGACGGTTCCCGCTGGCGGCGTTGATGGCCCGAGCGGCCTTCTTGGACGACCGCGGGAAAAAGGTGCCCGCGGTGTAGGTGTCCGGGCCGTCGGTGGGAGGGAATCCGCGACGCGGCACGGATCGCGACTCGATGCCCAGCAGGCACACCGGTCGGCCACCGAGGTGGACGTCCTGGACCACGGCGGTGTCCGCGTCGGCCATGCCCGCCCACCGCTCCAGCACCGGGTGGTCCTGATCGGACAGCGCGCGCATGACTGTGCGGATGTCGAAGGGCTTCTTGCGGTCCGGGTTGGACTCGACGGAGAAGATCTGGCCCACTGTCGTGAAGTCGCTGTCCGGCACGGCGTGCGGGAACGTCGACACGTCGCGGTCCACCGGGTCGCTGGTGACCGTCTTGCGAGGCCGGCTCTCCCCCGGCGCGATGTAGCTGTGGTCGTAGTGCGACATCAGGACTTCCCACGCACCGCGGATGTCCGGCGCCCAGTACTGCGCCTGGCCGTTCGGGCCCATGATCCGGTCGTACCCGCCGATGCCGTGGTTGTCCTCGGCCGACACACCGCCGGAGAAGTCGAGCGACTGCTTGCCCGTCAGCACCATCGCGGAGTCCGGCGTCATCACCAGGATGCCCTTGGTGTGCATGAGCATCGTGGCCTCGGCGTTCCAGTACGGCTGGGCGCCGACGTTGATGCCCGCGACCACGATGTTGATCTCGCCGCCGTCCTGGGTGAAGTTCACGATCCGCTTCAGCGCGGCCGCCACCCAGTCCATGTTCTCGGTGCCGGACGACATCGAGATCCGGGCGCCCGCGGAGAGCGCGAACCACTCCAGCGGCACCCGCATCTGCTCGGCCAGGTCGAGCGCGGCGATCACCCGCGCGCACTCGGGCTCGGACAGCGCGCCGAGCGCCTTCGTCGGGTCGCCCAGCAGCACGACGCGGGTCATGCCCTCCGGGTGGCGCGGCGTGGGCGTGCTGACGACACCCGCGACGAGCGCGGCGGTGTTGCGCCCCTTGGGGCGGTTCACCGGCACCAGCTTCGAATGCTCGTCCAGGTCGTATTCGGTGAACGAGCCGAACGGCCCGGCGAGCATGCCGGTCAGCTCGTACGGGTAGTGCGTGCCGCGGCTGTGCGCGCGCAGCACTTCCTGGCGGTAGTCGTCCAGCGGCTCGATGGGCTCGGTCGGCGGCGGCACGACGGACAGCCGCACGCCGGAGCTCACGTCGTAGTCGATCCGGACGGCGATGTCGACGAGCTCGCCGGTGGCGCTGTCGCGGCGCCTGCCGAGGAACAGCACCTCCTCCAGGCCCGCGCCCGCCGTCGCCGGCAACACGCGCTTCGCCACGGTGTCCAGGTCGTCCGGCGAGAGATCGGTCGGCGGCCACACGTAGATGACGATCCGGTTCGTGGCGGACGTCTTCGCGCCGGGCTTCTTGGCCCGGCGGATCGCGTCGAGGCACGTGGCCAGGATGTCCTCGGCCGCGGGCAGCGCGACGAGCCTGCCCTCGTCGTCGTGCAGCGGGGTCAGGTCGCGGACCTGGCCCAGGGCGACGAGGCGCTCGTCGGACGGGTTCTGCCGTGCCGCGGCCCGGAAGAGGTAGACCTCCTCGTCGGGCGAGGGCAGCCGGGTGAGGTCGAAGTCTCGCAACCGCTCCAGCTGCATGCGCTCGGCGATGCGCGGGTGCAGACCGCGCAGCAGCCGTTCCTCCACGAAGCCGTCTGCGGGCCCGTCTACGGGGCCGTCTACGGACGGCCGGAAGGTGAAGTGGTGGTGCATCACGGCGCCGCGGTTGCCCGCGACGGTCGTGGTGATGCGGCGGACCCGGTTCGACGGCTGCTGCGCGACCAGGACCGCGCGCAGGCGCGTGGCCATCTCGTCGGGGTCGCTCGGACCGTCCGGCCAGGACAGGTAGACGTCGGCCACCAGCTCGCCGTCACGGGCGAACTCGTCGACCGCCTTGACCGCCTCGGCCAGCGCCGGGAAGTCGACCGCGGTGGTCACGACGCGGCCGTTGCCGGTCGCGGTGCGGTGGTCGGCGACGACGAACGTGCAGCCCGCCACCTTGCTCGCCCGGATGCCGCTGAGCGCGCGGTTGCCGTAGTAGCGGCGGCTCAGCACCTCCAGCAGCGGCACCGGGTCCGCGCCTTCGCGGCCGATCCGCTGGCCGACCAGCCGGACGAGCGGCTCCGCGCTGGCGACCATCGCGGAGATCCGCTCGGCGCGGTCGGGCGCGTCAGGGTGCTGGTCGAGGTGGCGCAGGTGCTTGCGAACGGTCGTATAGACCTTGGCGCGGGTGCGGCGCAGCACCGGCTGGGCGAACCAGGCGAACACGACGCCGCGCGCCAGGTCCGCGACGGCTGGGAACCGGACCTGGGTGGCGGCGACCAGGTGCTCCAGCGCCAGGCCGACGGTGACGCGGTCCGCCTCGGCGGGCGGGGCCTCGTTCACCCACTGGCGCAGCAGGGTTGTCACCACGGCGACGTCGGAGGACGCGCGCTGCTGGGCCAGGAAGATCCGGAAGACCGCGTCCTCCAGCTCCGGCGTGCGGTCCAGGCCTTCGACGCCGTAGCGGGACAGCACGTGCGTGAGCCGCTGCTGGAAGCTCTTCGACAGCCCGGACCGGTCCGGGTCGAGGAACTGCAGGTACGTGTGGAAGTACTCGCGGGGGCTGTGCACCGCGGAGTCGGACTTCGAGTCCTCGCCGGCGGGGCGGTTGCGGCTCAGTTCGCTCAGGTCGGCGAACAGGCGCAGCAGCTCGACCTCACCGGCCAGCTCGTGTTCGCCCGCCGCGACGAGCTCGGTGCGCGCGGCCAGGTAGCCGGCGAGCAGGCGCTTCTCGTCCTGCGAGTCGATGTCGAAGCCCAGCAGGAGGCTGCGCAGGTCCTGCAGAGCACGCGCGGCCCGCTCGGCCGCGGGCACGTCCACCCGCTCGGACGGCAGGTCCAGCTCGACTTCCTTCGCCGCGGTCGCGGGACCGGCCGCCTCGGCGCCGTCACCCAGCGGCTCCAGGCGGAGCAGGCGGGCGCCCGCCTCCACCTGGCCGCCGACCGACACCGCGAGCTCCCGTACGCGGCCGCGGAACGGCGCCCGCAGCACGGTCTCCATCTTCATGCTCTCGACCACCAGCAGCGGCGCGCCGGCCTCGACCTCGTCGCCCGCCTGCAGCGGCGTGGCCACCACGAGCGCGGGCACGGGCGAGCGTACGATGCCGCCCTCGTCGCGGCTGATCCGGTGCGTGATGCCGTCGACCTCGACCAGGTGGATCGGACCGTGAGTGCTCGTGACGACCTTGAAGCGGACGCCGTTCACGGTGATCTGGCCGCTGTGCTCGTCGAAGCGCTCGATGTCGACGTCGGCCGCGTGCTCGGGGCCGCCCGCCGAGATGCCGATGCGGAATCGGTGGCCGCCGGTGCGGGCGACCTGGACGCGGTAGCCGACGTCGCGGAGCTTGAGCTCCAGCGCGCGGCCGCTCTCGTGCTGCGACTGCGGACGGCCGCCGTGCGCGGTGGACAGGAAGCGCTGCCGCGTCACGGCCTCCTCGTCCTCGTAGGCCTCGAGGGCGGCGGCGATCAGCGCGATCGCGGAGTGCTGGTGCGACACGAGGGCGCCCTGGGCGCGCACGCGGTCGATCCAGCCGGTGTCGGCGGACCCGTCGATCACCGCGGGCTCGTCGAGCAGCATGCGGACGAAGCCCTTGTTCGTCACGCCGCCCTCGATGATGACGGTCGTCTGCGTCATCGCGCGGCGCAGACGGGCCAACGCCTCCGTGCGGTCACGGCCGTGCGCGATGATCTTCGCGATCATCGAGTCGAAGTCGGCGGGGATCGTGTCGCCCTCGCTGAACCCGGTGTCCACCCGGATGCCGGGGCCGCTGGGCAGCGCCAGCCGGGCGATCCGGCCGGGTGAGGGTGCGAAGTCACGGTCGGGGTCCTCGCCGTTGAGGCGCGCCTCAACGGCGTGACCCCACTCCGCAGGCGTGTCACCCTCGAGCTTGCCGCCCGCCGCGACGTGCAACTGGGCCTTCACCAGGTCGACGCCGGTGGTGATCTCAGTGATCGGGTGCTCGACCTGCAGGCGCGTGTTGACCTCGAGGAACGCGAACAGCCGCTCACCGGGGTGGTAGAGGAACTCGATGGTGCCCGCGCCCTGGTAGTCCACCGCGAGCACGAGCCGCTCGGCCGCCGCCTTCAGCTCGGCGACCTGCTCGGCGTTGAGGACCGGGGAGGCGGACTCCTCGATGATCTTCTGGTTGCGCCGCTGCACGGAGCAGTCGCGCACGCCCAGCGCCCACGCGGTGCCCTGCCCGTCCGCGATGACCTGCACCTCGACGTGCCGGGCGCCCGTCACCAGGCGCTCCAGGAACACGACGCCACTGCCGAACGCGCGCGCGGCTTCCCGGCGCGTCAGCTCATAGGCCTGCGTCAGCTCGTCGGCGTTGGAGACCATCCGGATGCCACGACCACCGCCGCCCGCGGTCGCCTTCAGCATCAACGGGTAGCCGATCCGGTCCGCCGCCGCCTTCGCGTCCTCCAGCGTCTCCACCGGACCGCGGCTCCACGCCGCGACGGGCACACCGACCTCTTCGGCGATCAGCTTCGAGCCGATCTTGTCGCCCAGCTTGCGCATCGCCTCGGCGCTCGGGCCGACGAACGTCACGCCGATCTCGGCGCACAGGTCGGCGAACGCCGGGTCCTCCGCCACGAAGCCCCAACCGACCCATGCCGCGTCCGCACCGGTCTCGACCAGGGCTTTCTTGAGGACCGCGTGGTCCAGATAGGGCCGGTTCGCGGCGAGCCCCAGGTCGTAGGCGATGTCCGCCTCGCGGACGAACGTGGCCGTGCGGTCGGAGTCCGTGTACAGCGCCACGGTCTCGATCCGTGTCCCCGTCTCCGCGGCTAGGTCCCTGACGGCGTGGATGAGCCGCATGGCGGCTTCACCGCGGTTGACGATGGCGACACGACTGAACACTGAGCGGGCCTTTCGAGGGCTGTGAATATGGCGGCCGTCCCCGCCCCAACCGGGGTACATACTCTCGGCTGCCCCCGGATACCGGAAGGGCGGGGACTAAGCGTGTTTTGCGGCCGGAGTTGTGGGGGTCGCACAAACGCGCCCCTGCGCGCAGCCCGAGAGAACGTTCGTACCCGCGGACGGGCGGGACGGCCGCGCCGGAGCCGCCGCGGGAGACGCCGGGCGGCTTCGCACCACCTCAGTAAGCGTACTGGGTCTGGGCGTTGAGGGCCTTGAGCCGCACCTTGGCGGCCGGGTCGGTGCGCTTGTCGGTGATGCGCAGCACGTCCAGGCCCCGGAACATGTCACTGCTGTAGATATGGCCGTTGTAGTAGTACGCCGACCAGGAACCGCCGATGTCGCGCGGCTTGAGCGGACCACGCTCGAAGTAGCCGATCTCGGCGGGCTTCGCCGAGTTGGTGAAGTCCCAGATCGAGATGCCGCCCTGATACCAGGCCTGGACCATGATGTCCTTGCCCTTGACCGGGATCAGGGAGCCGTTGTGCGCGACGCAGTTCTCCGTGGCGCTCTGGTGGCGCGGAATCTTGTAGTAGGCCTTCTTGACCAGCTTGCCGCGCTGGATGTCGTAGATGGCGTCCGCGCCGCGCTCGGGGCCGATCGACGCGTTGCAGGTGGCCGACATTCCGCCGCCGAGCTCGTCGGTGAAGATCACCTTGGTGCCGGTGTTGTTGAACGTCGCCGAGTGCCAGAAGGCGAAGTTCTCGTCGGTGACGGTGGTCGTGACCTTGGGGTGCTCCCGGTCGGAGATGTCCATGAGCACGCCGTCACCCATGCAGGCGCCGGCGGCGAGGTTCTTCGCCGGGAACACCGTGATGTCGTGGCAGCCGCTGGTGGACTCGAGCAGGTTGTCCTGCTCTTCGTTGCCACCGTCACCGAAGAGCACGGGGGTTGAGACGATCTTGGCTGCCTTGGGCCGGTCCAAAGGCACCTTGATGATCGAGATCTTGTCGTGCGGCGGTTTGCACTCGGGGAACTCCGCCGCCGGGCCGAACGACGACACGTACACATAGACCGCTTTGCCGGATTTGTCCGGCACCAGCGTGTGCGTGTGTGATCCGCAGCGGGTCTCGATGGCCTTGATGTACCTGGGCCGGGACTTGTCGGTGATGTCGAAGATCCGGATGCCTTCCCACGACGCCTTGTCGTTCGGGGAGCCGTCGTCGCTCTTGCAGGAGTCGCCGTCGCGCGACTCGTCCACGGACAGGAAGAGCAGGCCGCCCCTGACCGAGACGTCGTTCTGCGAGCCCGGACAGGAGACCCGGCTGACGACCGCGGGCTTGGCCGGATTCTTGATGTTGAAGATCGTGAAGCCGTTGAAGTTGCCCTGGTAGGCGTAGTCGCCCTGGAAGGCCAGGTCGCTGTTGAGTGCCGAGTCCGACTTGAACGGCGCCTGCCTGGGCACGTTGGCCAGGAGCTTGACGTTGGAGCTGGTCTTGACGTCTTCGGCCGCGTGCACGGGTGATGCCGTCAGAGCCAGCGCGACCCCCGCCAAAGCCATCGCACGGCCGAATCTGGACACCACGGCGGACCTCCTGCTTAGGGGTAGAGAATGCGGCACCCACTATGTCAGGAAAGATCCGTAGCTGAGCATGCCGCTGGTACGGCAGAGCCGCGCGGGCTCCGCCGTACCAGCTGGGCTTTTGATGTCCGTACAGCAGCGGCGCGAGCGTCAGAGGTGCGCCGCGGCCGACACGTGCTGACATCGGAAGGCCGGCCCGCTTTTCAGCTGAAATCGGCTCGGTTCATGCGTAGAGGAACCACCTGGCGTTCTCATAGGAGCACCGGAAGGACGTCCACCAGCCCCACTGGATGCCCAGGTTCCCGCCGTTGTAGCAGTCGGACTGCAAGTAGTAGACGTACCGGATGCTTTCGGCCTGCGCGGGCGTGGTGGTCATGGACAGCAGCACGCCGGTGGCCAGAGCGGCGGAGACGAGTAGGGCCCGTACCTTGCGCATCGGATTCCTTTCCTCCAAGGGGCATCGCACGAAGGACGCTGTCGCGGAGAACCCGCAGACCGCTGACCGGCTCACGGCTGGGTGAGCGGTGCTCGCACTATCGCATCCGCGACCCGCACTGAACAGGTCCGCAGCCCTCCTGTGGAGTGGGAGCGGACATGACCAGGGCCGATGGGAGGGCGGCGGGTGAAGAGCGTGAAACGTTCATTCCGCTCTGCTGAGCCGCCCGGTCAGCGGCGGGGGCCGGTGCTTTCGCGGACCACCAGCTTGGTCGCCAGCTCGACCCGCGTCGTCTCCAGTTCCTCGCCGGCGATCCGCTGGAGCACCATGCGGGCCGCCACCGCCGTCATCTCCGCCAGCGGCTGCCGGACCGTGGTGAGCCTGGGTGTCACCCACTCGGCGAACGGCAGGTCGTCGAAGCCCACCACGCTCACGTCCTCGGGCGCCCTGAGTCCGCGATCGCGCAGCGCCCGATAGGTGCCCAGGGACTGGTGGTCGCTGCCCGCGAAGACGGCGGTGGGCGGGTCCGGCAGGCCGAGCATGTCGAGGGCGTGGTGGTAGGCCAGCTCGTGGCCGAAGTCGCCGTGCCGTACGAGCTCCTGGTCGAAGGCGATGCCCGACTCCTCGAGCGCGGCGCGGTAGCCGTCCAGGCGGGCGCGCGCCGACAGGCGCTGCGGCGGGCCGCCGATCATGGCGATCCGCCGGTGGCCCAGGTCGAGGAGGTGGCGAGTGGCGACGAAACCGCCAGGCCAGTTCGTGGCGCCGACGGACGGCACGTCGGGGCCGGGATCGGCCGCGGGATGGACGACGGCGAACGGCAGGCCGAGGCGGCGCAGCTCTCGCTCCTGGGCGGGGGAGAGCTCGGACAGCACCAGGATCGCCCCGAGGGACCCGCGGTTGGCCAGCGCGTCGAGCCACTGCCTGGCCAGCCGGGACCGCCCATGGACCGCGGAGACCACCAGGCCCATCCCGGCCCGCTGGACGACCTCCTCCGCGCCCCTGATCAGCTCGACGGCCCACGGGCTGTCCAGCTCGTTGATCACGAACTCGACCAGCCCGCCGGTGTACTCCTGCCGACCGGGAGCCGTGTAGCCGTTCAGGCCGAGGAGGCGCTGGACCTTGGCCCGGGTTTCCGCCGAGACGTCCGATCTTCCGTTCAGCACCTTGGACACGGTCGAGACCGACACGCCGGCCTGCCCGGCGATGTCAGACATCGTGCTCCGACGTCGCACTCTACGAAACCTCCCCGAAAGCGCGCTAGATGCTGGAGAAGCGTGACACGCCCCTGTTTTCCAATGCAAGTCGGCCTTGACGGACATCGGATGTTTCGCTTACGTTACCAGGAACTCTCAGAAGTTGCGAAAACTATCGCAACTATCCCCCGGTCTGAGGTGCCCCCATGAGAATCCTGCTGGTACTCCTCCTGCTCTTGAGCGCCGCAGCCTGTGGCGGCGGCCCAGCCGCCAAAAGCTCGGACGAGTTACTCGTCTGGGTGGACAACACCCGGACGCCCGCCGCCAAGCAGTACGCCGCCGCGCACCCCGAGTTGAAGATCAGGGTCGTCACGATGCCGCCGGACGCCGGCTACGTACCGACCAAGGTGTCTCTGGCGAACAAGACCGGCAGGGGCTGGCCCGACGTGGTGTTCCTGACCAACCCGGCCGAGACCTCGACGCTGGCCGCGCCGCCGTTCGACTACGCCGCGCCCCTCGACGAGCACGTCCCCGCCGATGTGAAGAACGCCTTCGCCTCCGGCACCCTGGACGCCTGCGTCATCGGCGGCAAGCTGTACTGCCTGCGCAACGACATCGCCCCCGCGGTCCTGTGGTACGACGCCACCCTCATGCGGGAGTTCGGCTACCAGGTGCCCAAGTCCTGGGAGGACTACGGGAAGCTGGGGGAGCGGGTCGCCAAGGAGCACCCCGGCTACCTGGTCGGCACCATGAACGGCAAGTACGGCGCGGGCGTCTACTTCTCCGGCAGCGGCTGCCCCACCCGCGAGGCGCTCAGCCTGACCGAGGTGCACATCGACACCGCCGACCCCAAGTGCACCCGCGTCGCCGACCTGCTCCAGCCACTGGCGGCGGCCAAGGCGGTCAGCACGGTCTCGCCGACCGACCCCGCCTTCGCCCAGCTCGGCCAGCAGGGCAAGATCCTCATGCTGCCCGGCCCCGCCTGGTTCGGCGACTTCATGTTCAAGCCCTCCTTCAAGCTCAAGCCGGGACGGGTCGCCGCCGCCCCGATGCCGGTCTGGGCGGGTGAGGACGAGGCCTACAGCGGCCAGGTGGGCGGCGGTGTCTACGTCGTCTCCCGGCACGCGGGTGGGCGGGCCAAGGCCGCGGCCGACATGATCACGTGGCTGACCACGGACGTGACGCTGCAGGCCGCGCAGCCGACCTTCCCCGCGCACCAGGCCTCGGCCGAGGCGTGGGGCAAGGCCAAGGCGTCGGACGCCTTCTACGCTCAGGACCCGGTGCCCGTGCTCAAGCAGGCCGCGGCACGGCTGCGGCCGGGCTTCGGGTTCGTCCGGTACGAGGCGGTCTGGCAGAGCAGCTTCAACGAGACGGTCGTGGCGGCCGTGACGGCGGGCAAGCCGATCAGTGGCGCGCTATCCGACTGGAACCAGCGGCTCACCCAGGCGGCCACCTCGTCCGGGTACCAGGTGAAATGACCGCCACGACGGAACGGCCCGGTGAGATGACCGCCACGGGCGAACGGCCCACCCGCAGGCGCGGCAGGGAAAAGACGCTCGCGGCCTGGCTGCTGGTGGGTCCCTACGTGGTGTTCCTGGCCGCCTTCGGGCTGGCCCCGGCCCTGTACGGCCTCTGGGAGAGCCTGGGCCACTGGGGCGGCGTGATCACCGACTACCGCCTGGGCGACGCGGTCCGCAACGTAGCCCTCTACCTGGTGCTCTGGCTGCCGATCCTGGTCCTGCTGGTGCTTTCGCTGGCGCTCACGCTGCACGTCAAGCCGAGCAGGTTCGGGGCGGTGATGCGGTTCGTCTACTACCTGCCCGGCGCGGTGACGGGCTCGGCGGCGGCGCTGCTCTGGCTGTTCATGATCAGCCCGGCGGTCAGCCCCTTCGGCCCGCTGCTGAACGTGTTCGGTGCCGAGCCGTTGCGCGGCGACACGCTGGTCTGGGTGCTGGTGGTGATGGGCGTCGCGATCCATGCCGGAGGCTGGGTCGTGGTGCTGTACGGCGCGCTCACCGCGCTGCCGCGCGACGTGCTGGAGGCGGCCTCGGTGGACGGCGCGACGTCGTGGCGCTCCACCTGGCACATCAAGCTGCCGCTGGTGCGCAAGTACGTGGCGTTCGTCGTGATCACCAGCTTCGCCAGCGGCAGCCAGGTGTTCGTGGAACCCACCGTGCTCGGCACCGGCGCGCCGGGGCAGATCAGCCCGACCTGGTCGGTCAACCAGCTCGCCTACTTCTTCGCCACGCAGGAAGGCGATTTCGGCCGCGCCGCGGCCCTGTCGATGATCATGCTGCTCGTGGGCCTGGCCGCCGCGCTCGTCGTCATCTACCGCACCCGCTTCTACCGGACGGGAGAGGCGGAGTGACCAGGCGGATCTTCCTCGGCGCCTTCGCGGTGTTCTTCGCGCTGCCGCTGCTCTGGCTGGCGCTGGCTCCCACGCGGACCGCCGACGACCTGATCGGCGGCCCGCCGCTCGGCTTCGGCTCCCTCGCGAACGTGGCCACCGCGTGGGGGAATCTGATGACCTTCAACGACGGCGAGCTCACGCTGTGGATCGCCAACTCGATCGGCTACGCGGCGGGCAGCGTGACGCTCAGCCTGCTGCTGTCGGTCCCCGCCGGGTACGCGCTGGCCAAGTACGACTTCGCAGGCCGGGCCGCCGTGCTCACCCTCACGCTGATCGGCATGATCCTGCCCCAGGCCGCGCTGGTCCTGCCGCTCTACCTGGAGATGACCGTGCTCGGCCTGACCGGGACGGCCTGGTCGGTGATCCTGCCGCTGTCCTTCTACCCGTTCGGCGTCTACCTCTGCTACCTCCACTTCGCCGCGGCCCTGCCGCACGCGATCCTGGACGCGGGCCGGGTGGACGGCGCCGGAGAGCTGCGGCTCTTCGTGGTCATCGGCCTGCCCCTGGCCAGACCGGCGATCGGGCTCGTCGCGTTCTTCGCCTTCGTCAACGTGTGGACGAACTTCTTCCTGCCGTTCGTGATGCTCGACGACGACCGCACCTTCACCCTGCAACTCGGCCTCATGACCCTGCTGCAGTCCACCGGCGCGGTGAACGCCTCCAGCGGCTTCTCCAGCCTGCCCATCCACCAGCCGGAAGCGGCCCTGGCCGGGCTGGTGGCGTGCGCGCCGACGCTGCTCGCCTTCCTGCTCGCCCAGCGCGCGCTGCGGACGGGCATGCTGGCCGGCGCCGAGAAGGGATGAACATGCGTTCCTGGCTGCAGGACTGGACCCGCGACCTGGTCGATCCGCTCATCCCGCACGCCAGCCCGGGCGGCGCCCGGGTCAGGCTGGGCGTCAACGCCGCACTGCACGACGACACCGCCGCCGAGCTGGAAGCCTACGCGCGGCCGCTGTGGGGGCTGGCCCCGCTCGCCGCCGGAGGCGGCGCCTTCGCCCACTGGCCACTGGTACGGCGGGGCCTCGCCGCCGGCACGGACCCCGGCCATCCCGAGTACTGGGGCGAGCCGGGCAACGAGGACCAGCGGATCGTCGAGATGGCCGCCATCGGGTTCGCGCTCGCCCTCGCCCCCGAGCAGCTCTGGGACCCCCTCGGCGGCCGCGAGCGCGACCGGGTGGCCGCCTGGCTGGCCACCGCGCTCGAGCGTTCGACGACCGACAACAACTGGCGCTTCTTCGGCGTGCTGGCCTCGCTCGGCCTCGACAGGGTCGGGGTCGCCCACGACCGCGCGCCGGTCGAGGCCCGGCTGGACCGGCTGGAATCGTACGCGCTGGGCGGCGGCTGGTACGCCGACGGGCCGACCGAGCGGCGCGACTATTACGTGTCGTTCGCCATGCACTTCTACGGCCTGCTCTACGCCACGCTCGCCGGGGAGCGGGATCCCGCCAGGGCCGAGCGCTTCCGGGAGCGGGCGGCGGCCTTCGCGCTGGACTTCCGGCACTGGTTCGCGGCCGGTGGGGCGGCGGTGCCGTACGGGCGGAGCCTGACCTACCGGTTCGCGCAGGCGGCGTTCTGGGGGGCGCTGGCGTTCGCCGGGGTGGAGGCGCTGCCCTGGGGCGTCGTCAAGGGGTACCTGGCGCGGCACCTGCGCTGGTGGCAGGGGCGGCCGATCTTCGACTCGCACGGCGTGCTCACCGTGGGGTACGGCTACGCGCAGCCGACGCTGGCCGAGCAGTACAACGCGCCCGGCTCGCCGTACTGGGCGTTGAAGGCGATGCTGCCGCTAGCGCTGCCCGCGACGCACCCCTTCTGGACGGCGGCCGAGGCCCCCGCGCCCGAACTGGAGGAGGTCAGCACCCAGCCACACGCGGGTGCGGTCCTGATCAGGGCCGAGCAGGGGCGGCACGTGGTCGCGCTGAGCGGCCGCCAGCATCACGCCTGGGTACGGCACGGAGCGGAGAAATACGCCAAGTTCGCTTACTCCTCGCATTTCGGCTTCAGTGTGCCCGCCGGAGCGTCCGGGCTCGAGCAGGGCGCCCACGACAGCGCGCTGGCGCTCAGCGACGACGGCGTCCACTACCGGATCAGGGCGGAGCCGTTCGACTGCACCGCGGGCGAGGGGTGGCTGCACTCGCGGTGGCGGGTGGCCGCCGACCTGGAGGTCGAGACCTGGTTGCTGGCCGTACCACCCTGGCACGTGCGGGTGCATCGGCTGCGCACGGGGCGGGCCGTGCACTCGGCGGAAGCAGGGTTCGCCATCGACCGCGACCCGCCGCTCCTTCGGGATTGCGGACCGGGACACGCCCGGGCCAGGGGAGAGCCGGGCCTGTCGGCGATCGAAGACCTGACGAGCCGGCTGCGCGGGGGCAGGCCGGCGCGCCAGGGGAGGCTCGTGGCGGCGTTGCCCGGCACCAACGTGCTGGCCAGGCGCACCGTCATTCCCACGCTCGTGGCCGAGCACGAGCCGGGCGAACACTGGCTGGCCTGCGCCGTGCTGGGCTTGGCCGACGCGCCCGGAGCCTGGCCGCCGGCGCCCGCCGTACCGGATCTGACCGCACTTCTCGCTGTCGACACACCGGGAGGACCCCCATGAGAAGACTCATCCTCTTATGCGCGCTGATCGTGGCGTCGGCGGGGCTCGTCACGCCCGCGCACGCGGCGCGGCAGACCCACCTCTACCTGGCGCCCGGCGGCGACGACGCAGGGCCGGGCACGGCGGCGCGGCCGTTCAGGACCCTGCAACGCGCCAGGGACGCCGTGCGCACGCTCAACGACGACATGGACGCCGACATCGTGGTCCATGTCCGCCGCGGTAACCACCACCTGGACCAGCCGGTCGAGTTCACCGCCGAGGACTCGGGCACCGGCGGGCACCGCGTCGTCTACCAGGTGTGGGACGGGCCGCCCGGCTCCGCCAGGTTCGTCGGCGGGCGGCAGGTCACCGGGTGGACCCGCTACCGGGGCGACATCTGGCAGGCCAAGGTCGGCGGCCGGTTCGACACCCTCTACGAGAACGGTGTGCGCGCCGTCAAGGCCCGCACCCCCAACCTCGCCCCCTCCGACCTGGTGACCGCCAGAGCGGGGTACTTCGTCGGCGAGACGGGCGACCCGAGCCACTCGGTGCTGCACTACAAGGCGGGCGACTTCGACCCGACGGGCTGGGACCTGCGTGACGCCCAGCTCTACCTGTGGCCGCGCGCCAACTGGTTCGCCGAACACGCGCCCATCGCCTCCATCGACCGGGACGCCCGCACGATCACGCTCAAGAACGAGGCCAGGCACCCGCTCGGCCAGCCCAACTACCCCTCGCGCTTCTTCTTCCAGGGCATACTCCAGCTCCTGGACGCGCCGGGCGAGTTCCACCTCGACACCGCATCCGGCACGCTCTACTACTGGCCGCGGCACGGCCTGGGCGACGTGGTCGCGCCGCGCACCGAAACCCTGCTCAAGCTGACCGGGGCGCACCACCTGACGTTCGACGGGCTCGGGTTCGAGGCCACCGACTTCACCGACTGGTACCGCCACGGCTACCCCTTCGAGAACGGCTCGGGCGAGAACCACCAGTACGCCATCTACGACCGGCAGATCGAGATGGCCGCCAACCGCACCGGCATGATTTTCATGACCGACACTCACCACATCACCATCAGCCGCTCGCACCTGCGCAACTCCGGCCACTCCGCGATCTACGCGCTGTTCGCCAACCACGACAACCGCATCGAGTCCAACCTCATCGAACACACCGGCTACGCGGGCGTCTTCCTCGAAGGCCGCTACCCGGGCGAAGGCGACGTGCTGACCCGCAACGTGATGACCAACAACCTCATCCACGACGTCGGCGAACTCCTCGGCCACGGCGCCGGATACATCCTCATGCAGGCGTCGGACAACGAGATCTCCCACAGCGAGATCTACAACTCCCCGCGCTTCGGCACCTACCTCGCCGGATATCGGGAGATCCCCAACGAGCACCTGTACACGCGCGGCAACACGGTCAGGAACCTGAACATCCACGACGTGATGCAGGACAGCCGCGACGGCGCCGGCGTCTACACCTTCGGCACCAGCACAGCGCCCGACGGCCCCTTCCAGGTCAACACCCACGACCAGATCGTGGTCAACTACGCCTACAGCCATCCCGAGGCGAGCAACAGCCAGGGCCACGCGGGCTCCAATCCGGCGGCCGTCTACCTCGACGAAGGCACGTACGGCACGGCCGTCAGCAACGTGCAGGCGGAGAACATCCAGCGCGAGCCGGTCTACAAGACCAACAAGAGCGCGGGCGTGGTCACCAACTCGAGCTGGCAGCCCGGCTTCGACGCCTCCAAGATGGCCTACCCCTCCATCGGGCTGCGCGCCGACTTCCCCTACCGCACCCTGCTCGTCAAGGCGGGCAGCCCGTCGGACCGGCACTTCCTGCACGGCAAGCGGGGCGCGGCGGGCGACGTCACCTACCGCCAGGGCACGTTCTCCTACCGCCTGCCGGTGGACAACGGCACCTACGATGTGCTGCTCACCTTCGTCGAGCCGGTGTTCGCCGAACCCGGCAAGCGGGTCTTCTCCGTCGCCGCGGAAGGCCGCGAGGTGCTGCGTGACCTGGACGTCCTTCAGGCGTCCGGCGGCCAGGGCAGGCCGATCGTCCGCAAGGCGCGGGTGCGCATCACCGACGGGCAGCTCGACCTGGCCTTCAGGCCGACGGTCGGCGAGGCGATCGTCACCGGCATCGCCGCCATACCCCGCTGACACAGCCGGTACGGCAGCAGGCCTCGCAGCGGGCTGCCGTACCGGAAAGGCGGCCAGTGCGAACTGATATCCCGTTCTTTGCCTGCGCCATGGGCCTGCCTCCTGGGCGGCTGATGACCGCGAGACTAAAATCTGGTATTGCAGTTTCTCCGGAGGCCTGTCGTGCGCCGGGGACGCGGACGCTATCCATTGGCCGAGGTGCCTTTTCCGGTTCTTTCGACCGGAGCCTCGGCTGGGGAGGCCACATATGACCACACCGCCGAAATTCATTACCGGACCCAGTAGATATCTTGACGATCGGCTGGGAGCGGCGAACTTCCTCAGGCGCAACCTGCGCAAGATCTTCCCGGACCACTGGTCGTTCCTGCTGGGCGAGATCGCGCTGTACTCGTTCATCATCCTGCTGTTGACCGGAACGTTCCTGACCTTCTGGTTCAAGCCCAGCATGGGGCATGTGGTCTACGACGGCTCCTACGCGCCGCTCAAGGGCGTGGGGATGTCCGAGGCGTACGCATCGACGCTGGAGATCAGCTTCGATGTGCGCGGCGGGCTGCTGCTCCGGCAGATCCACCACTGGGCCGCCCTGCTGTTCACCGCCGGTTTGATGATCCATATGCTTCGCGTGTTCTTCACCGGCGCCTACCGCAAGCCACGTGAGCTGAACTGGCTGATCGGTATCGGGCTGTTGACGCTTGCCCTCTTCGAAGGGCTCACCGGTTACTCACTGCCCGACGATCTGCTGTCGGGCGCGGGGCTGCGGATCACTCAGGGCGTGCTGCTGTCGATGCCGCTGGTCGGCACGTACCTGTCGTTCTTCCTCTTCGGCGGGGAGTATCCGGGCGACGTCGTGATCCCGCGCTTCTACTCATTGCACATCCTGCTGATCCCGGGCATCCTGCTCGCGCTCATCACCGCCCACCTGGCGCTGATGTGGGTACAGAAGCACACGCAGATGCCGGGCAAGGGCCGTACCGAGAGGAACGTGGTGGGTGCTCCGCTCCTCCCCGCCTTCATGGGGAAGTCAGGAGCGTATCTGCTGTTCACCGCCGCCGTCCTGACGGGTCTGGCGACCTTCACACAGATCAATCCGATCTGGTTGTTCGGTCCCTACACCCCGGCGGACATCTCCGCCGGATCCCAGCCGGACTGGTACATGGGCTTCCTGGAAGGCTCGCTGCGCCTCATGCCCTCCTGGGAGATCAACCTCTTCGGCACGGCCCATGCGGGCACGCTGCCGCTGAGCGTGCTCATCCCGGCGCTGCTGCCACTCGGGCTGATCATCACCGGCCTGGCGCTCTATCCGTTCCTGGAGCGATGGATCACCGGCGACCGGCGCGAGCACCACATCGCCGACCGGCCGCGCAACAACCCGCACCGCACCTCGATCGGCATCGCGGCCATCACGTTCTACGGCGTCTTGTGGCTGCTCGGCGCCAACGACGTGATCGCGGCCAACTTCCAGATCAGCCTCAACTGGACCACGTACGCCGGCCGAGTGCTGGTCCTCGCAGGCCCGGCGCTGGCCTACCTGATCACCTACCGGATATGTCTGGGCCTGCAGCGAACCGACGCCGGCACCATCAGCCACGGGGTGGAGTCGGGCGTCATCAAGCGCCTGCCGCACGGAGAGTACATCGAGGTCCACGCGCCGCCCGCAGGGGACATCGAGGCCCACGTGCGTGGCAAGTCACCCGTCCCTCTGCTCCCCGGGGCCGGTCATGACGGCGAGGGCATCCCGCCCAAAGCCGCCCGCGGCCCGCTCGGCCGTCTCAGGATCAAGATGAGCCGTACCTATGGCGGCGAGAAGATCCCCCTCGACACCGGCCACGACCACGAGGAGCGACCAGCTCTAACAGACCGGTCCGACAAGGCGCCGCCAGACTGACCCTGGTCCATCGCGCGGCCGTGCCGTCACGGCTCAGTCTCGCTGCTCCCTGCCGCTGAAGCCCGGCTCTCGCGCGACGTCTTCGACAGCGTGTCCCGGCCCTCGGCCAGGCTCGGCCTGGTCATGGCATGGTTCTTTCTGTCCATGACGCCACGCTGTGCCGAGGCCGACGCCTCTTGGCGGCCGCTCGCGACCTGGACCGGTGACAGGGATCGCGAGAAGGACACGGCGGTCGGCGTGGAATCAGGTGCCACGGGCCGCCGAAGGTGTTGGACCGCGCAGCTCCGAAGGCATCGTGGGGGCCCTTGATGGTCGCGGGCAGGTGGCGCCCCACGGCCGGGGGTACGGGGGAGGCGTCTTCACGACTGGTGGGGCTCGGTTTTCGGGAGCCGGGTGGAGCCGGAGGGGGCAGCAGCGCTTCTTCCAGCACCTGCATGAGCATCAGGCCGATCAAAGCCGCCACGGGGATGACCAATACCGCCACGAGGATGGGTCTTCACCTCCTGGGATCGCGCCGCGCTGGGCGCCCAACACGTCTGTTGTCAGCCAACACACCCCCGCGATGACGCGGACCGGCCGTCATGATCCCTCACCTCCGCGCCCGGCGGGGACAGCCACTGCCGCATCAGCGTGGCCGCCCTGTTCTGTTGGGCCGACCTGCGCCACCTACCGCACACAATCTGCGCTAAACCGGCACCCTCATGTACGGCCGCCCGGTCAACATCGCCCACGCTGCACCGGCTCGGCTTCGTCGGAAGCCTGCGTACTCCCACATGGGTGCGTCCCAGCCCGAGGAGTAGCGACCCTGTGGGCGCCGCCGCCCGCCTCACACTCGGGCGGCGCTGCAGGCCGACGCCGTCCCGCTAGCGATCTTGGCGACGTCGTCGGCGTCGTGGCCAAGGCGTCTACCCCCAGCGGCGATGGACTGCGGCGCCGGCATCACGAGCCCGGCGGCGTCGGGATGCCGGGACAACCACCCCAGGGCCTGTTGCGCGGTGCCCCCCCGCTGGTCGTCCGCGGCCGCTGGCTCGTCCGCCGGCAGCGGGCCGGGTGGTCGGCCGCCGACGGTGATGGCGATCTTGCCGCCCGCCTTGCCGTCGGCGATCTGGTCGGCGGACGAGGCGCCGCCGCCTGTCAGAAGGCGTACGGGCCGAAGCGGCCCCAGGCCACCACGGCGGCCAGGATGAGCAGCACCGCGTTGATGGCGATCATCTGTGTTTCCTTGCGGCGGGCGTGGGTGATGGCGGCACCGGCCATGACCAGGGCCAGGCCGAGCGCGGCCAGCGGCGTCAGCACCGGCGCGATTCCCGTCACGGCCGGCAGGATGAGGCCGAGGGCGCCCAGGACCTCCAGGGCGCCGATGCCCTTGACCGCGCCGGAGGAGAAGTCCTCGGTCCAGCCCATGCCGGAGGCGGCGAGCTTCTCCTTCGGCTGGGCCAGCTTCATCGCGCCGGCGGCGAGGAAGGCGAGGGCGAGCAGGGCGGCGACGACCCACAGAGCGACGTTCATCGGGAGTCCGTTCGTAGGGGGGTAGCTTGAATCTTCAAGTGCAATCTAGGTCTGATGACTTGAAGTGTCAAACGCCGACGGGCGTGATCGCTTGACCGGATCAAGTCGGGCTGGAGGCATGGACACGTCGCAAGAGCCGCGCTGGCTGACCGAGGAGGAGAAGGATCATCGGTTAGTTGTCAGGGCGTCACCGCGGCCGGACGATGCCACCGGCGCGGGAGCCGGGGCGGGGGCCGGGGCGCCGGTGGGGAG
>NZ_VCJS01000221.1 GCF_005893125.1 Nonomuraea basaltis | reverse complement strand
CCGTCGCCGCGGACCTGCTGGAGTCGGCGGGGATGACGGCGTCCGACATGGAGGAGATGTACCGGCTGCTGGCCATCGCCAAGTACGACGAGCGCTACGTCGTGCCCGCCGCCCACCGCGAGGACGCTGCCGCGCTGTCCGCCCAGGCCGGCGGGTGCAGCCTGGACGGCGACGGCGGGCCGGGGATGAGCGAGTTCCACCCGGCCGGCGTGACCGGGCGGCGCAGCGACGGCCGCCTGGGCCTGAAGCTCTTCGTCGGCAAGGGAGCGGCGTCATGAAACTGCTCACCAGAAAGGAAGCCGTCACCGAGCGGCCGCAGGACCGGGCGGCGCTGCTCCGGCTGGTCTCGCTGCTGCTGCAGTACCCGGACGCCGAGCTGCTCGCCGCCCGCGCCGAGCTTGGCCGGGCCGTCGCCGCGCTGCCCGACGCGCACCCCCGCCAGGCGCTGGAGCAGTTCCTGTGGTGGTTCCGCGACCGGCAGCCGATGCCGCTGGCCCGCCACTACGTCGAGGCCTTCGACCTGCGCCGCAAGTCCAGCCTCTACCTCACCTACTACCTGCACGGCGACACCCGCCGCCGCGGTATGGCCCTGCTCACCCTCAAGCAGCGCTATCGCGTGGCCGGGCTCACCCCGCCCGAGGGCGAGCTGCCCGATTTCCTGCCGGTGGTCTGCGAGTTCGCCGCGCTGGCCGGGCCTTCGGTGGGGGAGGCGCCGCTGCGCCAGCACCGCAAAGGGCTGGAGCTCATCCGCACCGCGCTGCACGAGGCCGGTTCGCCCTACGCGCTGGTCCTGGACGCGCTGTGCGCGGTGCTGCCTGACCTGTCGGAATCCGAGCGGGCCGCGGTAGCCGATCTCGCTCTGGCGGGCCCGCCCGCCGAGGAGGTTGGGTTGGCCCCGTTCGGTCCGCCACCGAACGAATGGGAGGTGCGGCCGTGAGCGTCGCGCTCTGGGTGGTCGTCCCCTACGTGGCTCTGACGGTCTTCGTCGTGGGTCACGTCTGGCGCTGGCGCGTCGACCAGTTCGGCTGGACCACCCGCACCACTCAGCTGCTGGAGAGCCGGCTGCTGCGGCTCGGCTCGCCGCTGTTTCACCTCGGCGCTTTCGCCGCCATCGGCGGCCACGTGCTCGGCCTGCTCGTCCCGAAGAGCTGGATGGAGGCGGTCGGCGTCGACGAGCACCTCTACCACCTGGTGTCGGTGAGCGCCGGAACCGTGGCCGGGCTCATGGTGGTCGCGGGCCTGGCGCTGCTGCTGGCCCGCCGCTTCACCAGCCCGCGCGTACGCCGCACCACCGCCCGCGCCGACAAGGTCCTGTTCGCCGTCCTGGCCGTGGTGATCCTGCTCGGCATGACCGCGACCGTCGGCAAAAACCTGCTCGGCGGCGGCTACGACTACCGCGCCACCATCGCCGTCTGGTTCCGCGGCGTCCTGACCTTCCGCCCCGACCCCGGACTGATGGCGGACGTACCGTTGATCTTCCAGCTGCACGCGATGTCGGCCTGGGTGCTGGCCGCGATCTGGCCGTTCACCAGGCTCGTCCACGTGTGGTCGGCGCCGATCGCGTATCTGTGGCGGCCCTACGTCGTCTATCGGCGGCGCCTGCCCGCGCAGCCCCGATGACCGGCTTCATCATGGCAAGGAGCAAGAAATGAGCGTTGTCCAAGCGGCGGCGGTGGTGCTCTTGGGCGCCGCCGGCGCCGCGATGGTGGCCGCGGGCCCCGTGATGGCCGCTCAGGGGAGGAAAGCGCGCGGTGAGATCCAGGCGGAACTGCGCGAGCAGTCGATCAGCTTCCCCGGCAAGGGACTGCCCGCCGAGCTCGCCGCCCACCAGGGCCGGGCCGTCCTGACCGGCCCGCAAGCCCGAGCCTACGCCCAAGTGATCGCGAACAACGTGCTGACGGCCACAGGCGGCCGGACGTACGCCGAGGTCAGCGCCGAACTGTTCGCCGCCGGCGGCGACGACGAGAAGCTGGCCGGACTGCGGCAGACGGCCTTCACCGGCCAGATGCTGCGGGCCTCGCTGCTGAACGCCTACCAGGCCTGGCAACTCACCACCCTGGTCATCGGCCTGGGCGCACTGCTGACCGTCACCGGCGCCGCCCTGCTGGCGGCGAGCACCGCGCTCGCCGTCGCCGCGTAACAGGTCTCGGAGCTTGACGAGTGCCGGGATGATGTGGGTCCCGGCATACCCGGTGTAGGTCTTGACCGTGCAGTTCGTCGGCGCGATGGCCAGACCGTCTTCGTAGTCCCTGAGCATCTGCTTGAGCTTGGCCAGGGCCTCGTCTGCCGAGAACTGTCCCCGAACGGGTGTTGACCGAAACGTTTGGCTGGTCCGGGGACGGCTACGGGGACATCTTGTCCCCGTTGTCCGGCATGGAGGAGGTAGTGGCTCGAAGCGGGCGCCTGCTGGGCGTAGTGCAGTTCGCGGCGAGCGAGGGCCTCCTGACGCCGGTGGAGCCTGGAACCGCTACGCTCGGGGAAGACACAGTCGCTGACCGCACGGGGAGACACCCCCACTTGTTCCCGGCCACGCGATGGCCGGAAGACCCGGGCCGCGCGGCGCGTGGATGGTCAGGCGGTCGATGCTCTAGGAAGTGGCCATGACGCTGCGCGGTCCGGGGTCGCAGGGATCTCGCCGTCTTGGTGAAACGCAGCAAGCCGCGTTCACCCAGGTGGTGAAGGGCCGCGTTGACCTCGGGGTTGGACCACCCGAAGGTCGCTCCGACTTCTCGCCAGGTGGGGCCGATCTTGCTTCGGGTGACGAACTTCGCGACGAACGCAGCGACCTCGTGCTCGCGACCAGCCAGATCGTCGGGCACTCGGGATCCCCGAGCCGGCGACTGCTCAGAGCCGGGGAGCGGCTGTCGGCTTGCTTCGCCCGCCGGCTCCATGTCCAGCGGGCTGCCGCGGGCCGCTGGCACGCGGCGGCAGCAGCACGACGATGAGCACAGCGCCGAGCGCCACGCAGACCGCGCCCGCCGTGAGCCCGCCTGAGTAGCCCATGATGGCCAGCGCGGCCACCCCGACGGCGCCGCCGACCTGCTGGACGGAGGTGAACAGGGCCGAGCCGAGACCGGCGTCCTCCTCTGTGGTGCCGTCGACCGCGGCCACGGCCATGACGGGCAGGCTCAGCCCGTTGCCCACGCTCAGTATGAGCATGCCGGGCAGGACGTGGGCGGCGTAGGAGTCGCCCGCCGCCACGCCGGACAGCAGCAGCAGGCCGGCGATGTTGACCAGGAATGCCAGCAGGAGCGCCCAGCGCGTCCCGATCCTGAGCGAGATGCGGGAGGACAACCACATGCCCGCCAGGATGCCGGCGCCGTAGGGCAGGTACGCGATGCCGGCCAGGAGCGGGCTGTACCCCAGGGCGGTCTGCACCTGGATCATCAGCAGGAACGACATCGCGTACATCGCCATCGAGAACAGCAGGGTCGCGCCGTTGGCGACCGCCCGCGTCCGCGAGGCCAGGAACGCCCCGGGCACCAGCGGCGCCTCCGCCCGCGACTCGACCATCAGGAACGCCACCGCCAAGGCGGCGGAGAGCACAACGGCACCGATGACGATCGGGTCGCTCCAGCCGTTCTCTCCGGCCCGCAGCAGCCCGTACACCAGCGACACCGCGGCACCGGTGACCAGGACCGCGCCGGGAACGTCGAGGCGGCGCCGGCCCGGGGCCCGGGACTCGGGGACCAGGCGGGGGAGCAGCGTCAGGGCCACGGCGACGATGGGCAGGTTGATCAGGAAGATCCCGCGCCAGGACACCAGGTCGGTCAGCGCTCCGGACAGCACCAGGCCCGAGGTCCCGCCCAGGGCCGCGATGCCGCCCCAGATGCCCAGTGCCTTGGCCCGCTCCTCAGGCCCCGGATACAGCAACGTGATCATCGACATCGCCGCCGGGCTGGCCATCGCAGAACCCGCGCCCTGCACGAACCGTCCGATCACGAGCTGCCACGGCTCCTGCGCGAGCCCGCAGGCCAGGCTGGCCGCCCCGAACAGCGCCACCCCGATGAGGAAGACGCGGCGGCGGCCCAGCAGATCCGCCATCCGGCCGCACAGCAGCAGCAGCCCGCCGAAGGCCAGGAAGTAGGCGTTGACGACCCAGGGCAGCCCGGACGCGCTGAAGCCCAGCTCATCGCGGATGCTGGGCAGGGCCACGTTCACGACGGTGTCATCGAGCACGAGCATGAACTGGACGAGACACAACACAATCATCGGCATCCGACGACGCTATGATCCGCCGCATTTGGCCACAATCCGCGATGAGGCCAGACTATGTCGCATGGAGGACATGGGCGCGATCATCGTCGGCCGCTTCCCGCTGGCCTCGGGGGAGTGGATCCCCCCGCACAGCCACACCCACCACCAGCTCGCCTGGACCCGGCGCGGCGTCCTGAGCGTCGGCGTGGGGGAGGTGTACTGGGTCCTGCCGCCCACCAGGGCGCTGTGGCTGCCCGCGGGTGTCGCCCACGCGACCGGTGCGACCCGCGACGCGGTGCTGTGCAGCCTGTACCTGGCGCCGGAGCGCTGCTCGCTGGACTGGCCCGAGCCCACGGCGGTCGGCGTCGACGGTCTGCTGGCCGAGCTGATCGGGTACCTGGCCCGCACCGACCTCACCGACGACGCGCGGCTGCGCGCCGAGGCGGTGGTGCCCGACCTGCTGCGCCCGCTGCCCACCCGGCCCATCGACGTACCGCAGCCCACCGACGAGCGCGTCCGGGTGGTGGCGGCCGCCCTGCTGGCGGACCCGGCCGACCCGCGCAGCCTGGAGGCGCACGCCCGCGCGGTGGGCGTGAGCAGGCGGACGTTGACGCGGTTGTTCGTGCGCGACACTGGCATGAGCTTCGACCACTGGCGCACGCAGGTACGGCTGCGCGCCGCCTTGCCGCTGCTGGCCGAGGGGCAGCCGGTGTCGCGGGTGGCGCACGGCGTGGGGTATGCCACGGCGAGCGCGTTCCTGGCGGCCTTCCGCCGCACGGTCGGCACCACGCCCCGGCGCTACCTGCTCAGTCGTTGACTTGGGGCCGTGGTCATGTGCGGGCCGAGAATTCCGCTAAGCAACGAGCAGCCGGTCAGCGGGGTTCGTCGCGGGTGGTCCAACCGTGCTTGGTGATGAGCTTGGACAGCGCTCGTTGACGACAGGCCAAGGCCGCCGGTGGCAGCCCTAACCTGAACAGAGCTGGGCGCGCACAGGGTCTCGCCAGCCCACCGCTCCCAGTGCTCGCGCGGCCAGCCGCGCTCGTGCACGAACAGCAGGTACAGCTCGGGGCTGAGCAGGCCGTACAGCAGTTCCTTCAGCAGGGCGCGCTTGTTGCCGAAGACGAAGCAGATCGTCTGCACCGCGACCCCGGCCTTGTCGGCGACGTCCTGAAGGTTCGTCGCGCCGTATCCGTCCCGCCCGAACAGCTCCGACGCCGCCTCCAGGATGCGCCGGCACGTCTCCTGCGCCTTCTGCGCTCGCTTGCTCGCCCGCTTGACAACACTCATGAATAGAGTCTATCTCTAGAATTATTCGCTAGAGATGAACTCTAGAGCTAAGGTCTAGCTATGTCGCATATCAGCCTCACCCGCTTCCATGCCGATCCCGCCGACGCCGAGCAGGTTCGAGCCCCGCACGCGGCTCTGGTCTCCGCGATCAGAGCCACACTGCCCGAGCCGTGGGTCGGCGTCTGGCGCTGGGACTGCGCCGCCAGCCTGCAAGCGGCCCGCCAGGCCGCGCCCGGCACCGCCGCCGCCACCGCGGCGTTCGCCGTGGCCCGCGAGGTCACCGCCGAGGACATCGAGGTCCTCGACGAGCTCTGACCGTCCCTCCCGGCCCCGGAACCCCGGGGCCGGGATTCCCCCGAACCGAGGAAATGACATGATCGAGATTGATGCGTTGACCAAGGTGTACGGCTCGGCGCAGGTCCGGGCGGTCGACGAGGTGTCGCTGCGCATCCCCGCCGGATCGGTCTTCGGCTTCCTGGGGCCCAACGGCGCCGGCAAGACCACCACCATCAAGATGCTGGCCGGCCTGCTGACCCCCACCTCGGGCCAGGTCCGGCTGGGCGGCTTCGACGTGACCCGGCAGCGTTCGGCCGCGATGGCGCAGTTCGGCGCCGTGCTGGAAGGCTCGCGCAACGTCTACTGGAGCCTGTCGGCCTGGCAGAACCTGATGTACTTCGGCCGGCTCAAGGGCATGCGCAAGGCCCAGGTCGCAGAGCGAGCCCAGGACCTGCTGACCGAACTGGGCCTGTGGGAGCGCCGTGACGACAAGGTCGGCGGCTTCTCGCGCGGCATGCAGCAGAAGGTCGCGATCGCCGTCGCCCTCATCGCCGACCCGCCGATCGTGCTGCTGGACGAGCCGACACTCGGTCTCGATGTCGAGGCCACCCGCACCGTCAAGGACCGCATCACCGAGCTGGCCCGCGAACTCGGCACCACCATCCTGCTCACCACCCACCAGCTCGATGTGGCCCAGGAGCTGTGCGACCGGGTGGCCGTCATGGGCCAGGGACGGCTCGTGGCCGACCTGCCCACGCATGAGCTGCTGGCGAGCTTCCGCGAGCGAGACAAGTACGAGATCCACGTCGAAGGAACGGCGCCACCCGGGTTCGACGGCCTCACCCGTGAGGGCGTCACCACGATCAGCGTCCGGGTGAGCGAACCGAGCGAGATCTACGACGTGGTCGAGCGCCTGCGCACGCACGGGGTCGTCATCGAGTCGCTGACCCAGGTCCAGCCCGACCTTGAGGACGTGTTCCTCGCCCTGGTGAACGAGGCGTCCCATGCTTAACGTCTTGGGCGCGGAGATCGGCAAGGGCCTGCGCGTCCAGCTGGCCCACCCGATCGGCCACGTCGTCACGCTGCTGATCAGCACCATGATGTACCTCGGCCTGCAGTTCGTCCTGGGCCAGGGCGAGCTGCGCCAGGACCTGCTGCCGCAGACCCTGGTCGCGATCGGCGGCTACTGGTTCCTGCAGTACGCCGGCCTGGTGATGGTGGCCGACCTCATTGAGGAGAAACGCGCCGGCACTTTCGCCCAGGCCCAGATGACCACGGCGCCGCCGTGGCTGCCGATGCTCGGCAGGCTGATCACCGCCTCGGTTTTCGGGCTGGCGGTGGCCGCGATCGCCGCCCTCGTCCCGATGTTGGTGGCCGGGATCGCGATTCCGTTGCGCTGGATGGCGCTTCTGCCCGCCGTGCTGCTGGGGGTGAACGTGCTGGCCTTCACCTTCCTGCTGGCGTCCCTCGCGCTGGTCTCCCCGATGATCGGCGCGCTGCAGTCGCTGTTCACCTCGCTGGTGCTGCTGCTCAACGGCTCGTTCCTGCCGCTGGCCTTCTACCCGGACTGGCTCGCCGTACTGGCCAGGGTCCTGCCCACCACGCTGGGCATCGAGGCGCTCGCCCAGACGCTGTTCGAGGGCCGGACTCTGGCCGAGGTCTGGACCGGCGGCACCCTGCCCTGGCTGCTGGCCCACACCCTGGCACTCTCCGCCACCGCTGGCGTGCTGTTCGTCCGCAACCACCGCCGAGCCCTGCAGGAGTCCTCATGACCTTCGCCCGCGGATTCGCCGCAGAAGTCGGCAAGGGCCTGCTCAGCCTCGCCGCCGGATGGCGTGAAGGCCTCATGGAAATGATCACGTTCCCACTGTTCTATCTGCTCATCGTGCTGTTCATGGGACGCGGGCAGCTACGGACGGAACTGCTGCTGCCGGTGCTGCTCGGCATGGTGGCGCTGACGTTCATCCACGAGCAGGTCAACCGGGTGTTCTGGAGCTATCTGGGCGACATCCAGTCCGGCGTGCTGGAACAGACCTACCTGACCCCGTTGCCCTCGGCCGCGAGCATTCTCGGCCGCCAGGTCGCCGCCGTGATCTCGGCCCTGCCCACCGCGCTGGCCGTGCTGGCCACCGGCGCCGTCGCCATCACCCTCCAGGGCGGGCAGCTGCCCTTCGACGCGCAGGTGATCGTGCCGCTGGCCGCCATCGCGGTGGGCACCTGCGGGCTGGCTCTGATCCTGTGCGGGCTGACCCTGGTGTTCAAACGCATCGAGATCATCACCCAGCTGTCGGTGGCCGTCTACGCCATCGCGGGCGGCACCCTGGTCCCACTGGCCGCCATGCCCGATGCGATCGCCTTCCTCAGCCGGCTGCTGGTCCCCATCGCGCCCGGCATCGAGGCGATGCGGGACATCCTGCTCGGCGGGCATTCCCTGGCCGCGCTCCCGACGGGCTGGGGTCTGGGCTGGCTGCTGGCCCAGCCGCTGCTCATCACGGCCGCCGGGGTGCTCCTGTTCAACCGGCTCGAACACCTCGCCAGACGCCGCGGCACCCTCGGCCGCTGCTAGAACCTGCAGATCATCATGCGCTGGACACCGTGACCCTGCTGTTCATCATCGGCGCGGGGCCGATCATCCCGCACCCTGAGCCCGGCACACCGGCCGTTACCAGGCCAAGAACCTGAACACCGCTCCAACGAAGAGAGCAACTGACATGAACGTGTTCCTGTGGGTCCTGCAGGCTGTCCTGGCCGCCGTCTTCGGCCTGGCCGGGGTCATGCATGCCACCCTGCCAAAGGAGAAACTGCGCCCCATGCTGCCCTGGGTGGAGGACTTCACCCCCACCCAGGTCCGCCTGATCGGCGTGGTCGAACTTCTCGGCGCCCTCGGCCTGATCCTGCCCGCCGTCACCGGCATCGCCCCGATCCTCACCCCGCTGGCCGCCACCGGCCTGGCCATCACCATGCTCGGCGCGGCCGCCACCCACGCCCGCCGCAAAGAGGCGTCGGCCATCGCCGTCAACGTGGTACTGCTCGCGCTGGCCGCTGTCATCGCCTGGGGCCGCTTCGGCCCGCAGGCCTTCGGTCCGGGTGGCTGAATCGGGCGCGACGCGGGGAAGGCGGCGCTCACGGCGGCTCACTGCCGCGGGTGATGCGCCGCCCCTCGGCGTCGAGGAGGTACAGCGTGTCCAGGCTGCGCTCCATCACACTCGGGTGGGCCTCGCCGCCGTCGACGCCCTCCATCCTGTCGCCGTCGCGCGCGTCCAGATAGCGGTGGAGCGTGTCCGGGCGACCGGCTGCCCGGGCCGGCACGCGCAGCTTGATTGCGAACTGGTGCTGGACCTCCTCGGTGACGTACATCTCGACATGGACCGCGACGAGCGGCGCCGGGACGTCGGACGGATGCGGACAGGAGTAGACGGCCCAGTCGTCGCGGTGGCGGTGCGGAGTGGCGAGCACCTGATCGCAGGTGACGCAGCGGCCGACGCGGGGGGCCGATGAAGGTCTCGTCGGTGCCGGCGGCTCGGGTGTCCCGTCTCGTGGATCATGGGGCATATCGATGGGACTTGCCCGCGCCGCGAGTGCTCAGCAGGGCGTCGCCCCCCGGAGCCTGCCGTGTCTCATCGAAGTCGGGGCTCAGACGGGCGATTTGTCCGCCAGGATGCGTTCCAGAGTACGTTGGCCCATTCGGCTCATCGCCGGATTGCTTTCGACGTAGTACCAGACCAGTCCCATCGCCTGCTCAAAGGCCCACGCCTTGCCTCGTTCCCATTCAAGATCGTCGCACCCTAGATCCTGACGGAGCACTTGCCGCGGCCCCTCCTCAAGCAAATGCCACGCACTCACCAGATCGAGAGCGGGGTCAGCCGGTCCGAAGCCGCCGACGTCAAGAATCCCGGCCAGCCGACCAGCGGACACGAGCATGTTGCCGGGAATCAAATCACCATGGGTCATCACGTCGTCGACTGCATGGCGCGGCAGACTACGCATGGTCATCCACATTCGGCGAAGCCGAGGGACGTCCAGGAACTCCTCGCTGTGCTCGAAACAGGTTTCCATCCACGCGTCGTGGGATTGCAGGTCGCCGCCTCGGCCATTGCCGGCAAACGTGCGGCCACGTGTGTCGATGGCGCGTAGGTCCCTGATGAGATCGGCCAAGTCGTGCGCGAACGCGACCGATTCGCCCGGATCCTCGTCGGTGGCCACGACGCCGGGCACCCACGTCTGCACCGACCACGGAAGCGGGTAGCCCGCCCCGGGTTCACCAAGTGCGACCGGCCTGGGCGTGCGAAACCGTGTGCGACCTACCAGCTCGCGGGCTGCTTCCGCTTCAGACTCCAGCCAGCGCCGCGTCGACTCGACGTCCCCGGCCTGCAGAGGGAACCGGGCTGCGAACAGCTCGCCAACGCGGAAGACGGCGTTGACCGTACCCTGCGCGACGATGCTTCTCATGGGCAGGCGCCGCCACTCGGGAAACTGTTCATCCACCAACGTGCGCACCGTCTCAGGTGACACCGTCAGTTGGTTGGCGTGCATCTTCACACCCACAGCCTCCCGTGCCTCGGTCTTCAACCGCAAACCTGTTTCTCGGCCGCGCACGCCTCATCGGCCAGATCGTGGCGCCCGAAAATCCGGTCATCCGGCGGGTGACAAGCAAGCGCCCTAAGGACGGCCTGGAGCGCTGTAGCGATCATGCGTCAGCTGGGTGAGACGAACGACAAGCTGCCTCATGATCCGGCTGGAAGTACTCGATCATCGCCACCAACATCGGCCGCGTGTGGGGCATCGCCGGCTCCCACCACCCGCAATGGCTGGACTGCCGGCTCCGCCTGCTGACCCTGCACGACCAGCCCGGCCTGGAACGCGCCGAGCCCGACACCATGCGCTACCGGCTCTACCACCTGCCCGCCCGCCTGGCCGCCCACGCCCGCCGTCGGCACCTGCGCATCGAGCGCACCTGGCTCTGGGCGCAGGCTTTCGTCCTGGCCTGGCAGCGCCTCACCCAGCTACCGGCCCCCACCTGAGCGCCGGACCCTCGCCTCAACGATCAGGAAGGAGCCCCACCCGGGCCCGTGGAACCCGGCGCCCCCGCAGCGACATGCGACGGCCCACCCCAACCGCGCAGGGGACATAACTGGCAAGGCTGCGGACTCGATGAACGTCAATAGGCCCCTGACGAATCGAGGTTAAGTCCCTGTCGATCAGGTGGAGCCGCGCCTTCGGGGTAACGCCGAGGAAACACTGCCCTCGCTAGACCTTGTGGCTCGACAGCCGAGCATTCGGACTTCGAAGAGGAGACTTCATGGTTTTGCGTCGAGCGACAGTGACTGGCCTCGCCTCGGTGGCGTGCGCGGCGCTGGTCTTGAGCGTGGCCGCGCCCGCCACCGCCTCGATATCCGCCGACCCCGTCAAGGTCGGGGACGTGCAGAAGGCGCTGGAAGGCTTGGTGAAGACGGGCGACGTGGTGGGCGCCATCGGCGAAGTGTTCGTGGACGGCAAGCGGGTCGGAGGAGGATCGGCCGGGTCCCGCCTGCTCGGCGGCGAGGGCGGCGCGATCCCATCGACCGCCCGCTACCGGATCGGCTCGCAGACCAAGGGCATGACCGCCACCGTGGCCCTGCAACTGGTCAAGGAGGGCAAGCTGAGCCTGGACGGCAAACTCAGCGCGGTCCTGCCGGAGGTGGCGAAGAAGGACCTGGTGGAGCGGGCCGACGAGATCACGGTACGCAACCTGATCCAGCTGACCTCGGGCGTCCCCGAGTACATCGGCGCGGACGTGGATCCCCTGAACCCCACGCGCAACTACCGCCCGCACGACCTGCTGGCGGCCTCGCGCAAGAACCCCCGGCCGGTGGAGATCGGAACCTTCAACTACTCCAACACCAACTACATCCTGCTCGGCATGATCATCGAGAAACTGGCCGGAAGGTCACTGGCGGCCGAACTCAACCGGAGGCTCTTCGCCCCGCTCGGAATGCGCGATACCTACCTGCCCGCAAAGGCGCCCGAGGGCATCAAGGGCCCGCACGGGCACGGCTACGCCCCGGACGAGGCGGGCACGCTGCGCGATGTCGACAAGCTCAACGTCACCACCATGCTCGGTGCCGGCGGAGTGGTCTCCACCGCGCGCGACATGAGCGCCTTCCAGCGCGCCTTCCGCCAGGGCAGGCTCCTGCCGGAGTTCCTGAGTAAACTGATCACCGATCCGCCGCCTGGCCAGCCGCCGCTGCCTTCGGGTGGCCCGTGCGCCGGCAACCCCGAGTTCGCCCCAGGGGGCGGGGGCAGCGCCCCCGGCTTCACCGCCGCGACCTACACCTCCCCCGACGGCCGCCTGCAGTTCGCCGTATCCATGACACTGGCCATGGACGATGCCAAGCGCATGACCACGCCGTCGCGCATCACCAACGCCCTCAAATCGGTGTTCTGCCCCGCGACTTAGCCGAGCTCACCACCGCTCCCGGATGGCCGTCAGCAGGGGGTGAGGGCGTCGGCGGGGGCGTGGGTGGCGGCCCAGCCGGCGAGGAGTTTCAGGGCGTCGGCGTACCGGTAGTCCTTGGCCATGTCCACGATCCTCCACTGCCGTAGGGCGGCCTGTGAACCGCTTGGGCACATCCGGTGAAGGGGACTAACGGCGGCGTCTGCAGTGGGACGCGAGCGCGCCGGTCGGTGAGGGAGGGCCCACAACGGTGCCCGCCCGCGGCCTTATACGCGCAGCTTTGTCAGCCGGTCGGTGGCCTCGTGTGGTGTCATGTCGGCGCCCCGTTGGTAGGCGGTGTCGTAGTCGGTACGGCCGAGCCGGTCCACGAGAGCCTCCACGAGCGAGCGCAGTTCGACGTCGCCGTGGTCGAAGGTGCCGCGGATGGCCTGGCTCAGGCCGAGCGCGGTGGCCGCGCCGGCCGGATCGCCCTCCAGGAACAGCAGCCGGGCCAGGAGTTGGGCGGCCGATGGGATGTCCATGTGCGCCTGCGCCGCTTGGACGGCGCGGGGCAGCAGCCGGCGTGCGCGTGCGGCGTCCCCGGCGGTGAGAAGGTTGGCCACCCGAGCGGGGACCAGCTGGTTCTGCATCGTCTCGGCCGAGAGGGGTAGCTCGCGGGCGAGCGTCTCCATCCGGTCGAGTTCTTGATCGGCGCGTTCGACCTCTCCGGAGCGGCGGTACAGCTCGGCCAGGCCGCAGAGAACGTCGATCTCCAGCACCGGCTGGCCACGCTGCCAGGCCGCTCGTTCGGCGGTTTCGATGTCGTGCCGGGCGCCGGTCAGGTCGCCGGCGCGCATGCGTTCGGTGGCGAGCCCGAGCCGGGTTGAGACCTCGTCCTGCGAGCCGAGGTCGGTGGCGATCGCGATGCTGTGCTCGTAGGCGGTGATCGCCTGGTCGTGGTCACCGGCGATGGTGTGGATCTGCGCCATGCCGTACAGCGTCTTCGCCGTCCACCATCGGTCGCCCGCCTCCTCGAACGCGTGCAGCGCCGCTGCCATCGCGGTCGCGGAGCCGTCCCGGTCGGCCCGTTCGCGATACCGCATGGCTTCGATCATGAAGGTGCAGGCGATCGCCCAGCGGTCCGAGCCGCTGCGCACCCGGGCGATCTCTCGATCGAACAGTTCATCCAGCCCGAGTATCGCCGCCATCATCAGCGCTATCGTCAGCAGCATCGGATAACGTCGCAGCGCGCCCGTGTGCGCGCAGTCGTCGATGAGCGCGCGCAGCCGTCCGGGGTCGGTGATCGGCCCTCCCTCGCCGGCTACCAGGTGGATCGCCGCGAACGCGGCCCGGGCGTCCGCGGGCAGCGCATCGCCGAACTCCAGGACCCTAGACACGTAGGCATCGGCCCGAGCGTCGTAGCGAAGCATGACCCAGTACCAGTACAGCGGCCCGAGAATCCGGGCCGCGGTCTCGGCGTCGCCGCCGTCGATGGCCGTTTGCAGGGCGTACATCAGGTTGTCGTACTCGGCCTGGAACAGCCGCAGCGACTCCACCTGCTTGTCCGAGCGCAGCAGCGGCTCGTGTTCCTCGGCCAGGTCGGCGAAGTGCCGAGTGAGCCTGCGCAGCACGGTTTCGCGTTCCCCCGCGAGCCAGAGCTTCTCCGCCGCATGGGCTCGGATGGTCTCCAGCATCCGGTAGTCGTCGCCGGCCCGCTCCACCATGGATTTGCCGACCAGGGAGTCCAGCAGATAGATGACCTCGCCCGCGGGAAGCGTCTCATCCGAACAGACCGCCTCGATCGCGGCGATCCGGGTTCTCGCCGGAAAGATCGACATCCGGCGGGCCAGCGTCCGTTCTTGATCGGTGAGGAGGTCCCAGCTCCATTCGATGACCGCATGCAGCGTCTGCTGCCGCGGCTGGGCGGCCCGGTTGCCGGTGCTGAGCAGCCGGAAGCGGTCATCCAGCCGCTGGGCGACCTCATCGGCGCTCATCGTACGCAGTCGCGCCGCGGCCAGCTCCAGGGCCAGCGGCAGCCCATCCAGCCGGCGCACTATGTCCACCACCGGCCCTGCCGTGGGCGCGTCCAGTGCGAAGCCCGGCCGCACGGCTGCCGCCCGATCGAGGAACAGCCGCACCGCGGCCGACTCGCGGGCGCGAACGGGATCCGCGTGGGCCGGCGGCAGGTCGAGCGGGCCCAGACGGCACAGCGCCTCACCCATGACTTCCAGCGGTTCCCGGCTCGTGGCCAGAATGGTCAGGTACGGCCGGCGCTCCAGCAGCTGCCCGGCGAACTCCGCGACGGGTCCGGAGATCTGTTCGCAGTTGTCCAGCACCAGCACGCCTTCACCACCGGCGAGCAGACTGACCACCCGCTCCAGCGGCGTGCCGGACGGCTGGGCATCGGCGACGCTGAGCGTGCCCAGCACCGCC
This sequence comes from Nonomuraea basaltis, assembly GCF_005893125.1. Lineage (GTDB taxonomy): Bacteria > Actinomycetota > Actinomycetes > Streptosporangiales > Streptosporangiaceae > Nonomuraea > Nonomuraea basaltis. The sequence continues at coordinate 6,461 of NZ_VCJS01000221.1, read as the reverse complement.
TCCGGCAGCCCGTCGGCCGTGTTCACCCCGGCCAGGGAAACCAGCCAGACCCGGCCGCGCCGATGGGCCCGATGCCGGCTCGCCGCCTCCACGGTCAGCCGGGTCTTCCCCGCCCCTCCGGGCCCCACGACGGTGACCAGCCGGGAGGTCTCCAGCAACCCGGCCAGCAGCCTCAGCTCCTCCTCCCGCCCGACGAAGCTGGTCAGCGGGGCCGGCAGACGGCCCGGCACCGCCTCCGGGCCAGTCGGCGCGGCCTCGGGAACCTCCAGCTCTCCCCGTAACACGGCGACGTGCGTCTTCCGCAGCTCCTCAGAGGGGTCAACGCCCAACTCCTCAGCGAGTGTGCGGCGGACCTCTTCGAACACGGCCAGCGCATCGGACTGGCGGCCCGCCGCATGCAAGGCCCGCATCCGCAGCCCGGCCAGCCGTTCGCGCAGCGGATGGTCCGCGGCCGCCGCCTCCACATCGGCCAGGATCTCGCCATGGTGCCCAAGCCGCAGCTCCGCCTCGAAGCGGTCTTCGGCGGCCCCTACGCGCAGTTCGTCCAGGCGCGCGCCAGCCGTACTGGCAAAAGGGATATCGCGCACATCGGCCAGCGCGTCTCCCCGCCACAGCGCCAGCGCCCCGCCCAGCAGCAAGGCCGCCTGCCCCGCGGCGCCCGCGGCCAGCTCGCGACCGCCCCGCTTCGCCAGCTCCTCGAACCGGGCCGCGTCGACGTGCTCGCCGCGTACGTGCAGGCGGTACCCGCCGGCCACCGTCTCCACGACCCCCACCCCGCCCAAAGCCCTGCGCAGCCGATGCACCAGCGCATGCAACGCGTTGACGCTGTCCCCGGACGGGCGTTCCCCCCACAGGCCGTCGAGAAGCGAATCGACCGATACCACTTCGCCTCCGGCCAGTGCCAGCCTGGCCAGCAGCGCGCGAACCCTGATGCCGCCGACATCGATCGGCGCGCCATCGTCGGCATACGCCCGGATCGGCCCCAGCACCTCAATCCGCATGCTCAACAGGCTAACCGGCAAGGAAACCGATCAAGCACCAGTGAGTTGCAGCTGATCCGAGAGGAGCTCGGTACCGAGTCGTGCACGCCGCCATGCGCATCCGCCGCCCTGAAAACCCCCTTACAGCGAGCCGGTGCCGGCTGGAAGAGCGTTATAAGACGCCTGTCAGAGCCGCCGGAGATCGTGGAGGACGTACGGAAGAAACGTCCGAAAGGCAGTGCAATGGCAACGAACGAGAAAGTGCAGCAGGTGCTCGACTGGGCGGTGGCCGAGGTCGGCATCCCCGGCATCGTCGCTGAGGTCAAGGACGGCGACCGGACCTGGTTCGGCACCGCCGGCGTGGCCGACCTCAAGACCGGTGCCCGGCGCCAGCCGGGGGAATACCTGCACACCGGCAGCAGCGGCAAGGCCTTCACCGCCGCCGTGGTCCTGACCCTGGAGGCCGAGGGCCGGTTGAGCCTCGACGACCCGGTGAACAAGTGGCTGCCCGGCGTGCTGGACGTCAACGGCTACGACGGCAACAAGATCACCATCAGGCACCTGCTCAGCAACACCAGCGGCCTGTTCGCCACCGGCCTGGCACCGGAGGTGGCCCACCGCTACGCCACCCGCTCCGGGTTCCTCCAGCATCGCTTCGACACCTTCACCACCGAGGAGCTGCTGAGGGTGGCGGTGTCTCAGCCGCCGGTTGGTGAGCCCGGCGAACGCTTCGAGTACGCCAACGGCGGCTTCCACCTCGCCGGGGCGATCATCGAGAAGGTCACCGGCAGCAGCTACGCCGAAGAGGTCGAGCGCAGGGTCATCCAGCCGCTCGGCCTGACCCACACCCGCGTGCGCCCCTCCACGGACACGGGATACCCCGATCCGCACCCGCGGGCGTACTCCAACCTGTTCTTCAAGGACGGCGCCGACCCGGCGACAGTCACCCCGGAGAACTGGGAATCGCTGATGGAGGAGCCCGGCCTCCCGCCCCTGGACGTCACCGAGTTCAACTCCTCCCTGGCCTGGTCGGCCGGCAATGTCGTCTCCACCACCGGCGACATGATCCGCTTCGTCAACGCGATGGCCGGCGGCAGCCTGCTCCCCCCGGCCCAGCACCGCCGGATGTGGACCACGGTCTCCACCGAGGGTGGTTACTGGATGCCGCACGCCCGCTACGGCCTCGGCCTGTTCGAGTTCGACAAGGAGGCCATGGGCGGCCGGACGCTGCGCGGCGTGGGTGGCAGCCTCTGGGGATCCTGGGTCTTCGCGGTGGGCACCCCCGACGGCCGGCACACCATCGCCGTCCACACCAACACCGAATGGAAGACCTGGGACCCCATGTTCAAGATCATCGAAGCGGAGTTCGGCGTCTCCATCGGTGCGTGAGCACGCCGCTCGCCACCGGCTTGCACGTGCACGAACTCCTCCGGCCGTCGACCAGCGTCAGTCGTCCCCCGGCGCTATCGGACGCTTCGCATGGTCCATGTCGGTGCTGGCGGCTTTCGCCGGCGCTGTGAACACGGTCACGAAGGAGATCGTGCTCTAGGGCGCGAGCCATGCCGTTGTCATGGCGCTCGATGGCGCCGGAGCACCTCGACTTGACAACTCATTACCACTATCCGTCAAGGTGCTTGTAGCGTATCGTAATCGCTTGGACTCGCCAGGACGCAGGCCGACCGGGGCTCAACGGCCCGCACGGCTGACCGTCACGGTGACCGAAGTGGCCGGCTCCGCCGTCCGCTGCCCTGCAGAGGGCGCCCCGGGTTTGTCCGCGGACACCCCCTCCCCCCGGGACGCCCTTCTGCTGGGCAGCGGACGGGCGGCAACCGACCGATCACCTGGTGTTTGACCCGAGGTCTGGCAAGCGTGGCTTCCTCGCCGGCTCAGCCGTGACCACGGGAACCGTGTAGGGTCCGGGATTCGGTGAGCATCGGGCTCCTGCGGAAACACCACAAATCCGGGGAACGTGAGCACCCGGATGTCCCCCGGCCGATGAGCAATCGGCCTGGTTTGAGCCTCGACTCTGGTTACTTAGTCTTTGCCGGAAGTCTCTCGGGGGTTGACGGTTCGCAAGAGGATTTACCTGCCATGATCAGGAGTCGGCATCGGTCACATACAGGCCACAGACCAGGTTAAGGGCTTGCTGCGGGCTTCCGCCGAACCGGACGGCGTCTTCGTAGACGCCGGTGCTGGGCATGTGGATCGCCAGGCTCCACCCGTGCGCGCTGCCGACGTAGCGAAGGCGTATTAAGGAAGCCGGTCTCCGCCGGGCAGTTCGCCCTCGACATAGCCGAACTGGCCAGGTAGTGGACATGCACGTCGGCCAACTGGGACCGGTTCTGCTTGGCGTGTAGAAAGAGCCGCTGGGCCAGCGAGGTCTTGGTGGAGGCGGGGATGGTCGGCATGAGGGCTATCTTGCCGACCTCGGCGTGTTGTTGGCTCGCCGTCAGGGCAACGACGGGCAATCTCGGCGGACCAGCATGAAGATTGTCCAGCGTCGAAGACGGGCGTGAACCATTTCGGCCCGGCGCGGTAAGAGTACGTGTGACCGGCATACGCCAAGAAGGGGTCGAAATGCAGGACCCCATACGCGACGTCATCGAGGCTGACGATGCGACCCTCATCGAGAGGTCGCTCGACGAGCCGGAAATCTTCGCCCTTTTGTTCGACCGGCATGCGCCGTACCTGCATCGCTTCGTGGTCCGGCGGCTGGGCCCGAGCGAGGCCGAGGACGTCGTGGCCGACACTTTTCTGACCGCCTTCCAGCGCCGCGGCGATTACGACAGCAGCCGCGCCGATGCCCGCCCGTGGCTGTACGGCATCGCCTCCAACCTGATCGGCAAGCATCGGCGCACCGAGACGAGCCTCTACCGCGCCTACATCCGCAGCGGGGTGCATCCGGCGGAGGTGTCCGGCGCGCCGGTTGAGGACGGGATCGACACCCTGGCCGTCAACCGACCGCTGGCGAAGGCATTGCTGAAACTCAAACGAGCCGATCGCGACGTGCTGCTGCTCGTCGCCTGGGCCGAACTGAGCTACCAGGAGGTCGCGGACGCACTGGCCATCCCTTTGGGGACTGTGCGCTCGCGACTCAACCGGGCCCGCACCCGGGTCCGCCAGACCCTAGAACAGGGAGCAGAATGATGGACGAGCTCAAGTCCATGTGGGCAACCATTCCCCCGGGCACCCCAGATGACCTCGCCGGAGCGCGGGGGCAGCTACTGAGGGGAATGGACGGCCCGCCTGCCCGCCGACGGGTCTCCGGGGGCGGGCAGGCGATCTTCACCGGTCCACGGCTGCTGGTCGCGGCCGGCATCGCGGCGGCCGCTGTCGCCGCACCGCTGGTGATCGGGGACGGCGACCCCGCTTACGCGGTGGCGAAGAACCCCGACGGCACGATCACGGTGACTCTCACCGAGCTGCGTGACCCCGAGGGGCTGGAGACCAAGTTGAGCGCCATAGGCGTCACGTCCGACGTGACGTTTTTGGAGCCGGGCAAGAAGTGTGCAGACCACCGCATCACCAGTGCCGATTTGGCTTACGGCTCGAAGAATCCCACGGAGATGAACAAGGAGGAGCTCAAGGAGTTCAACGACCAGGAGAACTGGCGCTCCACTAAGGTCACCCGCCCGGTCTCCGCCCAGACGTTCCAGATCTCTCCCCAGCACATGGAGCGCGGTGAGACCCTGGTGCTCGAGTTCCGTGACAACCAGAACCCACGCCAGCCCTGGGAACTCGGTGCATGGCTGGCCAAGGCAGACACGCCCGTGAAGTCATGTGTGGCCGTCGACGACACCGAGCCGCTCCAGGAGAACGCTCCGCCGGAGGACACGACGCCAACCCTGCGAAGATCGGATCCTCCTCCAGTGAACACCTGGGGATGAGCCACGAAGAGAGGGCCCTGGCCCGGCGAAATGAAGACATCTCCGGTTCGACGAGCTCACGTCGTGTCGGGGCCTCTCATGCTCAGGCCGACATCTCGCCTGACTGCCGCAATGTCTCGAACGGAATTGGATGAACTCGAATAGCTGTGCCACGTCGAGCCCGCTCAAACTTCGCTGACACAACTCAACGTTCGTTGTCACAGGACAAAGATCACCCGTAGAGAGTCCGTGCGTTGCCCGTCCCCCGCGCCCGCCAGATCACTCTGACCGCCACCGACCGCCACCGTCTCAAGCACTTGGCCTATTCCCAGACCGCGGCCTACCGGCTGGTGATCCGGGTCAGGATCGTGCTGGACGCCGCGCACGGCTATTCCAACGCCGCGATCGCCCGGCGGCAGGCAGTCCACGTCGACACCGTCCGGCTCTGGCGTGGCCGCTACGCCGATCACGGTATGAAAGGGCTGGATGACCTGTCACGCAGCGGACGGCCACCGACCTTCACCCCGCTCCACATCGCCGAGATCAAGGCGCTGGCCTGCCAGTTGCCGGCCGAAACCGGGGTTCCATTGTCCCGCTGGAGCGGCCCGGACCTGGCCCGCGAGGTAGTCGGGCGTGGCCTAGCGACTGCGGTCTCCGCCTCCACCGTCCGCCGGATCCTCGCCGCCGACGCGCTCAAGCCCTGGCAGCACCGGTCATGGATCTTCATCCGCGGCCCCGACTTCGCCGCCAAGGCCGTCCGCGTGCTGGACCTATACGCCCGCATCTTCGACGGCACGGCGCTCGGCGACGACGAGTATGTGATCTCCTCCGACGAGAAGACCTCCATCCAGGCCGCTGCCGTTGCCACCCCACCCTGCCAGCTGGGGCCGCCCGGACCATGCGGGTCAACCACGACTACACCCGGGGTGGCGCGCTGGCCTACCTGGCCGCCTACGACATCCACCAGGCCCGCGTGTTCGGACACTGCTCGCCCAAAACGGGCATCGTCCCGTTCATGGACCTGGTCGAGCAGGTCATGACGCAAGAGCCTTACGCCTCAGCACGACGCGTGTTCTGGGTCGTCGACAACGGCTCCTCCCACCGCGGCAAAACCGCAGCCGACCGCGCAGTTCCCCAACGCGGTCATGGTCCACACACCCATCCACGCCTCCTGGCTGAACCAAATAGAGATCTTCTTCTCCATCGTGCAGCGCAAGGCCCTCACACCCAACGACTTCACCAGCCTTGACCAGGTCGAAGACCGGCTCATCGCCTTCGAACGGCGCTACAACGCCACCGCCCGGCCCTTCAGATGGAAGTTCACCTCAGCCGACCTCGAAGACCTGCTGGCCCGGATTGAGCGACACGAGCAGAAAGAGTCCAACCTCCAGCAGCACGATCACTGCGACCACCAGCCTGCCGTACTGGACCCCGCCGTATAACCCCCGAAGGATTGACAACTCAGACCACTTAGCGTGTGCTCCCAGGGGGACTGTACGGTTTTCGGTGTAACTCCTGATCAAGGAGAACGCACCTGATGAGTACTGTGATCCAGGCATCGACGGAGATCGACCTGGAGGACACCGCGGTGGCACGCACGGAGCCCAAGGACGCA
>NZ_VCJS01000220.1 GCF_005893125.1 Nonomuraea basaltis | reverse complement strand
GGGTGTCGGGGGCGGCGGTGTAGACGGTCAGGTTCAGGCCGGGGTCGGCTTGCAGGTCCATGGACTCGTAGTCGAGGGTGAGGTCGCCGATGGCGGGGTGGTGGAAGGTCTTGGTGCCGGCGTGGTGGAGGCGGACGTTGTGCTGGGCCCAGCGGGTACGGAAGTCGGCGCTGCGGGTGGACAGTTCGCCGATCAGGTCGGTGAGGTCCTTGTTGTAGGGGTCGCGGCCGGCTTCGGTGCGCAGGAGGGCGACGGTGACGTCGGCGGCGGTGTCCCAGTCGGGGAAGAAGTCGGGCCCGGCCGGGTCGAGGAACTGAAAGCGCGCGACGTTGGCCGGGTAAGTGCGCGCGGGCGCTGAGCGCGGGCTGCGGCCGGGGCGCTGGGTTTGGAAGACCGGCCAGTACATGGCGCGGCCGAGGTGGTTGGCGGCCACGATGTCCATGCGGCCGTTGCGGATGATCGCGGGGGCGTCGGTCATGGCATCCAGCATTCGCTGCAGCCCGGGCCGCACCCCGCGGGCGGGGCGGCGCGTGCGGTGTCCGGTGCCCGCGGCGCGGGCCAGGTCGAACAGGTGGGCGCGTTCGGCATCGTCGAGGTGGAGAGCTCGGGCGACGGCGTGGAGGACGTCGTCGGAGATGCCGGTGATGTGGCCTTTTTCCAGACGGGTGTACCACTCGGTGCTGACGCCGGCCAGGACGGCGACTTCTTCGCGGCGCAGGCCGGGTACCCGGCGGCGTCCGCCGGGGGCTAGCCCGGCCTGCTCCGGGGTGATCCTGGCGCGCCGGCTGGTGAGGAAGTCGCGGATCTCGTCTCGGTTGTCCACGCCTTCACTGTAGGTATCGGCCGGGGCGGAAGGGGGGGTGGAGGTTGTCCCCCCGATAAACCCGACCTTCCTGGCGCGAGAGGGAGCCGGTTTCCTGAACGTTTGACGGTAAGTAACGGCAGGGAGATCCGCTCATGCGTGGAGCAGTTCTATACGCCTGGGGCGACGTCCGCGTCGAGCAGCGCCCGGGCCCGGTGATCGTCGAGCTGACCGCCGCGATCATCCGCCTGGCGACGTCGGGGTGGTGGAGGAGGTCGGCAGTCAGGTCACTACCAGGCCGGGCCAGTTCATTGATCGGCTCGTTCTTCGCCTGCGCCAACACCTGCGAGATCTGCCGGGCGGGCTACCAGAGCTCGTGCGTCCGCCGCGTGCTCATGGGCTCGTTCTCAACCCAGGCCCAGCCGGCGCGGGTACCGCTCGCCGGACACGCCCTCGTCGTCGACGGCGGCCAGACCGTCTGACACACCACACCGACGCCGAACCCGACCGCTGCCCCTCAGCTCCAGCCTTGCGAAGGGAAAGCACCTTCATGAATCCCGCCTTCGACTTCACCGGCCAGGTCGCCCTCGTCACCGGCGCCGCCTCCGGCATGGGCCTGGCCACCGCCCACGCCTTCGCCCGTTCCGGCGCCGCCGTCGCACTGACCGACATCAACGAAGACGCCCTGACCACAGCGGCCAAGGAACTCACCGCCACCGGTCACCAGGTCATCGCCCTGCCCTGCGACGTCAGCGACGAGGAAATAGTCTGCGCCGTCGTCGACCGGACCGTCGAAACCTTCGGCCGCCTCGACATGGCCTTCAACAACGCCGGCATCCAGGCGCCACCCAGCGACGCGGCCGACGAACCCGCTGAAGTCTTCGACCGCGTCCACGACATCAACCTGCGCGGCGTCTGGGCCTGCATGAAGCACGAACTGCGCCACATGCGCACCCAGGGCAGCGGAGCCATCGTCAACTGCTCCTCCCTCGGCGGCCTCGTCGGCCTGCCCGGCCGAGCCGCCTACCACGCCTCCAAGCATGGAGTGATCGGCCTGACGAGCAGCGCCGCACTCGAGTACGCCCCACGCGGCATCCGCATCAACGCCGTCTGCCCTGGCCCCATCGACACCCCGATGGTCGCCGACATGATCGCCAAGGGCGAACTCGACCGTGCACAGGCGGAAGCCGACCAGCCCATCAACCGACTCGGCACCGCAGACGAGATCGCCCAAGCCGTCCTGTGGCTGTGCAGCCCCGGCGCCAGCTTCGTCATCGGAGTCGCACTCCCCGTCGACGGCGGCTACGTCGCCCGCTGAAACCTGAAGGAGAAGTGAGGATCTCATGTCTGATGAGCTCCCTGGCCAAGACCGCCAGGATGGGGAGGGGACGTCGGGGGTGTCCCGGAGGGGTTTTCTGTCGACGACCGCTTTCGGTGGCGCGGTAGCCGGTGTCCTTCCGTCCGCGCTCGCCGTGGACGAGACCGGCGCGTCGGTCGGGCAGGCCGTGGCGCCCGATGGTCACAGCAGCACGCTGTCGGTGACGGTGAACGGGCGGCGGCACCAGGTGACGATCGACAACCGGACGTCGCTGCTGGACCTGCTGCGCGAGCGGCTCGCCTTGCCGGGCACCAAGAAGGGCTGCGACGCCGGAGCCTGCGGGGCCTGCACCGTCTTGGTCGACGGCCGCCGCGTCAACGCCTGCCTGACGCTGGCGGTGCGATTGGAGGGCGCCGAGGTCACCACCGTCGAAGGGCTCGCCCCGGGCGAGGAGGACGAGCTGCACCCGCTGCAGCAGGCCTTCATCGAACAGGACGCCTTCCAGTGCGGCTACTGCACCCCGGGCCAGATCATGTCCGGCGTCGGCTGCATCCGAGAAGGCCACACCGGCTCCCGGGAGGAGATCCGGGAGTGGATGAGCGGCAACATCTGCCGCTGCGGCTGCTACGTCAAGATCGTCAACGCGGTCGCGCAGGCCGCGCGCCGTGGAGGGAGTTGACATGTACCCCTTCGCCTACACCAAGCCCGCCGACACCCGCGCCGCACTCGCGGCCGGGACGCGCGGCGGCCGCTACATCGCCGGCGGCACGACGCTGGTCGACCTGATGCGCGAGACGGTGGAGCGCCCCGGCACGCTGGTCGACATCAGCGGCCTGCCGCTACGGGAGGTGCAGGCCGGCGCGCGCGGCGGGCTGCGGATCGGCGCCCTGGCGCGCATGTCCGACGTCGCCGCGCACCCACGGGTGCGCACCGCCTACCCGGTGGTCTCGCAGGCGCTGGAGCTGAGCGCGTCGGCACAGTTGCGGAACATGGCCACCATCGGGGGAAACATCCTGCAGCGCACCCGCTGCACCTACTTCCGCGACGTCACCGCCCCCTGCAACAAGCGGCAACGCGGTTCGGGGTGCGCCGCCCTGGAGGGCTACAACCGCTCGCACGCGATCCTGGGCACGTCGAATGAGTGTGTGGCGACCCATCCGTCCGACCTGGCGGTGGCGCTGGTGGCGTTGGACGCGACCGTGCACCTGCTGGGCCCGGACGGGGAGCGCAGCCTCGCCCTGACCGAGTTCCTGCTGCAGCCGGGCGACACGCCCGACCGCGAGCACGACCTGCGGCCGGGCGAGCTGATCACTGCGGTGGAGATCCCACCGCATCCACAGCTCATGCGATCGGGCTACCTGAAGGTCCGCGACCGGCAGTCGTATGAGTTCGCGCTCACCTCCGCGGCGGTCGTCCTGAACATCACCGGCGGCCTCATCCGCGACGCCCGAGTCGCCGCCGGCGGGGTGGGCACGGTGCCGTGGCGGCTGACCACGGTGGAGCGGCGACTGGTGGGCGCCCGCCCCTCCGAGCGGTTGTGGGCGGAGGCCGCCGCGGCCTCGGCGGACGGCGCCCGCCCGCGGCGCCACAACGGCTTCAAAGCGGAACTGCTCAAACGTACCGTCGAACGTCAACTGCGCACTGTGGGAGGCACGCGATGACACGGCCTACGGCGGGCACGCCACTGTCCCGGGTGGACGGACGGCTGAAGGTGACCGGCCAGGCCGCCTACGCCGCCGAGCATGACGCCCACGGCACCGTGCGCGGCGTCGTCCACGGCGTGATCGTCACCAGCACCGTCGGCCGGGGGCGGATCACCGGGATCGACACTCGAGACGCCGTCGCCCAGCGCGGTGTGCTCAAGGTGATCAGCCATCTGAACGCGCCGAAACTGCCCTACCGGCCCTTCCGCGGCGTGCCCGACCCTGCCCGGGGGGAACGCCTGCGAGTCTTCCAGGACGACCGGGTCCGCTTCTTCGGCCAGCCGGTCGCGGTCGTGGTGGCCGAATCGTTGGAGATCGCCCAGCACGCGGCGAGCCTGGTGAAGGTCGCCTACGACGGCGAGCGGCCCGCGACCGACCTGTCCTCCCCGGCCGGCGAGGCCAACCAGCCCGAGAACTACCAACGGGGCAACGTCGACCAGGCGCTGGAGCGGGCGCACACCCGTCTGGCGCAGACGTACCGGCTCAACCGGGAGCACCACAATCCGATGGAGCCGCACGCCACCATCGCCCGCTGGGAAGGCGACCGGCTCACCGTGTGGGACAAGACCCAGATCGTCCTCAACACCCGGGGCGACCTCGCCACCGTGTTCGGCATCCCGGAGGGGGCGGTCCGGGTCATCTCGCCGTTCGTCGGCGGCGCGTTCGGCAGCGCCCTGCGGGCCTGGCCGCACGTCGCCATCGCCGCGCTGGCCGCCCGCGAGGTGCGCCGCCCGGTGAAGGTGGTGCTGACCCGCAAGCAGCTGTACACCGGGACGGGCTTTCGCCCCGTCACCGAATACAAGCTCACCCTCGGCGCCGACGAGCGCGGACGGCTCACCGCGGCCGTGCACGACATACGCGCCGAGACCTCTGCATACGAGGACTACCGGGAGGCGCTGATGGTTCAAGGGCAGATGGTGTACGCCACGCCCAACGTCCGCCAGACCTACCGGTCGATACCGCTGGACGTCAACACGCCTACCTGGATGCGCGGCCCCGGGGCGGCCACCGCCGCGTACGCCATCGAATGCGCGATGGACGAGCTCGCCTACGACCTGGGCATGGACCCGATCGAGCTACGCCTGCGCAACGAACCCGACCGGGATCCGGGCACTGGGGTACCGTTCTCCACCCGGCGGCTGCGCGAGTGTTTCCGCGTCGGCTCCCGCACCGTCGGCTGGGACGACCGCGACCCCCGGCCGCGCTCGGCCCGCGACGGGAACTGGCTGATCGGCACCGGCGTCGCCGTGGCCACCTACCACACGCAACGCGCCCCGGCCCAGGCCCTGGCCAGACTCGACGCCGACGGCACCGCGATCGTCCAGTGCGCGACCTCCGACATGGGCCCGGGCACCTACACCTCCATGACCCAGGTCGCCGCCGACGCCCTCGGCCTCCCCGTGCCAAAGGTGCGGTTCCAGCTCGGCGACTCGACCATGCCGCCGTCGCCGCCCCACGGCGGTTCCATGACCATGGCCAGCGTCGGCTCCGCCGTCCAAGACACCTGCGACAAGCTCCGCCGGCAGGCCATCCGGCTCGCCGTCGCCGACCCCGGCTCACCCCTGCACGGCGCTTCCGCCGACGACGTCGTCGTGCAGAACGGCCGCCTGCACCTGCGCGACGACCCCGAACGCGGCGAGACCTACCGGGAACTGCTGGCCCGCAACAACCGCCCCCACCTGGAGGCACGTGGCGGCTACACCCCCGGCCAGGAGGTGGAACGGTTCTCCACGCACGCCTACGGCGCGGTGTTCGCCCAGGTCGCCGTCGACGAACGCCTCGGCCTGGTCCGGATCCGGCGGGTGTTCGGCGTGTACGACGCGGGCCGCATCATCAACCCCAAGCTCGCCGAGAGCCAGGCTATCGGCGGCATGGTCGGCGGCATCGGCATGGCCCTGCTGGAGCACACCGTCACCGATCCACGCGACGGCCGCATCGTCAACGCGAACATGGCGGACTACCTCGTCCCCGTCAACGCCGACGTCCCCGACGTCAACGCCATCTACCTCAACGGAGACGACCGCACCGCCGACCCCATCGGCGTCAAGGGGCTGGGCGAGGTGGTGATCGTCGGTGTGGCGCCGGCCATCGCCAACGCCGTCTTCCACGCCACCGGCCGCCGCATCCGCGACCTTCCCATCACCATCGAAGCCCTCCTGTGATGCCGGCCGGCCTCCACCCGCGGTACCCGCGAACTCACCCACTTCGCGGGTGCCACGATGTCCGCTTTCCGGCCCTGCCCGGCGGCCCGGATGCCGTGCGCCGGTTCCTGCCCGAGCTCATCGATCCGGTCATGAACGGTGAGATCAACCCTGGCGAGGTCTTCGACCTCACCCTGCCCCTCGAATCTCTGGCCCCGCTCATTGCAACGACGGAGCAATACAAGTGAAGAACGCCGTGCCCGCTGTCGGCCTGTTGGCGTTGCTCGCCCTGACGGCGTGCAGCGCGTCCGAACCGGACGCCGCCCCTTCAGCATCTGACCAGCCCACGACCTCGACGCCCGCGTCGCCATCCGCAGCCCCTTCGGCGCCTCCCCGCTCAGGCACGAGCGACACCGACGGCGAGACGACCAAGATCGTGGGCACGGTAGTGCGGTTCTCGTCGAACGCGACCTCGGTCGACGTGACGATCGGCCAGGACAACCCGGCTGTCCGCGACTTCCTGTCCATGCTGCCGCTCACGCTCACCTTCGAGGATCTCGCGGGAAAAGAGAAGATCAGCTACCTTTCGCGGAAACTGAACCACAGCGGTTCCCCCGGCTCTGACCCCGAGGACGGCGACCTGATCTATTTCACCTCCTGGGGCAACCTCGGCTTCTACTACAACGCCGCCGGGATCGGTTACTCCGACCAGACGATCCACATCGGCACCTACGACGCGCCGCTCGAACAGCTCCAGCGCCTCGAAGGCGGAGACGTCACCGTCGAGGTCATCGACTGATGGCGAACCGAAGTCGCCGCATGCTCAGCGTGAGGAGGACCGTCACGGTGGCATGCACGGCGTCCGTTCTGCTCGGCGTGACCCTGGCGGCGTGTAGCCCGAGAAACAACACCGACGGCACGACCGTGACAGGGACCTCCGGGCCAACTCCGAGCTCGATATCAACGCCGGGCAACGGCTCTGTAGGGACTCCCCTCGATGTGGCGTCGGGGCTCCAGACGCCGTGGTCGATCGCCTTCGTCGAGGAGACGGCGCTGGTGAGCGAGCGGAACTCCGGTCGGATACGAGCGGCCTGAGCAGCCCACGGGCCAGCGGGGGTGGCGGTGACGCCGAGCAGGTGGGCACGACGGCTGCCATGTTCGAGCATGATCAGGGCATACAAGCGTGTGAGGTTGACGGTGTCCACGTGCAGGAAGTCGACGGCGACGATGTGCTCGGCCTGGGCGGTCAGGAACTGCTTCCATGTCGGCCCGCTGCGGCGCGGAGCGGGGTCGACTCCGGCTCGGTTCAGGATGTTCCACACGGTAGGAAGCAGCTCATCATCCAATAGGCATGGAGTGACGCCCAGATCCCCGACGAGATCCTTTGGGAGCCTACGGATCAGGGGGCCATGTTGTACCGCGCGTAGTGGTCGCCAGGCGGAGTGAACTCCATGCCGTTCTCATCAAGCGCGTTGTGGACCGTCACTTGGCCGTTCGGAAAGCCGAACCCCAAGGACACGATGGCCCCCTCCACAAGATCCCTGTTCCTCCACATCAGCAGCTCCACTGCCGAACAAGGCTGCCCGACCAGTGCGGTGAGTTCATCCGGTATGTCGTCTCGCCACGCGAGGTGAAAGTCCGGCCAATCCGGCGCGCGCGCTGGATCAATGGTGTTCCAGGTGATGGAGAGCTCGTCGAACTTCCAGTGGTTGATCTCGACCTGCTCACCCTCGAAGTCCAAGAGGACCGGGCAGTCAGCGAACCACTTGTCCTCGTCAAGGTCCCACACCAGCAGCGCTCGGGTCAGTCGCCGGTCGACGAGGCGGCCCAGTCTCGCCCCATGAGTGGCAGTGATCGCCGTGCGTCCGCTTAACCATTCCGGCCTGTATCCGGGGATCCCGAAGTCGAACATTCAGTGATTGTGCCCGATGTCGTCGACGCGCTCCTCGGGGCAGTCGGCCTCCGCCCAGCCGGCGAGAGCATCAGCCAGGGGGCGAGACAGCATTGCCGACGAAGTCTCGAAATGCTTCCAACAGCTCACCGAGGTTCAGAGGCCCACACGCTCCTCCGAAGTGGATCCCATTGCTCCACGCGTGTACCCAGTCGTCCTCGGTGCGTTCCACCACTATGCGGTCCAGCAAGGCCCCTGCAAGAGGCGTGTTGACGAGATCGACCTCCAGACGCCATCCCGGATTGTCCAAGGTCTCGATTATCACGCCGTAACCGTGCTCCCAGTCGTCATCGCAGCAGGAGGCGTACCAAGACTGAAGGAAGACGAGCGCATCCGTGATCACGTGATGAGTCTGCCGGCCGTGCCCGTCGCGTGCCCGATAGGGCGGGAAACGAAGGGGAGCAGCGGGGAGCCACGGGGAACGCGATCAGCGCCGTGAGCTGCGGCTCCGCAGATCGAGCAAGATCGGCGTGCGTCTTTGCAAGCAGGAAGTCAGGAGTTCGAATCTCCTAGGCTCCACTGCACTTCGAAGGCCACTTCCTATAATCGGGAAGTGGCCTTTTCGATCTTGTACAGCTGCAAAATACAGCTACGGCGACAACTCGCCCCGGCGTCAGGCGTTCGGCTCCCCTGAGAGCGAGTCGACGAACGCCTCAGCTTCTGACTGGCTCATGTCCTCGGTGCTTCGCGCAAGGAAGACGGCTTGCTTTCGGTGGCCGGCCTCAATCAGCTTGCGGATCCGGGTGGGCAGGTCATCCTCATCGAACACCGGGAAGCCCGGCAGGACCCCACCGGCACGTAGAACCTTCGCGACTTCCAATGCGGTCGGCCCGGATACCTGGGACTCCTTGCGGATCAGGTCCACAGCGTCATGAAACCGTCCCGCCTCGATCAGGTCGTGCGCCCGGACCTGCACATCGACAGAGTCATGAGGTCCAGGCCGACGTAGATACGCGATACCTTGCGTTGTCTCATCCATCGGCTGATTCCGAGCCCGAGGATCACCAGCAGCAGGACAAGGAGAATCGACTCCAACGCGTGTAAGCCAAACATGCGGTGATCGTAGTGAGAGAGACCGACAGATCGGAGCTCCTCGCGGAATGCTGACGGCCGCTCCCTGGGGAAGCGGCTGTCAGGTGACATCGAATCTGGTTATCGATCATGGCGTGACCTTGCGCTGGCCAATTGGCTGACACAGTCCGCCCAAGCGATCGTGCCATCGAAAGTGGCCATTCTCCGGCGAGAAGGCCCTTCGTGGCCTGGAACCCCAAAGCTCCAGCGGGCCGCCACTCTGGGGTTGGCGGCTTGTGAGAAGCTGCCGCCGCACAAGTACGCGGGGTCAGGTGCGGCCCAGCATCCAGGTGCCGGGGTCGGCGGGGTTCTCGCTGGTGAGGATGGCGTGGACGCCGTCAAGGAACTCCTGGCGATTGAGCCGGCCGTCGCCGTCGTTGTCGAGGCGGGCGAAGGCCAGTTCTCCGATCTTTCCGTCGAGGTCCATGGCGGTGTAGAAGCGGACGTACTCCTGGAGGGAGATGGCTCCGTCGGCGTCGGTGTCGGTGGCGTCGAACAGCGGAGCGGCCAGGCTGAGGACCACCTCGGCGTGCCCGTCTGCCGATCGCCCGGCTCTGTTGCTTGCGGCGGCCAGGTATTCCGCGCAGCTCACGGAGCCGTCGCGGTCGATGTCGGCCACGGTGCGCAGGTGCTCCCACCAGTCCGCGAAGCCCTTCCTGATGCCCTGGTGGTGGGCGGAGTCGGGGTCGGGGGCGAGGGCGGCGCAGAACTGGTCGGCCCTCAGGGTGAAGTCGGCGGCGGTCAGCCGGTTGTCATCGTTGCTGTCCAGTGCGGCGAAGATGAGGGCCAGATTGGATGCGGTGAGCGATGAGGACATTGCAAGCCTCCGGTCAGAGTGACGGAACGTTGTTCCCCCGAATCTCGCTCAACGTAGCACTCTACTTACTCAGGGTAAATGCACGGTCACGCTTCTGTGTCATCTCCCCTGCTCGATCCGCCGGTGCCGACGCCGAGCCTGCGCTGGCCACTTCCACTGGCACTGGCCAGCGCTCTGGCCAATTTGGATGGCACGCGGCCAGATATCACGTCACCTGACAGCGGCCCTGATGATGCGTGGATGGCTCAGAAGCCGAGGTGCTGCCCCAAGCGCTTCAGCGCCTTGCGCGTCTCCTCTGACGAGACCTCACTGTAGATGTTCATCGTCACCGCGATCTGCGAGTGACGGAGGATCTGCATTGCGACGCGCGGATGGACATCGAGGGCGACCAACAAGGATGCGCAGGTCTTGCGAGTCGCGTGGACGTGGACTCTCCGTACGCTTGCCTTGGCGCAGGCGTTCGCGAAGCTGCGCCGGAAGTTGGACGGCTCGATCGGGCGGCCACTGGCGGTGGTGAAGACGAGCCCTGTGTCCTGCCAATCGTCTCCAGCCGCTTCCCGGGCGGTGTCGCGTGCTCGTTGACGGGCACGGAGGGCCGTCGTGACGTTCTCCGGGAACGGCAGCGTGGCGTCGGACGCGTCCGTCTTCGTCTGGCGGTGCAGCAGCTTTCCTCCGACGCGCTGGAGCTGCCAGCCGATCGTCATCTCGGCCTGGTCGAGGTCCACGTCTTCCCAACGCAGCCCGAGCGTCTCACCCAGGCGCAGCCCGAGGACGAGCACCAGGACGTAGGCGGGGTACATCGGGTCCTCGTTCGTGCGCGCTGACTCTAGGAAGGCCCTGGCTTCTTCGACGGACCAAGGCTTGATCTTGCGCTTCCGAGGAACCGACATCTTGACGTTGGCGGCGACGTTGCGGGTCAACGTCTCCTCCCGCACCGCGTTGCTCAGCGCAGCCCGAAGCGTCATGTAGGCGTCATGAACCGTCCGCTCCGAGGGCAGCGACTGACAGCACTTGCCGACGGCGCAGCAGTGCCGACGTCACTTCGGGTTGCTGTGACTCTCGGGCCGAGCGGCATCCTTACCCTGATCGCAGCAGAGACAGGAACGGCGCAGCTTGTTCAGCCAGGCTTGGACGTCCCGAACGGTCAGCTTGTCGAGCCGCTTGGAGCCGAGCGTTGGCGTGATGTAGAGCCGGGCGAACATCTCGTAGTTCGCCACCGTCTTGGGCGCGAGGTTGGGTTTCACGACGTTCGTGAGCCAGTACGTCAGGTAGTCCGAGAGCTGTTGGTGGACCGGGAGATGGCTCCCAAGCAGGGCGATGAAGGGGCGCCCGACGCGTGGCTGGTGTTCGAGCCGGACGTACGCGAGGGGCTTCGCGACCTGCGGGCGGGCGAGGAGGTGATCGTGCTCACCTGGCTTGATCGGGCGGACCGCGATGTCCTGGTGGTTCATCCGCGCGGTGATGCGACGCGGCCGGAAACGGGAGTCTTCTCCACTCGTTCGCCTGATCGTCCGAACCCGATCGGGCTGCATCGGGTGAAGATCGTGTCGATCGACGGCACCAGGGTGCGCGTACAGAACCTGGAGGCGTTGGACGCGACACCCATCATCGACGTGAAACCGGTGCTCGACCAGACAACCGAGCGTTAGCCGCCTCCCAAGCCGGACGGCGGCATCCTCAGCTCACCCTCCAAGCCAGAGCGCCGGCGCCCCCTCCCAAACCAGAACGCCGGCGCCCACCCTCGGTCCCCGGGCCAGAACACCACGTCCCGGTCAGTGAAGCTCAGGCCAGGAGAATCACTTGATCATGCGGATGGTCAGGGGGTAGCGGAAGGTGGTCTTCGCGGGCGGCGACTCCCAGGCCGCCAGATGCCACTCGGGGTCGGTGCCGGTGTGTAGCCGGATGGCGACGGTTCAGCGAGTTTTGGCACCAGTCGGCCGTGGTGATGACTGCCCGGCGGATGGGCGACCAATGTCGGCGAGGGCGGCGCACTGCTGTCGGGTGGTGAGCGCCAGCGTGTCTCGATCGCGCGAGCGCTGCTGAAGAACGCGCCCATCGTGCTGCTGGACGAGGTCACCTCCGCCCTGGACCCGGTCAATGAGGCGGCCGTCCACGAGGGTGTCGAGCGCCTGATGGCGGGCCGGACGGTGGTGATGGTGGCACATCGGATGCGGACCGTCCGACGCGCCGATCGCATCGTCTTCCTGGACGGCGGCCGGATCGTGGAGGAAGGCAGCCACGACGAGCTGCTGCGCCGCGGCGGCCGCTACGCCGATTTCTGGAACGCTTCCCTGACACCGGTAGCGAGTGAATGAGTCGGCATGTCGTTCGACCCTTTGCTGCGGACAGTCGCGCCGGCGCCCCCCAGGCACAACCCGCCAGATGTAAGATCACCGTAGGAAGGACGTCTCGGCATGACTCTTACCCCGACTGATCTCTTCGCGCCCTTTATCCGCCTTCACCAAGGCGGCAAGACTCGCGCCGAGCAACCCGATGTTCACCGGCGTGCTGGCCATCCTGCTCGGTGAGCCTCTAGCGACCCGCGCCCCGGTCCTGCTGACCTGGTTCGCGCTGGTAGCGGTGCCCGGCCTAGAGCTGTCCCAGATCGCCCAAACCGCGCCGTCCGCGCTGCGCATCTGGCTGCACCCCGCGTCCGGTGCCGGCCCCCACGCTCTCTGGCGCCAGGTCGAGACCTGCATGCGCGACCTGCTGGCCCGCCAGGGCCTCGGCCAGTTCACCCTGACCTGGGACCACCTGCTCGGCACCTTCTCTTACGACCCCACCCGCCGCTTCTCCTCCGACCAGCTCGGCATGGCCGCCAAGCCGAACTACCCGACCGCCTACCTCGCCCAGCTCGCCGAACCCTTCCGCGCCTCCGGCGCCTGCCACGCCGAACCGGCGCCCCCCGAGCCCACCGCCCAGGAGCAGACGGCGACGTGATCGAGATGAGCACCTGAAGCCGGACCCCGTCCGCTCAGGCGCCGACCTGTTCGCCCAGCACCCGGTAGACGCTGGCCAGCGAGGGGTGACGGCCCTTGTTCTTGCCGGTGGGAATGACCAGCTTGCGCGCGATCTCCGGCACCGGCACACCCCGAGCGCGCAGGCTGCGCGCGTAGGCGATCATGTCGTCGTCGAACACCTTCGGGCGGCCGCCGTGACGGCCCCGCTCGCGCGCCGAGGCCGACCCTCCAGCGACTCGCGCCAAGAAAGAAGATCAATTGCTCTATTGCTGGATATGCATGTGAGGCTTGTTCCGTAGCCGTGCCCGTTGCATGCCCGATAGCACGCGAAGCGAGCCGCGCAGCACCAGGGTGACCAACACCTGATCCCCGGCCCTACGGGTGCCGGACGATGAGGACTCTACGCAGATCGGGCGACCGCAAGAGAGGTCCGGTTACTCGCCTTATTCCCCATTTGACCCTATATGCAAGACTTCCCCCCATATATGGCACAGATGGGCGAAATGAGGATTGTGGAGCTACGGGACATCGAGATCTTCCTGACGCTGGCCGAGGAGCTGCACTTCGGCCGCGCCGCCGAGCGGCTGCACGTCTCTGTCGCCCGGGTCAGCCAGGCGATCAAGAAGCAGGAACGAGCCATCGGTGCCGAGCTTTTCGCGAGGAACAGCCACAGCGTCCGGCTCACGCGGCTGGGTGAGCAGTTGCGGGACGATCTGCGCCAGGTGCACCAGGGCCTGGCGCAGAGCCTGGAGCGGGCACGGCAGGCCGCCCGAGGCGTTACCGGCACCTTGCGCGTCGGCATGATCCCCGGCAATGCGCACGATCTACGTGGCTACTGGCAGGCCTTCCGCTCCCGGCACCCGCAGTGGGAGCTGCGCATCCGCCATGCCCCCTTCAACGACCCCTTCGCCGTGCTGCGCGAGGGAACGGTCGACGTCCTGGTCACCTGGCTACCCGTCGAGGAGCCCGACCTCACCGTGGGACCTGTCCTGTTCACCGACCCGAGAGTCCTGGCCGTCGCCACTGGCCACGAGCTGGCCACCCGGCCCATCGCCTCGATCGAGATGCTCGCCGACTTCCCCCACACCGACGCGCCGCGGGCCCCCGGCTACTGGGCCGACGGTTTCATCCCCCCGCACACGCCGCGCGGGCACCGGATCGTGCGCGGCCCGCTGGTCACCCACATGGAGGAGCTGCTCGCGCTGGTCAGCGTCGGAGAGGTCGTCAACTCTCTGCCCGCCCACTCCGCCCGCTACTGGAACCGGCCCGACATCGCCTGGCTGCCCTTCCACGACTTCGAAGCCCTCACCTATGCGCTGGTGTGGCGTACCGAAGCCGAGACCGACGCCGTGCGCGCCCTCGCCCAGACCGTGCGCGACCTCGGCCCGCTCCACCTTGGGAGACCTCTGTGGAATCCGTGACGTCGAGATCTTCCTGTGCAAAAGCGCCTCTCAGAACATCGGAGTTGCGAGAGAGGTTCTGCGAACGGCGACCTGGCCGAACGCACCGCTCAACGCGCGACGCGCTGACCTCGCATAATTGGTCCATTTCTGAGAACGCCGACCTGGGCACACCCGCGCGGCGCGTACATGATCACAGCGACGCCGGCCGGGCAGACCAGCGCCTGATCCCGGCCCTACGGGTGCCGGACGATGAGGACTCTACGCAGGTCAGGGGCGACCGCAAGAGAGGCCCGGTTACTCGCCTGCTTCCCCACTTGGCCCTATATGCCAGACTTCCCCCCACATATGGCACAGATGGGCGAAATGGGGCTTTGTGGAGCTACGGGACATCGAGATCTTCCTGACCTTGACCGAAGAGCTGCACTTCGGCCGCGCCGCCGAGCGGCTGCACGTCTCTGTGGCCCGAGTCAGCCAGGCGATCAAGAAGCAGGAACGAGCCATCGGTGCCGAGCTTTTCGCGAGGAACAGCCACAGCGTCCGGCTCACGCGGCTGGGTGAGCAGCTCCGCGATGACCTGCGCCAGGTGCACCAGGGCCTGGCGCAGACCTTGGAGCGGGCACGGCAGGCCGCACGCGGCAAGACCGGCACGCTCCGGGTGAGCCTGTTCCCCCTCAACGTCCAGGAGCTGCGCCGCTACTGGGAGACCTTCCGCGCCCGGCACCCGCAGTGGGAGCTGCGCCTGCGGATGTCGGTCTTCCAGGATCCGTTCGCCCAGCTACGCAACGGAGAGGTCGACATCCTGGTCACCTGGCTGCCGGTCGAGGAGCCCGACCTCACAGTGGGTCCGCTGCTTTTCGCCGAGCCGAGGGTGCTGGCCGTGGCAGGCGACCATGCGCTCACCCGATGGTCGTCGGTCTCCCTGGAGGCGGTCAGCGACTTCCAGCACGTGGCCATCGAGCCTGCGCCCGGCTACTGGAAAGACCACTACGTCCCGGAGTCCACCCCCAAGGGCCGGTCGATCGACCGCACCGCCACCTTTAACAATCTCGAGGACATCTTCATGCACACGGTCCTGGGAGAGACCGTCACCCTCTTCCCGGTCCACATGAGCTGGTACTTTGCCCGCCCCGACATCGCCTATCTGCCCGTCAAGGACATGGATGCGCTGCCGTACGGGATGGTGTGGCTCAGCGCCGCGGAGAACGACATGATCCGCGCCTTCGCCCGCGTCGTCCGCGACCTGGGACCGCTGCCCGGCTGAGGCCGTCCACAGCCCTCGTCAACGGTCGTGTTGTTGCCGACCATGCCGATGCGCGGCACGTCGGTCTTCCCCTGAGCGGGCTGATCGGGCCCGATCCATGCTGATGCGAAGCTCCTTCGTAGACCGGCCGAAGGTCCTGGCGAAGGTGTTCGCCGACTGGTGTGAGCCGTACGGCTCGGCTGGTGCGCTCGAAGAGGGGGCGCCGACGTTGCGTACCTGCTTCTTGATCGCCTGGCTGACGCGCGCGGCCGACACGTGCAGCCGCTCCGCCGTACGGCCGACACGCAGCCCCTCGGCCAGCGTCAGGAAGATCTCGACGTCGCGGATCTCCCGCGTGTCCTCCCCGGCGTGAACTCTGCGGTTAACGCAGCGTTGCAAGATCCGGTATTGCCCCGGCCAGGCCGTACCGGCAACCTTAATCCAGGACGAATCACCACATAGGAGGGAAACCGTGGCAAACAACCGCATACAAGCAGAACCATGAACATAGTCGCCTCAACGGTCGTCTTCACCGTCGACGATCTGGCAGGCTCCCGCCGATTCTTCACCACCTATCTGGGCTTCCGCGAGGTGCTCGACACCCCGGATTTCACCTGGCTGAGCCGCGACGATGCGGCCGCCGACATCCTGCTGCACCAGCGCGACCTCGAACTGCCGCGTGAGCGGATCGCCCAGCCGGTGGTGGCGTTCGCGGTCACCGATCTAGCCAAGGAATACACGCGCCTGCACGCCGAGGACGCACCCATCACCACGCGGTTGTGGCGTAACCCGTGGGGTGAGCGGCTGATGCGCCTGACCGACCCCAACGGCATCGTCGTCGAGCTGACCGAATGGATCGCACCCGGCGGCGCCTGATCCACCCCCAACGGAAGGCGCGTGGAACGCGCCACCCCCAGTTGATCACTCTCTGTATTTGAATGGAAGCTAGAAGTATGCAACCGCATCCTCGTCGCTGGCTGATCCTGATCGTGCTCTGTCTGAGCACGATGGTGCTGGTCATCGACAACATGGCACTCACCGTCGCCGTGCCCTCCCTGGCCGCCGATCTGGGCGCCACCTCGCAGGACATCCAGTGGATTCTGGAGTCCTACATGCTGGTCTTCGCCGGCCTGCTGCTCACCGCCGGATCCCTGTCCGACCGGTACGGCAGGCGCAAGCTCATGGTCATCGGCCTGACGCTGTTCGGCGCCGCCTCCGCGGCCGCCACCCTCGCCACTGACCCCGGCCAGCTGATCGCCGCCCGCGTCGCGATGGGCGTCGGCGGCGCGATGATCATGCCCAACACCCTGTCGATCCTGATGGTCGTCTTCCCCGACGAGGCCGAACGGCGCAAGGCCATGGCCGCCGGGGCCGCCTTCGCCGTGCTCGGCCTGATCGGCGGCCCCGTCGCCGGCGGCGCCCTGATTGCCTCCCTCGGCTGGGAAGCGGTCTTCTGGATCAACGTCCCGATCGCACTCCTGGCCATCCTGGCCGCCTTGACCCTCATGCCCGAATCCAAGGGCTCCGCGACCAAGCCCGACCCCGTCGGCGCCGTATTGTCCATGATCGGCATGTCCGCCCTCGTGTGGACGATCAACGAACTCGCGCACGGCATCGCCTGGACCCCGCTGATCGTCGCCGTCGTCGCCCTGGCCGCCTTCATCGGCTGGGAGCTGCGCACCGAGCACCCGATGGTGCCGCTCCAGCTCTTCCGCGACCGCGACTTCGCGGGCGGCAGCCTGTCGCTGACGCTGGTCCAGATCGGCAGTGGCGGCATGCTGCTGGTGCTGACCCAGTACATGCAGTTCGTGCTCGGCTACACCCCCACCCAGGCCGGACTGGCCTTCATCCCGATGTTCATCGCGTCGGTGGTCTTCAACGGCGTCGGCGCGGGTTTGGGCACCAAGCTCGGCAACCGCACCACCGCGGTCCTCGGCTTGATCGTGATGGCCGCCGGCTTCGCCGTGCTCGGCTTCTCCTCCCCCGGCAGCTTCCTGGCCCTGGCCATCGCCCAGGTCGTGCTGGGCGCCGGCAGCGGCCTGGCCGGGCCCACGGCGATCGCCGCGCTGATGAGCGCCGTCCCGACCGAGCAGGCCGGTGTCGGTTCGGCTTTGAACGACACCATCCAGCAGGCCGGCGCCGCCCTCGGCGTCGCCATCCTGGGCAGCCTGGCCACCAGCAGCTACACCTCCGCCATGCCGGCCACCGCACCGGAGGAGGCCCGCCGCTCCGTAGCCGCCGCCGTGGCCGACCCGTCCCTGGCCGCAGCCGCACGCCAGGCCTACGACGCCGCCATGTCCACCGCCTTCCTCGGCGCTGCCGCCGGAGTGCTCGGCGCCGCCGTACTGGCTCTGCTCCTGCTGCGCGGCCGCAAGGTCGGCGCCCACGCCGCCTCCTTGATCCAGCAGCAGACCCCGGTCAGTGTCACTCACTGAAGCCGCTCGCTGAAGCCGCTCACTGGAGCAGATCGCCGGAGTAGACCTGGCGCCGATGCTCGGCCGAGCAGACCAGGTCGTCACAGACGTGGCTGAGGAACTGGCTCATGTTCCAGCCGCAACATCCACTCCTGCCCGCTCATCCCGCCCGCCGCTGAACCCTCACGGACGTCCTCGACCTAGCTGGCCGGCCCTCGCGCTCACCGTCGACCATGCGGTGTCGTGTCAGCGGCCGCATCAGGACGGCAACGGCCCCGTATCAGAGCGGTCGGCGATCGTGGATGCCATGAACGGTTCAGCGATTGCGCACCTCAAGGCTGGGTGAGATCCCCTCGAGCGACCCGACCTAAGCAATCCAGATACCTCGGTCACCAATAGGACCGCAGTCCACCATCCGTCCGTTCGATTTGAATTTCGTAACAGATGTATAGGAGCTCACCATCATGTCGATCACCCTTACTGACCAGGACAAGCTCACCCTGCGGACCGCCGCGTGGGGCGCCGTCTCGCTGATGTCCGCCGCTGGTGCCGCCGGCTCGCCCCACAAGGCCGCCACCGAGGGCTCCATCGCGCTGACCTCCGCAACCGGCCTGGTCGGGCACGTGCTCGCCAAGGCACCCAAGGGCGTGAAATGGGGCAAGACTGTAGCCGACCTTGCCGACCAGGTGCTGCCGGCCCTGACCGCAGCCATGAGCCTGCTCAAGCAGCAGGCTCCGGCAGAAGCCGACAACTTCCGCCGCACCGTCATCGTCTCCATCGAAGCAGCCGCCCGCACCCACCAGGGCGAGCCCAGCCCCACCATGGCCGACATGGCCAGCAAGATCACAGCGGCTGTCGACGCCGCCTGATCAGATGTCGACCTGCGCAGCCGTAGCTGGTCACCGGGGTCCTGTCCGGGCCCCGGTGACACGGCGGCGTGCCGGGTCAGGGACGGGCCGAGCCTCGCCAGGGCGGCCAAGCCGCCACGCTCACCTGGCCGGCGCCCGCCGGCCCGCGTTCGCCACGGCCGTCCGGTCTACAGGTGGAAATCGCATAACCTATCAGAGAGCAGGACATGGAACTCAGCGTTCACACCTTCATCAGCCTCGACGGCGTCATGCAGGGCCCCGGCGGGCTGACGGAGGACCAGAGCAACGGCTTCGGCCGCGGCGGCTGGCTGGTGCCCCACGCCGCCGACGGCCAGCTCGCCCCCATTGACGGCTGGTTCCGCAAGGCGGACGCCATTCTGCTGGGACGCAACACCTTCCAGATGATGCGCACCTACTGGTCGCAGGTGACCGATCCGGACAACATCGTGGCCACCGCCCTCAACACCTGGCAGAAGTACGTCGTCAGCGACACCCTGTCCGACGCCGAGGCAAACTGGGGCAAGACCACGGTGCTGCGTGGCGACTTCATTGAGCAGGTGCGCCGACTCAAGGCTCAGCCAGGCGGTGAGCTGCAGGTGCACGGCAGCTGGCAGCTGGTGCGCGCCCTGCATGACGCCGGGCTGGTCGACGTCTACCGGCTGATCCAGTTCCCGGTCGTCGTCGGGGACGGCAAGCGCCTGTTCGCCGACGGCGCCGTCCCGGCGACCTACCAGATCACCGAATCCCAGGTGCTGAGCGGAGGCTCAGGAGCCGTCGCCCTCACCCTGAGCCAAACCGAGATCGGCACGACCGGCACCGGCGAGTTCGTGGTGAGCGACGGCGAGGAGGCCATCGCTTGAGCACAACGGGGTCGGTCAGGCTCTCGTCGCCCGGCCGGCCCCTGAGGAGAGGCTCCGGGCGGCGAGGCCCGACCTATAGGTCTGGAGCGGCTGCAACCTCGTCGCTGGGCCATGACGTGCCGGCACGGGGGTATCGGTGGGAGCGGGTCGGCCTTGGGCGTGGCGGGGCCTCGGAGTGCCGCCACGTCGGTGCCGCTATTGATCAAGGTTGGGAAGTCGGTGCCCGCATAGTCTTTCTCAGCGGCTCTCCGCGCCGTCGGCTGCTGCTCAGGCCCCTGATCGATTGCCCTTTATTCGACGAGGATCGCGGCGTGGAGGGTGGGAGGTTTTTGGGAGGAGTGAGCCCCGATCAACACCGATCGGTCAACATCATATTTCCCATTTCCCCAGGTCAAATAGGTTTGGCCCTGGTAGGCGGATTGACCTAGCGCTGTTTGCAAGCAGGAAGTCAGGAGTTCGAATCTCCTAGGCTCCACACATACAAAAGCCCAGGTCATTGGCCTGGGCTTTTGATCTTTCTAGAAGCTATTCAGGGTCCCGTGCCCGTTGCGTGCCCGATGGCTTGTCAAGTGCCCCGCGTGCCAGGTCGTCGAGCTTCTTTGCCACCTCGCGCTGACGTTCGTCGGTGGAGTGTTGGTAGATGATCGCGGCGCGCGTGCTGGCGTGCCCCATCCTCGTCATCAGGTCCCGGATAGACGCACAAGCCAAGACCCCGGCAGACAGGGCGCGGGCGGTGGGCGTGGTAGACCTGGGGATCCGCCCGGGAATGGAGACACCTATCTGCCGGGGAGCTAAGGCACGGCAAGGCGGGGGCAGCGCTCTGAAACCCCTCTCAGAGGTTCACCGCCTCACCGCGCCCGTCTTATCGGCGGCGCTTGACCGCATGGGCCAGCGCCAGGGCCGCGCCTTGGGGATCGTGCACCGGATGCCGCTGGTGATTGGTGTCCCACGCGTAGAAGGCCCCGCCGTGCTCGATGACCACCCATATCGGCAGCCCGGGTTCGGGACGGGGCACCATCAACGTGCTGTCGTTCTCGCGCAGCTCGGCACCGATCCCGAGCTCCACGAGCCGATCACGCAGCACCACCAGCTTTCGCGCCTCGTCCTGTCGCCTGAGAGCCTCAGGCGTCAACATCGTGATCGAGTTCATTGCTCGCTCCCTCCGGCCTGGCCGTCTCCGAGGCAGTCGAGACACTCCCGCTCCCCACCCATCACCGAATCGATGTCCTCATCAGCCACGAGCAGCGCACGGCGGGAGGTGCGTAACTTCACTCCGCGCCCCCGAATGCCGAGCACGGCTGTGTCTCGCTGGTCTCGTCTGGCCGGATCACCGTCGCCATCTCCTCGTTCATCCGGCATTCCCTGTATTGGGAAGCCGCTTGACGTACCTTGCCTTGGCTATTCATAGGCCTTGAGGAGATCCGAGACGAAATGACCCGATAGACAACGAAGAGTGCCCCTGATCTGGAAGATTACGGATTGTCGAGATCAACAACCTTCCAGAGCGAGGAGCACTCTT
>NZ_VCJS01000021.1 GCF_005893125.1 Nonomuraea basaltis | reverse complement strand
TCCCGGTCCCCACCTGACGCCATCACGGACGCCTTTTCCTCATCGCTCACCACGACGGTCTTCAGCCAACGCAGCATGAGGCGGTTTGAAGCCTCCCTCCGCAGGGCGACTTCGAAGGGCCACGACCTTCATCATCCGAGCAGCATCGCTCCAGATCGCTCTCCTACATCGAACTCTCCTTCGCGTTCAGGACACACAGCCACACCCACCTCCAGGAACAGACCTGGACCAAGCGTGACGGCCTCACCACAAGAGATCAATTACCCCAGCAACGTTGAGAGACGAGCCATTAGGTAGTCAGTCCCTCTTCGGCGAGCAGAGCGAGCAGACTTTCGGGCGGGTTGTCACCGAAGAGGCTCGCAACGAGTTCGTCGCCCTGGGGAATCTCGCCCGTGCGCGGGAACATGGCCTGCTCGTACTCGGCGAGTGCGGCCTCGATGTCCTCGAGGTGCGCGGCGATTGCCTTGCCCAGCTCCGCGCCGTCGAACATGGCCAGGTTAGCGCCTTCGCCGTTCGGAGGCACCAGGTGCGCGGCGTCGCCGACCAGGGTCACGCCCGGCGCACGGTCCCACCGGTGCCCGACCGGCAGGGTAAAGAGCGGGCGCAGGATCGGCCCGCTGTCGGCGTCCGTGATCAGCGCGGTGAGCTCCGGCGCCCAGCCCTCGAACTCCTGCACGACCCGGGCGGCGGCTGCGGCGTGATCGGAGAAGTCGATGGCGTCGAACCACTCCAGCGACCGGGTGAGAGACACGTACGCATGCAGGGTGTCGCCGCTCTCGCGGTGAGCGACGATGGCGTTGCCGGGCGCGGGCGCGAACATCGAGCCGTCGCCGACCGCCCTCGCGGCCAATTGGTGGCGGGTCTCCGCGTGGTACAGGTAGGTCTCGACGTACGACTCGCCGGTGTACTCGGGGGTGGCGTCGGACAGCAGCGGACGGACCCGGGACCAGGTGCCGTCCGCGCCGACCAGCAGGCTCGTCTCGACCGTGGCGCCGTCGGCAAAGGTCACCTCGTGACGGCCGCCACCGAGCGTGCGTACGCCGCTGACCTTGTGTCCCCAGCGGACGGTACCAGCCGGGAGCGATTCGAGCAGGATCCGCCGCAGGTCGCCGCGCTGCACTTCGGGGCGTCCGCCGGTGCCGTCGTCGCCCTTCTCGAACATGACTTTGCCGTCCTTGTCGAGGAAACGCATCGCCTGGCGGCCCTCCAGGATGATGGCGTGGAACTCGTCCATCAGGCCGGCCGCCTCGAGCGCGAGCTGCCCGTTGTAGTCGTGGATGTCGAGCATGCCACCCTGGGCGCGTGCCGTGGGCGAGCCCTCGGCCTCGAAGATCGTGCTCGGGATGCCGTGCACGTGGAGGACGCGGGCCAGGACGAGCCCGCCGAGGCCGGCGCCGATGATCGTGGCTGGGGTCTTCATGATGTTCTCCTGCAAATCGTCGGGTTGACGAACCAGCGGGTGGCGACGTGCTCGAACGTTTCGGGACCGCCGGCGGCGACGCCATCGGGCCGGACGAGCACGGCACTCACGCCGAGGTCGCTTCTCGCCGGGCCGGCGCCCACGATCACTGCCCCGTGCTGCCCGCGCCGCGACGCTGACGATCCCCCGCGGCGCCGCTTGATGTCGTTCAAGGTTTCCTCCTGTGGTTCGGCATGTGAAGACTGAGGCGGGTCGCTCACACGGGGCACACACAGGGCACACGCGGCGCTGACACGGCCGCCCCGATTTGGGGCCTTGCGGGTGAGCGCGCGAAAATCGGGGAATGGACGGGGATGCACGGCTTCGCGTCAGGCTGCTCGGCGCGTTTCAGGTGTCTCGCGGTGACGCCGTCCTGCCCGTTGCGGGCGCGCGGTTGCAGGGCCTGCTCGTACGGCTGGCGCTCGCCGGTGGCCGCGCGGTCGAGCCGGGCGTGCTGGTCGACGCGATCTGGGCCGAGGAGCCGCCGTCCGGCCCTGCCCACGCCCTGCAGACCCTCGTCTCCCGGCTGCGCCGCGCCCTCACCCCGACCGGCGCGGCCGGTGGCGTGGTCGTGCAGGTCGCGGGGGGCTACCGGCTGGCGGTGGACGCGGCCGACGTGGACGCGCCGCGCTTTGAGCGGCTCACCGCTACCGGTCGGGAGAGGCTGCGGGCAGGTGACCCGGAGGCCGCGGTCGCCGCGCTTGCCGAGGCCGTGGCGTTGTGGGGCGACCATCCTGGCGCCGAACCCGCGGTCATCGCCGCGGTCGCGCCCACGGTCGCGACACGGTTGGTACATGTGTCGATCGAGGCGGTCGCCGACCTCGCCGACGCCGAGTTGTCGCTGGGGCGGGCCGAGGTGGCCGCTGCCCGGCTGACCGGGTTGCTGGCCGAGCAGCCGGTCCACGAGCGGGCGGCCGCGCTGCTGATGGACGCGCTCGCCGCTCAGGGGCGTCAGGCCGAGGCGCTGGCCGTCTACGAGCGGGTCCGGCAGACCCTGGCCGATGTCCTCGGCGCCGACCCGGGCACCGCCCTGCGGGAACGCCACCAGCGCCTGCTGCGCCCCGACCAGAGCGCTGCGGCTGTATCCGGGCGGAATGCCGGGTGGCAGGCGGCCACCGACCCCGGCCAGATCCGGCCGACCAACCTGCCCGCGCCGCTGACCAGCTTCATCGGCCGCGACGACGACCTCAGCCGCATCGGCACCCTGCTCACCACCAGGCGCCTGGTCACCGTCCTCGGCCCCGGAGGCGCCGGGAAGACTCGGCTCGCGCTGGAGGCCGCTCGCCGCCACCGCCACGAATACCGCGACGGCGCCTGGCTCATCGACCTCGCCCCCGTCACCGAACCAGCGAAGATCGCCACGGCGGTGCTCGCCGGGATCGGGCTGCGCGGCGGCGCGATGCTCGACGCCCGCAAGCGAGTCGAGGGTGACGAGCTGGACGTCCTCGTCGGCGAGCTCGGCGGCTGGGAGAGCCTGCTGCTGGTCGACAACTGCGAGCACCTGATCGACGCCGTGGCCCACCTGGTCGCGGCGCTGCTGCCCCGTAGCCCCGGGCTGCGCGTGCTCGCCACCAGCCGCGAACCCCTCGCGGTCGACGGCGAGGCGCTCGTGCCGCTGGCCCCGCTCGCGCTGCCCGACCCGGACGACAGCGTCGGACAGGCCCGAAGGGCGGCCTCGGTGCGCCTGTTCACCGAGCGGGCCACCGCCGTGCGACCCGGTTTCGACGTCGACGAGACCACACTGCCCGACATAGTGCGCGTGGTGCACGGCCTGGACGGCCTGCCGCTGGCCCTCGAGCTGGCCGCCGCCCGGCTGCGGACGCTGTCACTGCCCGACCTGGCCGACGGGCTCTCCGACCGGTTCCGGCTGCTGTCCACCGGCAGCCGCACCGCACCACCCCGGCACCGCACCCTGCGCGCGGTCATCGCCTGGAGCTGGGAGCTGCTGAGCGAGCACGAACGCATCGTCGCGGAACGGATCTCCATCCTGCCCGGCGGCGTCACACCCGTCTCAGCCACCGCCGTCTGCACCGGCACCACCGTGCCCACCGCCGCAATCCCCGAACTGCTCGCCACCCTCGTCGACCGGTCACTGCTGCAGCTCGCGCCCGGCACCGGCCGCTACCGCATGCTCGAAACCATCCGCGAGTACGGCGCCGACCGCCTGACCGGCACCGGCGACCTCCGCACGGCCCGCGACCTGGCCGCCGCCCACTTCACCGAGCTGATGGCCCGCCACGACCCTCGACTGCGCGGGCCCGGCCAGCTGACAGCCATGAAGGTCATCAGCGCCGAGTACGACAACACCCTCGCCGCCCTGCGCCACCTGTGCGCCACCCACGACTCCCCCGGCGCGACCACCCTCGCCCTGACCCTGACCTGGTACTGGCAGATGTCCGGCCGCCACCCCGACGCCGCCTACTGGCTGGGCGAGGCCCTGGCGGTGCCCGGCGACGGGCCGACGCCCGAACGCGACTGCGCCCGAGCCGCCTACCTGCTCAACCGGGCGGACATCCTGTCGGGGACCACCACCGGGCAAGCCGCGGACGACCGGGCGGAGATGCGCGAACTGGCCGACCGGCTGCTCGCGCATCCGGAGCTGCCGAGCCACTACCGCGTGTTCGGCCCGATCCTGCTCTTCCTGCTGGAGCAGGAGGCCGCGCTCGCGATCTTCCAGCGCCTGGCCGACGGCGACGACGTGTGGCTGTCCGGGCTGGCCCATATGTTCCAGGCCGAGATCGCCGAGAACGCGGGCGCGCTCGACCGGATGCGTGGCCACGTGAAGGCGGCCCTGGCCTGCTTCCGGCAGGTCGGCGACCGTTGGGGCGAGGCCGCCACGCTGCCGATGCGCGCCCAGCTGCGGCGATACGACGACCTCGACGGCGCGCTGGCCGACCTGCGCGAGGCCCGCACGCTGGCCGGTGAGTTCGGCTCGCTCAGCCTCGGCGACCAGCTCTACAGCGACTTGCGCTGGATCGACGTGCACATCCGGCGCGGCGACACCGACCGGGCGATGACGATGATCGACTCCGCCCGGGAGCGGGCGTTGCACGCGTCCTCGGCGGAGATGCTGGTCCTGGTCGACACGCAGGAGGCCGACCTCCGGGTGCGGCTCGGCGACCTGGACAGGGCGGCCGACCTGCTCGACGACGCCGAACGGGGTCTGCCCGGCGACACCGCGTTCCCCGCCGGCCACGCCCGGACGCTGGTCGGCAGCGCACGGGCCGCGCTCTGCCTGGCGCTGGGCGACCTGCCCGGCGCCGACAAGGCGCTGCGGGAGGCGTACGCGGCCGCACTGGCAACCCGGGAACTGCCGATCCTGTCGCTGGTGACGGTGAACGCGGCCGCGCTCGCCGAAACGCGTGGGCGGCAGCACGAGTCTGCCGTGCTGCTCGGGGCCGCCGCCCGGCTGCGGGGCGCGCACGACCACACCGATCCGCAGGTCCGCGAGCTCACCCGGCGTGGTCAGACCGCGCTGGGCAGGGAAGAGTTCGCCGCAGCGTACGCGAAAGGCTGGGAGCTGGACGCAAAGACGGCCGTGACCACAGCCGACCCGGCCGGCTGAGGTGCCCCCCGGGCTACGGGTCGCCGTCGTACAGCGCCTAGCCGACTACTGACACTTTCGTGGCGGAGCCCCCTGACATCCGGTGGCAATACCCACTGGCACCCTCGTGGCACTTGGCAGCTCGGCCGCCCGACCGCCCTTGACCCGCGCAAGGCGGAAGGAGTCGTCACCGCGTACCGCGAGGGGGCCACTGTGAAGGTGCTCGCTCGTGAGCACGGCGTTGCCTCCCGAACGATCCGCCGGATCCTCGATGCCGCCGGGGCCCGCGAGCTCCCCGACGACGTCAAGCAGCTCCTGCAGAGCCCGCCCACGCCGAGGACCAGGAGCGGGTGACCGCCGATCAGCCGGCGACCATCGATATCCCCGGCCTGCTCGCCGAGCACCTGCAGAACACCCCGGACGCCACGATCCGCGACGCGCTGCGCGAGGGCTGGGCCATCCGCCGCGGACAGGGCTACTCTCTCCGTATCACCGCCCCGCCGACAGTCCACCAGACCGTGCTGGAACAGTGCGCCGCGTGTAGTCGCGCACCCGCCTGCGCCCGCTCCAGCGCCAGCCGAAACAGGCGCGCGGCGTCGAGGTGTATGGGCATTATGACGACGACACCCGGGGCCGGGCTGGGTGCGATGATCCGTACGTGGCGGGATCCAGCCCAGGCTGGGCAGGTTGCGCGTGTCCAGGGTCGTGACCGCGCACGACCCGGGACGGGTGCTCAACCACCGGACCGCGCGCGGGCAGGTCATCGGCGGTGTGACCTGGGGGATCGGCTTCGCGCTGATGGAACACACGATGGTGGACCCGAACACGGCGCGGGTCGTCAACCCGAACCTGTCCACCTATCTGGTCCCGGTCTGCGCGGACACGCCGTCGGTGGAGGCCCTGTTCGTGGACCGGCCGGACCCTGACAGCACCGCGCTTGAAGCCCGCGGCTTCGGCGAGACGCCGGGGACGGGCGTGCCCGCGGCCATCGGCAACGCGATCTACCACGCCATCGGCCGCCGCCTCCGAGAGGTCCCCTTCACCCAGGACAAGCTGCTCTGATCACCGTACGCGCCGGCAGACGGACGCCCGGAGACGCTGTCCACCTGCCGGCGCCGGCTGGGCGGCCGGCCGGGTCAGCGGGCGGGGGTGTGGTTCGCGGCGCGGTCGAGGAGTTCGTTCAGCAAGGCCCGCTCACCCAGGCTGTACAGGTCCGCCACCTCGCCGAGGACGGCCTTCAAGGCCACGGCCCGCTGGGCCGCGCTCGGGGCGCTGGCCGGGCCCGCCGTGGTGATCGACACGATCATGGCCTCGCGCAGGCGGTCGGGGAGGGCCGGATCGCGCTCCTCGGGAGGTGTCCCGATGAGGTTGAGGGTGAGGCCGACGCCCGCGGCGTGCACCATGCTGACGGCGGCCTCGACGCCGACGGAGAGCAGGCCCGCGACGGCGATGCGCTCGACCAGCATGCGTAGCCGCTCCAGCGCCTGTTCGGCGGCGCGGCTCCGGGACCCGGGAGTGGGCTGGCCGTACATGAGCAGGTAATGGGCCGGGTTCTCCAGGCCGAAGCCGATGTGCGTGTTCCATCCGCGGCGCAGGTCGTCCACGGGGTCATCGGAGAGCGCCTGACTGTGCTTCTGCGCGAGGTAGTGCGCGAATCCGTCTGCCGCGACCGCTTCGAGCAGCCCGTTCATGTCGGTGAACAGGCGGTAGAGCGTGGGGGCCTGCACGCCGGCAGCCGCGCTGACGGTGCGCGTCGTCACTCCTTCGCGGCCCTTGTCCCGAAGCAGCTTGGTCGTGGCGTCGATGATGCGCCGCCGGACCTCTTCCCGATCACCCATGAATCGATGATAACAGGAAACTGATAACAGCAGTTGCGATATCGATGCTCCTGCTCGCAGGGTCCACCTCGCTGAACGGCAAGATGCGCAGCCGCCCAGGAACCGAGGTCGTCAGCGATCACGGTCGGCTGACCGCTTGATCGGCATGCGCGCGAGCGGGACATGGTGCTGGCCGGCGTGCATGTCGCGGTCCCGGAGCGATCCCTGGCTGATGGGACGTGGAAAGGAGATCTTCACGACGTTCAGCGACGGGATCCGGAACATCTGGACCGAGCTCTCCTCGACCCGGTAGAGCTCGGCGATCACGCGCTCGTTCAGGAAGGACTCGTCCGCAGCGATCCGGTAGCCGTCGGCGTCGCGCAGGAAGAGCTCCATGGTGACCCAGAACGGGCCCGCGTTCTTGGACCGGACCTCGTGGGCGAGGTCCGCCAGGGTGGTCTCAGACATCGGCCTTCCTTCCCATCTCGATGCGGAACAGGCTCGTCGGGTCGGCGCAGTCGACGACATGGTTCAGCACGAACTCGTACGCCGCGCCGCGCTCGACCTCGGCCGGCGAGGACGCGAACGCGAGGCTCGGCAGGTAGTCCATCGCCGGCGTCGGCAGGTGCAGCATCAGCGGGTTGGCGACCTTGGCGATCGCCGTGGCCGTCGCCTGGTCGGGCGCGTTGACCAGCAGCATCACGCCCACCTCCCGCGGCGGCCCGGTCTCGGGCTCGAGGTCGTCCAGCACCGCGTTGTGGCCGTAGAGGCGCAGGTCGAAGGCGTACTCGTCGTCCGCCAGCCCCAGCGTCTGGCCCACTCGCTGCTTGATCATCGTGCGCATCAGGTCCGCCCAGGCGTCGATGTCGGCGAGGATGAGGGGGTCTCGGATCGCGGTGAACGACATGGTCTCGTAGCCGGTGATCCGGGCGCCTTCCAGCTTGATCGTGTACTGGTCGGCGACGTGGAACCTCGACCCCTCGACGCGGACGATCCGGTCGTCGACCGCGGTGTACCGCGCGTCCCGAACGTCGAGGGTGCCGTCGGGCTCCCGCATCTCGAACGGGTTCGCGGTCTCGTAGAGCATGTGGGCGGCCACCGAGATCGGCGTGCACGACACCGCGGGGTCGAGCGGTTCGATGGTGAAGCCGTCGGCGTCGATGGTGGCGAGGACGCCGCCCGCGCGCGGGTTGCTGGTGCACTGACCGCCGCACTCGACGATCTTGGCGGCGTGCCACGTCGGCCCGGCGGGCATCCCCTTCATGAGCGGGTAGGCGGCGGCCACCGCCGTGTCGGTGGCACGGCCGGCGAGCACGACCTGGGCACCGGCACGGAGTGCCTCGACGATCGGTTCGTGGCCCATCGCGCCGACGATGTGGGTGCAGCTCTCGAGGGTCTCGGCCCGCAGCTGTCCCAACGGGGGTAGCGGGTGGATCCGGCCCGCGTCGAGGTGCTCCTTCAACCTGGCCGCGTCCTGCTCGCTGTAGATCCGCGAGACCTTCAGGTCCAGGCCCTCCTCCGCCATCACCTCGGCCGCGATCCCGGCGACCCAGTCGACGCCGCTGTCGGTCCCGCTCGTACCGCAGGAGCCCACGATCACGGGTATGCCCGCGCTGGACGCGGCCGTCAGCAGGCTGCGCAGGTCGCGTGCCACCGCCTTGGCCGTCGTCTTGGGGGTCGCGGAGCCGAGGTAGTAGGGGCCGGAGTCCGTTGACCCGGCGTCGATGCTGATGACGTCGGCACCCAGTGCGATGCCGCGCTCGATCGTCGCGTGGTCCCAACCTGCGCCGAGCATGCCGCTCGGCGACAGGACCCGGACCGACTTGACGGGTTCGCTGTCCATGTCCCTCTTTCTCTCGGTGTCAGTTCACCGGGAACTGTGCTCGGCCTTCGAGCGCCGCCACGAGTTCCTCGGCCCCTCTGCGCCCTGCGGCGGCTCGTGCTTCGGCGGTTTGCCCGGCCATGTGGGAGTAGACGACGATGCCGTCGACGCCGCGCAACGGGCTGCCAAGCGGAAGCGGCTCCTCTCCCACGACGTCGAGTGCGGCGCCCGCGATCTGTCCCGCCCGCACGGCCGCGACGAGCGCGTCCTCGTCGACGATGGGACCACGCGCGGTGTTGACCAGCAGCGCGGTCGGCTTCATCCGCTTGAACGCCGACTCGCCGAGCAGGCCTCGGGTCCGTTCCGTGAGCGCGGTGTGCACCGAGACGTAGTCGGCGACGGCCAGCAGCTCGGGCAGGTCGGCGAACCCGACCAAGGGATCGCTCCGCAGCCGCGCCGGCACGTTGGTGGAGCAGACCACGCTCATGCCGAAGGCGCGAGCCAGCGGCACCACCGCCCGCGCCGACGCGCCGTAGCCGATGAGTCCGAGGGTCGACCCACGCAGTTCACGTCCGTCCTCACGCGGCCAGGCCCCCTGGGCCACACCGTGTGCGGACTGCACGAGACGTCGGGCGCCCGCGAGCAACAGACCCATGGTGTACTCGGCGACGGCGTTGGCGTTGATGCCGGGCAGGTTGCTCACGCTGATCCCCAGCCGGGCCGCGGCGGCGACGTCGACCGAGTCGTAGCCCACGCCTGTCCGCACGATGACCCTCAGCCTCGGCGCGCGGGCGAGGACGTCGGCCGTCAGCGGTTCGTTGGCCACCAGCGCGGCGTCGATCCCGGCGAGCGCTGCCACGAGCTGCTCGGGGTCGCGCCGACCGACCATGGGCAGGTGCACGGTCTCCAGGCCGGAGAGTCTCAGGAACTCGTCGACCTCGTCGCCGGGGCGGAGGTAGTCCGTGGTGATCAGCACGCGGGTTGCCGTCACAGCACACGTCCGGAGGAAGACCGTCGTTGCAGGGCACTGACGCGCGCGACCGTCAGCACGGCGATGACCGCGATGATCGCGACGTGGATCAGCAGCAGGGACCAGCTCGTCAGGTCGACCATGCCGCCGACCACCGCCGGCCCGAGGAAGCCGCCACCCACCCATCCGACGGTATAGAGCCCGGTATAGGTCCCGACCACTCCGTCAGACGGGGCGAGGTTCCACAGGACGACGACCGCGTTGACCAGGAACGAGGACGCACCCGCCGCCGCGACGCACAGACCGGCCACCGCACCGGTGGGCGTCTGCACCACGGTGCCGAGCACGAGGCCGGCCGCGAACACCGCCATCCCGGCCATCATCACGCGCAACCGGCCGAAGCGCTCCGCGAGCATCGCCACCGGGTAGGCCGCCACGATGAAGGCCACCCCGCTGGGCAGGGTCAGCCCGCCCGCTTCGCCGCGGGACAGGTCCAGCACCTCCATGCCGTACGGCGTGATGAGTGCCCGGGAGGCGGCCCACGCACCGCCGAAGAGGAGGATGGACACGATGAGCAACAACCTGCTGCGGTTCGGATCCCGCACGATGTCGAGCACGACGTCCCGCACCCGCACCCGCACGCCCGCCGACGCCGTACCCTGCCGCTCGTGGTCCTCCTCCAGTGCCGTCTGGTAGGCCGGGGACCGGCTGTCCCGCAGCTTCGCGGCGAGCACGACCACGGACGCCACCATCAAGACCGCGGGAATCGCGAACGACAACCTCGGGAAGTCGTCGATCAGGAAGATGCTGATCAGCGCCGCGACCATCACCGTGAGGCTCGACGCGATCTTGACCGCCGCGTTGGCCCGGCTCCGGCGCTGCGGCCGGATGAAGTCCGGGAGCAGGGACTCGGCGATGGGCTTGAACGAGTTCGCGACCAGCGCGTAGGCGAACATCACCAGGACCAGCAGTGGTAACGCGGCCGCGGCATGCGGGATGGCGAGGAACAGCAGCGCCGCCAACGGCATCCCGACGACGAGGTACGGGATACGTCTTCCCCACGAGGTACGGGTGTTGTCCGACCGGTTGCCCATCCACGGCTGGATGAAGATGCCGAGCAGGTTGTCCATCCCCATGAGCAGGCCGATGAGCGCGGCACTGCCGATGTGCTCGCGGAGCAACGGCGGTACCTGCGAGTCGTAGAGGTTCCACGTCGACTCCTGCGCGAAGACCGCCAGGGAGACGAAGAAGGTGATGCGTCCCGCTCGCGTGGGCTGCCCGCTCATCGTCGTGGACATGGACACCTTCCCTTCACTCCTGCCGTTGTGGCGAGCACAACGCTACGGTTGCTATAGCAAGACGGTCAAGTGTCTCAATTGAGGTTTGCCATGGCAGATAGACTGCTCGCATGGCGGATGAGACGTTGAAGGGCCTGACGGCCGGCACCCTGGCCGACCGCGCGTACCGCGCCATCCGCGACGCGATCACGATCGGCGAACTACGTCCCGGTCAGAAGGTCACCGAACGGGGGCTCGCCGAGCGGTTGTCGGTCAGCCCGACGCCGGTGCGCGAGGCCATCCGGCGCCTGGAGCAGGACGGCCTGCTCGAACGAACGGGACCGAGGACGGTGCAGGTGGCCACGTTCGGCGACGTCGCGATACAGGACCTCGCCGAGGTCGAGGTGGCCCTGCGCGGGATGGTGGCCCGCTTCGCCGCCCGGCACGCGTCCCCGGAGCAACTGGACCAGCTCGACGCCATCCTCGACGATGCCGACGACCTGCTGATCCTGATCAAGCAGCGCCAGAAGGCCGGGCAGGAGCTGTCGCGGCACCTTGGCCGGCTACTCGACGCCATGCAGCGCTTCAACGAGGTCGTCGAGTCCTGCGCCGGCAACCCGGTCCTCGTGCGCCTGCTCGACCAGACCCGGGTGTTCTCGTGGCCGGAGCGCCGGGCCAGGCTGATCGAACGGATCCGCCACGACGCCGAGTTCGGCCTGCACCGCTACACGAGCCATCGTGCACTCGTCCGGGCGTTGCGGGCGCGTGACTCGGCGGCGGCCGAGGCGCTCGTGATCGAGGACGCCCGTGGCGGGCTCGGGGACCTGCTCGCCGCACCCACGACACCGGCGACGGCTTCCGTCGCCCAGCCCTGAAGGACCATGCCTGGTGTCATGACGCCGTGGTGACCTTCGGCTGCGAACCGCGCTGCCCGGATGCCCCGGTCGCGATCTCGGCGGCGATCGCCGTGCCGAGACCCGCGGTCGTCCCGGAGCCGCCGAGGTCGGGAGTGAGCACCTCCGGTTGCCCGTCGAGCACGCTCTCGATCGCGGCCACGACCCGCGCCGCCGCGGCGGGCTCTCCCAGGTGGTCGAGCATCATGGCGCCGCTCCAGAT
This sequence comes from Nonomuraea basaltis, assembly GCF_005893125.1. GTDB lineage: Bacteria > Actinomycetota > Actinomycetes > Streptosporangiales > Streptosporangiaceae > Nonomuraea > Nonomuraea basaltis. Next base: position 92,156 of record NZ_VCJS01000021.1, on the reverse strand, counting down.
CTGACCCACCGGGTTGGCGATCCCGCGTCCGGCGATGTCGGGAGCCGAGCCGTGAACCGGCTCGAACAGGCTCGGCCAGGTGCGGTCCGGGTTGATGTTGGCGCTCGGGGCGATCCCGATCGTCCCCGCGCACGCCGGTCCGAGGTCGGAGAGGATGTCCCCGAAGAGGTTGCTGGCGACGACGACGTCGTACTGCTCGGGGCGCAGGACGAACTTGGCCGCGAGGATGTCGATGTGGTCCTTGTCCGCGACCACGTCCGGATACCGCTCCGCCATCGCGGCCGCGCGCTCGTCCCAGTACGGCATCGTGATGGAGATGCCGTTGCTCTTGGTCGCCCACGTCAGGTGCTTGCGTGGCCGGGAGTCGGCCAGCTCGAACGCGTACCGCAGCACCCGGTCCACCCCGGTTCGGGTCATCACGGTCTCCTGCACGACCGTCTCGCGGTCGGTGCCCTCGAAGATCCGGCCCCCGATGTTCGAGTACTCGCCCTCGGTGTTCTCGCGGACGACCAGGAAGTCGATGTCGCCCGGCTCGCGGTCACGCAGCGGGCTGCGCACCCCGCGCAGCAGCCGGACCGGCCGCAGGTTGACGTACTGGTCGAACGCACGGCGGAACTTCAGCAGGCTGCCCCACAGCGACACGTGGTCGGGCACGGCCTCGGGCCACCCGACCGCGCCGAAGAAGATCGCGTCGAAGCCGCCGAGCACCTCCCGCCAGTCCGGCGGCAGCATCTCGCCGTGCCGCACCCAGTAGTCGGCGCAGGCGAACCCGAACTCGACGGTCTCCAGCTCGAACCCATGGGTCTCCGCGGCGGCCCGCAGGCACCGCAGCCCTTCCGGGACGACCTCACGTCCGATGCCGTCGCCCGGGATGACCGCGATGCGGTAACGGTGGGACACAGGCGCTCCTCCGGCCTCGTCGACAGTGCACACGCCCGGTCCGGCCGGCGGGTGCGCCTCCACCTTCGTCGGCGGGGAACGCCGCAACAAGAACGAACGGAGCAACCTATCCTTTCGCTCATGGAAAGACACCGGCGCCCCACCCGCCGCGGTGCGACGCGATGACCACCTCGATGGACGACCTCCGCTTCTTCCAGGTGGTCGCCTCCAGCGAAACGCTCACGGCGGCCGCCCGCGAGCTGGACTGCTCCCTGCCTGTCGTCAGCAAGCGCCTCAGCGCCCTGGAACGCCGGCTCGACGTACGTCTGGTGCACCGCGGCACGCGGCGGCTCGCGCTGACCCCCGAGGGAGAGGTCTACGCCGCGCGCCTGGAGACGATCCTCGACCAGGTCCGCGAACTCGAGGACCTGGTCACCCATCGTTCCGGCGACCTGCGGGGCTCCGTCGTGGTCCAGGCGACCCTGGGCCTCGGACGCGCGCACGTGGCGCCGCTGCTCGGCGAGTTCACCGCCCTGCATCCCCGGCTGAGCATCCAGCTGCGAACGACGGCGCTGCCCTTGCGGCCGCACCGGCGCGAGTTCGACATGGCCGTCCACGTCGGAACGCCCCCGGACTCCTCACTGCGGATGCGCCGACTGGCGGAGAACCGTCGAGTTCCCTGCGCCGCACCCTCCTACCTGGAACGGAGCGGAACGCCCGAACGCGTGGAGGACCTGGCCGACCACGACTGCATCGTGCTCCGCGAGAACGAGGGCGACTTCGCCCTGTGGCGCTTCGGCGACGCCGGAAACCCGCGCCAGATACGCGTGCACGGCCGCCTGTCCAGCAACGACGGGGACATCGTGACCGACTGGGCACTGCAGGGCCGCGGGGTGATCATGCGCTCGGAATGGCAGATCCGGTCTCACCTCGAGAGCGGCGCCCTGGTGCGCGTGCTGCCCGGGGTACCGACACCGCCTGCCGACATCTACGCACTCCTGTCCGACGACGTCCACGTGCCCCGGCGGATCAGCGAGTTGGTCGACCACCTGGCCGCACGACTACCGGACCGGATCGCCGGCTCCGGTGAGCCGGCGCTTTCTCGTTGAGAAAGGTCGCTTTGCCGTCGACGGCATTGTCCGACCGCCACCCCGGTTCCTAGGTTGCGTACCGTGGACATCACCGAGCGCATCGACCCCCAGGTCCGCGCGCGCCTCGATCAGTACCTACAGCTGGTCGGCCCCAAAGGTCTGAGCGGTATCAGGGACATTCCCGAGCGACGCAGGCGGCGGCGCTGATCCCGGCGACTCGGGCACCTGGCCGCTCATGTACCGCAGTAGGGCTTGACTGCGCTGGGCAGTGGGAGCAGCCAGTTCTGCTCGATCACCTCCCACCGGATCGGATGCGTCAGCGCCGGGAGCCCAGCCGGGCGGCGGAGGCGACCTCGACGAGGTAAGAAGAGGTCTTCCCCATACCCTCTTTATCGTTTATCGTCGATGTTCGATGAATACTGAGCAAGGACCTCTGGCGCGGGCCGAGGCCGAGGAGTACGCCGGCTGGTTCAAGGCGCTGGCCGATGCCACGCGGATCCAGATCGTGTCGCTGCTGGCACGGCGGCGGACGCCGATGAGCGTGGGCGAAATCGTAGCCGCCTCGGGGGTAGGGCAGTCCACGGTGTCGCACCATCTGAAGATCCTGGCCGAGGTGCGGTTCGTGCTGGTCGAACGGCAAGGAACGTCCAGCCTCTACCGGATCAACGAGGCGTGCGTGGGCTGTTTCCCGACCGCCGCCGACGTGGTCATGGGCAACCCCGTCCCGGCCGCGCCCACCTGCGAGTAAAGGAGCCGATCATGGCACATGACGAGGTCGTGGAGCGCTATTCGGGGCTGGCGCGGGCCGCCCTGGACGGCGAGGCCATCGCGGGCTGCTCAAGGGAGGAGTTCGATCGGGGCCACTTCGGCGCGGCTGGCTACGACGACACCGCGGGCCTACCCGAGGGCGCGGTGCGGGCCAGCCTGGGCTGCGGCAACCCGGTCGCCGTCGCGCAGCTGCGGGCCGGTGAGAGCGTCCTGGACCTCGGCTCGGGCGGCGGCATCGACGTGCTGCTGTCGGCGCGCCGGGTCGGCCCCCAAGGGAAGGCGTACGGGCTGGATGCCAGCCCGGACATGCTCCGGCTGGCCCGCGCCCACGCCGATCAGGCGGGGGTGCGCAACGTGGAGTTCCTGCACGGCGCCATCGAGGATGTGCCGCTGCCGGATCAGGCGGTCGACGCCGTCATCTCCAACTGCGTGATCAACCTGTCCGACGACAAGGCCACGGTGCTGGCCGAGGCTTTTCGCGTGCTGCGCCCGGGCGGCCGGTTCGGGGTGAGCGACGTGGTCACCGACGGGCCGGCCGACCCGGTCCGGCGGGCCGCAGCCGAGCAGCGGACAGGCTGCGTGGCCGGGGCCCTGCCGGTCGAGGAGTACCGTCAACTGCTGGCCCGGGTGGGCTTCGTCGGCATCCGCATCACGCTGACCGCCGATCACGGCGACGGCGTGCACTCGGCCATCGTCCAGGCCGGCAAGCCCGCCATCGGGCCCGGCCTGGAGATCCGGCCGATGCGCGAAACCGACGCCGCCCAGGTGCTGGCCATCTACCAGGCCGGGCTGGACACCGGCCAGGCCAGTTTCGAGACCACCGCGCCGAGCTGGGAGGGCTTCACCGCCGGCAAGCTGCCGCACCTGCGCTATGTGGCCGCCGACACCCAGACCGGCGAGGTGGTCGGCTGGGTCGCCGGCTCGTCAGTCTCGACTCGCCCCGTCTATGCCGGGGTGGTCGAGCACAGCATCTACGTGCACCCCGGCTGCCAGGCGCACGGCATCGGCCGAGCCCTGCTGGCCGCCTTCATCGCCGCCGGCGAGGACGCCGGCGTGTGGACCATCCAAACCGGCGTCTTCCCGGAGAACGCCGCCAGCCTGTCCCTGCACCAGGCACTCGGCTTCCGCGTCGTCGGCACCCGCGAGCGCATCGGCCGCCACCACGGCACCTGGCGCGACGTGCTGCTGATGGAGCGCCGCAGTTCGACCAGCGAAACCTAGAGACTCCTCGCCGCCGAAAGCACGCGTTCATCGAATGTGGTCCGGCGGGTCCGCGGCGAGATCCGTGCGTGGATCGAGACGCTGCTCGAGGAGCTCCCGCTTGCATGCTTACGGCCAGATTGCCACGTGGCCACCTGCCTAGCTCAATCAGCACGCGGCAGCGGATCTCAATCAGTTACGGTCAGCCAGTGGCGCGCCGCGTGCTGCAGGGCGTCCCATGGGCTGCCGAGCGGTGGCGTGTAAGCGAGGTCGAGGTCCAGGATCTCCCGGACGGTGATGCCGTGGTGGATGCCGGTGGCCAGCACGTCGATGCGTTTGGCGATCTCGGCGCCGCGGCTCCCGACGAGCTGGGCGCCCAGCAGCCGTCCAGTCCTGCGGTCACCGGTGAGACGCATATGGATGGGCGTGGCACCTGGGTAGTAGGCCTTGTGATCGTCGGCGGTGGACTGCACGGTCAGCGGTGCGAAGTTCGCTCGGACCGCCTCGTCGTTGCGTAGCCCGGTTGCGGCGGCGACCGGTGACCCGTAGTCCGCGAGTCACCAGCGCTTCGGCGTAGGTGCGTCCCGGCGGGTCCAACGCGGTGGTGAAACCGAGAGTGTTGACGAACATGACACCGAGGAGGCGTCGTCCTCGCACAGGACGATCCCGCCCCGGGGCGTGAAGGTCAGGTTGTCCGGCGAGTCGAGCTCCTTGCGGCCGGGCGACTCGTACACCAGCACCAGTGTGCCACCGTCGCGGCGGCCGGGGATGTACTGCCAGACCTGCCCGTAACCCTCCCGGAAGCCATCCGCGTTGGCCGGGTCGCCGTTCTTGGCGTCGCCGCCGCTGGTGGAGTTGAAGAAGGTGCTGCCATCGCCGTACCGGCAACCCTCGAGGCGGTTGAACTTCGCGCCGCCCTTGGCCAGGCCCTTGGGAGCTCGACGACCCCGCGGGCAAGCCCGTCGAGGAGATCCGCCCAATCCGCGACGAGATCGAGCGCCGCGTCCGCGCCCTGCTCGCCGACCTCGAAGTGCCGGTGAGCGGCTGACCCTGCCACGAGTACGGATAGATGTCTGTCAATATAGACAGAAGCCGACATCGGCCGGTATCTATACAAGGAGAGTGAATGGAGCTGCTCGAACTTTTGGAGTGCAGCCCGCCGCTGGCCCGTGAGCCACTCGACGCCGAGCAGGCCGCGGGCGTGGCCCGCGTCTTCAAGGCGCTGGGCGATCCGGTACGGCTGCGCATCCTGTCCATCGTGGCCAGCCGCGAAGGCGGCGAGGCCTGTGTCTGTGACATCACCGACGCGTTCGAGCTGTCCCAGCCGACCATCAGCCACCACCTCAAGGTGCTCAAAGACGTCGGCCTGCTCACCTCCGAACGGCGCGCCTCCTGGGTCTACTACCGGCTCGTCCCCGACACGCTCGCCGAACTGTCGACGCTGCTCAACACGCCCGCCACGGTCTGAGGCTAGGAAGCTGGATGTCCTCTACAACTGTCACGCGGCCGTGATCGGCGGACTGTCCACCCTGGACCGATTCCTGCCGGTGTGGATCGGGCTGGCGATGGCCGCCGGGCTGCTCCTCGGGCGGCTGGTGCCCGGCCTGAACACAACACTGGAAGCGGTGAAGATCGGCGAGATCTCGCTGCCCATCGCGCTGGGCCTGCTGCTGATGATGTATCCGGTGCTGGCCAAGGTCCGCTACGACCGGCTCGACACCGTCACCGGTGACCGCCGCATGCTGGTGGCGTCCCTGGTGTTGAACTGGATCGTCGGCCCGGCCCTGATGTTCGCCCTGGCCTGGGCGCTCCTGCCGGACCTGCCCGAATACCGCACCGGGCTGATCATCGTCGGCCTGGCCCGCTGCATCGCCATGGTGCTCATCTGGAACGACCTGGCCTGCGGCGACCGCGAGGCCGCCGCCGTCCTGGTCGCCCTCAACTCCATCTTCCAGGTCATCGCCTTCGGCGCGCTCGGCTGGTTCTACCTGGAAATCCTGCCCGGATGGCTCGGCCTGTCCCAAGCGGCGCTGGACGTCTCAATGTGGGACATCGCCCAGTACGTGCTGATCTTCCTGGGCATCCCCCTTCTGGCCGGATACCTGTCCCGCAAGCTGAGCGAGAGGTCCAAGGGCCGGGAGTGGTACGAGACCCGCTTCCTGCCGAAGATCGGCCCGATCGCGCTGTACGGGCTGCTGTTCACCATCGTCATACTCTTCGCCCTGCAGGGGCACACGATCAGCGAACGGCCCCTGGACGTGGCCCGCATCGCGCTGCCGCTGCTGGCGTACTTCTTCCTCATGTGGGGCGGCTCGTTCCTGGCCGGGCGGGCCATCGGCCTGCCCTATGACCGCACCTCCACGCTCGCCTTCACCGCGGCCGGCAACAACTTCGAGCTGGCCATCGCGGTGGCCGTCGGCGTGTTCGGCGTCACCTCGGGGCAGGCGCTGGCCGGGGTGGTCGGCCCGCTCATCGAGGTGCCCGTCCTGGTCGCCCTGGTATACGTCAGCTTGTGGGGGCGGCGTCTGTTCAGTAAGGAGTCCGCTGGTGCCTAGTGTCCTGTTCGTCTGCGTGCACAACGCCGGCCGATCGCAGATGGCCGCCGGGTGGCTCTCCCACCTGGCCGGTGACCGCATCGAGGTCCGCTCGGCCGGATCCGCGCCCGCCGACCAGATCAACCCCGTCGCCGTCGAGGCCATGCGTGAGGTCGGCATCGACATCACCGCCGAGCAACCGAAGGTCCTCACCGTCGACGCAGTCGAGGCCTCCGACGTGGTCATCACCATGGGCTGCGGGGATGTCTGCCCTGTCTTCCCCGGCAAGCGCTATGAGGACTGGAAGCTCGACGACCCGGCGGGCCAGGGCATCGAGGCCGTCCGCCCGATCCGCGACGAGATCCGTACCCGCATCGAGCAACTGATCAAAGAGCTGCTCTCCGCTGGTTGAGGACGGCGACAAAAGGACAGGCATGGAGTGCTCCCCGGTTGGCCACGCGATCGAGGTCGCTTCATCCGATTCCGTCAGGTGGACTCGCGGACCGACTCACGGGTCCAGGTCGCCGATCTGCTCGCCGGAGTGGCCCGGAAGGTCGTGGCCGACGATCTCCTCGGCCGAAGCGATCCGGGTCTGACCGCGTTGCTGCGACCGTACGTTGATCCGGCTTCGCGCTGGTGTGAGCAACTCGCCGACCCGAGCGGTCGGACCGCTGGCTAACGGCGGGCCGGTTCGGCTGTTGCGGGCCGCGCGCCAGGCGGGTTCGGTCGGAGTCGGCGGAGCATCGGGCAGCAATCAGCGTTCCTGAGTGGTTCGCAGTTGCTCGATGATCGTGGCGATCGTCTCTCGTGCCGTGCGGCTGGCACCGATGAGGGTGGCGGAGGCGGGGCCGGTCCAGTCGCCGTAGCCGAGCAGGTGCAGACGTGGCTCGCCTGCGGCTCGGGTGCCTTCGGTCGGGATGAGCCCGTCATGGCCGCGTAGCCGCAGCGGCGCCAGATGGCCCAGGCCAGGGCGAAAGCCAGTGCACCAGATGATGGCGTCGGCATCCAGCGTGGTGCCGTCGCTCCAGGCGACCCCTGTCGGTGCGAGGCGGGCGAACATCGGTTCGGCCTTGAGCGCTCCCCGGTCGCGAGCCTCGCGTACGGGAGGGACGGCGACGATGTCACCCAGGTCACCGATGCGGGGTGCGGTTTCACCGGCCTGGACTGCTCTGTGGCGGCGGGTGGCCAGGTCGAACAAGGCGCGGCCGTCGACCTCGTCAGGCAGCAGGCGGGGCGGTCGCAGAGTGGTCCAGGTGGTGTGCGCGACGGTGGAAAGATCGGCGAGGATCTGGGCGGCGGAGTTGCCGCCCCCCACCACGACCACGCGCTGACCGCGGAAGGTCTCCGGGCCTCGGTAGCCGGCGGTGTGGAACTGCCGGCCGCGGAAGCCGCCTATGCCCGGATAGTGCGGGATATAGGGCCGCCACCAGGTGCCCGTCGCGCTGATGACGATCTTGGCCTGCCAGACGTCCCTGTCGGTCTCCACGACGCCCGTCGCCGCGCCGTACGGCACGCGCCGTCGTGGGCCGGACGATCGGGAGCTGATAGCGCTGCTCGTAGTCGGTCAGGTAGGAGACGGTGTCCTCGGCACTCGGGTAGCCGCCGCCGGGAGGCGAGGGCATCATGCGGCCGGGCAGCGAGCTGTACTGGGCGGGCGAGAACAGCCGCAGCGACGGCCAGGCGTGCCGCCACGCTCCGCCCGGTCGCTCTTGGGCGTCGAGGATGACGAAGTCGGCCTTGGCGCGGCGCAGGTAGTAGCCGGCGGCTAAGCCCGCCTGGCCACCGCCGATGACCAGGACATCGACCGCGCGGGGTGCATCGGTCATACGGGGGTGAGCTCCAGCTCACCCGGCCTGCTGGATGCGGGCTCGGTGAGCGGCGCGAACAGGGCGCCCAGCTTGTTCACCGCCTCGGGGATGATCCGGTAGTAGACCCAGGTGCCGCGGCGTTCGCCATCGATCAAGCCCGCCGTACGCAACACCTTGAGGTGGTGCGAGATCGTGGGCGCCGTCAGGTCGAAGGCGTCGGTGAGGTCGCACACGCAGGCCTCGCCTCCGGCGTGGGATCCGATCATCGACAGCAGGCGCAGCCGTACCGGGTCGGCGACGGCCTTCAGCATGACCGCGAGCTCGGCGGCGTCGGTCTCCGACAGCGGCTCGCGCGCGATCGGCGCGCAGCACTGGATCGTGACGGCGGTCATCCTGCACCCCTTAATTCGAAATCTATCGAAATTATACGCGATGGTAGGCGACCAAGGCCAACGCGGCGATCACACAGGCGGTGGCCACCGCGCCCATCACCCAGACGTAGCCGACCGCTTGGGCGAGCGCGACCGCTCCCAGCGGAGCGAGGGCCTTGTCGGCGACGGAGAAGGCGGCGATACGGCCGGACAACGAGGCGTAGGCGACGGTGCCGTACCGGCCGGCCAGCAGGTGCGGCAGGGTGATGGAGGCGATGCCGAAGCCCAGCCCGAAGCCCAGCACGCAGCCGATGGCACCCGGCACCGTGCGCCCGACCAGCGGCAGTAGCAGGACGGCGACGCCCTGCAGGGCGAAGATCGCGGCGGCGATGAGTGCGGCGGGCAGGCGGCGTTGCAGGCCGGTGGTGAGCAGGCGTCCGGTCACCGACAGCACCCCCAGAAGTCCGGCCAGCGTCGCGGCCAGGACGGGTGAGTGCCCGAGGTGGATGAGGTAGGTGATGAGCAGCACCGCCATCACGGCCACCGCGCCGCCGTTGGCGGTGAAGGCGAGCACCAGCAGCCAGAACGGCCGTCGACGGATGGCGGCCTTGACGATGCCGGCACGCTCTTCTGCGGTGGCGGGCTGATGCTTGGCGTGGGTACGGCGGCGCAGGACGAGCGCGTGCAGGGGGATCGCGGCCACGCCGTAGATCAGCGCCAGGACGACCAGGGCCTGGCGCCAGCCGTACCACTGCACCAGCAGCCCGGTGAGCGGCAGGAAGATCGAGGAGGCGAAGCCGGCCACGACAGTGAGCGCGAGCAGGGCGTTGGCCCGGCCGCGTTCCCGGGCAGGGCCGTCGAACCAGCTGACGATGACGGCGAAGGCGGACTCGTAGAGCACCATGGCGCAGGCGATGCCGATGGCGGCGAACACCGCGTACAGCTGCCACAGGCTCTCCACCCGCGACCAGGCCAGCACGGCTGTCGTGCCGAGAATCGATCCGGCGGTCATGAGGCCACGGCCGCCGCGGGCATCGAGCCGGCGGCCGACCAGCGGCGCGCCCAGCGCGGCGATCAGGATCGACAGGGTGAGCGCGGCGGCGATCTGGGCATTGGTGGCGTGCAGGTCGCGGGCCATCGGCGCGAGGAAGACGGAGAAGGCGTAGTAGAGCACGCCGTACCCGATGGTCTGGGTGACGGCCAGCGCGGCGACCATCCGCCAGCCGTGGCCGGAACGCGGCTGACCGCCGCCCCTGATCTGCGGGGCGGCGGCCTCGGTGGTGGAGCTCACTCCGGCTCGCTGGAGCACGAGATCAGGCGGCGGCCGTCCGCGGTCGTCGCCCACTCGTCTCCCGTTTCGGCGATGAAGCCCTGAGCCTCCAACCGCCAGGCCAGGGTGCCGGCCATGCGGGCGATCGCCGGCGCGAAGCCCGGGTTCGTGCTGGATCGCCGGGCGCTGACCAACTGGCGGCCCAGCTCTTCGGTGTGCAACCGGCCGCGGTCGCAGATGAGGCGCAAGGCCTCCTTCTGGGCGGCGGTGGGGTATCCGTCTGACATGTCGATCCCTGCTTTCAGCCGCAGCAACTGCCGCCGTCGTTGGAGGCGCCGACGGTGGCCAGGGGCAGCGGGGTGGCCAGCAGGCCGCCGCTGATCCCGGTGGCCAGGCCGACACGCTGCTCCTGGGCCTCGGCGAGGTTGGAGGAGCACACGCCGGTCTCCGGCAGGTCGAGCTGCACGTCGCGGGCCGCCTCCCAGTCGCCCGCGATGGCCGCGACCACCGAGCGGACCTGCTCGTAGCCGGTGGCCATCAGGAACGTCGGGGCGCGGCCGTAGCTCTTGACGCCGACGGCGTAGTAGCCCGGTTCGGGGTGGGACAGCTCATCGACGCCGTGCGCGGGCACGGTGCCACAGGAGTGCTGGTTGGGGTCGATCAGCGGGGCCAGCCGCCGAGTGGAGCCGAGGATCGGGTCGGTGTCCAGACGCAGCTCGGAGGCGATGGAGTGGTCCGGGCGGTAGCCCGTCGCGGCCACGATGCGGTCCACCGTGACCGACTGCTCGGCACCGGAGGGGTCACGGCTGACCACGCTCACCTGCTCGCCGCTCCGGGTGACGGAGTGAGCGAAGAAGCCGGTCAGCAGCTGGATGCGCCCTGACTCGACGTGGGCGCGCAGGCGAGTGCCGAGCGCGCCACGGGCGGGCAGCGCGTCGGCCGCGCCGCCGCCATAGGTACGGCTGGCGCTGCCCGCGCGGATCGCCCAGGTGATCTGAGTGTCGTCGAGCTGCGCGAGGGCGAGCAGGGTGGTGGCTGCCGAGTGGCCGGCGCCCACGACCAGCGTGTGCTTGCCTTCGTAGGTTTCACGGTCGGCGCCGAGCACGTCGGGCAGGGCGTGGTCGACCAGCTCGCCCGCCTCCGCCTCGCCGTAGGCGGGCAGGCCGCCGGCACCCAGGACGTTCGGCGTGACGTAGGTGCCGGAGGCGTCGATGATCGCGCGGGCCTGCAACTCCTCACCGCCGTCGAGACGGATCAGGAACGGGACGTCTTCGCGGCCGTTGGTGCGGACCCGGTCATAGCCGAGGCGGCTGATCGCCGTCACCTTGGTGCCGAGCCGTACCTTGTCGCCGAACAGCTTGGCCAGCGGAGCGAGATAGTCAGTGATCAGCTCGGCGCCGGTGGGCAGCCACTCGGGGTCCGGCCCGCTCCAGCCGTCGGCCTCCAGCAGGCGCTTGGCGGCGGCGTCGATGTTGAACTTCCATGGGCTGAACACTCGGACGTGGCCCCATTGGGCGACGGAGGCGGCGACCTGCTCGCCGGCCTCCAGGACCAAGAAGTCCTGACCGCGCTCGGCCAGGTGCGCGGCGGCGGCCAGGCCGACCGGGCCGGCGCCGATGACCACGACCGGCAACGCGCTGGGCGCGGCGTGTGCCACGATCCGCTCGATCTCGACGGCGGTGGTGCCGCAGCATCTGTCACTCATGATGGCCTCTCCTGAATTCGTCGGGTCTCAGCGGAAGAGCAGGGCGTTGGTGCGGGCGCGGTCCACCGAGGCGCTCGCCCGGCAGCTGGTGTCACAGACCTCGCCGCGGGCCTCGTCGAAGGTGACATCGGCGGTGACGTCGGCGGTGGAGCGGAACCGGCGGAGCAGAGCGCGCATCGCGCACCTCCTGTTTAGACGTTTGTCGAAGTAGTCAGTAGATTGCCTCATTGATTAGAGATCTGTCAAATTAGAGAAGCGCCTAACCTGTGAGGTGCATCCATGCCGGCCCGGCCGCGTCTACCCGAGTGAATCGTCCGAACCGACATGGAGGCACCCGATGACCAGCCCGTGCTGCACGCCCACCGCCCAGGAAACCTGCTGCGCCCTCGAAGCCAAGGCCGAGTGCTGCGGCACCGCTGAAAGCGCGGCGCCCGCCGAAGCACCCAGCCGCTGCGGCTGCCAGTAACCACCCGACAGGAAGCTCACCCCATGACCCAGGCCGACCCCGCCGCTCTCTGGCAGCAGATGCGCGAACGCCTCGTCGCCTTCGTGGCCCGCCGCATCGACCAGCCCGCCGACGCCGAGGACATCGTTCAGGAGGTCTTCTTGAAGATGAGCCAGACCATCGACAGCGTCCGGCAGCATGAACGGCTGGAGGCCTGGGTCTACCAGATCACCCGCAACGCCATCGTCGACCACCACCGCCGCTCCTCGACGATCGCCCGAACCCGTGCCCAGGCCGCCGCCGACCGCAGCCTGCAGCCCGGTGAGATCGACGCCGAGGAGTCGGCCCTGCTGGCGCAGTGCCTGAAACCGCTGGTCACGAGATTGCCGGAGCCGTATCGCGAGGCGATCGTCTGGACCGAGTACGACGGCCTGACCCAGGCCGAGGCCGCTCGGCGTGCCCGCATCTCCGTCCCCGGCATGAAGTCGCGGGTTCAACGCGCGCGCAGGCAGCTTGGGGACCTCCTGACCGCGTGCTGCCAGGTCGAGCTCGACGCGCGCAAGGCGGTCCGCTCCGTCGAGAACCATGGACCCTGCCCCTGCTGAACCTCAGCCGCAGCCGCCGCTCGGCCCGCAGTCATCCGGCGGGCAGCACGCCTGCAGGCTGGCCTGCAGATCGCTCAGCGCCCTGCCGATCCTGGCGGGGTCGGCGCGGTAGTAGACCGTCTTCCACTCCCGCCGCGAAGTCAGCACACCGCCGTCGCGCAGGGTCGCCAAGTGGGTGGAGGTGGCCGACTGCGCCAGCGACATGCGCTCGGCGACCTCGTTGACGGTCAGCTCGATCCCGCCGGAGAACAGCATGAGGATCTGCTGGCGGGTGTCGCTGGCCATGGCCTTGAGGAAGCCGCGCACCGCGTCGGTCAACTCGATGTCGCTCGCCATCTCCATAGGATGACCCTACCTCATCATATTGTCATTTCCTTATTTGACGATACGATGTGCCGCATGGACACCATCATCATTGGCGGGGGCCAGTCAGGCTTGGCGGCCGCCCGAACCTTGCTGGACGCCCGCCTGACTCCCGTGCTGCTGGAAGCAACCGATCAGGCCACCGGCTCGTGGCCGCACTACTACGACAGCCTCACCCTGTTCTCCCCAGCCCGCTACAGCTCCCTGCCCGGCATGGCCTTCCCGGGCGATCCGGACCGCTATCCGCACCGCGACGAGGTCGTGGCCTACCTGGCCCGCTACGCCCGCGACCTCGCCCGCCTGGGCGCGGAGATCCGTACCGGCGCCCGTGTGGTCGCCGTGGAGGCCACTGGGCAGGCCGGTGGGGAGGGCTTCACGGTACGGCTCGCCGACGGCACCACGCTGAGCGCCCCCACTGTGATCGCCGCCACCGGGTCGTTTGCCAGCCCCGCCCTGCCCCGCCTGCAAGGCCTGACGGACTTCACTGGGCAGCTCCGGCATGCCGCCGCCTACACCAGCCCCGAGCCGTACGCGGGCAAGCGGATCATCGTGGTCGGCGCCGGCAACTCCGCTGTCCAGATCACCTACGAGCTGGCCGAGATCGCCACGGTGACGCTGGCCAGCCGGGAGCCGGTCCGCTTCCTCGAGCAGCGCCCGCTGGGCAAGGATGTGCACTTCTGGTTCAACGTCACCGGCTTCGACCGGCTGCCTGCCCGGCTGGTCAGCAGCCCGCCCACCGGCCCGGTCCTGGACGAGGGCATCTACCGGCAAGCGCTACGGGACGGCCGCTTCGACCGGCGCCCGATGTTCACCCGCCTCGACGGCGGCGCGGTGGTGTGGGCCGACGGCAGCCGCGAACCCGTTGACGTGGTGCTGCTGGCCACCGGATACCGGCCGCACCTGAACTACCTCGAGGGGCTCGGCGCCCTGGATGACAGCGGCTACCCGCGCCATGACCGGGGGTTGTCCACCACCCATCCCGGACTGGGCTTCCTCGGCTTGGAATGGCAGCGCAACCCCGCCTCCAACAGCCTGCGCGGAGTGGGCCGCGACGCCCGCCACCTGGTCGGCAAGCTGAAGAGCCGCCTGGGCCCGCGCCGCCTTCGGGCGGTCGTATAGCGAGAGACCGCGTCGAGGGCCATCAGGCGGCGGATCGCCTCGAACGCTCCGGGAGAGGGTGGATCGTAGATGCTGCCGTCGGCCCAGCCGCGCCCGTAGCGGTGGATCGGGCCATCGGCGCCGGTCGCCGTGAGGATGCCGGTGTCACCCGTCAGGGCTGCCGGGTCGATGGTTTGCTCGTGGTTTCCGGTCCTGCTCCTGTCCGGTCGTGGCGGACCAGCTGGCGAGCAGCTTCAGGCCGTCCTCGGCGGCGGTTCCGGGGGGCGCGCTGCAGACGACCACGCTCAGGCCGCTCTCGTCCGGCAGGCTCATGATCTCCTGATCGAGTTCCAGATCACCGACGAGCGGATGGTGGAAGCGTTTCGTGCTCTCGCGGAAGACATGCACGTCGTGGGATCCCCACAACACGCGGAAGGCGTCGCTGCGGGTGGACAGTTCACCGATCAGGTTCGACAGTTCCCGGTCGTAGGGGTTTTTCCCCGCCTCGATGCGCAGCGCGCCCACGGCGAAGCGGCCCATGCGCTCCCAGTCGACGTAGAACCGCCTGGCTGCGGGGTTGAAGAACGCGAACCGGGCGACGTTCGCCCCGCAGGTCGGGTCGGCGTACATCTCCGAGTACAGGGCCCGCCCCAGCGGGTTGGCGGCCAGCACGTCGAGGCGGTTGTTCATCACGTACGCCGGCAGCTCCGGCATGCCTTCGACGATCCGCGCCACGCTCGGCCGCACCGTCGGCCGAACCTCCCGCTGCCGGGCCCGCGACCCGGGCGCCGGTCCCGCAGCGCGGGCGAGGTCGTACAGGTACATGCGCTCGGTGTCGTCGAGTCGCAAAGCGTGGGCGAGGGCGTCCAGCACGCTGTCGGAGACACCTCTGAGGTTGCCACGCTCCAGGCGCGTGTAGTACTCGACGCTCACTCCGGCGAGCGTCGCGACCTCACCCCGGCGCAGTCCTGGCACCCGCCGCTGACCGTACGCCGGCAGACCCGCCTGCTCGGGGGTGATCTTGTCGCGTCGGGAGCGGAGAAATGCGCTGACTGCGTCCCGGTTGTCCATGAGGACAGGGTAGGCAGGCCACGCGATGGGTGGGGGGCCCTGCCCGTACCCCTCACAGCAAAGACTCCCCCGTCACGGCCGTCTCCTGTTGCATGGTGCGTGCCCCGATCCCCGGGGCCCGACCGGTGCGAGGACGTACGCGCCCCGGCCGACCTTTCAAGTACCGAGTTCGACTGAAGGGACACACAAGATGAGCAACCAGATCGAGACGGTGACGGAGACCCCCTCGGATGTCGTGCGAGGGCTGTATGACGCGCTGAGCAAGGGCGACGTGCCGGGTGTCCTGGCCAAGCTCGACCCCGACGTGATCGTCGACGAGCCGAACCAGCTCCCCTACGGCGGCGTGCACCAGGGCCGCGAGGTGTTCGTGCAGTCGATCCTGGGCACGATGATGGGCTACGCCAACGTCGATATCACCGATGCCGAGGTGTTCGAGGGCCCGGCCGGCGTCATCGGAACGCTCACCGGAACGCTCACTGCCCACACCACAGGTGAGGCGTTCCCGCTGACCATGGTCGAAATCCACCAGGTCGAGGACGGCACGGTGCGCAAGATCGACGTCTACACCAAGAACCCCCACGAGCTCGCCGCGTTCTACGCGCGCGCCGAGGCGGGCACCCGCTAACGACGACACGCTTCAGAGTCCGGCCGCGTTCATGGCGTCGCGTCCCCCTCCAGCTGGGTGAGCATCTTGTCGGTGATGGCGGCGAGGCTGTCGAGCTCCTCGTCGGAGAGCGAGTCGAAGACGAGTTTCCGCACGGTGCCCACGTGAGCCGGTGCCGCCTGCTCGATGGCCGCGCGCCCGGCCGGTGTCAGCACGATGAAGGCGCCGCGCCCGTCGTCGGGGCACTCCTCGCGCTCGACGAGTCCGCGGCGTGCCATGCGGGTGACATGGTGCGACAGCCTGCTGCGCTCCCACTGCAGGGCCCGGGCGAGGTCGGAGACCCGCATCCGGCCGTCGGCCGTGTCGGTGAGCTGGACCAGCACGTCATAGTCCTGCAGGGACAGGCCGGCGTCCGCCTGCAGCTCACGGTGGAGGGCCGCCGGCAGCCGCGCGTTCAACGCCAACCACCTGCGCCAGACGCGCTGCTGCTTCTCCGTCAGCCACGGGCTCGCTGCGTCCATGGCAGCAACACTACCCGGGAATAGTTGACACGTCACGTATGTTGGGCGCATCGTGTACGTGACGCGTCACCTAAATAGGTAGCGCCCACTTGACCATGAGGAGCAGAGCAATGACCACCGCCCACGCCGTCCCCGCCACGCTGGCCGACCTGTCCGGCGTCTACGTCATCGACCCGACGCACACCCGGATCGGGTTCGTCGCCCGGCACGCGATGGTGACCAAGGTCCGCGGCGCGTTCAACGCGTTCGAGGGCCGCTTCACCGCCGACGGCGCCGACCCGAGCCGGTCCAGCGCGAGCGTCACCATCCAGGCCGCCAGCATCGACACCCGCAACGAGCAGCGCGATGCGCACCTGCGCAGCAACGACTTCCTCGCGATGGACGAGCACCCGCAGATCACCTTCGTCACCACCGGCGTCCGCCAGACCGGCGAGACGAGCCTGGAGCTGACCGGTGACCTGACCATCAAGGGCGTGACCAACTCGATCACCATCCCGTTCGAGTTCGAGGGCGCCTCGACCGACCCGTTCGGCAACCTCCGGGCCGGTTTCGAGGGCTCGGCCACGATCAGCCGCAAGGACTACGGCATCACCTGGAACGCCGCGCTGGAGACCGGCGGCGTCCTGGTCAGCGACAAGATCGTCCTCGAGTTCGAGGTATCGGCGATCAAGACCGCCTGAAAGCGCCCGGTTCACCACCCGTTTCGAAAGGTCAGGCATCATGAGCGACATCGTTCTTCCGGCCGGCGTGGACATTCGCCGCGCCGGGGAGCGCTTCACGAGCGACTTCGGCTGGCTGGACTCCAAGCACTCGTTCTCCTTCGGCAACCACTATGACCACCGCAACACTCACCACGGTCTGCTGCTGGTCAACAACGACGACATCGTCGACGCCGGCACCGGTTTCGACACCCACCCGCACCGGGACATGGAGATCGTCACCTGGGTGCTGGAGGGCTCGCTGGTCCACCAGGACTCCACCGGGCACAACGGCGTGATCTATCCCGGTCTGGCGCAGCGGATGAGCGCGGGCCGCGGCATCCTGCACTCGGAGAAGAACGACTCCTGGCGGCTTGGCGGGGAAGTCCACCGCGACCCGGTGCACTTCATCCAGATGTGGGTCGTACCGGATGAGAACAACATCACGCCGGGCTACGAGCAGCTGGAGATCGAGCACGAACTGCTCTCCGGCGGCCTGGTCCCGGTCGCCTCAGGCATGAGCAAGCACGACATCGAGGCGGCGATCCGCATCAGGAACAAGTATGCCGCCCTGTACGCCGCCCGGCTCCAGCCCGGTCAGGCCGTCCAACTCCCCGAGGCCCCTTACCTGCACCTGTTCGTGGCCCGCGGCGCCGTCACCCTGGAGGGGGCGGGGGAACTGGCGACCGGCGACGCGGTCCGGTTCACCGCCATCGGCGGCCAGCGGGTGATCGCCACGGAGCCGGCCGAGATCCTGGTGTGGGAGATGCACGCCACCATCGCGGCCTGAGTCGGCACCCACACCGACAGCTTCACCAAGGAGAACGATGTCCGACACCCGACGAGACGCCGCCTGGGACCGAGCGGCCCTCGATGCCCAGCGGCAGTTCATCCGGGACCGGCATCTGCGGCCGGCCGAGCAGCGGGGAGCCTTGTCAGCGAGGCCTGGACCAGCCGGCGCTGATCAGCAGCGACGTGGAGCGAACCATCCACTTCTACCAGGACTGCTGGAGCTCCCGCCGACTGAGCTGATCGCCGACCCACTCGGCGACACATACGGCACCAATGCCTCCGCCGCCTGCCTGAGCCGCTGTCCCCGACCACGCCGTACATGCCGCGCACGCCGGCGCGGGCCATGAGGTCGACGTACTGTTCCGCGATGGTCTGCTTGGCCATGGCACTCCTCGGATCCCGGCACCGCGGCGGGCTCGGTCGTGCGGTGGCACGGGCGGACCGCGGTTCGTCCCGCTCACGCTAGTGAGGAGCGGGACGGGCCGATTGACTGTCCGCGCAGGAGATCGGTTCCGGCAGCGCACCGGCCCGCCGCCGATTGCGCCGTCAGCCCAGTTCCGCGTCCAGCCACCGCAGTATGTCGGGCGTCACCGGGTCGGTAATGTCGGCGAGCCCCTCCCGCGTGGTCCGGTCCACGACTCGTGACCGCGCCGTCCCGGCCGCCGGGTCGAGCGGGGCAACCGGGGCCATCACGGGCCGGCCTGCAGGCGTCAGTCGAACGCCGTCAACTGGCGCTCGCGTGCCTCGGTCAGGTGTCCCCGCATGGCTGCCTCGGCCGCGTCCGGGTCTCCGGCCTCGATAGCCGCGGCGACGCGATGATGCTCCTCGATCGTCGTGCCGGCGTGGGCGTAGGGGAAGTATCTCCGGTGCAGGTGAAGGTGGACATGCAGGCGCTCGAGGCCATCTCGGAGCAGGGGGTTGCCCGACGCCTCGGCGATGAGGTCGTGGAAGCGGGCGTCGTGGGTGGTGAAGGCGGCGTGCCAGCGCCAGCCGCCGGGGTCGTCCGGGTCCTGCGCAATCGATGTGGCGGCCTCCGCGGTGATCGCCTCGCGTTGCTCTGAGGTGGCCCGCGCGGCGGCCCATCGCGCGGCGGCGCACTCCAGCAGCAGCCGCATCTCGAACAGGTGGTTGAACTCGGCACGGGTGAGCAGCGGACTGACCGTGTAGCCCACGAGGGGGCGCTTGCGGACCAGCCCGTCGGACTCCAGGCGGGCCAGGGCCTCGCGAATCGGTGTCTGGGACACCTCGAGCTCGCGGGCCAGCGCGTCGATGTTGACGCGGTCGCCGGGCCGCATGCTGTGCTCGAGGATCCGCGCCCTGAGCACGTCGTAGACGTCGTCGCCGAGCGTCGACCGCCTGAGCCGGATCGGTTCGGTGGGTGCCATCGGGCCCAATCCTCCCACGGAGTCGGCGCATTTCCTGAAAGTTAAGTCTTGACGTCCTGACGAGCACGGACTATACCTCCATGAAACATCCTATAGGATCCACGATCCTTTCGAGAGGCGCAGTCATGAATCAACGACCACTGGTCCGGCTCGGCGGGCTGGCTGCCGCCCTGGTGCTCGCCGTCACTGCCACCGCCGGTTGCACGAGGAAGAGCGACGACACAACGACGGCCGGCGCACCCGCCCGGACGCCCGACCAGGTCAAAATAGCCCTGGTTCCCGGCGGGGCGCACCCCTACTTCCAGCCGTGGAAGGACGCCGCCGCCAAGGCGAAGAGCGATCTTAGCGTCGGCGACGTCACCTTCAACGAGACCTCCGACTGGGACCAGACCAAGCAGAACGACGTGCTGAAGTCCCTCGCCGCACAGGGCTACAACGCCTTCGGCGTCTTCGGCGTCTCCCCGGAGAACATCAACGCCACCTTCGAGGACCTCAAGCGGCAGGGCTTCCCGGTCGCCTCGCTGGCGTCCTGCCCGGCCGGCGACGTCGACAAGGCGGACTTCTGCCTGTCCACCGACGTGCAGCTTGCCGCCTACAAGGCGGCGCAGGCCGCGATCGAGGCCATGGGTGGCCAGGGCGACCTCGTGCACCTGACCGGCAACAAGGTGGACTCCAACACCCAGCGCCGCATCGCGGGGGTGCAGAAGGCGGTCGACGAGACCGGCGGAAAGGTCAAGCTCCTGCAGACCGTGACCGACGTGGACAAGGACCTGCAGACGGCGCAGAAGGGCGTCGCCGACCTCCTCGCCGCCAAAGGCGACCAGATCCAGGGCATCGTCAACACCGCCTACAACCCCGCGGTGGCCGCCGCGGAGGGTGTCAAGCGATCCAAGCTGCCGATCAAGGTCGTCGCGGTCGACGACGACAAGACCATCCTCGCCGGCATCAGGGACGGCTCGGTCACCGCGACCGTGCTGCAGAACCCGGTCGGCCAGGCGTCCGTCGGGTCGTACGCGCTGACGAAGCTCGCGGGCGGCTGCACGATGACACAGCCGGGAGTGATCATCGACTCCGGCTCCTTCGTCGTGACCAAGGACGACATCGACACCTACGACAAGGACCGGCAGGCGAAGACGGACGAGCTGAAGAAGGCGTTCGACAGCCAGTACCTGTCCTGCAAGTAGTCCCACGAGCCCAGGAGGATCCACCCTTGCCCGCGATCACCCACGCCGCGGCGTATCTCGTCGACCTCGAGGTCGAGACCGTACGCACAGACGCCGTCCAGTCGTTCATCAAGCAGGAGACCGTCTTCGTCGAGGTCCACACCGACGACGGCGGCACCGGCACCGGTTACACGTACACGATCGGCACCGGGGGCACCGCCGTGCTCGCCCTGCTGCGCGACTACCTGCTGCCCAGGCTGGTCGGTGCCGACGCCCGCCGGGTCGAGGCCGTGTGGCACGACCTGTTCGCCGCGACCCGGGCGACCACGGTCGGCGCGATCACCTCCCTGGCCCTCGCCGCCGTCGACACGGCCCTGTGGGACTGGCGGTGCCGCGACGCGGGACAGCCGCTGTGGGTCCTCGCGGGCGGCGCGAAGGACCGCATCCCGCTGTACGACACCGAAGGCGGCTGGCTGCACCTCACCACCGAGGAGCTCATCACCGGCGCCAAGGCCAGCCAGGCCGCGGGCTGGCCCGGCGTGAAGCTCAAGGTCGGCCGCTCTCCCGTGGAGGACGCGGAAAGGCTGGCCGCCGTCCGTGCGGCGGTCGGACCGAACTTCGACCTGATGCTCGACGCCAACCAGTCGCTCACCCCCGCGGAGGCCGTCAGGCGGGCCCGACTCCTCGAACCGTCCGACCCCTACTGGTTCGAGGAGCCGCTGCCGGGCGATGACGTCGCCGGGCACCAGGCACTGGCCGCGGCCGCCTCGATCCCCGTCGCGGTCGGTGAGTCGCTCTACTCCGTGGCGCAGTTCCGCGAGTACCTGCACCGGCAGGCGGCCGGCATCGTGCAGGTGGACGTGGCACGCATCGGCGGCATTACGCCCTGGCTCAAGGTCGCGCACCTGGCCGAGGCGTACAACGTGCCGGTCTGTCCGCATTTCCTGATGGAGCTGCACGTGAGCCTCTGCTGTGCGGTGCCGAACAGCCGCTACCTGGAGCACATCCCCCAGCTCAGGGCGATCACCCGGCAGGAGATCGAGATCGCCGACGGGCACGCCCTGGCTCCGGCGTCCCCCGGGCTCGGCATCGAGTGGGACCGCGACGCGATCGACGACCGGAGAGTCGCGTGAGCACGCGGACCGCGACGCCGCCGGAGACTCCCGCGGCGGGTCCGCCGGGACCGCGCGGGCCGTCGAGGACGCCGCTCTGGGCGAACCCGCGCCTCGGGCTGCTCATCCTGCTGATCGCCCTGGTCGCGCTCTTCACCGCGCTACGACCGGCGTTCATGGACACCACGCTCACGCTCGTGCCGCTGCAGTCGGACATCAGCGTGTACACGGTGGTCGGCCTCTCCCAGCTGGCGGTCCTGTCGCTGGGGCACATGAACATGGCCGTCGGCCGGATGGCGGCGATGAGCGCGTTCGCCATGGGCCTCGCCTACGACCGGCTCGGCGTGTCGCTGGTGGTCGGCCTGGTGATCGGGCTGATCGTGAGCACGTTGCTCGGCGCGCTGGCCGGGCTGATCATCTCGCGTACCGGGGTCAACTCGTTCGTGGTCACGCTGGCGATGGACTTCGCCCTGGTGGGGCTCATCACGATCCTCTACACCGGGTTCACCGACGGTGTCGCCTTCAGCAGCCAGCCCGCCGGCATGGACGCGCTGCGCAACGACACGTTCGCCGACTACTGCATGGGCGATGTGTGCGGCCCGCACATCCCTCTCGTCGTGCCCCTCACCCTCGTCGCGGTGCTGGCGGTGGGACTGCTGTTCCGCTTCAGCAGGCTGGGCAGGGAGATCCTGATGACCGGCGCCAACGAGAAGGCGGCCGAACTGTCCGGCATCCCCGTCCGCAGCCGGGTGGTGCAGGCCCACGCCCTCAGCGGGCTACTCGCCGGGCTGGCCGGCTTCCTGCTCGCCGCGAACAACGGCGCGTTCTCGGCGCGCATCGGCGACGCGTTCCTGCTGCCGTCGTTCCTCGGCCCGGTGCTCGGCGGCACGCTGCTGGCCGGCGGCGCCGTCAGCGTGCTCGGCACGGTGCTGGGCGCGACGCTCACCCAGGTCATCTACAAAGGCCTGAACCTGCTGCAGTTCCAGCTCGACCAGCTCAATCTCTACATCGGCTTGGTGCTGCTCGGCGCGTTGTCTCTCGACCGGGTGCGCCACGTCGTCGCGGAACGTAGGGGGGCGCGGGCATGAGCGCCGGCACCACGACGGCAAGCCGCGCCGGACTCGGCGGGAGGCTCAAGGGCGTCACCGCCCGGCCGGAGTTCACCCTCGCGGTGCTCGCCGTCGCCGGGTTCGTCGCGCTCGCCGTCGCCACGGACGGCAACCTGCTCTCACGCGGCACGCTGGACGCGTTCTTCCGGTTCCTCGCCGTTCCCATCGTCATCGGGCTCTCCCAGATGGTGGTGCTGGCCATCGGCCAGATGAACCTGTCGGTCGGCACGCTCACGGGCCTGTGCGCCATGGTCGCGGCGTGGCTCATGCTCGAAGGCGGACTGCCGGCTCCGCTGGCCGTGCTGGGCGCGCTCGGGGTGGGTCTCGCCGCCGGTCTCGTCAATGGGCTGCTCGTCGTGTTCACCCGGATCAACGGCTTCATCGTGACCCTCGCCACCATGACGATCATCGAAGGGCTGCGGTACGGGATCAACGGCCCGAACACCTTCCAGGGGTACTCGCAAGGCTTGCGTGACCTCGGCACTGCCTCGGTGCTCGGGCTGCCGGTCGTCCTCCTCCTCGCTCTCATGGTGGCTGCCCTGGTGGCCCTGTTCTTCGGCCGGGCGGTCGTGGGACGGCAGTTGCTGGCGACCGGCGGCAGCCCGTTCGCCGCGCGGCTGTCCGGCGTCTCCAACGACCGGTCGATCGTCATCGCGCATGGGCTCAGCGGCCTGCTCGCCGGGGTCGCCGCCGTCATCACGGTCGCCGCTTCCGGCTCCGTCAACTCCAGCATCGGCGACGATCTGCTGCTGCCGAGCTTCGCCGCGCCGATCATCGGCGGGGTGGCGCTCGCCGGCGGGGTGGTCAGCGTGGCCGGCACCTGCCTCGCGGCGTTCCTGGTCCGGCTGGTGGACGTCATGCAAGCGCAGTTCGACATCAACCCGCGCTGGATCGACCTGATCGTCGGCGCGGTCATCCTCGGTGCGGTGTTGCTCAGCACCGTACGCCAGAAGCTGTCGAAGGGGTCGTCATGATGCTCACCGCCGAGAACCTGGTGAAGACGTTCCCGGGAGTCCGCGCGCTGGACGGGGCCACCCTGAGGCTCGCCGCAGGCAGCGTGCACGCCCTGCTGGGCGAGAACGGCGCGGGCAAGAGCACGCTCATCAAGATCCTCACCGGTGTGCACCGGCCGGACGGCGGGCGGGTCGCGCTCGGCGACACCGAGCTGCACATGAACGGGCCGCTCGACGCCCAGCGGGCCGGCATCGGCGTGGTGCACCAGGAACGCAACCTGATCGCCGAGTTCTCCATCGCCGAGAACATCCTGCTGCACCACCTGCCGCGGCGCTTCGGTCTCGTCGACCGGGCGCGGATGCGTGCCGAGGCCCGCCGCTGCCTCGCCCTGCTCGATCTGGACCTCGACCCGGACACCCCGATCTCCCGGCTGTCCGTGGCGCAGGCGCAGCTGGTCGAGATCGCCAAGGCGCTGAGCGTCGACAGCAAGGTGCTGCTGCTCGACGAGCCGACCGCGTCGCTCACCGGGGACGAGGCCAACCGGCTCTACGGGATCGTGCGCAAGCTGCGCAACAGCGGACACGCCGTCGTGCTGGTGAGCCACAAGCTGGAGGAGGTGTTCGCGGTCGCGGACACGGTCACCGTGCTGCGCGACGGGCGCAGCATGGCCGAGGCCGAGCCGCTCGGCGGCTACACGCAGGACCAGATCGTCGACCTCATGGTCGGGCGGGCGTACTCCTCGGTCCACCTCGCCGAGCGGCACGTCGACCCGGCGACGGCGCCGGCCCTGCGGCTGGACAAGGTGTGCACCGCGCGGGGCCACCGCGACATCTCCCTGTCGGTGCGCCCGGGGGAGATCCTCGGACTGTACGGCCTGGTCGGGGCCGGCCGCAGCGAACTGGCCAAGGCGCTGCTCGGGCTCGACCGGATCACCTCGGGAACGGTGGAGGTGCGGAGCCGTCCGGTGCGCATCCGCGATGTCGGCGAGGCGCTCCGCGGCCACCGCATCGGCTACGTGACCGAGAACCGCAAGGAAGAGGGCCTCTTCCTTGACCAGCCGATCGCCCGCAACATCGGCGTCACCGTGTGGCGGCGCCTGGCCAGGGCCGGGCTGGTGACCGATCGGGCGGAACGTCGCCTGCTGGCCCGGTACGTCGATCGGCTGGGCATCCGGATCTCTTCGCCGTCCCAGCTCGCGGGCCAGCTCTCCGGCGGCAACCAGCAGAAGGTCAGCCTCGCGAAGTGGCTCGCCGCCGAATGCGAGATCCTCATCGTGGACGAGCCGACCGTCGGCATCGACGTACGCACCAAGGCGGCGTTCCACGAGCTGATCGCCGAGCTGGCGGGGGCCGGGCTGGCGCTACTGCTGATCTCCTCGGACTTGCCGGAGATCGTCACCCTCGCCGACCGGATCGCGGTGATGAACGACTTCAGCCTCCGCGGCGAGCTGGTCAACGACCACGACTACGCCCGGATGAGCCACGCGATCATCCGGTTGATCCACACTGAGCCTTCGCGGCCACCCACGGGCGATGAGGAAGCGGCATGAATCCAGCCCGGCCGCCGCGTCCGAGGCGAGGAGCGCACGACTTCGGCGATCTCTCCGCTGGCCCCCAACCTCCGAGGAGAACCCGGGAAACCGTGAATGCCGCCGCAGCAGTTCTGTCGTTCGCTGCTGCTATAGATTGCGCCACCACTTGATCTCGACGATAAGAGGATGGCCGATGGCATCGGTGACGTTTCGCGACGAGTCCGCGACCGGCCAGGCGTTGGAGGAATTCTCCCGCAACGGCTTCCTGCTGCTGGTCGGTGACCGGCAGGTCGAGGACCTGGGCGTGGAGATCGATCTGGTCGCCGACCCCGTCGTCTCGTTCGTCAAGCTCGTCCCCCTGGTCGGTGGCTGACATGGGCGTTCTCGACGGCGTACTGTCCCCGCTCGCGCAGCGCCTGCTCCACCTGATCGCCGGAAGCACGGACGACCCCACGTACTGGCCCGAGGTCCCCCGGCTGAGTGTCGGCCTGGTCGGGCTGGGCAGCGGCGCACCGGTTCAGACCCTCGGCGGATCGATCCGGGCCCGGTACGCACTCGACGAGCAGGCCAGGCGGCGGCTGGTCGAGCCGGCCCGCGAGCTGGTCGGATTTCTGCTGGCGGAGGTCAGGAGGCACGCATACAGCCGCTTCTCCGTGCTGGTGGCGGCGGGGCTGGCGGGCATGGACGCCGAAGTGCGCTCCATGCGCGCCGAGGGCTGGGGACCGATCGCGGTCGCCGAAGTGGACCTGCTGCTCGGGTGGGATGTGGAGCTCCGGGCGTTGTTCTCTGAAGCGGTACGCTCGTCCGAGCCGGTGCCCGGCTTGCCCGAATGGCTCGGCGGCCTGCCCGGCTACCTGGGCTTCGCCCGTACGGCTCTGGAGATGGCGCGGGCTCGGGTCGCGGCGATTCACGCGGGCGAGATTCCGTACAAGGCGGAGAAGGCGTTCGACGATGGGGAGAAGTCGGCGCTCGGCCGGGCCGTCCGTCTGGCGCTCTTCCGGGACGAACCCTGGCTGCCCGAGCTGCTGGACGCACTGGTACGCGGGATCGCCGTGGCGCCCACCCCGGCCAAGACGCTACCTTCGCAGGGTCTGCTGTTCGAGATCGCCCGTGCGGTGGAGGAGCATCCGACGCCCGAGGCGATCTCCGCGCTGCGCACCGCCCGCCGCATCACCCGGCACGGCGGGGTGCCCATGCAGCTCGATCGCAAGTTCAAGCGCATGGAGCCGGCCCTGGCCGAGCGGCTGGAGGTGGCGTTCAGGATCCCCGACGGGCAGGTCCGCCAGGCCGTCGGCGAGCACACGGCGGTGATCTCGACCAACGGCAAGGTCGAGCTGTCGTGGTGGCACGGGGACAAGAAGCTGAAGACGGTCCCGGCGGCGGTCAGGCGGGAGCACCCCGACGAGGTCAAGCGGCTGCGCGAGCTGGCCAAGCTGACCCAGCAGCAGCAGATGACCCTCGGCAGGGCGTTGGAGGCCGGACACACCGCCGAGACGACCGCGCCGTACCGGCAACTTGAGGGCCATCCGGTCGCCGAACGGCTGATCTGGGAGTTCGAGGTCTCCCCCGGCGTGTGGCGCGGCGAGCTGGGGATGAACGTGCCGGACCTGCCGGTGCGGCTGTGGCATCCGGCCCGCGCGTCGGTGGAGGAGGTACGCGGCTGGCGGGAGGTGGTGCAGGGCAAGGAGCTGCGCCAGCCGTTCAAGCAGGCCTTCCGCGAGATCTACCTGCTCACCCCCGCGGAGGAAGCGGCCGGGCACTGGTCCAGCCGGTTCGAGGGGCACGTGGTGCACTATCGCCGGCTTCGCGCGCTGTTCAAGGACCGCGGCTGGCAGTCCCGCTTCCAAGGACATTGGGAGGAGGACAGCAACGCCCACCGGGTCATGGCGGGCGGACGATGGCGGGCGACGCTGGAGCACTACCTGTGCGACGAGAACCACGCGGAGATCGGCCGGGCCCGCTTCCAGCGGATGGCCGACGGCAGCTGGCATGACGCGCCGCTGGCGGAGGTGCCCGCGCTGGTGTTCAGCGAGGCCATGCGGGACATCGACCTGTTCGTGGCCGTCGCCTCGATCACGACCGATCCTCAGTGGGCCGGCCAGGGGCCTGACCGGCTGCGGGACTACTGGCAGACCGGCTCGTTCGCGGCGCTGCCGCCCTCCGCCGAGGTGCGCAGGGACGCCCTGTCCCGCCTGATCGGGCGCACGTCCATCGCCGACCGGTGCACCCTCAGCGACCGCTACCTGGTGGTACGGGGTGACCTGCGCACCTACAAGATCCACCTGGGGTCGGCGAACATCCTGATGGAGCCCAACGACGCCTACCTGTGCATCGTCTCCGCCCGCGACCCCCAGCCCGGGCTGTTCCTGCCTTTCGAGGAGGACGGCCGGTTGGCGCTCATCCTCAGCAAGGCTTTCCTGCTGGCGAACGACACCGCGATCACCGACCCCTCCATCACCCGCCAACTCCAGGCGTGACCTCCGCCCCAGAGCGTTTCGATCTGGTCAAGTCGGCGTTCTTCAAGCTGGCGCTGGTGAAGGCGGCGTCGTTGAGGTCGCATCCGATCAGAATCGCGCCATCGAGGCTGGGACCCCGAACATCGCGTATCGTCCCAGCGTCACAGGCCGCTCACCGCTTCGTCGGTGGTTCCGGCGATGGCATAGCCACGCTGAAGATGCACCGATCCAGTAGCGACGTCGATGCCGTAGACCTTCACCCGCACCAGCTTGAACCCAACCTTCCTGACCATCCGCAGGGTGGAGTCGCCCGTCCAGTCGAGTCTGACATCAGTGTCGACCTCCACGATCCTGCCCTCCCCAGGGTCCCGCTCCACCTTCTGGCCCGACGCCGGCACGGAGAACGTGGCGGTGACCAGTTCGGTGTCCAGGTCGTACAGGGCAATCTTGGGTTTGCGGCCGGCGACGTAGACGGCCACGGTGTGCCCGTCGGCGTTCAGCACGGCGGTCGCCGCGTTGTCGCCGATCAGCCGAGGTGGCACGACGCTGGTGGTCCGCCTGCCGTTCAGGTCGTAGGCGCTGAGCCTGCCGGACTTGTCATCATCCGTCCTGACGAGGATCTGGTCGGCGTCGCCGCTCAAGCTGAGAGCATCCTCATGAACCGACACCCCCGGCACCTTGGCCAGCAGGGCGCCGGTGGCCGCGTCGTAAACCCGGGCAGAGTGGTTAGTGAATCCGGCCCAGCAGCAGTTCACCGCCACGAGGGAGCCGTCATACGACATCGTCACGCGGGTGACATCGAGCTCCGACCTCGACGGCCATGCCTTGGCCCGTGAAACCCGCGTCCGGCCGTCGAGGTCGCGGATAACGAGTCGGGCATCCTTGGCCCTGATGTAAGCCAGGCGGCGGCCGTCCCCGCTGACGGCGACCGGCATCGTCGTTCGGGCCACTCCGTTGAGCGAGTGGCGCTTGCCGTAGGTGGTCCGGTACCACCAAGACCCACACCTCTCGGCGTTGTGCGGGTCCTTGGTGCAGTCGGAAACGGCGGCGTACCGGATCGGGGCGGACGTCTCGCCTGCGGGAACGGCCCCATGAGCGGTAGCAGGAACGGCCACGAGAGCCGAGAGGACAACGAGCGCCCCACAAAGAATCTTCACACAGGGTTGGACTTCTCATCTCCGCGCAAGGTTGATCGCCATCCGATAACGGACCATAGACCCCGCCGCGCGGTGGAGCTGTCAAGTGGAGACCAACTGGTACCCGCCTGGTGGCGCCAAGTACGGCAGCCGCATTTCGCTGAAGCGCCCCGGCTTCGCTGGAGGCTCTGGGGTGCCCAGGGATACACAGCTATAGGGGAACAATTTCGCGCCCGCCACATGGACGGAGGGCCGCCGCCACGCACCGACAGAAGTGTTGAGGCAAGGCTTTCCGCTGCCTCAAAGGGTCATGAGGTGCTCGCCATACTTACCGCGCAGTACGGCGAGCACCTTGCCCACGGTGGGCAGTCGTTTCTCGGTCGCCGGATCCCACACCAGACCGGCCGTGAGGATCATGCGCGGCTCATCCAATGGGACGAGGGCGATTGCGGGCGTGTCGTAGAGGAGGCGCGCCGACGGATGACTCCCCGTGAGCGTCAGCGCAACCGCGCCGGTGTGCAGGATGTGCGCGATGGACTGGACCGGATCATTCGGGATCTCCATGATCCGGACTATTCCGGCCTCGATCATGGCCTCCTGGATCGTTCCCAAAAGCGTGGGGTGGACCTTGCGGGAGGTGGTGAGGACCTTGCGGCCCTTCAGGTCGCGAAGGGATACGGAGGGGCGGTCGGCCAGGACGTCGTCGGCCCGCACAGCGATCGCGAACGTCGACTGTCCCAGCGGCAAGGCGTGCAGGCGCGGTTCTTCCACGGGAAGATGCACCACCGCCAGATCGATGCCACCGCTTGTCACTTTGGGCAGCAAGTCCGCTGTGGGCTCCAGCGTCACCGGCAGTTCCGTCTCGGGGGCCGTCTCGTGGAAGGCCGACAGCACGGCGTCGAGAATCTGCGGTGCGGCCAATGGGGTCGCTCCTATGTGGAAGCGTCGCTCGGCGAACGCGTCCCGGTCGCGGGCGAGGCCCTTCAGCGCATCGAAACGCTGCACGACATCGCGAGCGTGTTCCAGGAAGTCCCGGCCGAAGCGGGTGAGCTGCACGTTGTGGTACCGGCGGAGGAACAGCTCCGCTCCCAGTTCGTGCTCCAGCGCCCGGATGTGGCGGCTCAGCGGCGAGGGGCTGATGCGCAGCCGCTCCGCCGCGCGCCCGAAATGGAGCTCGTCGGCGACGGTGACGAAGTAGCGAAGCTGCTGGATGTCCACCTGGCCAATAAACCACTCACAGAAGATCACTTCCAAACCTCTGGATCACTTTCCGCACCTCACGAGAACTCACACGTTGCGGTTCCGGAAACGTGCACGTTCGGAAATCGGCCATGGTCAGCGAGATGACGGTGATGCGACCCTGTACGTACGAGACGCGCCGTTGACTTCGCGGTAACTCGGGCGGCCCGCCGAACCAGGGTCGTCACCTCATCGCCCCGTCCTCTCCTCGACATGCCCAACGGGCCTGCTCGCGCATGCCCGAAACGCGTTAAGGGACGGCCGGTGACCGGAAGGAATGTGATGACGGATGTCTGAGAGCGGAAACTCCTGCTCCCTGCCCCTCCTCGGGGTCCGCGTGGTCGACACGACGGCCGGGCGGGAAGGGACCGCCGGCCGGTTTCTCGCGGATCTCGGAGCGGACGTGATCCTGGTGGAACCGCCGGGTGGCGCGGACGCACGGCGGCTGGCGCCCCTGCACGAGGGAACGAGCCTGCATTTCGCCACGCACCACGCCGGCAAGCGAGGCGTGACCCTGGACCTGATCCGTTTGGAGGACCGGGATCGGTTGCTGGCGCTACTGGACGCCGCCGATATCTGGATCGAGGGCGGACGTCCCGGCGATATGGCGGACAAGGGCGTGAACTTCGGTGCAGTGGCCGCCCGCAACCCCGGTCTGGTGATCCTGTCGATCTCCGACTTCGGGCAGACCGGCCCCTACAGCGGGTACACCGCCACCGAGCGCGTGCATCTGGCCCTGGGCGGCGTCCTCTCGCGCTCCGGGCTGCCAGGTCTGGCTCCGTTGCTGCCGCCGGGCTCCTTGGCCACGGAGGCCGCCGCGTACCAGGCGGCCTGGACCGCGCTCCTGGCCTACCTCAACCGCCTGGCGACCGGTCGTGGCGACCACATCGACTTCTCCGTCAGCGAGGCTGTCGCGCAGGTTCTCGATCCGGGCTACGGAATCGGCGGTTCGGCGACCGGCGGGACACGTCCCACCGATCTGCCCCGAGGGCGTCCGGACGGCAGGCACCTGTACCCGATCTTCGCCTGCGCGGACGGCCATGTCCGGGTATGCCTGCTCAGC
Organism: Nonomuraea basaltis; assembly: GCF_005893125.1. Lineage (GTDB taxonomy): Bacteria > Actinomycetota > Actinomycetes > Streptosporangiales > Streptosporangiaceae > Nonomuraea > Nonomuraea basaltis. Next base: position 61,185 of record NZ_VCJS01000021.1, on the reverse strand, counting down.
GCCCGCCAGTGGCGCGGCATGCGGGCCTGGCTGGGCGAGCCCGAAGAGCTCTCCGACCCGGCATACGAGTCGCTCGGCGCCAGGTTCATGGCCGCGGACAAGATCCATGCCTACATCCGGGAGTTGTTCCGGGTCCAGACCAGGGACGAGCTCGTGGAGCAGGGGCAGCGGCTCGGCGTGCCGATCGCCGCCGTGCTCACTCCACGGGAGGTGCTGGACGCCGGGCACTTCGTGGAGCGCGGGGCGCTGGCCGACGTCGAGGTCACCCCCGGCCTCACGGGCCGCGTGCCCACGGGGTTCCTGGAGCTCGACGGTGTGCGGGCGGGACTCCGGCGCCGGGCGCCCCTGCCCGGCGAGCACAACGCCGAGGTCTTCGCCGAGCTGGACCACTCCGGGGACGGCGGCGAGCAACCTGCGAGCTCCCCCGACCAGGGTTTCGAGGGACGGCGGCAGCCGCTGAGCGGGTTGCGGGTCCTCGACCTCGGCGTGATCGTGGCGGGTGCGGAGGCCGGCCGGCTGCTCGCGGATTTCGGCGCCGACGTCGTCAAGGTCGAGAACCGCGCCTTTCCCGACGGCAGCCGCCAGTCGCTCACCGGCGAGGCGATCACCGCCTCGTTCGTCTCCGGGCATCGCAACAAGCGCGGACTCGGGCTCAACCTGCGTTCCCCCGAGGGAGTCGCGCTGTTCAAGCGGCTGGTCGCCGGTGCTGACGTGGTGCTGTCGAACTTCAAGCCCGGCACCCTCGAGTCGCTCGGACTCGGGTACGACGATCTCCGGACGATCAACCCGAAGATCGTCATGGCGGACAGCAGCGCGTTCGGCTCCTGGGGCCCGTGGAGCAAGCGCTTGGGCTACGGCCCGCTGGTCCGGGCCTCGACCGGGCTGACCTCGCTGTGGCGCTACCCGGACGTGGCGGAGGGGTTCAGCGACGCGACGACGATCTATCCCGACCATCTGGTCGGCCGGGTCTGCGCCACCGCCGTCCTCGCCCAGCTCGTGCGCTGTCGGCGGGCCGGCGAGGGCGGCACGGTCGGCGTCTCTCAGGCCGAGGTCATCCTGACCGCGATGGCCGACCTGCTGCTCGCCGAGTCGTTGAATCCCGGGTCGCTGACCGCGGGAGGCGGCACCACCGATGCTCCGCAAGGCGTGTACCCGTGCGCCGGCGACGACGAATGGTGCGCGATCGACGTCCGCGACCGTAAGGACTTCGAGCGCCTGTGCTCCGTGATCGGTCGTCCCGACCTGGCCGAGGACGCGGAGCTCGCGACCGCCGCGGGACGCATGGAACGACGCGAGGAGATCGAAGCGGCCCTGGTGCGATGGACGAGCGGCCACGAGCCCCGCAAGGTCATGGAGCTGCTCCAGCAGGCCGGAGTTCCGGCCGGCGCCATGCTGCGCGTCTCCGACTACCCCGGCGACCCGCACCTGTCCTCGCGGGGCTTCCTCACCGTCCTTCACCAGCCTGGCCGTGCGGAGGGCCTGCTGACCGAGGCCCGTCCCGCGCGGTTCCAGCACGTCGCCGACCCCCTCCTCGGGCCCGCGCCACTGCAGGGGGAGCACACCAGGGAGATCTGCCAGGAGTGGCTGGGCCTGCCGGAGCCGGAGATCGAGGAGCTGCTGCGCGCCGGCGCACTGGAAGAGGGCGGTTCTCGCGCCTGAGCCGAAATCCGGCGCGACAGCGAACAGGAGATATCAATGTTGGTGCACGACCACACCCTCTACATCGATGGGGAGTGGACCGAGCCGCTGGCCACGGCGACCGTTCCCGTCATCGAGGCCGCCACCGAGGAGCCGCTCGGCTCCATCGCCGACGCCGGCCCCAAGGACGTCGACCGCGCTGTCGAGGCCGCCCGCCGCGCCCAAGGACCGTGGGTGGCCACGGCGCCGGCGGAGCGTGCCGAGCTGATGGAACGGCTGGCGGACTCCGTCGAGAGCCGGGCCAAGGAGCTCAGCGAGCTGGTGTCCCGGCAGAACGGCATGCCGCTCGCGCTGTCCGAGCAGGCCAACGTCACGGCCCTGGCCGGGACCCTGCGTTACTACGCCGCACTCGCCCGGGCCGGCTTCGACGACGAGACCCGCACCGCGCTGTCCTATCAAGGGCACGTCCGCATCCAGCGCGAACCGGTCGGCGTGGTCGCCGTGATCGTGCCGTGGAACTACCCTCTCGCCCTGACCGCCATGAAACTCGCGCCCGCGCTCGCCGCCGGCTGCACGGTCGTCCTCAAGCCCGCCCCCGAGACCTCGCTCGACAGCCGGCTCCTCATGGAGGCGGTGGCCGAGGCCGGCCTGCCGGCCGGAGTGGTCAACCTCCTCACCGGAGGGCGGGACACCGGCGAGGCGCTGGTCAGGCATCCAGGAGTCGACAAGGTGGCGTTCACCGGCTCGACTCCGGCCGGACGCGCCATCGGTGCCATCTGCGGCGAGGCGCTCAAGCCGGTGACCCTCGAGCTGGGCGGCAAGTCCGCGGCCGTGGTGCTGCGCGACGCGGACCTCTCCCAGGTGATCCAGGGCCTGGGCTTCCTGTCCTTCGTCAACGCCGGCCAGTCCTGCTTCCTCAACTCCCGGGTGCTGGCGCCGCGCGAGCGGTACGACGAGGTCGTGGACGGCCTCGCCGGCGTCGCCCGGTCGTTCCGCGTCGGCGACCCCCTGGACCCGTCCACCACGATGGGCCCGCTGGTCAGCCGGCGCCAGCGGGAACGCGTCGAGTCCTACGTCGAGAGCGGGCGGTCGGAAGGCGCACGCCTGGTGACCGGTGGCGGCAGGCCGGCGGACCGGCCGCGGGGCTGGTTCATGGAGCCTGCCGTCTTCGCCGACGTCGACAACGCGATGAGCGTCGCCCGAGAAGAGATCTTCGGCCCGGTCGTGTGCGTGATCCCGTACCACACGGAGGAGGAGGCGATCGGAATCGCCAATGACTCCGACTACGGGCTGGCCGGCAGCGTCTGGAGCTCCGACACCGAACACGCGCTGGCCGTGGCGCGCCGCATCGAGACCGGCAGCATCGGGCTCAACATGTGGACCCTCGATCCGGGCTCCCCGTTCGGCGGGTGGAAGGCCAGCGGCGTCGGCAAGGAATACGGACCCGAGGGCCTGGCGGCCTACTTCCGCACCAAGTCCATCTTCGTACCTGGGGAGGGGATGTGAAGATCACTGCCGCCGTGTCGCGGGGCCCGCGGCAACCGTTCGTCCTGGAAGAGGTGGAACTGGCCGAGCCGGGCGACGGGGAGATCCTCGTTCGCATGGTCGCCAGCAGCATCTGTCACACCGACCTCGCCACCAAGGGCATGCTGCCCGACGGCCTGCCGTTCGTCCTCGGTCACGAGGGCGCGGGCGTGGTCGAGCAGGTGGGAAGCGCGGTCGAGGGTGTGCGGCCGGGTGATCACGTGCTGCTGAGCTACCGTTCGTGCGGGGCGTGCGGGCGGTGCTCCGCCGGGCGGGCCGCGTACTGCGAGCGGTTCGTCCCGCTCAACACCCAGGGAACGCGTGCCGACGGCTCGGCCCTGCTGACCCAGGCCGGCGCCCCGGTGATGGGGTCGTTCTTCGGCCAGTCCAGTTTCGCCACCCACGCCGTCACCACGCCGGACAACACCGTGGTGGTCCCGCGGGACGTGGACCTGACCACGTCGGCGCCGCTCGGCTGCGGCGTCCAGACCGGCGCCGGGGCCGTGCTCAACGTGCTGCGGCCGGGTGCGGACGCGCGGTTCGTCGTGTACGGCGCGGGCGGCGTGGGGCTGGCCGCCCTGATGGCGGCCAAGGCGGCCGGGGCCTCCCGCATCGTCGCCGTCGATCCCGTCGAGAGCCGCCGCGCGCTCGCCGTCGAGCTCGGCGCGACCGCGGTCATCGACCCGGCCGGCGACGACGTCGTGGCGGCGGTGCGTGACCACACCGGCGGCGGGGCCACGCACGCCCTCGACACCACCGCCGTGCCCGCCGTGATCGGCCAGGGGGTGCAGGCCCTCGATGCCGGGGGCGTACTCATCCTGGTAGGCATCGGCATCCCCGAGGTCACCATCGACGCGCAGGACCTGATCGCCGGCGGGAAGACGGTACGCGGCTCCATCGAGGGGGACGCCGTGCCCGCTGACTTCCTGCCCAGACTCCTGCGCATGCGGGCCAACGGCTCGTTGCCGGTGGAGAAGCTGATCACTACCTATCCGTTCGAGGAGATCGGGCAGGCGATAGCGGACACGCGGGCAGGCGTCGCCGTCAAGCCCGTCCTGGTCTTCTGAGAAATGCGCTGGAGCGAGAACATGGCCTTGCAGGAGATCGACCCCCGGACGCCGGTGCTCGTGGGCGCCGGGCAGTCATCCGAACGGCTCGGCGAGCCCGGATACCGGCAGCTCTCCCCCGTCGAGCTGGCCGCGGCCGCGGCTCGTGACGCGATCGCCGACACCGGCGCGGACGTCACGGCGGTCGCCTCCGCCATCGACACCGTGGCAGGGGTGCGGCAGTTCGAGATCTCCACGCCCGGCGCCCGCGCCCCGCTCGGCAAATCCAGCAACTATCCCCGCTCGGTCGCCCGGCGAGTGGGGGCGGACCCCCGTCGCGCGATCCTCGACGTGGCAGGCGGGCAGTCTCCGCAGCACCTGGTCAACGAGCTCGCCGCGACGATCGCGGCAGGCTCGTCCCAGGCGGCCCTGATCGTCGGATCCGAGGCGATCTCGACGATCCAGCACTTCACCAAGGCCGAGAACAAGCCGGACTTCAGCGAGAGCGTCGAAGGTGACCTGGAGGACCGCGGCTACGGCCTCAAGGGCCTGGTCTCCCGGCTGCACGTCACCCATGGTCTGACGGACGCGCCCAGTCAGTACGCGTTGTTCGAGAACGCGCGCCGGGCCAGGCTGAAGCAGGGCAAGGAGGAGTACGCCGCCGGAATGGGGGCATTGTTCGCGCCCTTCACCAAGGTCGCCGCGGCCAACCCGCACGCGACCGCGCCCACGGAGCGAAGCGCCGAGGAACTCGTCACTCCCACGCCGGACAACCGGATCATCGCCGAGCCGTACACCCGTTTCCTCGTCGCGCGGGACAAGGTCAACCAGGGCGCGGCCGTGCTGCTGATGTCTGTGGCCACGGCCCGGCGGCTCGGCGTGCCGGAGGAGAAGTGGGTGTTCCTGCACGGGCACGCGGACCTGCGTGAGCGCGACCTGCTCGACCGGGCCGACCTCAGCCTCAGCCCCGCCGCCGTCCTGGCCGCCCGGCACGCTCTGGAACTCGCGGGGATCGGCGTGGCCGACCTGACCACCATCGACCTGTACAGCTGCTTCCCCATCGCCGTGTCGAACGTGTGCGACGGACTCGGCCTGCCCGCCGACGATCCGCGCGGCCTCACCGTCACCGGTGGCCTGCCGTTCTTCGGCGGGGCAGGCAACAACTACTCGATGCACGCCATAGCCGAGACCGTCCGGCTGCTTCGCGATCAGCCTGGCGCCTACGGGCTGATAGGCGCGAACGGCGGAACCCTGAGCAAGTATTCGGTCGGCGTCTACTCGACCAGCCCCGCCGAGTGGCGCCCGGACGGCAGCGCCGGCCTCCAGGCCGAGATCGACGCCTGGCCGTCCGTCGAGCAGGCCGTCCACGCCGACGGCTGGGGCACGATCGAGACCTGCACCGTCAAACATGACCGCCGCGGTGGCCGTACCGGCATCGTGATCGGACGGCTGGAGGCCGACGGCCGCCGGTTCCTGGCGATGACGGCCGACGGCGACGAGGACATCCTCGATCTGCTCGGCGGCGGCGAGGCCATCGGCTGCCGCGTGTACGTCCGCTCCTTCGGCTTCGGCAACCGCGCGACGGTCAGCGACACCAGGATGGAGGAGCTGTTCCCGGCCAGGCCCGCCGGGTTCCGCGACGACTACGAGCACGTGCACGTGCGCCGCGACGGTCACGTCCTCGAGATCACCATCAACCGGCCGGAAAGCCGCAACAGTCTCCACCCGCCCGCCAACGACGAGCTCGACCAGGTCTTCGACGCCTACTTCGCCGACCCGGACCTGTGGGTGGCGATCCTCACCGGCGCCGGCGACAAGGCGTTCTCGGCGGGCAACGACCTGCGGTATTCGGCCTCCGGCAAGCCGATGTGGGTGCCGAAGAACGGCTTCGCGGGGCTGACTGCCCGCCGCGGCATGCGCAAGCCCGTCATCGCGGCCGTGAACGGCTTCGCGATGGGCGGCGGCTTCGAGATCGCCCTGGCCTGCCATCTCGTGGTGGCCGACGCCGCCGCGCTCTTCGCGCTCAGCGAGGTCAAGGTCGGCCTGGTCGCCGGTGCGGGCGGGCTGGTGCGGCTGCCTCGGGCACTGCCCCAGAAGCTGGCCGGCGAAATGATCCTCACCGGCCGCCGCCTCACCGCGGCGCAAGCCCTGGAGCACGGTCTGGTGAACCGGGTGACCGAGCCGGGGCGAGCGCTGGAGGGTGCCCGCGAGCTCGCACGGGAGATCCTGGAGGGATCGCCCACCTCGATCCGGGCCTCCCTTCAGATCATGGACGAGACGCAGGCGATCCTCGATGTGATCGATGCCGTCACCCATCCGTCGCAGGCGCTCGACGAGCTGATGGTCAGCGAGGACGCCATCGAGGGCATCACCGCCTTCGCCCAGAAGCGCCGCCCTCAGTGGCGCAACCGCTGAGACGGAGAGCAGCGGCGGGTGTCAGTTTCCCGGGCCGGACATGCACTTCAGCACGTGAGATCGCCATCGGGTAACACCCGTACGTCGAACCCATCGAGGACGCTGTCCACAGCGTTCCGGAATTCCACCTCCGCGCGATAGCGCCCGAGCAGAATTCCGTAGGCGGAGGCTGCGCCGGGCCGCACCTTCGGGCGCAGGGCGCAGCTGATGAGCACACCCACGCCGGCAAGATCACGCTGGCTGAGAGTCATGAGACCGCCCTTGCACGGCTACCGCATGCGTTGCGTCCCAATGAGCGAGTGCTTCTTCTTCCCGTTGCCTGGTGTGCGTGTTTCGCAGCACACCTTCGAGCCCGACGTCCTGGTCGCGCTCAAGGGACGTGCTGGCGTCATCGAAATCGACGGGCCGCAGCACAGCAAGCGCTACGCGTTTGACAAGTCCAAGGACCATCTCTTGGAGAACGCGGGCATCGCTCTTGTCAGCCGTATCGTGCCTGAAGAGATCGGTAATCCGAAGGACCTTGACGCGTCGGGCCTCCCCTGCCAAAGCGTGCCCTCGCGCGGCCATCTGGGTGGCCATGCCGCGCACTCCGGGAGTCACCCGTCCGTCGTGCCAGCGCGCGGCTTCAGCCACCTGCTTCTCGAATCGCGCCAGGAACGCCGTGGTTGCCGGCGCAGTCCGGCCAGTCGGCGCGCATGGTCGATCACTTCTGGTAGGTCGGCAGAATCTTTCCGTTATGTACATAGGTGAGCGCCGCAGACACTTCGTAGGCGTGCACGGCTGAGACGAACGCGGGAAGCACGGGCGACAACTTCGTGACAGCATCGCTGGCGAAGCTTGCCCGAAGCGCGTCTGCATCAGTGAAGCCCAGCATCATTGAGGCGTGGAAGCGCTGGTCGGTGGGGTTGTCGTGGGCCACGTTCGGCGTGTCCCAGAGCCTTTGGCTCCAGGGCATGAACACCTGCGTACGCAGTTCCTTCAGCATGCCGGCGTTCGCGAGGCCGGCGACCATCACCTCGGTGACGAACCGGCGGAAAGCACCGGTGCCGACCCCCTGCCTTCTCCTGAGGTAGATCAGGGCCCGGGCTTCCGCCCGCTCACCGGGATCCGCGACGTCGTACCAACGAGCGGAGTTCGGCGGCCCCGCATAGAGCAGGGTGCGCCGGAACACATTCACCTCATCTTTGTAGGCGAGCTTCGTCTGCTTCCGGCCCCAGAGCGGAGAGAGGGCCGACTGGAAGGTGACCTCGGCGAGGCCGTCGATCCTGCGATCGGCGGGGATGGCCGTCTCCACTCCGCTGATGGCCGGCCACAGCCCGGGATTGGTCTCGGCCAGGTGAATCTGCCGGTACTCCTCGAATCCCGGTGTCACACTGATGATCTTGGAGTGTGGGCCCTGCCAGTGGTCCATCCCTTGCTGACGGGGCTGATCGGTGCGCATCCACAGCAGAATCGACGAAGCGAAGGGTTTCTTGACATAGGTCGGTGTCTGAGTCATTGCCCGTCTCCCTGGATTTCGTGGCGTGCCGGTCATCGCGCGAGGAACTTCACGGCGATGGGGGCGAACTTGTCGTGGAACTGGAAGATCCCGCCGTGGCCGGAGTCGGCACGGCGACACCCGCCCTTCGACCATGGCCTTGAGGCGGGCGGGTACGCGGAGATCAGGTCCCACGGCGTCGCGTCGACGATGGCCGAGGGCAGGTGCCGGTGGTAGAGAAGCGACGAGTCGCTGGAGAAGCCCTCCTCGCCCATCAGTTCCTCGTAGTAGAGGCCACCATCGGGGCGACGGTGCTGGGTGTGGCGCTTCGGTGGGACGTCACCGATCAGCCGGTAGTGCGCCATGGTCACGCTCCTCGGTCGTGGTGGGGGCGGCGGTCGCACGCCGCAGCGCCGTGCCGACAGCGGCCGGGCCCGGATCAGTGAGTACCGCGGCGACATGTGCGTCCGGCCGGATGATCCACAGCTCGTCGGGATGGGCCGCCAGGACGGTGGCGAGCGCACTGTCGTGGTCGATGTCGGTGATGCGCTCGACCCGCACCGGTGCCGAGGTTGCGCGCTGCGCGGCGGCGTGGACGGCGTCGGCGTCCACCCGCTCGCCGGCCAGCAGCAGGAATCCGTCGCGGGCGATCTGCCGTATCCGGGTGGGACGCCCGCCGATCGCGATCGGCGCGTCGGGCACGAGGATGCCAGGGCCGGCCGGCGGCACGGCGCCGCGCGGTGGGCGTCCGGTGAACGGATGGTTCGGGTTCGGCGTGGTCAGCGGCGAGTCGACGTACCAGAAGGGTTCCGCGAGCCGGCCGGAGTCGACGGCAGCGCGGGCGCCCGCGTCGGTGCCGGCCGCCTCCAGGACGGCCAGGCGGTGCTGGTGCTCGGCCTCGGTGCCGGGTACGAGGAAGCGCATGGTGGCGTCGGTGACGTCCAGGTTCTCGCGGGCGGCGGCGTGCCGTTCGGCGTGGTAGCTGTCGAGCAGCGACTCGTCGGCCCAGCCGTTGAGGACGAACGCCAGCTTCCAGGCGGCGTTCTCCGCGTCCTGTACGCCGGAGTTGAGTCCGCGGGCGCCGAACGGGGAGACCAGGTGGGCCAGATCGCCGGCGAGCAGCACCCGCCCGACCCGCATCCGGTCCACGACCCTGGAGTGGAAGCGGTACACCGAGCTCCACACCAGCTCGTAGGGCCGATCACCGATGATGGCTCGGATCCGCGCGTCCCGGCCGCCTGGGTCCACGCCGACGGCACCGTCCTCGCCGGCCGGGACCTGCCAGTCGATGCGGAACGTACTGTCCGGACAGGGGTGGATGAGGACCTGCCGTCCGGGGTTCCACGGCGGGTCGAAATAGAACCGGCGCTCGTTGGCCCAGCCGGGCAGGTCGGTGCGGATGTCGCAGATCAGGAACCGGTCGTCGAAGGAGCGCCCGTCGAACCTGACGCCGAGCATGCGCCGTATGTCGTCGCCGCGGGCTCCGGCGCATGCGACGACGTAAGACGCCTGCACCGCACGGTTCCCACAGTGCAGCGTGACGCCCTGCTCGTCTTGGGCGATGCCGGTCACGTGGTGGTCCCAGCACACGTCGATGAGCGGTTCGGCCGCGATCCGCTGGTCAAGGACTTCCTCGGTACGCGTCTGTGAGATGTTCACAAACGGCGGAAACACAGATCGGCCCGGGTCAGCGAAGGTGTAGTTGAACAGTTCCTGGTCGCGGTAGAAGGTGCGCGCCACGGTCCAGGTGAGCCCCTCGTCGGCGATGCGGCGGCCGGCGCCAACGGCCTCCCACACGTCGAGGACGTCGCGCTGCTGCACGATCGCCTTGGAACCGACCGGGTCGCGGTGCGGCCGCTGATCGAGCAGGATAACCGGGACAGCCCACCGCGCCAGCAGCAGCGCGGCAGTCTGGCCCACCGGGCCGTTGCCGAGTACCACCACCGGCGACGGGCCGCGTCCGTCGCGGGCGTCAGGCGTGTGGCCGTTCATCAGTCCTGCAATTCCTGCCACACGGCGCGGTCGCGTTCCCCGGTCCAGATGCGCGGCCGTTCGATGCCGGACATCTCGTCCCAGAGCCGGGACACGTCGAACGGCAGGCAGTGTTCGAAGATGGGCCAGCCGCCGTACTGATCGACGAGGGCGGCGTGGGTCGCCTCGAACGCCTCCTTCACCGTGCCACCTCGCTGCCGCACGGCGCCGACTTCACGCAGCATCACCTGCAGGAAGTGCCGGGTCTGCCCGATCGCCGCGTCCACCGCGTCTCGCCCGGACGCCACCGCGCCGCGCCCGCCGACGAGTGTCTCGGCGCCGAAGGCGGCGACCGCGTCCAGCGTCCCGGTCGACCAGTCCCGGTGGAACGCGTCGCCGGTGTACAACGCCGCGTGGGCCTCCACCAGGTCACCGGCGAAGAGGATCCGCTGTCGGGGCAGCCACGCCACGATGTCGCCCTCGGTGTGCCCGCGCCCGCAGTACTGCAGCACCAGATCACCCCGAGCGCCGCCGAGATCGATGGTGAACCGATCCGCGAACGTGGCAGTGGGCCAAGTCAATCCCGGAATCGAGGCGGGCTCCTTGAACAGTCGGGGCATCCGGCCGTATTCCGACTCCCAGTCCTGCTTGCCGCGTTCGGCGATCAACTCGCGTGTCCGCTCGTGCGCCACGATCACCTCGGCGTCGAAGGCGCTGGCACCGAGCACCCGCACCGCATGGTAGTGCGACAACACGAGAAACTTGACCGGTTTGTCAGTGTGCTGGCGGAGCAAGGCGAGCCATTCCCGGGCGGCCACCGGAGTGGCGAGCGCCTCGAAGCAGACCAGAAAATCCTCGCCTTCGATCGCCCCGACGTTCGGATCGCCCTCCGCCGTCAGCGCATAGACCCCGTCGGCCAACACCTCGAGGGTCTGCTGTTTGTCGGCGAGATCGGCGGACGAGGCGAAAGGCTTCTGCGCCATGACACAGCTCCCAGTCTAGTCAAAGGTTTTACTATTTCCTGGACGCTACGCCAAACCGCGTTCGCAGGGAAGCCCTGGAGAACACAGGCCATAGTCTTGGCCACATGAATGGCGCCGCCCTGCCGGAAGAACTGGACTACCTGGGGTTCATCGACTTCGCGATCGACCACACCAGGCGGGAACTGCCCGAGATCGACCCAGATGCGATGCGTCTCGTGCTCACCCTGCACAGGGTGACCAACGCCCTCGTCTACGACCTGGAGTCGTCGGTACACCGGCCGCGCGGGTTCAGCTGGGCCGGCTTCCGGGTGCTGTTCGTGCTCTGGCTCGCCGGGCCGATGGAGGCCAAGCGCGTCGCCGAATTGTCCGGCATGAGCCGCGCTGCCGTCTCGGCGCTGGTCAACACCCTCGAACGAGCCGGTCTGGCATCCCGCCGGCGGGCCGATCACGACGGGCGCGCCATCACGCTGACCCTGACCCCGGCCGGACGTGACGCCATCACCGATGCCTTCCGGGCACACAACCAGCGGGAGCAGGCCTGGGCCGCCACCCTCACCGAGGCTGAACACGTCACGTTGGTGGGCCTGCTGGAAAAGCTCATGGCTGGAGCGACCACGGCGACCACGAAACGCAGGCACTGACCGCAACGTGATGGTCGCAATCAAACGCAGAGATAGCCCCCATCCACGGGCAAGACCGCCCCGCAGATGTACGACGCGGCAGGCGAGCACAGAAACGCGATCACCTGAGCGACATCCCGGGGCTTTCCGTACCGTCCCAGCGGGATGCGCAGCAGCAGTTCCGCGGCGGCCTGCGGATCGTCGAGCAAGCCGCGGGCCAGCTGTGTCTCCACGAACCCCGGCGCAACGGCATTCACCCGGATGCCTTCCGGGGCGTACTCCGCGGCGAGCGACCGGGTCAGTTGCGAGACGCCCCCCTTGCTCGCGCTGTACGCCGGCCGATCCCTGCTGCCGAAGAAGGCGAACATCGAGGACACGTTGACGACGCAGCCGCCGGCCCTCGCGAGACCCGGGCGCGCCGCTTCGCTGGCGACCATGGTGGCGGTGAGGTTGACGTCCAGCACCACGCGCCAGGGGTCCAGGTCGTACTCCCTGCGGTCGTGGCTGACGCCCGCGCAGTTGACCAGGACACCGATCTGCGGTTCGGCCGAGATCAGCCGCGCCAGGCCGTCGTGGTCGCGGACGTCGTGCTCGATCACCCGTACCCGCGGATGCACCGGTCGCTCGCCGGCGACCCGGGGGGCGAGGCCGAGAGCCGTGACGTCGGCGCCGAGTTCGGCGAACAGCATCGCCGTCGCGGCGCCGATCCCCGACGTGCCGCCGGTGACGAACACCGGGTGCCCGGCGAACTGGTCGCTGTTGAACCCTGCCCTATCCGCCGTGGTCATGTGCTTGCCTTCCTCCACTTGGTCGAACAAGGATCTTGATCTGGTCGCTGCCGCGCAGCAGGGCTTCGAACCCGTCGTGCACGACGTCCTCCAAGGCGATGGTGGCGGTGACGATCGCGGTGAGGTCCATCCCCTTCTCCACCAACCGGATCAGATCGGGGTAGACGTCGCGATAACCCACGCTGGTGATGATCGACTGCTCCTTGTTGACCATCGCGAACGCATCGATGCTGACCGTCCCGGCCAGGCCGACCAGCATGACCCGGCCGCCGCTCCGCGTCGCGTGCATGCAGGTGCGCAGCGTCTCCTCGGAGCCGACGACTTCGAAAGCCACGTCCACGCCTTCACCGTCGGCGGCCTGCCTGATCAGGTCAACCACGGCAGCCCGATCTTCGGCGGGCACGAGGTCCGTTGCACCCAGGGCGTGGGCGACCTCGAGCCGGGCCGGGGAGAGGTCGGCCGCGATGATGCGGCCCGCGCCGTGCCGCACGGCCAGCATCACGATGAGAAGCCCGATCGGGCCGAGGCCGATCACGGCGAGTGTCTCGCCCGGGCGGAAGCCCGCCCGCCGCCAGGCGTGCAGGGCCACGGCAGCCGGCTCGAACACTGCCGCCTGCTCCAGTGAGACCGTGTCGGGTAGGCGGTGCAGCATGTAGGCGGGAACGACGGCCCGTTCGGCCATCCCGCCGTCGCCCATGAGACCGGCGAAGCCGAAGTGCCGGCAGATGTTGTACTCACCGTTCCGGCATCGGGGACACGCGCCGCAGCGGTAATGTGGCTCCACCGCGACCCGGTCGCCCGGCGCGAACCCGGACACGCCGGACCCGACTTCGACCACCGTGCCGCAAAATTCGTGGCCGACGATGATCGGCGCGGTCGTCCGCGACTCGGGATGCGGTTCGTGCACCGGGATGGCATGCGGTCCGTCAGCGTACTCATGCAGGTCGCTACCGCAGATGCCGCAGTATGCCACCGCGATCGCGACCTCCCCGGGGCCGGTGGCCCGGGACTCCACATCGACGACGCGGACATCGCGCGCTCCGTACCAGACGGCGGCCCTCGTCACGCGGCCTTTCCCATCAGCGGAAGAGCGAGTTGACGTAGTCGGCGCCGATGCCCACCTTGTCGTAGTGCTCCCGGCACATCGCGATGTAGTCGTGGACGTCGAAGATCCCGGTGACGTCGCCGTTCTCGTCCAGCCAGGCGAGCGGACCCTTGACGATGAAGAAGGTTTTCATCGGCTCGCCGCTGTCGTAGGCAACCAGCGTGTGACCCTCGCCCGGGGCTTCGTAGACGAAGTCGCCGGCGCTCGCCGTCCAGGGCCGCTCCAGGTAGCCCCACTTGCCGGAGATGGTGTAGGCGAACACCTCATGCGGGTGGTAATGCCGGTTGACCAGCCCAGCCTCCTTCGCGCGCAGGATGTCAGCCCAGCTGTTGTCCTTGACGTTGATCCACAGCGGCCGTGACCCGACGGTCTCGGTGAAAGGCACGTAGTAGCGGTCGTCATCGGTGGCGACCTTGGAGAGGTAGACCTCCGGCAGCGCATCCGGCTTCTGCGAATTCTCGATCGGCTTGAGGGTTCTCCAAAACTCCGAATTGGGCGTTTCAGGCATGCTGCCAGCTCCTTTGCTAGCTCGCGACGTTGACGCGGAGCCCTCGACCACACATGAGGGCCGGAAGCCGCATGGTCACAGGCTAGGGCCGACATGCATGACATGCAAGGGAGCATTGCATGAAGCTTCAGTACCTGCTCGGACGCAATCTAACGTGATGGTGGCGCCACAATGAGCATGAACTCCGCGACTGTCGCCCGGGGGTTGTGCAGACGATGCGGGCGACTCCGGTCGAAACGGATCGTGTCGCCCGCCGCCAACAGGAACTCCTCGTCGTCGACCACGACGGCGACGTGCCCGGTGAACGCGACGACGACCTCCTCGCCGGGGTGCGAGGAGGGACGGGTGGCCCCGCCGCCCGGTGGTATCGACCCCCAGATCACCTCGACCGCGCCGTCCAGGTCGGGAATCATGAGTTCGTACTGGATACGCGAGTCGGGCACCTTGAGCCGGCGCCGGTCGGCGTGCCGCACGACGAGCCGCCGCCCGGCCGCGTCATGTTCGTTCGCGGTTGACCGGTCCTCGCCCTCGAACAGCTCCGCGATCGGCACACCGAGGGCACGGGCGATGGTGCGCAGCGTGGGCAGCGACGGCTGCGCGACACCGCGCTCAACCCGGGAGAGCAGGCTGGCCGAGATCTGCGCGGCGTCGGCGACGCTGTCCAGGGTCAGTCCCGCCCTCTTGCGCAATTCCCGGATCCGACCGCCAAGGGCGGCGGCGTCGGCGGCGTCCGGATCTGCCGACGTGGCGGCGCTGGTCATCCAGCCCACTCCTTTCCCGGCAGCGCGTCGCCGCCGAACACTAGGACCCTACCTGCCACTTCGGCCTCGATACGGCGACGAAGAGCTACCACGCCCTGCCATGGTCACGTTGTCGGGATGTCTCGTTCGGCGGTGTCGCCGACCGGAGTCAGGCGCCTGGGTTTCTACCGGCCGCTGTATCGATGTTCGCGCGGGCTGAGGCCGAACCGCATCCTGAACACGTAGGCGAAATGAGATGGACGCCGGAATCCGAGCTGTGTGGCGATGTCAGCGACCGACAGGTGTGCCAGGCGGGGGTCGGCGAGGTCGTGGTGAGCGCGGTCGAGACGCCGCTTCATCACGTATCGGGCAACGGATGTCTGCTGCTCGTGAAAGAGGGCTTGCAGGTGGCGCGGCGAGACGAAGACGGCGCGGGCGACAGCCGCCGGTGACAAATCGGGATCCCACAGATTCTGTTCGATGTACTGTTGTGCCCGCGCGAGGGTAGCCGTGCGCAGCGGAGCGCCGGTGGGCAGCGAGGCGATCTCCGCGAGCGACGCCGCGATGAGCTCAACAGCGGCGGTCGCGTAATGCCGCTGGACCACTGGTGAGGCGGTGTCCGCCGTGGCCGAGAGGTTCTTGAGCAGCGGATGGATCAGGGCGGCGCTGCCATCCCGTCCGTTGATCGCGGTGGCGGTGGCGGCAGAAGCCCCGGGCAGTACTGCCAACATCGTCATGTGCGGAATGTGCAGGGTGAGCATCTCGAGGTCGCCCTCGACCTGCAGAACGCACGGGCGGGTGCTGTCGTACATCGCGAAGTCGCCGGCGCGCACGACAGCCGTTCGGTCGTCCTGAACGAGCGTGCCGGTGCCGGCAAGGGTCACACCGATCAAGAAATAGGGTGCGTCATCGCGGGCGATGGTGGCGCGGGCACGAGCGCCCACATGCGGCGTGGGCCGGGCCCTGACCCTGGTGAGCTGCACCGCTCCGGCGGTCATCGTGGTCACGCGGCCGGAGAAGTGATCGACAGTGGCCAGCGGGCGTACCTCCATTCCCAGATACAGCCGGCAGACGACCTCGCGCCAGAAGTCGAAGCGGTCCCGCCCATCGACCGAGTCCGTGGTGAGCAGCACACTCCCGGGCGATTGAGCGGCGCCTGCACCCGCCGGGATGTTCAGCGTCATGACGTCCGCCCTCCTGGGTAGTGCCCGGTAGCGGGATCACTCACAGGCAAATTGTGCGCTGACAGGAAACTCTCCGTGCACGAAGACGAAACTTCGGCCGCCGGCCAGCCGATAGCCTCGCGCTGCGAGGAAACGCCTGGTGACATCAACGGTTCCGCCCCATTGCCCGGACGGCCCTCCCCATGGCGAACCAGCGCCCCCCGACAAGACGCGGTCCCACACGTCGTCCGTCCCGCCTCCGGAAGGTCGCACCATGAACCTGACCAGCCATCTCATCCAACGCATGTTGCGTTTGGCCACACCGTCCACCCGACAGTTGATCGTCGACCGCGACCTTCGAGTGCCGATGCCCGACGGTGTCGATCTCCTCGCCGACCGCTGGGCACCTCGAGCCGGAGGCGACGCCCTGCCGACGGTCGTCATCCGCACCCCGTACGGCCGGCGCGGCACCTTGGGCGCGGTCCTGACCCGGCCGCTGGCCGAGCGGGGCTTCCAGGTCCTGATCCAGAGTACCCGCGGCACGTTCGGCTCCGGTGGCACCCTCGACCCGCTGCGCTGCGAGCGTGAGGACGGATTGGCCACGCTGGAATGGGTGGGGAACCAGCCGTGGTTCGCCGACACGATGGTGCTGTTCGGGCTGAGCTACCTCGGCTACGCGCAATGGGCGATGACGGACCGGCTGCCACCCTCGGTCAAGGCGATGATTCCGCAGGTGAGTGAGTCCGCCCTGACCATGGAATTCTTGCGCGCCGACGGGATCTCCCTCGAGACGCCTTTCGACTGGGGCGTCCTGGTCGCCACTCAGGAGCGGCGCTGGGCGATGTTGCGTCACCGCCTGGGTGCCAGGCGACTGCAGCGGGCGTTGCGCACCATTCCGCTCACCGGCTCGGACATCGCCGCTCTCGGTCACCGATCCGAGTACATCCAGGACATTCTCGCCCACGACCGAGACGCCGACCGGTGGGCCGGCATCGACCACAGTCACCGGGTGCCCGAGACGACCGTACCGGTCAGCTCGATCGCCGGCTGGTTCGACATCTTCCTGCCCGGCCAGCTCCGCGACTACCAGGCGTTGCGAGCGGCGGGGCGCGACGCACGCCTGACCGTCGGTCCCTGGACCCACACCGCTCCAGACGTGATCGGGACAGCGGTTCGCGAGGCCACCGACTTCGGGCTTGCCCACGCCAAGGGGGAGCAACCGGCCCAGCGCGCCCCGGTCCGCCTTTACGTGATGGGCGAGGACAGCTGGCACGACTTCGACTCCTGGCCCCCGGCGGGGTATGCGCCACACCGCTACCACCTCCAGCCCGGCGCCACTTTGTCGACCGAACCACCCGGCGTGTCCGGGCCCGACCGGTACCAGTACGACCCGGTCGACCCCACCCCCGCTGTCGGCGGGGTCCGGATGACCGGCACGACGGGCCGCGTCGACAACACCGCCCTGGAGTCCCGCCCGGACGTGCTCACCTACACCACCTCCGCCCTGGAGCACGACCTCGAGGTGATCGGCGAGGTCAGCGCCGAGATCTACTTCCGCTCGAGCCAGCCCTACGCGGACGTCTTCGTCCGCCTCTGCGACGTGGACCCGCGCGGCCGCTCGTACAACATCTGCGACGGCCTGCTGAGCCTGACGAGCGCCGACCAGATCCGCGCCGCACAGGTGCGGCTGTGGCCGACCGCGTACCTGTTCAAGCGGGGTCATCGCATTCGGATACAGGTCTCCAGCGGCGCCTTTCCCCGGTTCGCCCGCAACCCCGGCACCGGACGGCCACGGGCGACCGCGGACACGCTGCTCACCGCCCACCAGGAGGTCTACCACGACCCGGAGCACCCGTCGGCAGTGATCCTGCCCGTGCGACTGTCGACAGGCCGGAAGGGGCTCGCCGCCGACGGGTGACCGTGGTAAGCCGCGAAGCAGTCGGGACCGCCGGACTGCGATCCCGACTGCTTACTATCGGGCACTCACGGGTGCGCGCGAGCCCTGTCCTCGGCGACTACTTCGCGACGTCGGACAGCGCGGCGTCGCGAACGGCAGCCAACGCGTCGGTCCTCAACACATAGCCTTCTGCGACCAGCGGATACATGACCCTTTGCACCTTCGCGACGTAGCGGTCGTGAGTGCCGTACATCGCCTTGAGCTCGTCCTTGGTGTAGTAGCGGTGCCAGCCTGACACGTTGCAGGGGAAGGCGGTCCCGTTGAGCGCACCCTGCTCCGCGGTCGGCACAACGAACTGCGGGAGACGGATCCCGCCCTCCACCTTGCCGTCTGCATCACGAACAGGAAGACCCGGCGCGGATGGGGATATCACGAAGCTTCGCGAAGGGGCGGCGGGCGTCCCTCTCTTGAACCAGTTGCGGACAGAATCGATTGCCTTGTTGTAGACCAGGCCGACGTCCACCGTGGTGAAGGGCGGAAGCTTGACACAGACGTGGTTGAAGTCGATCCACTCAAAGAACGTTTTCGGCTGTCCGTCGGGCAGCAAAATCGATTGATCGCGCTGCGCGATCGCCTCGATGTACTGGGCGCCGTACAGCGAAGCGTGCGTCGCGCCTGCGACGTCCCACTTGCGGGTGTACGTCGACGTCGTCCATCCAGCGCCCCCGAACGAGCCCCCCAGCCCTTCGGAGTCGACACTGATCGCCGGAACGGTCAGGTCATCTCGGAGCTGGCCCGACCGGTCCCAGAACGCGAAGCCGTCGAAGACGTTGTGGAGCGGCTGGATCGTGTTGTAGTAGATGGCCAGCCGAGCGGCCGACTGGGACTGGCCGATGGCGATCGCGTCCTGCACGTGCAGGCCTGGCATCGGCGCGGTCGCGCCCCCGGCGTTGTTCATGAGTGCCCGGGTGATCTGCGCGAAGATGTCGTAGGAGATCGGGTCCCCGGTGCAGAGGGACGTGCCGTCGGGGAGGCATTTGTTCACGTCCACCGAGAGCCCGGGGTATCGCTGCGGGCTCCATGTCTTGAGCCGCTCGACACCGACACGCTGTGCCGAAACGATGGCGACCGCATAGCCCTCACGCAGGAGGTATTCCGAGGCCTCGGCCGTGGCGAACTCGAAGTCGACCCCGGTTGTGACGTTGGTCCACTCGACGGCCAGCGTCCCGTTGAACTTGTGCGGCTTGGGGTATCGCACCATCACCCGCGTGCGATACGGATTGCCGCCGTCGAGAACGGTGGCGGTCGTGAAAGTGTTGGCGTTCGCTCCGGTGTACCGGTTGGCGAGGCCTTCCGCGTAGAACTCCTTGGCGGTGTAGCCGGCAGCCTTCAGGTCGACGGCGGTGGCCGACATCGGTGATGTGCCGGGAACGTTGACCTTCGTCAGTGTCGCGGCAGGCACCGCGACGACAGCGGCCGCGTTCGCGGTCAGCGGAGATGCCGAGACCAGTGCCCCGGCGAGAGCCGCCGGGAGCAGCAGCAGGACGGCCCTGCGGGCCTTCTGCCCGGACCGCGTCTTGCGCGATGTAAACATCTGATCTTCCTCCTGTTTGTGGGAGACGCCTGGGCCGGCGTGAAACTCGGCCCAGGCGAGAAAGCGAACGCGAGGGCTGTTGTCAGCGCGACGGTGGCGTGACGACCAGGACAAACTCCGCGACCGTCGGGCGGGGGTTGAAGAGGCGGTGCGGGCGGCTGCGGTCGAAGCGGATGGTGTCCCCTCCTGCCAGTAGGAACTCCTGGTCGTCGACCACGACCGCGACGTGCCCGGCGAGCGCGACGATGACCTCCTCGCCCGGGTGGGAGGAGGGATGTGTCGTCCCACCACCCCGTGGTATCGCTCCCCAGATCACCTCGACCGCGCCGTCCAGGTCGGGGATCATGAGTTCGTACTGGATGCGGGAATCCGGCACCTTGAGCCGGCGCCGGTCGGCGTGCCGCACGACGAGTCGCCGCCCAGCCGCGTCATGCTCGCTCGCGGTTGATCGGTCCTCGCCCTCGAACAGCGCCGCGATGGGAATGCCGAGCGCCTGGGAGATGGTGCGCAGCGTCGGTAGTGACGGCTGTGCGGCGCCCCGCTCGATCCGGGAGAGCAGGCTGGCCGAGATCTGCGCGGCGTCGGCGACGCGGTCCAGTGTCAGCCCGGCGTTCTTGCGCAGTTGCCGGATCCGGCGGCCCAGGATGGCGGCGTCGTCGAGCTCGGCACCGGCCGGCGGGGCAGCGGTGGGCAGCGCCTGTATTCCTTCGCCGGGCCTCGTCCGTGCGGTGGTCATCGCGCGCCGATCGTCAGGAGATCCGGCGTCACGAATGTTGCCCGGGGCCAGTCGGTGTGCTGGTCGGCGCTGGTTCCGGTGAGCACGAGCAGACTGTCCCAGCCTGCGGCGGCGGCCAACTCGACGTCGGCTGCGACGGTGTCACCGATCATCAGCACCCTGCCCGCCACGTGCGGCCGGAGCGCGGTCAAGAACGGCAACGACGGTTTACCACAGATGATCGGATCGACGGCGACCCGGGCGGCGAGTGCGGCCAGCGCCATGCCGGTGCCGCCGGACAACCCTTCCCGCGTCGGATATGCCACCTCGGTGGTGGTGACCAGCAAGGGCAGGCCACGCTCCAGCAGCATGGCAACGCGTCCGAGCGTCCTGATGTCGGTGTCCGGGGCCAGACCCATGGCGACGGCGCGGCCCGACGGTGTGGATGACCACGACCGCCAGACCTCGTCGCCCGGCACGGCGCGCACCCCGTGCCGGGCCAACGCGTCGAACAGGCCTGCCTCACCGATCGCCGCCACCTCGTGAATGCCTAGTTCGCGGGCCTGCGCCCCGAGCGCGTCCGCGGCCGTGACCAGCACGTCACCCGGAGCTGCCAGGCCGGCCCGGGTGAGTCCGGCGCGGAGTTGCGCCGACGTGGCGACGCTGGCGTTGGTGGCCAGGCAGATCCTGGCTCCCCGGCGACGAAACGAGTCCAGCAGGCCGACGGCGCCGGGCAGGGGGGTGTCGTCTATCCACAGCGTCCCATCGAGGTCGCTCACCACCGTGTCGTAGGACGCCAGATCGGGGTGCACTCACGCCTCCGGGTGAAGGTGGACGACCTGACCGCGGGTGAAGAACTCATAGGTGCGCGGCCCTTGCTCCAAAGGGCCGGAGCCGGAGTCCTTCACCCCGCCGAACGGGACGTACGGCGGAAAGCCGGTGACCGCGTTGAGATGAACCATCCCGGCGTCGAGGCTCTGCACCAAGCGCAGCGCCAGCGCCAGGTCGCGGGTGAAGACGCCGGCGTTCAGCCCGTACGGGGTGTCGTTGGCGACCTCCATCGCGCGCCCGGCGTCCGGAACCGATATGACGGCGGCAAACGGTCCGAAGACCTCGTGCCGGGCCGTGGCGGTGCCCGGTTGCACTCCGGCGAGCACCGTGGCCGGAAGGAAGTTGCCGTACGCGAGTCGTTCCTCGGCCGGCGGGTCACCGCCGTGCAGCATCGTGCCGCCGGCTGACACCCCTTCCCGCGTCGCGCGGATCACCGCGTCGCGGGCCGCCGGTGTCATGAGCGGGCCGAGCTTCGTGGCCGGCTCGAGTCCGCTGCCCATCGTCCAGTCGGCCGCCGCGGCGGCCAACCGCTCGGCAAGTTCGTCAGCCACCGGCGCCTCGGCGACGATCCGGCCGATCGCGGTGCACTTCTGCCCGCTGCCGGAGAACGCCCCGGCGGCGAGGTGTGCGGTGACCGCGTCGAGGTCGGCATCGGCGAGGACGACGGCGACGTTGCTCCCGCCCATCTCCAACTGCACGGCGACGTCGCGCCCGGTGACAGCTCGTTGCACCGCCCGGCCCGCTGCGGTGGACCCGGTGAAGGTGACCGCTCTGGTGCGGGAATCCGCCAGTAGCGGACCGGCCAGCGTTGCGGCGGTGCCGCACAGCAGGTTCAGCACGCCGTCCGGCAGACCCGCCTCGGCGAGCGCCCGGGTGAAGTGGACGGCGGACAGCGGCACCAGTTCACTGCACTTCCACACCACGGTGTTGCCGTGCGCGAGCGCCGGCCCGATCTTCCAGGCCGGCAGCAGCATCGGGTAGTTGAACGGGGTAATGACGGTCACCACACCCAGCGGCACGCGGCGGCTCAGAATGAACGATCCGGCGGGCGCCGGCAGTACGTCGCCAGCCGGCTGCAGCGCCGCCATGGCGAAATATCGCAGCGTGTCCGCCGAGCGGGCCACCTCGCCGCTGGCGTCCTTCCAGATCTTTCCCTCCTCACGGACGAGGTCGCGCGCCATCGCCTCCCGGTCCCGGTCGAGGACCGCGGCGGCGGCCAGAAGTACGTCGTGCCGGCGTTGGGGGGCAGTGCGCGCCCAGGCCCGCGCGGCCCGGTCGGCGGCCGCGTAGGCCGCGTCCACATCCGCAGCGGAGGACACCGAGACCTCGGCGACCACTTCGCGGTTGTCGGCGGGGTCGGGCACGATCCGGCGTTCGGGACGTTCCCACCAGCGGCCGTCGACGTACGTCGTGGCGGTCATTGCGGTATTCCCTTGAACGCGTATTTGAGCGCCATGGCGGCGGCGTTCCAGGTCGGCGCGGGCTGCGCCACGGCGGTGGTGACGGGCCGGACCTGCACGAGTGTCACCGGGTCACCTGGCCGGTAGGCGCGGGGGATGACCCACTCCACGTCGGCCGGTGCGCCGAGCATCTCCTCGGCGGCGAGCACGGCATCGACGAGGGCGCCGATCTCGTCTTCGGCGAGCACGCGGAGGGTTCGCATCGGCTCCGGCATGGCGACCTCGACGACCTGGCCGGCCCGATGGTCCATCGCGGACACGGTCTGCTTGTCACCCACCGCGTAGCTGAGTATCCGCCGGTCGGCGCGGCCAACCTCCAGGTGATCCGGGGTGACCACGCCTTGCACCAGCGCCTCGCCGAAGCCGAACGTCGCCTCCACGACAACACGGTCCCGCCGTCCGGTGACCGGGTTGAGGGAGAACGCCACACCGCTCGCCCGAGCGTGCACCAACTCCACGATGCCGACGGCCATCGTCGATTCCCCATGGGATAGACCGTTGCGGATCCGGTAGCTGAGCGCTCGGGCTCCGAACAGGCTGCCCCAGCACCGCAGTATGCCGTCGAGGACGGCTGGCGCGCCGGTCAGACCGAGGTAGGTGTCGTACTGTCCGGCGCTGCTCGACGCGACGGCGTCCTCGGTCGTCGCCGAACTGCGCACCGCAACCGGCAGTAGCGCCTCCCGCGACGCCGCGCACAGTTGCTCGTAGGCGCCGGCAACGGTTTCGGTGAGATCCGGCGGCAGCGGTGCGCCGGCCAGGCGTTCCCGTAGTCGCTGCTCGGCACGGGCCAGTCCGGCCGAGTCGTCGGCACCAAGACCGGCCAGTTCCCGATCGAGCGCGGAGGGCAGATCGCACGCCGCCGCCACCGCTTGAAACGCGTCGGTGGTGACGACGAACGCGTGCGGCACGGTGAGACCGGCCCGGGCCAGATCAGCCAGCCGGGTCATCTTGCCTCCGGCCGCCGGATCATCGGTCGCGATGTCCGGGAGGTGGCGGATGTAGGTCATCGCTCGGCCCGCTTCAGGATGCGCACGGTACCTCGGGTGCCGTCCACCTCGATCTCGTCGCCGGTGCGGATCGTCGACGTCGCGATGCCCACCCCGCACACGCAGGGGATGCGGTACTCGCGGCTGACGATCGACGCGTGCGTCAGCGTGCCACCGCTGTCGCAGACGCAAGCGGCGATCTTCGCGAAGGCCGGCGTCCAGTTGGGTGAGGTCGCCTCGCACACCAGGATCTCGCCGGGTTCGATCCGGTGCAGTTCCTCGGCACCGTGCAGCACCCGCGCGACGCCGCGGGCCACGCCCGACGACGCCGCGACGCCGGACAGCGAGGTGACCTGCGACGTGTCACCGCCGAGCTGTTTCATGGCCGCGAAGAACCCGGCATTGGTCCCGAAGATCTCCCGCATCACCGGGTCACTCATGTCCTCGGGTACGGTGCCGAGCACCTTCGGCATTCTCGGCCGGCGGGCGAGCCAATGCTCGTAGTAGGCCCGCCGTTCGTCGACCAACGTGCGCATGCTGCCCCAGTCGCGGTGCCCTTCGGCGAGTCGACGCAGCTCGGGACGGAACACGAACAGTCCGTCATCGGGCCGCTCGGCGCCCAGCGCGCGGGCGATCGCCAGGCCGGCCCGCCGCATCGGGATGTGTGCGCGCAGGTCGATGTAGTAGTTATGGTCCTCGTTCCACCACGCGAAGTTAGCCGACGTGCACGCGGCCAGCCCGGCGTCGAAGACGTGCCGCTCCTCGACCGTGAGCCGGCCGCGGGCGGCGTCGATCGCCTGTTCCCGTTCGGCCACGGCGGCGGCCCGCGCGCCGGCGAAGTCGTGATCGGAGCCCTTCGACAGGTACGTCCGGACCGTGCCCAGCGGGCTGACCGGGTCGTCGATCCAGGGCGTCAGCACGACGTCCGCGATGCCCTCGGTGCGGTGCCCGTACGTCTGCAGGAACGCGTCGAAGTCGGCGACCCAGCCTTTCGCCGCCGGGTCGGCCCGGAGCGTCGTATTGAGGTCTGTCGCGTCGGTGACGGCGAAAACGTGGGCGAGCCCGGCCGCGCGTGCCTTGCGGGTGAGCTCCCACAAGCCGCGATCCGTCTCCATGATCTTGGAGTCGTAGCCTTGCAGGAACTTCGAGATCTCGGCCGCGTCGATGCCCAGTTCCAGGCACGTGCCGTGGAAGCCCACATAGGTGGCCAGCAGCGGGTACATGATCTCAAAGTGGATCGTCCAGGCGCGGCGGTGGAAGACGACCGCCTCCTCGTAGAGGCGGGCCAGGTCGGCGAGGTCCCGACCGTCGAAGGACTGCCCTTCGAAGTAGGCCAGTCCGCGGTTCAGCTCCGTCACTCGGTCGGCCCACGTCGCCTGGAACCGCTCGAGGGTCGCCGGGAGGGCGCGCTGGATGCGCTCGACCCGCTCGCCGACAGCCCACCGCGAGGTGACCGGCACCTCGCTGGTGTAGATGTGCGGTCCGGCCATCCGGACACCGAGCCCGCCGCTCGTGGGCAGCGGCAGACCCTCGGCCGCCTGCTGGGTGCAGAAGCAGATGCCATCCTCGGGAAAGACGTACCCGAGCGGCACCATGCCGCGCGGATAGTGGAAGTCCAGCAACCAGAAGCGGCCCTCGTCCTCCTTCCGGAAGGTGGACAGGGCCTCGGTGTAGACCCCGGCGTCGGTGCGCCCGGGCCTGAAGCCCGGATACCACTCGTCGGAGATGAACTCGTCAACCGGAACCACGGTGCTCATCGGGGATCTCTCTCTCGTCTGGAGGGGGTTCAGCCGCCGGCGTACTCGGACGCGAATCCGCCGTCGGGATGCAACAGCGAACCGGTGAAGTACGAACCCTCGTCGCTGGTGAGGAAAAGTGCGGTGCGGGCGATCTCCGCCGGCAGCCCGAGCCGCTGCAACGGCACCTGCTTCTCGCGCGTTTCCCGCCATATCCTCTGGGCATCGAGGTCGTCGCCGCCCGATCGCCGGGCCATGCCGTCGAGCAGGCCTGTCTCCACGTAACCCGGCCCGATCGCGTTGACCCGGATATGGCGTGGCGCCAATTCGTGCGCGAGGCAGCGGGTAAGCATCCACGCGCCGGCCTTGGACACCGAGTACGCGCCTGCGGACGGCCGCTTGGCGGCAATGCTGGCCAGCACCACGATCGAGCCGCCCGACTCCGGCATCGCGGACGCCGCGGCGCTGGCGGTGAGGAAGACACCGGTCACGTTGACGTCGAGCACGAAACGGAAATGTGCCGGATCGAGGTCGAGCAACGAGTTGAACGATCCGGTGCGGTCCGGATGGGCGCTCACGCCCGCCGAGGCGACCACTGCATCGATGCCGCCGAACCGGTCGACGCACAGCGCCACCGCGGCGTCGACCGCGGCCGGGTCAGTGACGTCGGTGGGCGCGAAGACCGCACGGCCGCCGTCCTTCTCGATACGCGCGACTACGGCGTCGGCCGCGGCGCGGTGCGAGGGCAGGTCGGCGATGACCACCGCGGCGCCCTCGGCGGCGAACAGTTCCGCGGTCGCGGCGCCGATGCCGGAGGCGCCGCCGGTCAGGAGAGCCCGGCGGCCCTGTAGTCGTGTTGTCACATCGGCTCCTTCGGGTGGATGGGCAACTCGTCCGCGGACGGTTGCCGCTCGTTCGCGCCGAGATAGGCACGGTGCAGCCGGTCGCTGTGCCGGCTGAGTTCAGCGGCGCTGTCACGCAGGACGATCCGGCCGCGGAACAGCACCATCGCCTCGGAACCCACGGACAGCGCGAGGGCCGCGTACTGCTCGACCAGCAGAACCGCCATGCCTTCCTCGGCGAGCGCGCGTACCGCAGGGAGCAGCCGGCGGACGATCACCGGCGCCAGGCCGAGGCTCATCTCGTCGATGAGCAGCACGCGGGGCCGGGCGAGCATCGCGCGGGCGAGCACGAGCATCTGCTGTTCACCGCCGCTGAGCGCGCGGGCCGGCACATCGGTGCGCCGCCGCAGCTCGGGAAACATCTCGAACGCCGGCCCGATCTCGTCATTCCCTACCGCGACGAGGAGGTTTTCCGTGACGGTCAGGTCACCGAAGACCGTGCGGCCCTGCTCGACATGGGCCAGGCCGCTTCTGGCGCGGGCCCGGCGGGACAGCGGCAGTACATCCACGCCGTCGAGCAGCGCGGCTCCTGCGGTCGCCGGGATCCGGCCGCTCAGTGCTTCCAGCAACGTCGTCTTACCGGCGCCGTTGGGTCCCAGGAGCACCGTTATCCGGCCCGGCGCGACGGTCAGGTCGACCCCCGTGACGATCGGGAAGCCCGCCCTTTGGACCTCGAGACCCCGCACGTCGAGACCACTCATGCCGGAACCTCCTCGCCGACGTACGCGGCGAGCACGACGGGGTCGCGCAGCACCTGCGCCGCCGGCCCGGACGCGATCACCCGGCCGAAGTCGAGCACGGTCACCCGGTCGCTGATGGTGGCGACCATCTCCACGTCGTGCTCGATGAGAAGCACACCGAAGCCGTACGCGGCGGGAAGCCCCGCGAGCAGCCGGCCCAGTCGCTGCGACTCCGCGGCGTCCAGGCCCGCTGCCGGCTCGTCGAGCAGCAGGATGCTCGGCCGCGACAGCACGGCGCCGGCCACCTCGACGAGCCGTCGTCGGCCGACGTCGACCGTGGACAGCAGCACGTCACCGGCCGGGCAGCCGAACTGATCGAGCAGGGTGTCAGCCTCGGCGGGTGTCGCGGTGGGCGCGACGAGCCGGAGGTAGCCGGCGACGGTGAGGTCGCCGATCGTCCGCTCGTGCTGGAAGGTGCGGCGCAGCCCGGCTCGGGCCCGGACGTGCACCGGCGCGGAGGTGTGGTCCTGGCCGTCGATGGACACGCGGCCAGCCACCGTCACGGTGCCGGCGGCCGACCGCACGAATCCCGAGACGACGTCGACGAAGGTGGACTTGCCGGCCCCGTTGGGTCCGATCAAAGCGTGCAGTTCGCCGTGGCGAACCTCGATGGACACGTCGTCCAGCGCGGTGACCGCGCCGTAACCCACGCGGAGATTCCGCGCGTCCAGCGCTGCGGGTATGTCGCTTCCGGCCGGCTTCGGTCCAGGCGTCACCGTCCCGAGGGCCGGGCCGGGTGCCTTCGCCTGGGTTGCTCCGGCCGGCCGGGCCCGCTGGCCGAGGAGCCGCCGGCCGGCCGCCCGCAGGTCCGCGGCCGCCCCGCCGGCTCCAGTGCGCAACCCGATCACTGCGCCGACCGCAAAGACGACGGCGGCCAGATCCTGCGGGAGACCGACCTGGCGCAGGACCTCGGGCAGAAACGCGGCGAGCATGCCACCCAGCGCCGCTCCCTCCGGATGGCGCGCGCCGACCATGACGGCGAGCGTGAAGATCGTCAACGACTGCAGGGACCCGAATCCGGTGGCGTTGAGTTGGCCCAGCTGACCGGCCAGCAACGAACCGGCGACACCGGCGAGAAAGGCGCTCACGGCGAACGCGGTCAGCTTCACTCGTGGGACCGCGAGGCCGGTCGCTGCGGTGGCGCGTTCGCTCGACCGCACGGCAAGCCAGGCCGCGCCGCCGCGCCGGGTGCCGTACCACGACAACGCCGCCGACGCGCCGACGAACACGACCCAGCACAACAGGAAGTAGTCGGCGTCCTCGGTGGCCCAGTCCGGGCGCGGGACGACGTCGAGCGTCTGCGCTCCGGGGAACCCGACGCTGTTGGTCACCACGTCGACCGCGACGGCGAAGCCGAGCGTCACGATCGCCAGGTTCAGCCCGCGCAGGCGCAGCGCCGGCAGGCCGATGGCGATGCCGACAGGCAGGGCGACCAGCCCGGAGACGACAAGCAGCACCGGGAACGGCAGGGCGATTCCCCAATGGTTCGCCAGGGCCGTCGTGAGCGCCCCGATGGCGGCGAAGGCCATGGGACACAGTGCGGCCATGCCGGCCCGGCCGAACACCACACCGACCGACAGGCAGAGCATCGCGGTCACCGTCGCGCTGGTGGTCAGGTAGATCCAATAGCTCGACATGCCCGTCGTGACGACCAGTGGGACCAGAACGGCGGCCGCGATGCCCAGCAGCGAGGCGGGCCTGCGCATCAGATCAACGCGTCGCATCCCATACCTCCCGCCGCTGCAACCACACCAGCGCCACAACCACCACCAGGAACGGAAGCACCTGCCGATACTCCGAGAGCTGCCGTACCGACGTACCGGCCCCCTCGATGACGCCGATCAGCACGCCACCCAGGGCAGCGCCGGCCAGGTTGCGCAGGCCACCCAACAAGGCGGCGGCCATCGCCGGCATCACGAGCAGGCTGAGGCTCAGGAAGTTGCTCGGCCGCGTGGGCGCGACGGCGGTGACCGCCACCGCGGTCACCGCCCCCATGACCGCCCACACGCCGACCGCCAGAGCCGTGACGGGCACGCCGAGCATCTCGGCGGTCACCGGTCGTTCGCTGATTGCCCGCAACCGCACGCCGAGCCGCGAGCGGTTGAGCAGCAGGCCGGCACCCACCGCGATGGCCGCCGCCAGCACGAGGGCGATCAACGCGTTCCCCGAAACCACGACGTCGGCGAGCCGGAACCCAGCACCGGGCACCAGTGAGGGAACGGTGCGCGGATCGTTGCCGAACAGCCGGAAGCCGATGGCGAGCAGGCCCACGAGTACCGCCACGGTGACAATCGTGCGCACCTGCGCCGAGCTGTCGGCGTAGAAACGCGCGATCGCCCAGCCGAGCAGGGCCGCAAGCGCTGCCGCAGTGAGCACGCCCGCCGGCAACGCGACGCCGAACCCCCACCCGCGCTCCAGCAACTGGAGCATGACCATGGTGCCGAACGCCCCGATGGCCGCCTGCGCCACGTTGAGCACACCGGTCATCTGGAACAGCAGGACGACACAGACGCCCACCATCGCGTAGGCGCCCCCGGCGAGCAGGCCCGCGACCGATGCCTGCAACATGTCAGGACCCGGCAGGCAGGGTAATCCACTCCGGCGTGACCGTGACCCACGTGCCGCCCTTGAGCTGGACGAACTTGCTGGCCCGGTTCGAGTTGTGTTTCTCGGCCGGGGCGAACGAGTACGGCGTGCCGACCAAGGGGTTGGACACCGAGGTCAGCCCCTGCAGCGCCGCGGTCACCGACTCGCGGTTGATCTCACCTTGAATGCTTTTCAGTGCCTGGACGAAGTAGGTCGCGGAGAGGTACCCGCCCTGAGCGAACGAGTTCAGCGGTATCTTGGCCGCCGTCATGGTCTGCTTCCAGTCGGCCAGTGCGGGCGCGGATCCGCCGTAGGGCTCGAACTCCGAGTTCGCGTACAGTCCCTCGCCGACGGGGCCGAGCGTCTTTGCCACCTTGTCGGTGTAGTTCGAGGTGAGAAAGACCCAATCGATGCCGGTCACCTTCTGCGCCTGGACCGCCTGCATCCAGGCCACGCCCGCGACATCCACCCCGTCGAACACGACGGCCTGGCAACCAGCCTGGCGGACCTTCAACACGAACGGCGTGGGATCCTCCGGGCCGGGCTTGTACGTGGCATCAAGCAGCGCCAACTTCTTGCCGGTCGACTTCTCCCACTGCCCGATCGCGGCGGCGTAGGCATCACCCCAGCCGGCGTAGTCGACCAGTACGGCGCAGACTTTGTCCCGCTTCAGTGTCTCGGACGCGAACTGCAGCGACACCGTGATGCCCTGAAATGGACCGGTGTTGACCGGTGAGATGTTGCTGGAGCTGAAGCAGGCCGGGTCCACCCCGGTGCCCTGCACCGAGAGGATCTTCTTCTGCTTGTACAGCGCTCCGTTGACGCTGCACTCCAGTGCGCTGGACGAGCCGACCATCGCCACAACTTGCTCGGAGTCGACGAGCTTGCGGGCCGCCTGCTGGGCCTGCTGCGGGTCGACCTTGTCGTCCTCGACCAGGTACTCGAGCTTGCGGCCGCCGATGCCGCCCTCCGCGTTGACCTTGTCGAAGACGGCTTTGACCGCCTGCGACGCCTCCGGGAAGACGACGGGACCGGAGATGGAGCTGATGGCCCCGACCTTGATCGGCGCGGTGCTGGAGCTTTCCGTCTTATCGCTGCAGCCGGGGATCGCGATCAGCAGGAGGCCGGAAACCACTGCTGCCGCCGCGGGCCTAGGACTGATCATGGGTTTCCCTTCCTTCAAGGCCGGCTGTGGCCTGAGTCACAAGGTAGGGCGCAACCTTCACGACATGCAAGAGAAACTTTCATGATACTTCATAATGGCCGAACAGTTGAGGTCCAGGTCGAAGTGGTTGAAGAAGTAGTCGGGTGTACTGCTGATGAAGATGGCGACCTGGACCTCCGGATCCTCGCCCATCTCCACCACGAGGTCACGCGACCTGGCGACGGTCTCCGGCAGCATCAGACGTCGTTGCCGGTGCATGACCTCGTTGACTTACGATCATACTGCAATGTGCGCCCGCTGAGCACAAGGGTTTGCCGGTGCACGACACGGGCGTGCTGATGGAAGGACGGCGTCGCTTTCCCCGTAGATCAGGTGGTCGCGACGGGCGACCACCCGATCGGTTCTCCGCTGACAGGGGCGGGGCGCCGCCAACGCGATTCGCGGCGGCCCTGGCCGGTGTCAGAACATCGTGTTGTCGTTGGCGGCGGTCTCGGGTACGTCCTGTTCGGCGTTCCAGTGCTCGACGATCTTTCCGTCGCGTACCCGGAAGAGGTCGATGACCGCCCGGCCGCGGTCGCCGGGTGTGTCGATGTAGTGGCTGTGCACGGCGACCAGGTCACCCTGCGCGATGACCCGTTTCGGTGTCACGCTCAGCTGCGGGAACTGCTCGAAGTACGCGCCCAGCCCGGCCTTCAGACCGGCCGCGCCGTCGGGGATGTTCGGGTTGTGCTCGTGGTACTCGGTGTCAACATAGGTGTCGATGGCGGCCAGGTCCTTGCGGACCAGCAACTCGTCGACGAACGCGGTGACCAGCTTCTTGTGGTACGCGGTGAACCACCGCTGCCCCGGCGCCTCGCTCCGCGGCTCGCTGAGCGTGGCGAACATGTCATTGCCGCTGGCGGTGGTGGCGGGCAATTCCTGCAGGACGTCCCAGTGCTCGGCGATCCTCCCGTCCTGGAAGCGGAAGAGGTCGAACACGGCCATACCCGGAGTGCCCGGCACGAGGACGTTGCGGGAGTGCAGCAGCACCAGGTCGCCGTCGGAGATGACCCGTCGAGGCTCGAAGGCGACCTGCGGGAACCGCTGGCGCGTGGTGGCGACGAAGTATTTGAGGGCGTCGGGGCCGTCGGGCGCCAGGGGGTTGTGCTGGATGTAGTCGGGCCGCAGGAGCCGGTCGACAATGGCCGTGTCGCCGCGAGTGAACAGGTCCTGCAGGAGTTGCTGGGCAAGTTGCGCCTGGCCGCCGTCTCGTACGGTCAGCACGATCTTGCCGGTGGTGCGGCCGGTCTCGCCGAGCGCGTGCGCCTTCGCCGCCTCAGCGAGCGGGAACGTGGCCTCGATGTGCGCACGCAGCGCCCCGGTCTCGACGAGGGCGGCGATGGCCCGCATACCTCCGTGGTCGGCCTCGACCAGCAGCGACTCGTAGCGGATACCCCGCTCGGCGATCGCCGCTAGTTCGGCGGGGTCGATGGGTACCGGAAGGATCGAGACGAGGGTGCCACCCGGGCGCAGCACGGCCACGGAGCGGGCCCGAGCGGCGGAGTCGAGCGAGATCGGGTCGAGGACCACGTCGATGTCGCTGAGCACCTCGGCGAAATCGACGCTGTGGTAGTCGATCACCTCGTCGGCGCCCACCGACCGCAGGAAGTCGTGCTTGGCGGCGCTGGCGGTGCCGATCACGTACGCGCCGCGGGACTTGGCGATCTGCACAGCGAGGTGACCCACGCCGCCGGCCGCCGCATGAATCAGGACCCGCTGCCCGGCCCGGACGCCGGCGGTGTCGACCAGCGCCTGGTAGGCGGTGAGCGCGGCCAGCGGCAGCGCACCGGCCTGGACGTGGTCGATACCGGCGGGCTTGTGCGTGAAGACGCGGGCCGGTGCGGTCACGTACTCGGCGTGCGCACCCACCCCGCCCGGATAGGGCAGCATCCCGAAGACTTCGTCGCCGGGCTTGAACAGGGTGACGCCCATGCCGACGGCCTCGACGACGCCGGAGACGTCCCAGCCGAGTACCAGCGGCATCTGGGCGACGGTCATGGACTGGGCCCGGTTCCACCAGTCGGTCGGGTTGACCCCGGCCGCGTGGACGGCCACAAGGATTTCACTCACCCCTGGCGCCGGTTTGGGTAGCAGGGTCTCCTGCAGCACGTCGGGGGTTCCGTAGGTGTCCTGGCTGATGGCTCGCATGGTCTCGGTGTTCGTCATGGGTCCAGCCTGTCCGCCGTCACGGCCCGCTACAATGGCATGGTCGCCAACTTCCGACGGGATCCTGCCATGGCACAGGTGCACCGCGTCGTCGTTCTCGCCCCGAACGGCGTGTACCCCTTCGATCTGGGCATCCCCAGGCGGGTCTTCGGCACCGCCGACGGCCGCTACGAAGTCCTGACGTGCACCGCCGACGGCCGCCCGGTCCGCACCAACGCGGACTTCTCGATCACCGTCGACCACGGCCCGGAGGTTTTGCGTACCGCCGACACCGTCATCATCCCGCCCTTCGGCACCACCGACTTCAGCCGTCAAACGCCGGTCGACGTGGCGCAAGCCCTCGCGTTCGTGTCCCCCGGCACCCGGATCGTGTCGATCTGCACCGGTGCCTTTGTGCTAGCCGCGGCGGGGCTGCTCGACGGACGGCGGGCCACCACGCACTGGGCCGCCGCGGAGGTCTTCCGTGAGTGGTATCCGCAGGTGGAACTGGACCCGAACGTGCTGTTCGTCGACGAGGGCGACGTGCTGACCTCGGCCGGCGCCGCCTCCGGCATCGACGTCTGCCTGCACCTCGTCCGCAAGGACCACGGCAGCGAGATCGCCAACCATGTGGCCCGCATGTGCGTCGTCCCCCCATGGCGCGACGGGGGCCAAGCGCAGTACATCGAGCGCCCGGTCCCCGACACCGTGGCGAACGACACGTCCGCCACCCGCCAATGGGCGCTGCAGAACCTGCACAAGCCGCTGACCCTGAGCGACCTTGCCGAGCAGTCAAACATGAGCCTGCGCACCTTCGCCCGCCGCTTCAACGAGGAAGTCGGCATGAGCCCAGGACGCTGGCTCATCCAGCAACGCGTCGACCGGGCCCGGCACCTGCTGGAATCCACCGACCTCGCGGTCGACGAGATCGCCGGCCAGGTCGGCTTCGCCGGCGGCACCTCGCTGCGCGAACACCTGCACGCCGCCATCGGCGTCTCGCCACTCGCCTACCGACGCACCTTCCGAGGCGTGCCGGCCCAAAACCACTGACCGAACGTCACCCCATGAAATTATGTACGTCATACCATCGGGTATGCCAGGTGCGGCATCGAGCGACCTCGTCGCCAACGTCATCGCCGACCAGTTGGGTGCCCAGGCGCAGAGTTCGCCTGGCTCCCGCGGATCCGCAGTCCGCGTACGGGAAGGCACTCGCGCTGTACACGATGGCGATCGGGACGCTGCAGTTGTCCCGCGCCGTGTCCGACCCGAAGTTCGCCGATGAGGTCCTCGAACACGGCATCCAGAACGCCCTCGTGTTCCTTCGCTGAGCAGCAGCCGAGGCCGTCCACGAGACTGCCCCCTCGACCGCGAGGGGGCAGTGCCCCTTGCGGTATTACCGCTGGAGGAATGCGAGGGACTGCTCGACGAACTGGCCGTGAAACTGGAAGATGCCGCCGTGCCCGGCGTCGGGGTAGATCACCAGGTCGCTGTCCGGCAGGCGACGGGCCAGGTCGCGCGAGTTCTGTGTCGGCACCATCCGGTCGCTCTCGCCGTTGGCGACGAGCACGGGCTGGCGGATGACAGAGAGGTCATGTGGCCGCTCCAGTCCCCAGCTGTGGATGGCGGACAACTGCGCGAAGTAGGACTTGAGCGAGATCGCCTTGTCCCGGTTCTCGGTACGCTCCTTCAGGCGCGCCAGAAACTGCTTACCCGCCTGACGGCCGTTCGGGGTCCGGGTGAAGAACAGGAACTGCTTCGGATCCTGCAGCGTGAGCAGCGCCCGGACGGTGTCGAGATGCGAGAGCTTGGTGACGTTCTTGATGCCCTCACCGCCGGCCGGCCCGGTGCCCGCGAGGATCAGCTTGCGCACGAGCTGAGGTTCGTCCTGAACGATCACCTGGGCGATCATGCCGCCCATGGAGAAGCCCAGCAGGTCGACCTGGTTCAGGCCCAGCGCCCGAATGAACGTCACGGCGTCCTTCGCCATCGCCCGAATGGTCTTCGGCGTCGCGCCGGTGGAGGCGCCCACGCCCCGGTTGTCGAACGCGATGACCCGATGTTTCGCGGCGAGGCCGTCGACCACCCGGGGATCCCAGTTGTCGAGGACCGCGGCCAGATGGGTCACCAGGACCAGCGGGACGCCGGCCTTCGGGCCCAGCTCCCGGTAGGCGAAATCCACGCCACCGGCGGATATGGTGCGGGTGGGCGCGTACTTGTACGACGTGATCGCGTTGTTTTGTGCTTCTTGGCGGTGGCTCATGACTGTTCTTCCCTTTGGGTGAGGCTCCGGCAGCTCCGTGGCGATCAAAGTATGACCATAATTTAAAGCTTCCACAAGCTCACCGGCAAACCCGAATCTTCAGGACAAGTGATGGGGCGGGCCCGTCTTGGCCGGGAGACGACCACTGGAGGAACGGGCCAGGGCGGCGGTGGTCGCGGTGCTTCCTCGCTCAGCCAGGATCGGTGCGACCTGATGCCACCTCATGCGCGTCTGGGGATAGCCGTTCAGCAGCAGGATGGGCAGCCCGAAGCCCGCACTGCGACCGGCGATGCGAGCGCCGTCGACGTCGGCCTCGAATGGTTTGAACCCTGCGAGCAGCCGGTCATACATGACGCGTTTGCCTTCCGCGCGGGGTACGCCGGGTGCGCATGGCGTACCCCGCATTCGGTTCAGTGCCGCGCGCGCCGCAGAGCCGGCCTTCTTGCCTCTCGCCGCCGCGCAGACAAGGCGATCAGAGGCTCTGGTTGATCTGGCCGAGATATTCGCCCAGCTGGTATTCGACATCCAGGCCCTTGTCGGCGGCCAGGGCGCCGAGCGCCATCGCCCGGGGCAGGAGTCCCGGGCCGGTCAGCGAGTCCACGAACGCGCCGTAGGAGGCGATCAGGTCGGCATCCGGCGGCAGGGTGGCCCGGCCGACCATCGCCTTGGCGGTCGCCAACGCCTGCCGGTCGAAGGAGGAGAGGCGAGCGACCGTCGCGTCGACGAAAGCGTCGAGTTCCGCGTCCGGCAGGGCTCGCGTGACCCATCCCCAGCGCTCGGCCAGGTCGGCGTCGTAGTCGGCGCTGCCGAGAATCGCCTCGAGCGCCCGGTCGCGGCCGATGGAGCGCGGGAGCCGCTCAGCACCGCCGCCGCCGGGGACGATGCCGATCCCGACCTCGGGCTGGCCGAAGATCGCCTTCTCCCGGCTGGCGTACCGCAAGTCACAGGCGAGGGCCAGCTCGTTGCCGGCGCCGCGGGTACGGCCCCGGATGGCCGCGATGCTGACGTACGCGGCCTTGCTCAACCGCAGGACCAGGTCGGTCCAGACCGGCGCGTCGTCCTCGTGCTCGGGCACGGGCAGGTTGCCGGCCTCAGCGCCGTCGAAGTGGTTGAAGAAGAAGTCGGGGACCTCGCTGGCGAACACGACGACCTGGATGTCGGGGTCTTCGTCGAGTCCCCGGACGATCTCGTGCAACGTCACCACGGTCTCCGGAACGACCAGGTTCATCGGCGGATTCGCGAACGTGATCCTGGCGGTCTGCGGGGTCGTGCGCTCAAGGCGGATCGTGCTGGACTGGCTCATCGGATGGCTCATTTCGTGGTCGTCGTTTCGACGGAGATCGGCGGGTAGGTGGCCTGCTCGCCGGTCCCGTCGAAGCAGCATAAGATTACGGTCATACGACCATAATTTGAGAATGAGTCCGGAGGCAAGACCCCTCGGTCATGAAATTATTCTCGTAATTTCAAGGGCGGCTCACGTCGGCGGCGAGGCCCGCCCTATCGCCCGGCCTTCAGCGTCGAGCAGCGTGAGGGCGCTCTGGATGCCCTGCTCGAGGACGACGTCGGCAAGCTGCTGGTCGACCAGTGCGCGGGAGAGTTGCAGCGTCCCGACCATCAGGGCGTAGATGGTGAGCGATCGCACGCGCGCCGACTGCGGGTCGTCGGGTGCCACCCGGGCGGCGACGTCGTCGATGACGGCCAGCACGCCGTCGGTGTACGCGCGCCTGGCGGCATCCGCGCTGCGGGCGATCTCGTCGAGCAGGGCGGCGGACGGGCAGCCGTCCTCGGGGCTGTCGCGATGCCGGATCGAGAGGTACTCCCGCAGGAACTGCTCGGCTCCGGCCGGTCCGGGTGCCGCCGCGCTCAGGCCCTCGCGCTGTTCGCGGAGTTGGTCGGCGACCGCGGCGACGACCAGGTCGTCCTTGGAGTCGAAGTGGGCGTAGAACGCACCGTTCGTCAATCCCGCGTCGGCCATCAGTGCGGCGATCCCCGAGCCGTCGATGCCGTCGGTCTTGAAGCGGCGCCCGGCCGCCTCGATGATCCGCCGCCGCGTCACCTGCTTGTGTTCTCTCCCGTACCGCACCACACGCCCCTTCACCCGCAGGCAGGCCGCTTCGTCCGCCGCCCAGATAAGATTGAGAGTACGACCATAATTTAATTTCACCTAGCGGCTTGCCCCCGACCGCTCTCCCACCCTATGGTCGTATGACTGTAATCAGATTGCTTGTTCCTCCGCGCCGTCGGCCGCGTACCCGAGGTCGCTCCAAGCGATCCAGCAGATGGGCCCCCGCGTGTCTGCGAAACAACCCCGTACGGCGGCGTATTCGTCACTCAGCGCCCGACCGAGCGCACTGACTCCTGGAGAATGACATGACTCAGCTCGCCGACCAGACCGTTCTCGTCACCGGTGCCAACCGCGGCATGGGCCGGGAGTTCGTCCGTCAGCTCCTCGACCGCGGCGTCGCGAAGGTCTATGCCGCCGCCCGCGACCCGCAGACGATCGTCACCGACGACCCCCGCATAGTCCCGCTGCAGCTCGACGTCACCGACGCCGGCTCGGTGGCCCGCGCCGCCGAGACCGCACAGGACGTGAGCGTCGTGGTGAACAACGCCGGCATCGCCCGCGGCGTTTCGGTCCTCGACGCCGACACCTCCACCCTGCGCAGCGAACTGGAGACGAACCTGTTCGGCACGCTCGCGGTGACTTCGGCCTTCGCCGACCGACTGGCGCAGCGTTCCGGCATCGTGATCAACATGGCCTCGGTGGCCTCCTGGCTCCCCACGGGCGGCACCTACGGGGTATCCAAGGCGGCCGTGTGGAGCGCGACCGACTCCATGCGCCTGGAGTTCGGGCCCCGAGGCGTGCAGGTCGTCGGAGTCCACGTCGGGTACGTCGACACCGACATGGCCGCCAGCATCGACGCCGCCAAGTCGAAGCCCGCGGACGTGGTCCGGCAGGTCCTCGACGGTGTCGAGAAGGGCGATGTGGAGATCCTGGCCGACGACTTCACCCGCGCGGTCCGTGCCGGCCTGCACCAGCCGATCGAAACCCGGCTCACCTCGATCCTGGGCTAGCAGTCAGGGCAGCCGGAGCAGGTCCGATCGGCGGCGAACCCGCGCCATCTGTTCGGCCGGTGCTAGCGGCCTGCGCTGGTCGCGGCACCGGCTGGCCGCTGCGGGCGAACCCCGTAAGCACCGAGCACGTCACCGGTCCGCTTCTCGGAAGCCCGGGCGAGTGTTCAGCCTGAGACGAGACTTGCGACTACGCCGCGCTGACCGAGCGATCTTTGTACTGCTGTGAGCAGCGCACACCAGAGACGGAGACAACGATGAAGGCATTTGTGGTCGAGCGCTACGGCGACGCCGACACCGTGCGCGCCAGCGATGTGCCGGATCCGAAGGCGGGCGCTCATGACGTCCTCGTCCGGATTCATGCGGCGAGCGTCAATCCGGTCGACCTCAAGATCCGCGACGGCGACCTCAAGGCGATCCTGCCGTTGCGGGCGCCGTTCGTCCTCGGCAACGACCTCGCCGGCACGGTCGTCGCCGTCGGTGCCCGCGTCACACGGTTCGCCGTCGGCGACGAGGTCTACGCACACCCGGACCAGAACCGGATGGGCACGTTCGCGGAGCTCATCGCGATCCACGAGGACGACGTGGCGACCAAACCGGCCACGCTCACCATGGCGGAGGCCGCCTCCATCCCCCTGGTTGGATTGACCGCCTGGCAGGCGCTGGTCGAGCGGGCCGACCTGCGACCCGGCCAGAAGGTCCTCATCCACGCCGGTGCCGGCGGCGTCGGCACCATCGCCATCCAGCTGGCGAAACATCTGGGAGCGAGCGTGGCCACGACCGCGAGCGCGTCGAAGACCGACGTGGTGAAGAGCCTCGGCGCGGACGTCGTCATCGACTACCAGAAACAGGCATTCGAGGCGATCCTGCACGACTACGACGTGGTTCTCGACACCGTCGGCGGCGAGACACTCGACAAGTCTCTGCGGGTGCTCAAGCCGGGCGGGAAAGTCGTCAGCGTCGCCGGGCCACCCGACCCCGCCTTCGCCCGGGAGATCGGCGCCAATCCCGTCATCCGGCTGGCGATAGCGGCGTTGAGTTTCCGCATCCGCCGGCGTGTCAGGCGACGCCAGGTGACGTACTCGTACCTGTTCATGAAGGCCAGCGGCGACCAGCTCCGCGAACTCGCCGCCCTCATCGACGCCGGGATCATCCGGCCGGTCGTGGACTCCGTCTTCGACTTCGACCAGACCCGCGAAGCCCTGGCCCACCTCGAGCAAGGACGCACCAAGGCCGGCAAGGTCGTCGTCCGCATGAAATGACCGCACCCGCCGCCCCGGGCCGCCGGGCCGGCACGCCCCCGCGTACAGAATGCGTCGCCGTTTCACGCGGGAGCGTGACCCGCGCGAGCGCCCGAAATCGTCGACCACAGCCGACTCACCGGAGGATCACATGGACACGTCACGAAGTAGCTCGCAGCCCGCAGGACACATTGCCGTCGAGGGCCACGCCGGGGTGCTCGTCGCTCGTATCGACGGAGGCCCGCATGCGTTGTTCGATCCCGAGATCGCCAAGCAGCTGAAAGAGTTGGTCGATCGTGCAGACCGCGATCCGGACATCCGCGCGGTCGTCTTCACCGGTACGCATCCTGACCGCTTCTTGAGTCATTCTGATGTGCGCTGGCTACAAGAGGGTGGCACTGGATTCCCGCCGATCAACACGCGTATCGCCAAGCTCGTAGCGCGCACGGCGAGACTCATCAACAGAGTGCCGGTTGTCAGAACGTTCGCGGGGATGACCCGGCTCAAGACACTTCTGCAGCTCGACAGCTTCCATGCCACCTTCCTGAAGATGAATGCAAGCGGCACCATCTTCGTTGCAGCACTCAACGGTTCGGCACTTGCCGTCGGCGCGGAACTGGCATTTGCCTGTGATCTGCGCATCATGGCAGACGGGGAGCATGTCATCGGCCTGACAGAAGTCCTGCTCGCACTGACACCGGGTGGCGGCGGCTCTCAGCGACTGCCTCGTCTGATCGGTACTCAGCAGACGTTGGTCGCCGTTCTCGAAGGCAGGCCGTTCACGCCTGCAGAGGCTCTCTCGCTCGGTGCGGTCGACGAAGTGGTGCCACAGGACAAGGTCCTCGCACGGTCGATCGAGCGCGCAGAGTATCTGAGCCTACGCTCGAAGAAATCTCTCGGAGCCATCAAGCGATCCATCTACTTCGGCAGCTCTCTGTCGCTCGAACAGGGCTTGCAGTTCGAGCACGCCGAGTTCCTGGTCAGGGATCAATCAAAGGAAGCTCAGCGGCGGATGCTTGAATACATCGCCACCACGGACGCCACTGGCGAGCTCCCTCTGCTGGATCGGGAGACGTACGCGCGAGCACTCAACGCCGGTCGTATCGGAGGTAGTTCAAGCGAGTAGATTTCTCTGAACTTCAAGATCACTGAGAACCAGGCTTTGCCGACGAACAGCGCGCCGATGTCACGGTAGGTCGGCGAAGAAACGTGCGACGTCATAGTTGGCGATCAATCGGGCGAGGCCGAGCGGGGTCTGACCGCTATTGTTCGCCTTGAGCGGGTCGGCTCCCCACCGGCGCAGTAATTCGATCATTCGGCCATCTCCGCGTGAGTTGAACACGGCAGTACTCAGCGCCGTATTGCCGTAGTGGTCAGCCTGGTCAACCGACGCGTGCCGCTGCAGGAGCAGCTGGGCGACCGCGACCGAGCCTTCCTGGGCTGCGAAGTGCAATGGCGTCAGTCCCCTTTGATCTGACGCGCTCGGATCTGCTCCGGTGTCCAAGAGCGCCTCGGCTGTACTGACGTCGTTGGACGCCGCTGCGTAGTGCAGCGGCGACCTGCCAGCGCGATCAAGACTCATGGCACGCATTCCTTTGTGGAGGGTGTCAACGTGGAGCTGTGACCGGTGTAGCCGCGCCGTTTATGACGGGCCGTCACCCTTAGCGGAGCCCGCTGCCAGCGACTTTACCGATTCCGGGAAGGCCAAGATGGTCGGTAGTCGCGTGGGAGCGTCGATCAACTTGGGCAAGCTTGTCTTCGGCACCAGCGAGGCTGACGTGGAGTCCTTCGACCTCGCCGAGCCAGCCTTCCCGTTCAGCTTCGGCGATCCGCGCGAGGAGGTTGTCGCGGATCTCGGCCAAGCGGTCGCGATGGGCGGGATCGGGCCAGAGCATCGGGCAGCGGATGCAGGCTTCTCTGAACTAAGAAACCCGGTTCCGAACGGACGATAGGTGGCGACCGTCGGACCATCGATCATGGACGGGCCGGAGGTCATCGACACGTTGTCGTCACCGCTCACCCTGCGGCTTGCGCCAGATCATGATCTCGGTTGGCGGAAGCTGTTCCACGAAGCGGTTGTCGGGTGACGCCCGCTGCAACTCCTGGCGCAGGTCCCGCTCGAAGTCCTCCAGCCTGTCGCCGAACAGGTGAGGGGCGGAGTCGGACCGGGAGAACACCCACGCCACGATGTCGTCCGCGGTGCGGTTGACCACCTCGCCGGCCGGAACGACATGCGGTTCGAAGTTCCCGAACCCGGCCCGTGCCAGAACGAGGTCCTCCCGGTCCGGCGTGCCGTTGACGAGCGTTCCCTGCCCCGCGCGGCGTACCGGGCCCAAGTACCGACGCACCAGGTCCGTGATCTGCGCGTAGGGGGGGAGCGGGCAACGGCAGCGGCGTCGGGTCGGCAGGCGGATTCTTGAAGTCGCTGATGTGGACGAAGGCGCCCCCGGGCTTCAGCATCCGCAGCACGGTAGCGGCGACACGATCGCGATCCGTCCAGTGGAAGGACTGGGCGAACAGCACAATTCTGAACTCAGCCAGACCGGCCGGCAGGTCTTCGGCGAGGGCGTTCACCCACCGGGCGTTGGTCACCCCGCGATGCTTGGCCTGTCGCTCGGCCTCGGCCAGCATGTCTTCGTCTGGGTCAAGGCCGACCACCTCGGCGAAGAACCGCGCCATGGCGAGCGTCACGGTGCCCGGCCCGCAGCCAACGTCGAGGCAGCCGACCGCGCTTGTAGTAGGCCGCACTTCCCTGAAACAGCGTGCTGTCCCACTGCCATCCATCAGGCATATCAATTCCACTCCACTCTTGTTCTATGTTCAGCCATGGTGCGATCAGGGTCGCCGAACAGGGGTTGGCATGCCGAGATCCACTGGCTGAGAGGCCGGATGCCGCCGCTCAATCTGGGCGAGTTTGTCCTCTGCCCCGGCAAGGCTGACCTTGAGCCCTTCGACCTCGCCGAGCCGGCCTTCGCGTTCGGCTTCGGCGATCCGGGCGATCCGGGCGATGAGGTTGTCGCGGATCTCGGCGATGCGTGCGCGTTGGGCTGGGTCAGGCCAGTGCATGCTGCATCGCAGGAGGGTGGAACGGTGACCGACGCCGAGTACGTGAACATCTGGATGCGACCCGAGCGCCCGGCCTACGGGCCGAAGCCGGCCTACAGCCGCGCGCAGATCACCGAGGCGGCGATCCGGATCGCCGACGCCGAAGGGCTGGAGGCCGCCACCATGCGGCGCATCGCTGCCGAGATCGGCGCCGGCGCGATGTCCCTCTACCGGTACGTCCCGAGCCGCGACGACCTCGTCGAGCTCATCGCCGATCGGCTGCAGGGTGAGATCGACGTCAAGGGCATGCCCTCGGGCGACTGGCGCGCGGATCTGACGCGCTACGCCGACGGGCTGCGGGCGATGTGGCTGCGGCACCCGTGGATCGCCACCGTGCAGCGGTCACTGCCCAGCTTCGGCCCCAACCAGCTGCTCGTGATCGAACGGGTGATGGGTGCCCTCGACGCCCACGTCTCCATCGACGAGAACCTCGCCCTCATGGCCATGCTGAACGGCTATGTCGAGGGCGCCGTCCGCGAGGAAATCGGCTGGGTCGAGGAGGTCCGCCGCAGCGGGCTCAGCGAGTCGGAGTGGATGGTGCGGAGCGGCCCGCGCGTCGAGCAGCTGCTGGAGAGCGGGGAGTACCCGATCTTCAGCAAGATCGTGATGGAGGCGCGCCGGCTGCACCTGAGCCGCGACGACCAGTTCCGGCACGGGCTGGAGCGCGTCCTCGACTGCATCGCCGCGGCCCTCCCGTCAACGGCCGAGTCTCCGATGTCGGCGCACCGAGAGGGGCGGGAAGAACAGGACGGGCCAGGGCAGGCTCGTAGGCGACCATCCGAGAGGGCAGCAAGACCGAAATAGACGCACAAGCCATGCCTAAATGGGTAAGCAACAGTTCTTGAGTTGAGGGCGCTGAATCCTCCTCACCGTGCACGCTCACTGCATGCGAACTGCGTCTTCTCCCGTTTGCCAGATTGATCACCGCACCCCGAAGTAGCTTCACTCTCCGTGAAGCTTTTGTCACGGGAGTGATGAGTTTGGCGGCGCTTGTGAAGTCGGGAGGTGTGAGTTGACGCTGGGAGTCGTGCGGGATCTGCGCGAGCACCGGGCCCCTACCGGCGAAGAAGATCTTGCCGCCTTCGAGACCGACATCCTGGCGGGGTTCGTGCTGGCCCGGGCGTCGCCAGCGTCCGCCGCCACGTCTCAGGGCCGGCCTCGACAACGGCTTCGACGGGAGAGATTCCCGGGCAATGCACCAGCAGGAAGAGCGTCCTCTCCACGACGGCGATGTAGCCGTAGCAGGGCGGGCCGTGCCGGTAGCCGTTGGCGGCATGCTGCCGCTGGCCGCGCATCGACTGCAGGAAGTACGGCTGCCGCGCGGCAATCAACGCGGTGAGTTCCCCGGACGGGGCCGCCAGGTTCAGGCTCTGAAACTGTAGGCGCGCTCGACATGGGCGATCCGAATGTCGTAGTACTCGTACCAGCGCTCGCGTCCGAGCCGTTGCGCCTCCAGGTGCTCGACGTCGGCCTTCCAACTGGCGATCGACTCGGCGTCGGCGTAGTAGATCACCGTCAGTTCGTGGCCATCGGCTCTGGCGACGGACTCGCGGCCCAGGTAGCCCGGCCACTTGGTGCCGAGCTCGACCATCCGGGCCGCCATCTCGTCATATCCCTCTAGGCCCGTGTCCTTCAGCTTCTGAGTGATGATTACCGCATAGTAGGGGGGTGTAATAGGCGTCATGCACATATGCTACTGACGGTTCCTCCCTCGGCGCTCGCGTCGCACTCGCTCCCGGCACGCTTTGCGTTCAGTCGAGATGACCAGGGCGCCGCCGACTGGGGTCACTGGCACTGCTGAACTGAGCCTTGCGATCATCGACCGTGATCATCCCCATCAAGTGCGCCATACCCCGGTATCTGGCCTGGTTCTTGTGGCGCTATTCGGCCCGCCGAACAGCTGGGAAACGATCAGTTGTGCTGCGGGAAGCGATCACCACCATCCCCGACTCGGTGCAGGCCACGCCTATCGTGAACACCCCCACCCGTGGCGGGAGAGCTGGCAGGCGGCCAACCGTACATCACCTCGGGTATTCACGGGGTCGCCGCACCAGCTGGTTGCGCGGATCCGGGTGATTACCTTCGTGGCGTCGCCTCCACCAGGGCGGCGAGCTGGGCTCGGCGGGAGATGCCGAGCTTGGCGTAGACGCGCGCCAGGGTGTTGTTGACGGTGGCGACCGACAAGCCGAGCTGCTGGGCGACGATGCGGCTGCTGTGCCGGGCCGCCAACAGCGCCACCCCGGCGCCTCGTCGTTCCCACCACCCGGCCGACG
This sequence comes from Nonomuraea basaltis, assembly GCF_005893125.1. Taxonomy (GTDB): domain Bacteria; phylum Actinomycetota; class Actinomycetes; order Streptosporangiales; family Streptosporangiaceae; genus Nonomuraea; species Nonomuraea basaltis. The sequence continues at coordinate 16,460 of NZ_VCJS01000021.1, read as the reverse complement.
CCGTGACAATCCCGGAACGAGACATTTGCGAATGCGGTCAGCGGCGTCGCAGTGACGGGTCGAGTCCGGGGGTTCCGGTGTGCCAGTGTGCGGGGAGCCTGCTAGAACCTCGGTGTGTTCCAGTAGGTGTTCCCGCCTAGATGGTCGTGGATCCTCGAGGACACTTGCATCCGCACGCGCTTGATTTCGGCGCCACCCTTCGCGTAGACGTGCATCGTTCCCGTGCGGATCCGGCAGATCGTGGCCTTGTTGCAGGTCTGCTTGAGCTTGAAGACCGCCGTGCCGCGACGGAACGTGCAGGTGCCGACGACCCTCCCTGACCGGCGAGCGTGAGGGTATCGCAAGAAAACCTGCTGCCCTTGACGTAGAGCGCACTCGACAAGACGACCTTGCGAGCCTTGACGCCGCCAGAGCCGTGTCGGCAGGTCTGGAAGTCCGATACCCGGGCGAACGAGTAGTTGATGGTCACCCGCTTGCGCGAGGCCACCTTGTGCGGACCTGCCCTCGCCCCCGAGAGCCGGCCCTGGATACCCTGATTGCCATCCCTTGTGCAGTTGCTCCAGTGCCAGCCCGATTCGTGATGGGGGCCGGCAGCCGGCTGAGCGCTCGCCGACCGGGCGGACCCAGTGAACCCCAGCGATCCGAGCAGGAGCGAGCCGCCGCCAGCGTGGAAGGCGGCCGTGTTGGCGCGCCAGGAGTACACGGGCGAGACCGCTGAGGATGCTGCGGCCAGTTGGCTCGCGCTGGTCGTCGGGCCGGCGGCCATCGTGGCGCTCGGGGCCGCTGCGGCCGCACCGCTCATGACTCCGGTGGTCAGGGCAGCGCCTGCCCCGAAGGCGGCCATTTTCCTAGTGATGGGGAGAACGGAGTTGTTGCTCATGGTGTGACGGCGGGCCTGCTTGTCCGATTGGCGTAACCCGGCCCGTTGTCCCGCCTATGGGCATCCGCCGTTTCACTGTCCACCCTCTGGCCGTCCGCCTCGAAAGTCTGTGACGAAATGCACGCTGAGCTATTTTCTCGCTCAAAGCGCGGTGCTGCGCTGGCGCGCCCGAGCACAAGATCGCTAGGAACTCACGGCATCGCGTATTGAACTGTCGCGAGTACACGTGTTCGGGCGGACTTTCGGCATGTCTCCGACGGCGTACCGGGCGAGGTATGCGCCGGCCCTCCACCGGGCGCGCGTTCCAGGTTGCGTGCTGCGCGCCTGGGGACGGCCGGTGAGTTCCAGGGGAGAGCCTGAGCGATGCACCTATGGCTCACACGCGAACCTGTGGGTGCCCGACCAGGACGAGGCGCTGGCGTTCTATATCGGCAAGCTCGGCATGGAGGTCCGCGAGGACGTCACGATGCCCGAGATGGGCGGCTATCGGTGGCTCACAGTGGGGCCGCCCGGACAGCGGCGGTTTCCTTGGCGCCGGCTTCGTCCAGGTCGAGGATGGCGAGGTTCCAGCCGGTGGCGGCGAGGGCGTGTGCGGTGGCGCGGCCGATGCCGCGCCTGGAGCCCGCGCCGGTGACGATGGCGGTCAGGTCGGAGATTGACATGAGCGCTCCCCCGAGGGATCAGGAACGGGCCAGTTCGGTCCGGATCGCGGCGATGATGGCGTCGGTGGACAGCCCGTAGCGGTCGTGCAGGGTGGGCAGAGCGCCCGCGGCCAGGAACGCGTCGGGCAGAGCGATCGGGACGACGCGCGCGCCCACGCCGGCGAAGGTGAGGGCGGTCACGGCGACTACCACCCGGACCGGGCTGCGCGTCCACGCCGCACTCGATACCGGCACCGATCAGGCCAGGCTGAAGGAACTTACTCGTCTTTGCGCCAGCGGGCGCGCAGGTGGAAGGCGGCGGTCTTGGGACGGCGGTCGCGCGTGAAAACACCCTTCTTGTTGCCGTCGACGCGGAAGACGCCCGCGGTGGTGGCGAAGTCGGCGAAGTTCCAGACCTGTTCGCCCACCACCGCGTCGACCCGGTCGAAGACCCGGTGGTACACATCGAGCAGGTCGGCCTGGTACTCCTCGGTCCACGGGGTGGGCACGATGCTGCGCAGGCCGGGGTAGGTGTCGGCGCCGTACTCGGTGATGACGATGGGCTTGTCGTGCATCTCCGCCCACTGCCGCAGTTCGGCCTCCAGTGCGGTCTCGGCCGCTTCCAGGTCGCCGGGGCCGAAGTACCAGCCGTAGTAACGGTTGAGCAGGACGACGTCGAACAGGCCGGTGACCACGCATTGGTCCGGCGGCGCGAGCAGCGCGTTGGCGTAGGCCACGGGCCGGGTGGGGTCGAGGCGGCGGGTCTCTGCGGCGAGTGGGGCGAAGTAGTCGCGCGCTTCGGGCTGGACGTTGTCGGGTTCGTTGGCCACGGACCACAGCACGACGCTGGGATGGTTCTTGTCGCGGGCCACCAGTTCCCGGATCGCCTGCAGGTGGGTGCGCTGGGTGTCTTCGCCGATCGTGTCCGGGGAGTATGTGGACACGCGTTTGCCGGAGTTGAAGACACCTCCGCCGATGTTGAGGTTGAGCCCGACGGCCGCAGTCTCGCTGATGACGACCACGCCGTGCCGGTCGGCGTAGTCGAGGACCTCCTCCGCGTAGGGGTAGTGCGAGGTGCGGAAGGAGTTCGCACCGATCCAGTCCAGCAGGGCGAAGTCATGCACCATCAGCGCGTCGTCGTGGCCCTTGCCGCGCACCGCCGCGTCCTCGTGCTTGCCGAACCCCCGGAAGTAGAAGGGAGTTCCGTTGATCAGGAACTGCCTCCCGCGTACCTCCACCGTGCGCACACCCACCGGCTGGCGGTAGCCGTCGACGACCTCCCCGGACGCGCTGAGCAGTGAGACCTCGAGTTCGTAGAGGTAGCCGTCGCCGGGCGCCCAGGGATGTACGTCAGGCACGCGCAACGTGGCGACCGCGCCGGCGGCAGCGGCTACCTCGGCGCCGGAGGCGTCGCGCAGCGACACACGGATTGAGTCCGCCTCCCCGGTGCTGTCCACCTGGTAGCCGATCACGCCGGTGGTGTCGTCGAACGCCGTGGTCACGGTGATGTCGCTGATGTGCGCCGGCGGCGTGGTGTAGAGCCAGACCGGCCGGTGCAGGCCCGCGTAGTTGAAGAAGTCGTGAAGGTAGCGCTGCACCCGGCGGCCGCCGGGACGCTCCTCGATGGTGCCCGGCGGGATCGACACCCAGCTCAGTTCGTTGTTGACCACGACGGTGACGCGGTTCTCGGCTCCCGGTCGCACGTGTGCGGTGACATCCGCTTCGAACGGGGTGTAGCCGCCTTCGTGTTCGGCGACCTCGGTGTCATTGACCCAGACGGTCGCGCGGTGGGTCGCGGCGTCGAACCGCAGGACGATGCGCTGCCCTGCCCACCGGGCAGGCACCCACATATCCGTCTGGTACCACGCGTCGCCCACGTGGTCCCGGACTGTCGCCTCGGGGTAGATGTCGTTGTAGCTGGCCGGTACCGGGATGTCCACGGCCCCCGCGAGGGGCGAGCGCCACCAGCCTTCGGTGCGGCCGGCTCCCTCCGCGTCCAGCCGGAACCTCCACAAGCCGGCCAGAGAGCGGCGTTCGCGGGTGGGGCCGTCCTGCGGGCGAAGCATGGCCGGTTCTCCTTTTCTCCGCGCGGTGGTCACGCGGTGGTCGAGTCGTCGGTGGTGTCGAGCAGCGGTGGGGCGGATCAGTCGAGCCGTTGGACGTTCGGCCGCTCGCCGTGACGGATGTTCTGTCCTATTTGAGGCCGGTGTTGGCGATGCCCTGGATGAACTGTTTCTGGAGGAACAGAAAGAGCAGCACGATCGGGGTGACGACGGTGACCGCGCCGGCGAGCAGCAGACCGTAGTTGGTGCCGTTGGCGCCCACCGAGAACAGGGCGAGCGCGACCGGCAGCGTGTAGCGATCTTCGGTCTGCGCGATCACCAGCGGCCACAGGAAGTTGTTCCACTGCCCGAGGAAGGTCAGGATCGCCAGTGTCGCCAGCGGGGGCCGGCAGAGCGGGACGATGACCGTGAGAAAGATGCGTCTTTCACCGGCGCCGTCAAGGCGGGCCGCCTCGACAAGAGAATCCGGGATGTCCTGGATGAACTGGCGCATGAGAAACACGCCGAGCGGTGTCACGAGGAAGGGCAGAATCAACCCGAGATAGGAGTTGCTCAGTCCCATGTTGCTGACCAGGACGAACAGCGGCACGAACGTAGTGACGCCGGGGACGATCAGCATCGTGAGGACGAGGCCGAACAGGAGGCGTTTCCCGGCGAATTCCATCTTCGCGAAGGCGTAGCCCGCCATGGAGCAGAAGAGCAGATTTCCCGCGACACATGTCACGGCGACCAGCGTGCTGTTGAAGAAGTACACCGCGAAGTTCTGCTTCGACAGCAACTGTTCGAAGTTGCCGAGCGTCGGAGAACGGGGCAGCCAGACGCTCGGATGCGCGACGATTTCCCCTGTCGGCTTGATCGACCCCAGGAACATCCACGCGAACGGTGCCAGCGTCGCGAGCAGGCCCAACGTGAGGGCGCCGTAGAGCATGATGCGGGCGGGCCGGAGGGGCCGGTGTGCGCTCAGGCCGGACGCGGCCGCAGCGGTGCTCGCGGTCGTGGTGGTCATGTCATGCCTTCGCTCGGAAGATGCGGAACTGAAGGAGGCTGAGCAGCGCGATCGCGGCCACCAGCACGTACGAGGCGGCGGAGGCCATACCGTAATTGCCGAAGCCGAATTGCTCGTAGGCGTAGTAACTGATCGATGTGGTGCTGTCCAGCGGGCCACCACTCGTCATCACGAACGGCTCCTCGAAGAACTGCAGGTAACCGATGCTCAGCAGCACGGCGACCACCAGCGTGGTCGGCCTGAGCAGCGGCAGGGTGATACTGCGGAAGGCGCGCCGGCGGGTGGCGCCGTCAACGCGAGCCGCCTCGAGCAGGTCCTCGGGGATGGACTGCAGTCCGGCCAGGAAGATCACCATAGGGATGCCGAAGTGGCGCCAGACCGCCATCAGGATGAGCGCGGGCATGGACCAGTTCGGGTCGTTCAGCCAGTCCGGCCCGTGGATTCCCACGACGGCAAGGACGGAGTTAATCATTCCGTCCGGCTCGTAGAGGTACCTCCACACCACCGCTATCGCCACGATGCTGGTCACCACGGGCGCGAAGTAGGCGACCCGGAAGAATCCCTTCGCGCGCTGGATCCCGGAATTGAGCGCCACGGCGAGGGCCAGGGCGATGATCATCGTCAGCGGGATTCCCACGGCGACGAAGTAGAGCGTGTTGAGACCCGCCCGCAGGAAGGTCGGATCCCCGAAGAGCGCGGTGTAGTGCGCAAGGCCCACGAAGTCGACGCTGAAGGGGGTCCGTATGTCCCGGGCCGTGATGTCCGTGACGCTCATCGACAGCGAGGAGAGGACCGGCCATACGCCGAAGATGGCGAACAGCGCGACGAAGGGTGCGCAGAAGGCCCAGGCGATCAGTGTGCGCCGGGCACGTTCTGACCCGGCCCCCGGTGGCCCCGTCCGCCGTGGGCCGGCAGCCAGGCTCGGTGCGGATTTCACGGAGGCGAGAGAGGTCATCCCTACGCTCCGGTTCCGATCGCCGACGCCTTTTTCTGGATCTCCCGCAGAGCCGCTTGCGGCGAGGAGACGCCCTTGGCGACCTTTTCGAACTCGGCATCCAGGACTGCGGTGACCTGCCGCCATGTCGTGGTGTTCGGTCCAGGCTGTGCCGTCTTCAGCTGGGTACGGAACACGGCCAGAGTCGCGTCGCTCGCGAGCTTCCCCTCGTTCCAGGCCGACTCGATGGCGGGCAGGTCTCCGGACAGGTCGTACCAGGTCCTCTGGACGTCAGGACCGGCCATCCACCGGATGAACTTCCATGCGCCCTCGCGGTTCTCGGCGTCCTTGAACACCGCCCACTGTCCACCGCCGATGTAGCCGGCGTTGGACTTCGGTCCCGACGGGAGCGGCGCGATGCCCACCTTGTCGTCGACGAAGGACGCACCGCCGGCGGACTTCAGCAGGTTCACCTCCCAGGGGCCGGAGATGAGCGCGGCAGTGGACCCGGCGACGAACTGCGGCTCGATCTCTCCCAGGCTCACCGGGCCGTTCGGGCTGGAGATCTTCGACGCGATGAACGACCGGTAGAACTCCAGTCCCTTGAGCGCCTCCGGCGTGTCGAAGGTGAACGTGGTCCCGTCCTCGTTCATGACCTGGGCTCCGGCCTGCCACATGAACGGCACGACGCCCTGCCAGGTCCCCGTGGCGCCGGTGGGCAGGGACAGCCCCCACTTGGCCCCTTGCTTCTGCAGGGCCTTGAGGAACGGGCCGTACTCGTCCCAGGTCTTGGGTGCGGAGACTCCGGCGGCCTGCGCCATGTCCTTGCGGTAGAACAGGGAGCGGGTTTCCACGTACCAGGGGACGCCGTACCCGGCTCCCTCGAAGGTGGTGCTCTGGACGGCGCCGCGGTAGAAGACGCTGAAGTCAACGAGGCCGGGCGGGACCTTGTCCAGCCCGCCCGTGGACGCGAACGCCGCGAGGTCCACCGCACCCACCATGGTGGCGTCAGGAGTGTCTCCTGAGGCGATCGCCGTCTGCACCTTCTTGGCATAGTCCTGCCAGGGAACCGCTGTCACCTCCACCTTCACGCCGGGGTTCGCCTGGCTGAACCGGGCAGCCAGCTTGGGCAGAAGCTCGCCCTCCGTTCCCATCGCCCACACGGTGATGGTGCCGGCGGCGGGTTTGGTGTCAATGGAGGCGCCCGCCGCGGCCTGCGTCGGCCGGGCTTCTGACCGGCCGCAGCCGGTCATAAGCAGTGCGACGGCCAGCCCGCCGACGAGTGTCTTCTCAACAGTTGAGGTGAACATCGATGTCCCGTTCCTCTCCACCCGAGGGAAGCGTCACCGCTTCTTCCGTACGTCGTGGTGTGGGTGAGCGAGACGCTACCTCAAAAACCGAACAGTTGCTACATTTTCTTTGCCGTGAATTCACCGGCGTAACCGCAAGGACCCATAGGGTTGGTGCCATGACCGATGAGACGGCGAGTCGACCAGGCACTCGGCGGGGCCCCTACGCCAAGAGCGCACGCCGCCGAGCCGAGATCGTCGCCTCCGCGACATCCGTCTTCTCGGCACGCGGTTACCGAGGCGGGTCGCTGCGGGAGATCGCGAAGCAGCTCGACCTCAGCCTGACCAGCGTCGTCCATCACTTCCCCAGCAAGAGCGCGCTGCTCGTGGCCGTCCTCGAGAACGCCGACTCCGCGCACGCCGACTCCTTCGAAGCGGACAGCCAGAAGGAGGGCGTGGCGTATGCCGTGCTGCAGTACGTTCGCCGGAACCTCGAACGGCCCGAGATGCTGAGGCTGCTCGCCCTCATGGCCGCAGAGTCGTCGGCTCCGGACCATCCGGCGCATGAGTGGTTCCGCAACAGATACGAGAGGACGATCGGCCTACTCGCGATCGCCGTTCGCCGGGACCAGAACGAGGGCCGTATCTCCAACGCCAGGGACCCCAGGGGCATCGCCGAATCTCTCGTGGCCCTATGGGACGGGCTCCAGCTCCAGTGGCTCATCGACCCGCACCGCGACCTCGTCGCGGCGATGACGGCCGCGTTGAAGGACCTGCTGGGGCCACACGCCCCCCTCGGCATGTAGACACCTGGTCCGTCCCGACGTGGAGCCAAGCCGGGGGCTCAGCTGTGCTGTGGCGGGCGTTGCTGGTGCACCCGAGAGGGCCGACAGCTCACCGGCCTGGTAGACGCCGCCGCGTACCGGATCCGGCGGGACCGCCGCGCCGGCGGTGGCGGCGATCCACGCAAGCGAACTCCAGCGCCACGACCCGTGACGCTAAACGCATTTTAGATCACTTGCAGTCAGTACGCGTAACTTGAGATCCGCTCACAAGAAAGGGTGCGGGTCGCTCATCGCTTAGTGTCGACTGCGTAAGTCTCTCGGGGGTTATGCGGCAGGCTCGAGACGGCAGGCGGATGGTCGCAGTCATCGTGCTGCTGGAGGTTGTGCTCCTTCTGTTCGTACCGCTCGATCCGGCCAGTAGGTCCTCGAGGTCGGCAGGGGTGAACTTCCATCGGAAGGGCCGGGCGGTCTCGTTGTAACGTCGCTCGAAAACGATAAGCCGCTATTGATGTCGGCGCCTTGGTAGTGCCCGGGTAAGGTGCGCAAGTCGAGGATCGAGTTCCCACGCCCATCTTGACCTGCGGTCAAGGAGAGGTACCCGCACCGCATCCGGTTACAGATGCAAGAAGATTTGGTCCCCAAAACCAATGAGGCCGTGCCCGATCTTCTCGGACACGGCCTGTGACCTGCGATTTCGCGAGTCGGGACGACAGGATTTGAACCTGCGACCCCTTGACCCCCAGAACGCAGGAGTAGGGGTTTCCGCACGTCAAATGCCCAGTACGGGTATGGCAGCACGTTCGCTCACCAGCGGGTTGTTCAAGCGCGCGTACTACGTGTGGTCCCAAACTGGTCCCAAGAATCGTGGGCGACTGGCAATCGATGGGCTGGTGGGTGTCCATGTCGATCAGCACGGTGGCGTAAGAGTGCCCGCGTTTCTTGGAGAAATCGTCGACCCCGAGCACGGTGACCTGGCCGATCTCGGGATCGGGCAGGGCGCGGACCAGACCGATCAGCGTGTCCCGGCCGACGCGTACGCCGAGTCGCTCCAGCAGCCGGGAGGCGGCGCGCCCAGCCAGTGCCAGCGCCATCAGCTCCAGCAGCCGGCGCAGCAGTTTTGTGCGGCGGGCGTAGCGCCGGGTGAGACCGGGCACCGGTTCGGCGAACGTCCGGACCGGGCACGCCGGGTTCTGGCAGGTCAGGCGGCGGACCGTGAGCGCGATCAGGACCGGGCGGCCCGCAGCGGGCAGATCATGCAGCAGCCGGCGGTAGCGGCCATGCACCCGCGAGGAGAATGTGCCGCACGCCCGGCAGGGCGCCGGCCCGCCCTCGGTATGCGCCGTGACCAGCACGTAGTCCCCGTGATCGGTCACCTCCTCGACGAGGAGTTCGGCCAGGTGGGGGAAGAACATCCGCAGGCAGCAGGCATCGCCCGCCACCGCATGCTGCGCACAGGGCACAATGAACCTCGCGGCCGCTCAGGTGATGATCAAATTCTTGGTCGAACAAGATCCTCACGGAGCGGCCGCACCTATACACGGCCAGTTACACGATTGCGATCAGCCCCTGCATCAACGTCCCGGCCACCGTCTGTGACGGCACCACACAAAGATCGCCAGAGCCAGGATCACAGAGCGCCATCACGGCCTCGCCGACGTGCTCGGCGGCACCGCGCTCCCGACAGACTTCACCAATCCGGACGCGCTCGCCTTCACCGTGAAGACCTTGCCGAACGACCCGGGCGCAAGGGCCGAGTTGCGCACCGCCGACCTCGCCAACGCCCGCCACTTTCCCATCAGCACCACCGCCAAGGCCCTCACCCACCTGGGCAATGAGATCGCCTGACATGGATTCCGCGCGGCTGATCGGCCGCAACCGGAGCCGTCACTAGGCTGGCAACCGCAGCCACCGCGCCGAAAGGGGAACCATGACGCCCCACTGGGACCGCATCGAGCATCTGCTGCAACAGGGCGTACAACAGAAGGTCTATCCCGGCGCAGTATGGGCAATTGGTGATGCCGACGGCATCCGAACCACCGGCTCCTGCGGACTGCTCGATCCCCGCAACGCGGACCATCCCATGACCCGGGACACCGTATCCGACATCGCCAGCCTCACCAAGATCGTCGCAGTCTGGTCGATCATCGGAACGCTATGGGACCAGGAGCGCCTGAATCTGGACGACCCCCTTGGCGCGCTCATTCCCGACCTGGACGGCTACCAGATGGCCCACGTCACCGTACGACATCTCCTCACCCACACCGCAGGCGTCCCGCTACGAGCCAACCTCAGGAACCTCTACGGCACCGACCCGAGCCGGATCCGCACAGGCGTTCTCCGTGAGCCATTGCACCGGCCGCCCGGCCAGGCCGTCGAATACACCGACCGCGCCGCACTCATCCTGGGCTTCGTCGCCGAGCACCTCACCCACATGCCACTGGACCAGCTCGCTCGGACACACATTTGGCAGCCGCTCGGCATGACCATCACCAGCTTTGGCCCACTCACTGCCAAACTCGTCGACCGCTGCGCTCCCACCGAATACGACGAGAAGACAGGTCGCCATCTCAAGGGCACCGCGCATGACTTCTCCGCGCGCCTACTCGGCGGCGCATGTGGAATCGCCGGCGCCTTCTCCACCATGGCCGATCTGGCGACGTTCCAGCGGCACCTCCTGGAGCCCGGCATCGGAACGGCGTTCAGCGCCGCCTGGGTCCAGGAGTCTCTCCAAGTCCACACCGGCGACCTCCAGCCGGCGCGGGGCCTGTTCTGGCATCCCGCCCCCGGCACCGACCCCGTCGACGACATCCACGTGCACTACGGCTTCACCGGCACCGGCATGTGGATCTCACCCAAGCAAGGGCGCTGGGCTGTCCTGCTGACCAACAAGCTCTACTACGGTCGCGATCGCCAACCGCTGGCCGAGATCCGCAACCGCTTCCGCGTTCTGGTGTTTGCATGAAAGCATCCGCTGAGACTGAGCTTGATGCTGGTCACGGTGCCGTATTTCAATGCTGCCGTATTCTCTCCCCTTTGCCAGCACGAGAATTCGTGCCGTGGGTTTTCCGTGCTTGACCCAGTTGCATCGAGTGGTCGGCACCGAGAGTATTACGTCCCGGTCCGGGCCCGGCGACTCTTCCGTTGCTGTCGAGTTCCGTCCAGGGGCTGATCATCGGCAAACCGGTCGACGAGGTGGTCGCGGGATCGGTCGGGCTTGAGGTACGGGATGGCGCTGAGCTGCGGTGCCCTCAGATTGGATGAGACGCCGGAAACCGCTGGCGTCTCGCCGATCATGAGGCAGATCCTCGTTTCGCTCTCGTCGCCTGCCGGTCGAACCTGGCCAGGGGCCTGCCGTCTCGCGCATCTGAGGCATCCGAGCGAACGCGTCATGATCGGCAGGACATGCCTCGGGTCCGGATGAGACCGAACACTGAGGGATCGATCCTGGCGCGATCCCCACTGTGATCGTGGTCTTCGCCTTCCAGCGATCTCGTGTCCGGCTTGTGGTGACAGGTGCCGGCAAGGGATGCCCGGGACATCATGTGTAGGGTCGTGGCCAACGTTGGCCACGACCCTACACATGGTCGATCTTGCTGTTACTTGATGGGCGTGCCAGTGACCAGCGGCAGCGACACCGACGTGCGGGCCAGGTCGACGGTGACCTTGGCCCCGGTGCCGGGTTCGACGTCGGTCTCGGAGCCGTTGCCGGTCACGTCGAGGTTGAAGTCGTCGTTGGTTCCGGTCAGCACCAGGCCCAGCCGGTGCCCGGCCTTGAACTCGTAGTCCAGCGGCAGCATCTTCCAGGTGATCTGGTAGGACTTGCCCGGCGTCAGCGGTGCCTGGCGGCTGAGCGACTTGTGGTTCTGCGCGTCCAGGATTGCCCGGGTGACCACGTGGAAGCCGGAGGTCGCCGTGTTGTCGCCGGCCTTGAGGTAGCAGCCGTCGTCATCGGCCGTGCTCTGGCCGACGCAAGATTCGCCGCCGATGAACTTGAGGCCTTGCGAGGCCGTCGTGGTGGTCTCGCGGTAGTTGATGCGGGTGTCGGTGCCGTAGTCGACGAGCAGGACGCCCAGGTTGGCGGTCGGCTTGTCCAGCGTGAGGCGCAGGCTCACCGACGGCGTTCCGGACAGCCGCATCGCGGTCTTCAGCGGCGGGGTCAGGAAGGCCAGCCGGTGGGGGTTGGTGGTGGCGGGGTCGGCGGCCATCGCGATCTCGGTCTGGGCTTTGTCGAGGTAGCTGCCGGTGCCGGCTGAGGGCGTGCGGCCCAGGGAGCCGTCCTGCCGCGGCCGCAGGATCGTCGCCCGCGCCGCGGGTGCGGGCCAGTCGGCCTGGATGATCCAGCGGTCCGGGCCGAGCTGCACGTCGACGGGTGGCCGGCGCATGATGTCGTTGGAGACGCCCATCAGTTCGTGGTCGAACCACTTGTTGAGGGTGGTGAGCCACACGTCGCGGCGGGCCCAGAACGGGTCGAGGTGCCCGTACTGTGTCACCCACGCCTTGCGCTGCACGTTGCGGGGCAGCTTGGCCCACCACTGGGAGAACTGGCTGCCCACCACGTTACGGTCCTGCATGCCCATCACCGAGAAGACACTGGCGCGGACGTTGCGCGCCTTCGAGATCGGCCCGGTCCGGTAGTTGCGTTCGTCCCAGTAGGCGTTGTAATTGCCGGTCTCATCGCCGGATTCGGCGTCCATCCGCTGGCGCACCGCCTCACACTTGTCCGCCGGATCCTTGTCGACATGCTCGGACTGCCACCTCGCCCCGCCCGTGAACCAGGTGAAGACGCCGTTGGCGTGCCCGTTCTCATATCCGCTGGTGTAGGCCGCGAGCGGCACGATCGTCTCCAGCCCTTCCACGCCGGTGCCGGCGACGCCGACGCCGAGCGCTCCCTCATAGGAGTGGCCGATCATCCCGGTACGCCCGGTGGTCCAGGTGGCTTTGACCGGATCGCCCTTGTCGTCATAGGCGGTCGCCCGGCCGTTCAGCCAGTCGACGACCGCCTTGCCGCCCAGCACGTCAGAGGCGCCGTAGGAGGTCGGGCAGCCGTCGGACAGCCTGGTGCCGATCATGTCGACGGACACGAACGCGTACCCGCGGGGCACGAAGTAGTTGTCGTAATACATCGGGAATTTCGTCACGTTCCCGTTCGCGTCGTAGGTCTTCTTCTCAATCTCGAAACCGACGCCGGGGTTGTCGTAATACGGGCTCTCCTGCATGATCACCGGGACCTTGAGCCCGGAACCGCTCTCTTTCGGCCGGATGATGTCCACCCGGAGCAGGTCCTTCTTGCCGTCGCCGTCGCTGTCGACCGACGACTGCACCCGGACGTGCTCGCGGATGGCGTCCTGGTAGGAGAAGACCGGCTGGGTGAGCCCGCCGGAGATTTTGATTTCCGGCTTCGCCGTCGCGGATGCGGCGGGAGCGCCGGCGATCACGAGCGTGGTTGCGAGTGTGACTGCGGCGAGGAACCCTCGCCGCTGCGACTTGAACATGTGCATCCCTTCTAGAGTCGGCTGCCGCCTTAGTGACGCCATTTTGGCGTCACTAAGGCGCGCCATACCAAGGTCATGGTGACGCCAGGCTGTGTTTTGGTTTGCCGGTGCGGACCGGCTCGTCAGCGGGATCGGCGGCGGTTGGCGAAGCATGCGGAGGCGGCGAGTGCACCGACCGGGGCGGCGGCAAGCTCCTGTGGTGCCTGCGAATGGCGAGCAGGCCGTCGCCGGCCAGGTCCTGGCGCACTGACGAAGCTGTCCCCAGCGTCGCGCCGACGGCCACTGCCGCCGATGCGATCCAGGGTCTACGGAATGAGCAGGAAGAACGGTTGGTCGGCGGCGGTGCCGTCGTTAACGACAGGCAGTAGCACGGCGGCGCGCCCGCACCACGCGCGAGATGACAGCGCCCGGACACCGCGGTATCCGGGCCCCGGCCGCGTCACCGGCGCGGCGCCTGCCACCGGGTGTCGAGCCGGCCGTGCCGCATTCGGCCTACCAAGCGGACGTGCAGCGTCTCCGGGGTGTTGTCGCCCGCGTCCCTGCTGATCGCCACCGTGCTGTGCCGTACCGACAGCTCGTTGGCGTTCACCACCATGCCCGGCGCGAGGATCAACTCCACGTTGCCGCCGTTCACCCGCAGCTCGATGACCAACTCGGGCGCGCTGCGCACCGCGCTGGTCAGGTCCAGCATCACCTCGCACCACGCGGTGCGCAGCGCCAGCCGGTACGGCAGTGTCCATCGGCCGTCACGGCGCACCGTGCCGTGCCGCTCCTTGATGGTGAGCAGTTCGGCGGCCGGCTCGGCCGGCGTCCCGGCGAGCGGCAGCGGGAGTGCGCCGTCGCTGCCTGGCCCCGCGATCAGATCGGTGATGAGCGGGGTCAGGGCGTCGATGGTGCGGGCGGACAGCGCCGCGTCCAGCCGCTCGTCGAACTCGACCGGGTCGAGCCGGCCGTCGGCGACGGCGACGCGCAGCACTTCGGTGACCCGGTCACGGTCCTCGTCGGACGCGCGCAGCGCGGGTGAGCAGGACTTCTCAAGACCCTGCACGTGGACCTCCTGTGTCGTCATCGGGGTCTCTCTTCGTAGAGCCCGGGCGGTGTCACTCGCAGAACACCCGCACCTTTTGTCGGACACGTCGACGACGGCCGCGCCAAGCTGCTCGACGAGCTCCTCGATGTGCTGCGCTGACGCTTTCCGGCACGGCCGTTCGGCCCTGCTCGATCTCGACCCCGAGCCGGGGAGCGCCCACAGCAGTTGCCCAGTGCCCCACACAGCGCGCCTCCCGGGTTCACCCGGCCGGCGGGGCATGCGACCGATCCGGTCGGCATGACGAGCAGCAGTAGCGGCGCCGGCACGACAGGGACCTTCAGCCGCAGCCAGCGGCCGTTCCGACGGCGATCGCGTACCGTCACCAGGCGCGGGATCACCAGGACCTCTCCAGCTCTGCCGACGCCTTCTGGAGTTTCCCCCACGGGAGGACTGTCGTCATCCGAGGCAGGCCCGGACGGCCTTGACCAGGTTCGCCGCGCGCGGGTCGTCGGGCCGGAAGTTCCAGAGGTTCGTGACGTAGCCGAAGCCGACACCGGCATCGGGGTCGGCGAAGCCGCCCGATCCGCCGGAGCCCGGGTGGCCGAACGACCCCGGCCCCACCAACGGCATCGGCGGGCAGGCTCGCCAAAACCCGAGCGACATGTTGAAGGAGCGGTCAGCCGGGAGGTTCAGCCCCGGCGGCAGCCCGTGCATCGGCGTCTTGTCGGTCTGGACGACTGTCATTTTCTCGACTGTTGACGGATCGAGCAGCCGCACCCCGTCCACGTCGCTGACCGTGGCGGCATACATCCGCGCCACCGATCGGGCGTCCGCGAGCATGTTCGCGGCCGGGAACTCAGCCGCGCGCCAGGCACGCGTCGAGGGATAGTCGGAGGTGTTGTCCAAGGCGCCGCCGAGCTCGCCGGCGCGGGCCTGGACCGACCCCGGAGCCCACACGGCGTTCACCCATGCGGCGACCGTATCCGCATCGAGCCCGGTAATCGCGATCAGCCCGGCCTTCAGCTCCTCCAGGCTGAACGGAGCGGCGTAGTGGATCCGAGCCACCCGTCGCTCCTCTTTCCCGGGCAGCCCGATCCAGGCGCTCAGCCCGAGAGGGGCGGCCACCTCCTCGGCGAAGAACGTGCCCAGTGACTTGCCGGTGATCCGGCGCACGACCTCCCCGACCAGGAACCCGAACGTGACGCTGTGGTAGACGTGCTCGGTGCCCGGCTGCCACAGCGGCTTCTGCGCCTCGAGCGCGCGGATGACCGGGTGCCATGCGCACGCCTGCTCGAACGTCAGCGGCCCGTCGACGATCGGCAGACCGGCCTGGTGCGACAGCAGCCAGCGCACCGGGATCTGCTCCTTGCCGGCCGCGGCGAACTCCGGCCAGTACTGCGCCACCGGGGCGTCCAGATCCAGTTCACCGCGCTGGACCAGCATGTGGGCACAGATCGCGGTGGCGCCTTTCGTCGTGGATGCGACCTGGACGATGGTGTTCCTGCGCCACGGTCGCTTCGCTTCGCGATCGGCCAGGCCGCCCCACAGGTTGACGACGGGGCGGCCGCCCACGTAGACGCTGCACGCCGCGCCGACCTCGCCAGGGTTCCTGAAGTTCGCGCGGAACACGTCGGCGACCTTTCCCCAGCCGTGCTCGACACCGTGCTCGGCATCGTCACCACCACCGCTCACGGAGGCGTTGGCACGGCCGGCGAGGGCGGCGTGCGTGCCGGCAAGCGCACCGGTACCAAGCACACCCCTCAACACGGTCCGGCGCCCGACGTGTCCCTGTTCGGGTGTCCCGCTTGTCGTGTCCACCAGGCTGTATTCCTTTCTAGAGATCTGAAAATGTAGGGATTTGAGACTTCTGGCGTCGACGTACGCTCCGATCGACTGGGGCGGTCCGTGTTAGTGGATCGGTGCGGCAAGAGTGGTGTGCGAGGAGCACGAGCAGTTTTCGTCGAAGGCGGACACGGCCGGCCGTCGATTTCATGCCGTCGTGTCGCTCCGGCTCACACTTGGTGGTCTTGTCGCGGAACGCGAGCCGCCCTCGTCAGGAGCCACCGGAATACGGGCACAAACGGACCGCGGACGCGGTCGCCGCAGGCGAGCAGCCACAGCGGCGGCGGGCGGCCCGTGCGCGCCCTCGCCTGTCATCGGTTCGTGGTTACGCGTCCCAGGTGACGGGGAGGCTCTTGACGCCGTAGATGTCGGCGGTCTCCGGGCGCAGGGGGACCTCTTCGGCCGGCACGGCCAGGCGCAGTGTGGGGAAGCGGTTGAGCAGTGCGGGGAGCGCGGCGCGCATTTCGACGCGGGCGAGCTGCTGGCCCAGGCACTGGT
>NZ_VCJS01000219.1 GCF_005893125.1 Nonomuraea basaltis | reverse complement strand
CCCAGCACTCCGAGAACCTGCTCAACGATCGCGCGGTGCCCGCCGGCCCCATGGATTCCCCCCACATAGGCACGCCCCCCAGCGAGGACCAGAACCAGCCCCAGGGCCCCGGCCGCGGCTCGGACCTGAGCCGCGACCCCTCGGACCCCGACCGCCGCTTCGTGACGGCGGGCCAGATCAGCGGCTCCCGCACCCCGCCGCCCGAGCGCCAGCAGGAGCTCTGGAACACCGTCTTCGGCGACAACTACCAGACCATGGGCGACCAGGACTCCCTGGACGACGACGAGCCGGGCAAGCCCGTCTGGATCTACGCGCTCGGCGGGTCCGTGGCGATCGCGCTGGTCGCCGCGCTGCTGTGGGCGTTCCTCGCCGGACCGCTGGCCGGCGAGGAGCCCTCCGGTGCCAACGTCGCGGCGGCGCCCACGACGCAGAAGCCGACCACCGCCAAGACCTCGACCTCGATCGGCCCCTTGCCGAAGTACTCCGGCAAGGCCTCCCCCGTCATCGGCCGGGTGCCGGACGCCGCGGCCGGGATCTCGGTCCCGCGCCTGGGCGGCACCTGGCAGCTGGACCAGCGCGCCACGGTCAAGGGCACGTACGGCTTCGACACCCGCCAGTACGTCCAGGTCGCACCGGACAAGTACGCCCAGGTCCTGTCGGGCCCGCTGTCGCCGAAGCTGGCGTCGTACTACGAGCAGGACAACCTGGAGCCGGTCATCAAGCAGGTGGTGCTGACCGCCCGCAAGAAGTTCTTCCCGGTGGACAACAAGGTCCGCAAGATCGCCCAGCAGCCGATCAAGGTGGGCGACCAGACGGGACGGCTGATCGCGTACTCGCTGACGTCGGAGACCGAGAAGGCCACGATCATCACCATGGCCGTCAACACCGGCGGCAGCGTCCCGGCGATCGTCTACATGTCGATCCCGTCGGAGAGCAAGCAGCTCCTTCCCGACATCCGCACGGTGATGAACCAGCTCAAGCTGGGCACCCAGTCCTGAGCCTCCCGGCAGGGCGCGCCGCCGCCCTGCCGGGATCATCGGGTCAGAACGTGCACTCCATGTGCTTGATGCCGTTGATGAACATGGAGTGCAGCCGGTCCGGCCGACCGGCCTCGATGTGCGGCACGCGGCGCAGCAGCTCGCGGAACATCACCGTGATCTCCCGTCTGGCCAGATGCGCGCCGAGGCAGAAGTGCGGACCCGGGCCGCCGTAGCCGACGTGCGGGTTGGGGTGGCGGGTGATGTCGAAGCGGTACGGGTCCTCGAACACGGCCTCGTCCCGGTTCGCGGCCCAGTAGAACAGGACCGCCTTCTCGCCCTTGCGGTAGAGGTTGCCGTTCATCTCGAAGTCCCTGGTGACCTTGCGGCGCATGAAGTTCACCGGGGAGGCCAGGCGGACGATCTCCTCCACGGCCCCGGGGGCGTGGCCGTCGATGTCCTCCAGCCACCTGGCGCGCTCGCCGGGGTTCTTGGTGAGCAGGCGCAGGCCGTACGAGATGGCGTTCCTCGTGGTCTCGTTGCCGGCCACCACCAGCAGGATGAAGAACGAGCCCAGCTCCTGCATGGAGAGCCGCTCGCCGTCGATGTTGGCGTTGACCAGGGAGGACGTCAGGTCGTTCGTGGGGTTGCCGGCGCGCTGGGCGGCCAGGTCCTGGACCAGCTGCTGCAGCTCCATGCCGGCGTTGAGCAGGCGGGTGGCGATCTCGTTGACGTCGGTGCCGCCGTATTCGGCGTCGAAGCCGCCGAGGATGGTATTCGAGCGGTCGAAGACGAACTGGTAGTCGCGCTCGGGGATGCCCATCATGTCGCAGATGATCTTCAGCGGCAGGCGGGCGGCCACCTCGGTCACGAAGTCGCAGCCGGATCCCTTGGCCAGGAGGTCGTCCACGATGCCGGCCGCCGCCGTCTCCACGTCCGCCTCGAACTGCTTGATCATCTTGGGCGTGAACGCGCGGGAGACGATCCTGCGGAGCCTGGCGTGGCGCGGATCGTCCATGTTGATCATCGAGCCGAAGTACTCGGCGAACTCCGCCGGCATGTCCGGGATACCCGTCGCCCCGCCGTCGCCCGAGCAGAAGACCTCCGGGTTGCGGCTGGCCTCCAGGATGTCGGCGTGCTTGACCAGCGCGTAGTAGCCCGGCCCCTTGGGAACGAAGCCGAGCTCCATCTCCTCGAAGAACGCTGGGGTCTCACGGGAGCGCAGGCGGTCGAACGCCTCCTCCCGCTCGCCCATGGGCCTGGCCCAGAAGTCACGGTCCGACAGGTCGAAGTCGAGGACGCTCATAAGACCATCATTCGAAAAGCAGCCACTTACGTCAATGGGTATGACGTACACCGTACGTGCGTGGGCGGAAAATCTGTGGCGCCTGATGCCGGTCCGGCCCTAGGGTGACCTCCATGACCTTCTTCTACCTGCGTTAGCGATCCGCCGGCGGATCGCGGACCACCCACCGCCGGCGATGCGGGACGGCTGAGCGAGCGCCGTCCCGGGTCGCGACGTGGGAGAAGGACACGTGCATACTTTTGCCGTGGCCAGGGCGGTGCACGGCATCGAGCCCCTGGTGGCCACGGAGATTCGGCGTTCCAGGCTCGGTGTGGTGCGCGGGCTGCGCCATCGCGAGGTGTGGTTCGAGGCCACGGACGAGGCGGGGCTGCTGGGCCTGCGTACGGCGGATGACGTGCTGCTGGCCGCCGCCGTGGTGGACGGGGTCGGCCACGACCGCTCCGCCCTGCGCCGGCTGGCCAGGGCGGCCCGCGAGGTGACCGCGGAACGGCTGGCATGCCTGGCCGGCGGGTTTCCGGACGCGGGCCGCCCGCGCCCGCCGGGCGGCGGGCCGATGGGCACGGACGGGACGAGCGGCGGGCTGGAGGTGTCGGCGTCGTTCGTCGGGCGGCGCAACTACAGCAGGTTCGAGATCGAGGACGCGGTGGGGGCCGAGCTGGCGCGGCTGCTGCGGCTGCCGTACCACTCGAGGAGGGACGGCGGGCGACCGCCGCGGGACGCGATGTCGTGGCGGGTCACGATCGAGGGCGACCAGGCGGTCATCGCGCTGCGGCCGGCCGACCGGCCGCTGCACCGCAGGCCGTACAAGACGGCCTCGATCCGGGGCACGCTGCACCCGCCGGTGGCCGCCGCCATGGCGGAGCTGGCGCGGCTGGAGGGCGCGGGCACGGTGCTCGACCCGTGCTGC
Source organism: Nonomuraea basaltis (assembly GCF_005893125.1). Taxonomy (GTDB): domain Bacteria; phylum Actinomycetota; class Actinomycetes; order Streptosporangiales; family Streptosporangiaceae; genus Nonomuraea; species Nonomuraea basaltis. Next base: position 18,037 of record NZ_VCJS01000219.1, on the reverse strand, counting down.
GGCGCCGGCACCACACTGATCGAGGCCCACGCGTTCGCGCCTCACCTGCGGCTGCTGGGCTTCGACCACAGTCCGGACGCGCTCCAAGCCGCGGCCGCCAACGCACGCGCCGCCCTGGACGACGGCGCCACACACCCGTCTCCAAGACCGGAAGGCCGATCTCCTTTCACGGGCGGGTCGCCAATCGAGGGCGGCTCGTCGTTCGAGGACCGATCGCTGATCGCGGGCTTGTCGCCGCCAGAGGACCGGTCGCCGTTCGGGTGGGCTGTGGCGGATGGCGGGCGGATTCCGGTGTCCGATGGCGGCGCCGATCGCGTACTGGTGAACCCGCCCTGGGGGCGCCAGGTGCCGCCGCAGGGCCTGCTCGCCGGGGACCTCGGGCTGCTGTGGCGGGAGGTGCGGCGGGTGCTGGCCGACGACGGGCTGGCCGTGGCGCTGGTCCACGACGGGATCCCCCGCGGGTTCGCCGTGGAGGAGACGGTCCGGGTCAGCCTGTCAGGACAACACCCGGTGATCGCCGTGCTCAGGAAGAGAACCGCGAGACGATGACCCTCAGGACGCCGGGCCGAGCCAATCCAGGATGAGCCGGTTGACCTCGGCGGGCCGTTCGAGGTGGAGGAAATGCCCCGCGCCCGCCACCTGCTCGGCCCGCGAGCCGGCCGGCAGGTGGCTCAGCGCGTCCTTGGCCAGCTCGGCGCCCAGGCAGCCGTCCTGGGCGCCGTGCAGGTAGAGCACGGGCCCGGTCACCCCGGGCTCGACGGCCGGGTAGCGGCCGGACCGCGGCGTGGTGCCGAGCATGGCCCGGTAGTAGCCGATGGCCGCGCCCAGGTTTGCGGGCTCGCCGATGCTGCGCCGCACGAACTCCAGGTCCTCGCGCGCGTCGTAGCCGGGTGACCAGTCGCGCCAGAGGTTCTCGATGAAGCCAGGGCTGGCGGCGGCCGCCTCGGCCACGGCGGTCTGGAAGAGGAAGACGTAGAACGAGCGCTTGAGCTGCTCGTACTCCAGGAATCCGGCGCCGAGCGAGCCGGGCGGCGGCACCGCGAGCGTGACGGCGCGGCGGAAGCGGCCGGCGGTCGGATAGACCGGGAAGGCGCCCCAGTCGTGCCCGATGACCACGGCGTCGGCATCGCCGCCGAGCTCCTCGTGCAGGGCACGGACGTCGGCGACGAGCGCGGCGTCCTCGTACGCGCCGTCGGCGGGGATCTCGGTGGGCGCGTAGCCGCGCATGAACGGCGCGACCGCGCGGTAGCCGTGCTCGGCCAGCGCCGGCATCAGGTGGCGCCAGGTGTGCGCTGTGTCCGGGAAGCCGTGCAGGCACAGCGCGAGCGGCCCTTCACCCACGGTCAGATACGCGAACTCCACCCCGTTGGCGTGGACAGTCCTGATCTCCATGACTGCGAAACCTAGCACTCGGCCCTGTTCGAGGAATACCGATGCGCGTATGCACTCACGCCGTCCCGGTACCACGACGCTTCTGATCGCCTGACGCCGGTCAGAAGGTCCAGCGCAGGTGCTTGATGCCGTTGATGAAGTTGGACAGCAGGAAGTCGGGCTCGCCCACGGACCTGATGCCCGGCAGACGGGTGAACAGCTCGCGGAACATCACGGTCATCTCCCGGCGCGCCAGGTGGGCGCCCAGGCAGTAGTGCGGCCCTGGCCCGCCGAAGCCGACGTGCGGGTTGGGGTCGCGGGCGATGTCGAACGTGTCCGGGTCGGTGAAGACGGACTCGTCGCGGTTGGCCGAGTTGTAGAAGAGCAGCACCTTGTCGCCCTTCTTGTACGCGGTGCCGTTCATCTCATAATCCTGCGTCAGCGTGCGCCGGAACTGGATCACCGGCGTCGCATACCGGACGATCTCATCGCAGGCCGGGACGATGCGGCCGTCGAAGTCGCTCAGCAGGAGCTCGCGCTGCTCGGGGTGGTCGGTGAAGAGCTTGAGCCCGTACGCGATGGCGTTGCGGGTGGTCTCGCTGCCGGCCACCACCAGCAGGATGAAGAACGAGCCCAGCTCCTGCGACGACAGCCGCTCGTCGCCGTTGACCAGCAGGCTCACCAGGTCGCCCGTGGGCCGCCTGCGCCGCTCGTCGCCCAGCCGGGCGGCCAGCCGGTTGAGCGAGAAGCCGGCGTGCAGCAGTTTGGCCAGGCCGCGGGCGACGTTGACGCGGCGGAAGTCGGGGTCGATGCCGGTGTACTCGGGGTCGGCGTTGCCGAGGATGACGTTGGTCCGCCGCAGCACCATGTCATGGAATTTGGCGGGGATCCCCATCATGTCGCAGATGACGCGTACGGGAAGCTCCGCCGCCACCTGGGCGACGAAGTCGCCCGGACCCTCCTGGACCGCCCGATCGACGATCTCCGCGGCGGCCCTGGCCAGGTCCTCCTCCATCTTCGACAGGATGCGCGGCGTGAACGCCCGGGAGACGATCCGCCGTAGCCGCGCGTGCCGCGGGTCGTCCATGTTGATCATGGAGCCGAAGTAGACGCTCAGCCAGCGTGGCATGTCGGGGATGCTGTTGGAGCACGGCTCGCTGCTGAACACGGCCGCGTTCCTGCTGGCCTCGGTCACGTCGGAGTGGCGGACGAGGGCGTAGTAGCCGGGGCCGCCGCCGATGAACGGCACGGCCTGCTCCGGCACGAACACCGGATGGTCCAGCGCGCGCAGCTTGCGGAAGGCCTCCATGCGCTCGGCCTGCGGCAACCCCCAGAACGGGATCTGCGACAGGTCCAGGTCCGTGAACAGCGTCATACTCTCTAAGATTTGTGCAAGTGCCCACTTACGTCAAGAGTCACTTACTTCCGCTTCGCGATCAGGTCGGCCCCCTTCTCGCCGATCATGATGGCCGGGGCGTGCGTGTGGCCGCGGTTCAGCGTCGGCATGATCGACACGTCCACGACCCTCAATCCCTCGACCCCGCGCACCCGCAGGGAGGGGTCCACGACCGAGGCGTCGTCCGTGCCCATGCGGCAGGTGCCGGCCGGGTGGTAGAGAGTCTCGCCGCGCTCGCGTACCCACTGGGCGATCTCCTCGTCGCTCTCCGGCGCCCAGTACGGCGCCATCGGCCCGCCCGCGTACGGCTTCATCGCGGTGGTGGCGAACACCTGCTTGGCCATCTTCAGCCCCGCGACCAGCCGCTTGACGTCGGCCTCCGCGGCCAGGTAGCCGGGGTCGATCACCACGTCCCGGCCGCTGAGCCCGATCCTGCCGCGGCTCTCCGGCTGCAGCAGCACGACGCCGACGGTGATCCCGTGACCGGTCGGCGGGGTGAGGCCGTGGTCGACGAACGGCGCGGGCGCGAAGATCAGCTCGATGTCGGGCGCGGGCTCCTCGGCCGAGGTCCTGAGGAACGCGACCGCCTCGCCCACGTTGGTGGTGAGCATGCCGGAGCGCAGCACGATGTACCGCAGCAGGTTCACGATCGACTCGGCCTTGGTCAGCGTCACCGGCTGCTTGCATTCGATGTACACGGCCGTCGCGAGGTGGTCCTGCAGGTTCTTGCCGACCTCGGGCAGGTCGTGCACGATCTCGATCCCGGCGTCGCGCAGCTCCTCGGCCGCGCCCACGCCCGAGCGCATGAGCAGGTACGGCGAGCCGATCGCGCCCGCGGACAGGATGACCTCGGCCCTGGCCCTGACCTGGGCGCCGCCACTGTGCTCGATGCCGATCGCGCGCCGGCCGTCGAACATCACCCGGTCCACGGTCGTCCCGGTGATCACGGTGAGGTTGGGCCGCTTGGCCGCCGGCCGCAGATAGGCGTCGGCGGAGCTCCACCTGCGTCCACGGTTCTGGGTGACCGGGGTGGGGCTGTAGCCCTCGTTGGAGCGCCCGTTCAGCTCGCCGAGCCGCTCGAAGCCGAGCTCCTCGCACGCCCTGAGGAAGGCCGCAGTGGTGACGTTGGGGCTGCGCAGCTCCGAGACGTACAGCGGGCCCGACGTGCCGTAGACGTTGCCGCGGTTGCTGCCGACGCGGCGCTCGGCCCTGGTGAAGTACGGCAGGACGTCGTCGTACGACCAGCCGGGGACGTCCCACTGGTCGTAGTCCCGCTGGCAGCCGCGTACCCACATCTGGGCGTTGAGCGAGGACGACCCGCCGATGACCCGGCCGCGCGGCCAGTAGAGCTCGCGGCCGGACATCTCGCCCTGTTTGGCCGTGGTGTAGTTCCAGTCGTATTCGGTCTTGAACAGCTTCTTGAAGCCCGCGGGCATGCGGATCTCGAGCTTGTCGTCCTGCCCGCCCGCCTCGACCAGCGCCACCGACACGGCCGGATCCGCCGACAGCCGGTTGGCCAGCACGCAGCCCGCGGATCCCGCACCGACGATCACATAGTCGTACTCCATGGCCCCTCCGAGGGGTAAGTAACTTCCTACTTGCTTACTCCAGGCAAGCCCACGCGTCCATATCCACTTGTCATCCCTGTTACCTCCTGTGGGCCGCGTTCAGCGGACCACAGGAGGGTGCGAACGAAATTCGCCCTACCGGTCGGTATGCGGATGCTGCAAAGATGGCGCCGAAGCCGACTGAGAGGGAGGAAGGCGTCATGCTCAATCTGTCGATCGTCCTGGAGGACAGCGCCAGGAACACCCCCGACGGCACCGCCATCGTCTTCGGCGACATGCGGCTGCCGTACTCCATGATCGACACTGTTGCCAACCAGGTGGCGAACCTGCTGGTGGCGCGTGGTATCGGCAAGGGGGACAAGGTGGCGCTGGCGTGTCCCAACCTGCCGTACTTCCCCTTCGTCTACTTCGGCATCCTCAAGGCCGGCGCGACAGTGGTGCCGCTGAACGTGCTGCTCCAGTCGCGGGAGATCGCGTACCACCTCGACGACAGCGACGCCAAGGCGCTGTTCTGCTTCGAGGGCACGCCGGAGCTGCCGCTCGGCGAGCGCGGCAAGGCGGGCTTCGAGGCGGCCGAGGGCTGCGAGCACTTCTTCGTGCTGCCCGCCACCCCGCTCGCGACCGAGTCGGCGTACGGCGAGTCGATCTGGGCGGCGCTCGGCGGGACGGCGACCGAGTTCGAGACCGCGCAGACGGCGCCCGACGACACCGCGGTGATCCTCTACACCTCGGGCACCACGGGCCAGCCCAAGGGTGCCGAGCTCAGCCACCAGAACATGCTGATGAACGCCATGGTCAGCGACAAGATGTTCCCCCGGAACGAGGACGGCGCCGACACGTACCTGGCGGTGCTGCCGCTGTTCCACTCCTTCGGCCAGACCGTCGTCATGAACACCGGCTTCCTGCGCGGCGCCACCGTCGTGCTCATGCCGCGCTTCGAGCCGGGCGAGGCGCTGGCGCTCATGCTCAAGGAGAACGTCACGTTCTTCGCCGGGGTCCCGACGATGTACTGGGGCATGCTCACCAAGATCCACGCGGAGGGCGTGGAGGTGCCGCGCTCGCTGAAGGTGGCCGTGGCGGGCGGCGCGTCGTCGCCGGTGGAGGTGCTCAAGGACTTCGAGCAGACCTTCGGCATCGGCATCCTGGAAGGCTACGGGCTGTCGGAGACCTCGCCCGTGGCCAGCTTCAACCAGCTGGGCCGCCCCACCAAGCCCGGCACGGTCGGCACCCCCATCTGGGGCGTGGAGATGAAGCTGATCGACGGCGACTGGAAGACCGTCGAGGGCGAGGGGCCCGGCGAGATCGTCATCCGCGGGCACAACATCATGAAGGGCTACTACGGCCGGGCCGAGGCGACGGCCGAGGTCATGAGGAACGGCTGGTTCCGCACGGGCGACATCGCGACGCGTGATGCGGACGGCTTCTACTCCATCGTCGACCGGGCCAAGGACATGATCATCCGCGGTGGGTTCAACGTCTACCCGCGGGAGCTCGAAGAGGTCCTGATGACCCACGAGGCCGTGTCGCTGGCCGCCGTGGTGGGAGTGAAGCACGAGTCCCACGGCGAGGAGGTCAAGGCGTACATCATCCGGACGCCGGGCGCGACGATCACCGAGGACGAGCTGATCGCCTGGTGCAAGGAGAACATGGCGGCCTACAAGTATCCCCGGATCATCGAGTTCCGCGAGAGCCTGCCGATGACGGCCACGGGCAAGATCCTCAAGCGCGAGCTCCGGTAACCGGCCGGACCGTCCTTCCGTTATTTCAGGTGAAGGGAGCCGAGCGATCCCGATAGCGTCATTGGTCATGCGGGATCGGCCGGAGGGATTCGACGAGGGGCTGCTGCGGCCCGCGCTGCGCGAGTGGGGGATCGACGCGGGCACGGTCGACTATGCGCCGGTCGGGTTCGGTGACTATCACTGGGTCGCGGACGGGCGGTGGTTCGTGACTGTCTCGGACGTGCGGCGCAAGTCGTACGAGGAGCTCCGGCCGGCCATGGACACGGCGCTGGCCCTGCGTGAGGAGGCGGGGCTCGGCTTCGTCGTCGCGCCGCTGCGCGCGGCCGACGGCGCGACCCTGCGGCGGCTCGACCGTCATCGGTACGCCATGAGCGTCTTCCCTCTCGTCGACGGTGCCGTCGGCCATTTCGGGCAGGAGCCGGCCGCGGAGGTGCGTGGCCTGGTCATCGACCTGCTCGCCGAGCTGCACGGTACGCCGGCACCGATCTCGACTCCGGTCCGGCCGGTGGAGCTGGCGGGACGGGCCTGGCTGGAGGACTCCGTCCGCGAGTCGAACCGGCCGTGGCTGGGCGGCCCGTACGCCGAGCCCGCCAGGGGTCTGATCGCGGACCACGCCGGGACGCTGCGCCGCCGGTTGGAGGAGCTCGACCGGCTGGCCGAGAAGGGCGGCGAGCCCGTCGTCACGCACGGGGAGCCGCACCCGGGCAATCTGCTGCGGGCGGGAGATCGGCGGCTTTCGCTGGTGGACTGGGACACGGTCGGGCTGGCCGTCCCTGAGCGCGACCTGTGGCATGTCGCCCGGGGCGCGGCCGACCTCGCCAGGTACTCCGACCTCACAGGCCGCACCCCGGCCCCTGCCGCGCTGGAGCTCTACCGACTGCGGTGGGCCCTGGACGACGTGGCCGAGTTCGTGGCGTGGTTCCGCTCGCCGCACGGGCGCACGCCGGATGCCGAGCAGGGGTGGAAGGGACTCTCGGCCACCCTGGACGAGCTGGCGCGGTAGGCCCGGCAGGCGTTGGGACGATCTCCGTATCCGTCGGCCGGAACTCCGCTGGCCTCGGCCGGGGCGCCGGGTGAAGATCGATGAAGGAGTGGGCGGGTGTCGACGGCCACCTCGACAGCGACGCACTTCTCGCCTGCCTCGACCTGACGGCCGTCGAAGCCGCCCGCGTACGGGACTTCCGGCGGCTGCTCGCGTTCAACTGGTTCCTCATGCTCGGCCCGGACGGGCCCTTCGCCGCCCGCAACCCGCCCGGCGCCCTCGAACGGCAGGCCGAGCGCTTCCTCGCGCTGCTCGGCGACGCCCGCTGAGGCGTTCGCCATTCGATTCCAACTGATTGTAATCTTGTGGTAACACTATGCAATCAGGCGAGGCAAGGAGGACCCGTGGGCAGGCACGAGAAGCCCCACAGCCCCAAGGACAACCCGGACGAGGCCAAGGAGGGCTCCAACGCGAACCAGCATCAGGAGAGCCGCGGCAAACACGCCGCGCAGCCCAAGGACAAGAAGTAGCTCACATGGTGAACAGGTAGTTGCGCCGCCGCGTACTCACCCGGTCCGTCCGGTTCCAGCGGCGGCCGTGCCAAATGTGCATGCGGTAGCCTCGCTCGATCAGCGAGCCCGCCACCTCGGCGGAGGTCCTGCCGTATTTGTCGAGATGGCGGTCCTCGATCTCCAGCAGCAGCGTGGGACGGTGCTGGTCGATGGTCCACTCCGCCCCTTTCAGCACCTCCGCCTCGAATCCCTCCACGTCCACCTTCATGAAGTCCACCCGCGAGATCTCCCGCAGCTCGCACACCCGGTCGACGCTGTACACCGGCACCTCCAGCGTCCTCGCCGCGCGGAACCGACCGGGATGCTTCAGCCCGTCCTGCATGTGGGCCCAGCCGTGGATCGGCACGCCGAACCGGTACGGCAGCCGCAGCCTCTGATATCCGGTGAACGACCCGAGCGCGGCGTTGGTCACCCGCACGTTGCGCACACCGAACGCGCGCGAACCCGCCTCCAGGATCCGGTACGGCATAGGCAGCGGCTCGAAGCTGTGCACCTGGCCGGCCGGTCCGGCAAGTCTGGCCAGCGGATAGGTGTACATCCCGTAGGCGGCTCCGACGTCGAAGCAGACCGCTCCCGGCCGTACGAACCCGGCCAGCCCGAGCAACTCGGGCTCGCTGAGCGACACCATGGCTCCTACTCTGATCATGCCGGTGACGGTACGGAGGGGGTACGGGACGGCGAATCCCCCTCAGGAGCGCAGTCGCGGGCTCCGGCGTACCGCTGAAGGGGGATTGCCCGGAACGACCAGACCGCTCTCGTAGGCGAGCACGACCGCCTGCGCCCGATCGCGCAGTCCGAGTTTGGCGAAGATCCGGCCCACGTGGGACTTCACCGTCTCCGCGGCGATCGTCAGCTCCTCGGCGATCTCGGCGTTGGCCAGCCCGGCCGCCACCAGCCTGAGCACGTCCAGCTCGCGGGGGGTCAGCGCGTTCAACCGCAGGGCCTCCCGCTCGTCGACGGCCTTCCTGGTCGCGAACTCCTCGATGAGTCTGCGCATCACCGTGGGGGCGAGCAGCGCCTCACCGGCGGCGACGACGCGTACGGCGGTGATGAGGTCGGCCGGGGGCGCGTCCTTGAGCAGGAAGCCGCTGGCCCCGCCGCGCAGGGCGGCGTAGACGTAGTCGTCGATGTCGAAGGTGGTGAGGATCAGCACCTTCGACTCGCGGCCCGCCTCGGTGATGCGCCGGGTGGCCTCCAGGCCGTCGAGGTTGGGCATGCGGACGTCCATGAGCACGACGTCCGGCCGCAGGTCGCGGACCGCCGCCACCGCCTCCAGGCCGTCTGCGGCCTCCACCACCACCTGAAGGTCGGGCTGCGCGGCGAGCAGGGCCGCGAACCCGGCCCTGATCATCGGCGACCAGCACCGTGATCATTCACCATCTCCCTTCGGCAGCCTCGCGCGTACGGCGAAGCCTCCCCGGTCCGTCGCCGCGGCCGTGAGCTCGCCGCCCAGCGCCGCCACCCGCTCGCGCATGCCGACCAGCCCGAGCCCCGCCCCCGGCTGCGCCGGGCCGGCCGCCCGGGCGGGGCGCTCGTTCTCCGCCTCCACGATCACGGTGTCGCCGTCGGCGCGGACGGTGACGGCGGTACGGGCGCCCGGCGCATGGCGGACGACGTTGCTCAGCGCCTCCTGGACGATCCGGTAGACGGTGACGGACTCGACGGGAGACAGCGGCGGAGCCGGTTCGGCGACCGTGAGCTCGACGGGCACGCCTGCCCGCCGTACCGACTCCACGAGCCCGCCGAGGTCGCCCAGCCCCGGCTGCGGCGCGGTCCGCGGCGCGTCGTCGGAGCCGCGCAGCGCGCCGAGCACGTGCCGCATGTCACGCAGGGACTCGCGGGCGGCGGCGTTGATGGCCGCGAACTCCCGCGCCGCCGCCTCGCTCACCCCGCCCTCGACCCGGTACGGCGCGCTGGCGGCCTGCACGGCGATCACCGACATGTGGTGAGCCACCACGTCATGCAACTCCCTGGCGATCCGGGCCCGCTCCTCCAGGAGTTGCCGCCGTCCGAACTCATCGGCGACGCCGAGCGTGGCAAGCCGCCGCGCTTGCCTGGCGTGGCCGAGGATCACGGCGAGCGACAGGGCCAGCGCCCACGCCAGCAGGCTTCTGGCCGCCATGTCCGGCTCCATGCCCTGCGGAGCGGTTATGGGCTCTGGACGCGCGTCATCCGTCGCCGAGCAGGGCCGTGGCCATCCTCTGGACGGAACGGGTGAAGCGGCGCGGGTCGCCGGGCGGTGTCAGGTGGCGGATCAGGTCACCGTCGAAGACCGCGAGGATGGCGTGGGCCAGGAAGTCGGCATCGAGGTCGGGGCGTTCGGCGGCGAGCAGGGTGCTGAGGTGGCGGTGCCAGGACCGGTAGCTGGGGTCGCCGTACTTGCCCTCGGCGCAGGACTGCTCGTGCGCGGCCAGCAGGATGGCATTGCCCTCGGCGATCGCGCCGAGGGCGTCGAGGAACGCGAGCAGCCGCTGCCGGGCGGGCGCGCCCGGCCCGAGGGGCGGGGGGTCGTTCGTGACCGCGTCCCGCAGGGCTCTTGATCTCTCCTCCAGGAGCGCCTGCAGCAGTCCGGCACGGCTGCCGAAGCGGCGGAAGACCGTGCCCTTGCCGACCCCGGCCAGGGCGGCGACGCGATCGAGCGACACATGATCGCCGCCGCCTTCGGCCAGGAGCCGCTCGGTCGCCCGCAGGACCGCCTCGCGGTTGCGCACCGCGTCGGCGCGTTCAGTCCGAGGTTCGGTGGTGCCTTCCCTGCGGCTTTCGGCCATTGCGAACCCACTCCCTATTGCGGACTACCGGTCCGCATATGCTAGCGTGCCACACCATCCGGACTGCCAGTCCGGATACCCGCCCCCTCTATCCGGAGATGACCATGCGCGCTCTCGTCGTCGATCCCGACGTCCCCGGCTCCCTGCGCCTCGGCACGGCTGCCGAGCCGGTGCCCGCACCCCACCAGCTGGTGCTCGACGTCCGGCACATCTCGCTCAATCGCGGCGAAGTCGCCTTCGCCGGGCGGCGTCCGCCAGGGACCGTCCACGGCTACGACGCCGCGGGCGTCGTAGTGCGAACGGCGGCGGACGGCAGTGGACCGGCCGCGGGCACGAGGGTCGCGGCGTTCGGCGCCGGAGCGTGGGCACAGCGGATGGCGGTGGACACCACCGCGGTGGCCGAGGTCCCCCACCAGGTCGATCTCGCCGAGGCCGCCGCCGTCCCGATGGCCGGCGTCACCGCGCTGCGCACCCTGCGCTCTCACGCCATCCTGGGCCGGCGCGTGCTGATCACCGGCGCGGCCGGCGGGGTCGGCCGGTACGCGGTCCAGCTGGCCGCCATAGGCGGCGCTTATGTCATCGCCTCGGTGGGTTCGGCGCCCCGCGCTGAGGGCCTCGCAGAGTTGGGCGCCGATGAGGTGGTGATCGGCCTGGACGGCATCGACCGGCCGGTCGACGTCATCCTCGACACCGTGGGGGGACCGCAACTGCCCGCCGCCTGGGACCTGCTCGCGCCGGGCGGTGGCGTGCAGAACATCGGCTGGGCGTCGGACGAGCCGGCGGTGTTCGAGCCGTACTCGCTGTTCTCCATGGGTCCGGCCAAGACGATGAGCACGTTCGGCGACGTTCACGAGGTCGGACCCGATCTGGCCACGCTGCTCGGTTTCGTCGCGGCCGGGAGGCTGTCACCGGAGGCGGCCTGGCGGGGTTCTTGGGAGCAGGTCGCGGAGGCTTCCCGAGCGCTGCTCGACCGGCGGATCGCGGGCAAGGCGGTCCTGGACGTCACACGGCTTGCGTAGCCTGCAAGTTACGCTGCACCTTGTGCAAGGCCCTCTCCATGGTTGCGAGGACCGCGCCCTTCTGAGGTCGAAGGGGCGGAGCCCCTAGGGGGCGCTGCCTGAGCCATCGCATGGCGCGCAGTGCCCCCAGGGTGAGGACCTTGCTTTTCGGCCTGGGAAAACCAGGAGTATCGGGAGAGCCGGGGGGTTCGGGGTCAGGGCCAGTTGAGGGCTGGGCGGAGGGGGATGCCGGAGAGACCGTTCTGGTCCAGCTTTACGCCCAGGACCTGGTGGAGCTGGACCTTGTTGCGCTCGAAGCCGACGATGCAGCCGGCCATGTACAGGGCCCACACCCGGGCCGTGCCCATGCCGACCTCCTGGACCGCGTCCTCCCAGTTGGCATCCAGGTTGTCGCACCAGTGCCGCAGGGTCTTCGCGTAGTGTTCCCGGAGGTTTTCCTCGTGGCGGATCTCGAAGCCGATGTCCTCCATCTGCCGGATCAGCCAGCCCACCGACTCCAGCTCGCCGTCGGGGAAGACGTACTTGTTGATGAAGCCGCCCTTGTTGAACGTCTTCTCTTTGCCGGTCGGCCGGGTGATGCAGTGGTTCAAGAGGCGGCCGCCGGGCTTCAGCTTGCTGTACAGGAACTCGAAGTACGACGGGACGTTGGCCTTGCCGATGTGCTCGGTGAGGCCGATGGAGCTGACCGCGTCGAAGCCGGTCTCCTTCACGTCCCTGTAGTCCATGTGGCGGACCTCGGCCAGGTCCTGCAGGCCCGCGTCGGCGATGGCCTTCTGGGCCCACTCCGCCTGCTGCTTGCTCAACGTCACGCCGAGCACCTCGACGCCGTAGTGCTCGGCGGCGTGCATGGCCATGCCGCCCCAGCCGCAGCCCACGTCCAGCAGGCGCATCCCGGGTTTGAGATCCAGTTTGCGGGCCACCAGGTCGAACTTGGCGTACTGGGCCTCCTCCAGCGTCGACTCCCCTGAGGGATAGACGGCGCAGGTGTAGGCCATGGACGGCCCGAGGACCCACTCGTAGAAGCGGTTGGAGACGTCGTAGTGGTGGTGGATGGCCTCCGCGTCACGCTGCTTGGCGTGGCGGGAGCCCAGCTTGGCCAGGGTGCTCTGGCGGATCTCCTGTGGCGGCGCCGGCACCCGCATGAGCAGCGGTTTGAGGCCCAGCGAGCGGACCGCGGCGAGCTTCTCGGAGGTTCTCAAATCGTTGGTCGTGATGTTCCACATGCGGTCGAGCAGGGTGTACAGGTCGCCGTGCACGTCAATGTGACCGGCGATGTACGCCCTGGCCAGACCCAGTTCCCCCGGGGCCTGAGCCATGTAGGCGACCGCGATCGGGGACTTGACCTCGAGCGCGAGATCTGCCCCGTCCGGACCCGCCTTACTGCCGTCGTAGGCCATGAACGCGACGTTCGCGTCCGTGCCGACGATCTTCTCAAAGATGGTTGCGAGAGCCATCGACCTCACCTTCCCCGCACACACTTGTCGTACAAGTCCAGCAGGCGACCGTTCGGGTCGTATTCCCGCTTGACCGGCCAGTAGGCGTCGCCGTTGTACAGCTGCCAGAACTGCTCACGGGCGTAGAAGGACGTCGAGTAGAGCGACTTGTGCCCGTCGAGGTCGTGCACGGTGTTCTCGATCAGCCGGTTGTAGTAACCGTCGAACTGCCCCCGTGGCAGTGGCACCATTCCCCAGAAGCCGAAGTTGACGTACAGCTTGCTGGGCTCCAGAGGATAAAGCGGCCAGCGGGAGGCGGCCCGCAGCGGGCACATCCACACCGGCGTCATGCCGACCTTGTCGTGGAAGAACTCAAGGAACTCCGCGCCCCGCTCGATCGGCGCCTCCACGTCCTGGATGACCGACTCCTGGACGGGCTGGCCGCGCCAGCGGTCGACGCGGGCGGTCACGCCGAGCTTCCGGTCGAGGGCGACCAGGCGGCGGTAGACGTCGGAGCGCATCCAGCGGCGCGGCATGAGCGAGCGGACCACCGGCTGCTGCACGCCGAAGGCGCGCGAGCACCAGAACCAGTCGGTGTCCCAGCGCCACAGGTAGTCGCGCACGGTCAGCCAGTCGCGGTTGCGCTGCCTGATCGACTGGTAGTAGATGCGCATGCCGGTGTAGTCGGACACGTAGGGCGCGCGGTCGGCGAAGCGGCCGACCGTGACGTACATTTCGCCCGGGCTGAAGTAGACCCCGTCCACGAAGTCGACGCTCTCGCCGTCGTGCACCATGCTGTCGCAGATCTCCTGCATGGCCAGCATGCACTTGGCGGCGTCGGTGAACTTGACGTGCGTGAGGTGGACGTACGGCTGGACCTTGCGCAGCCTGATCTTGATGCGGAGCGCGTAGCCGAGCGTGCCGTAGGAGTTGGGGAAGGCGCGGAAGAGGTCGCGGTGCTCATTGTCGTCGCGGGCCACGATGATGCGCCCGTCGCCGGTGAGGATCTCGAGCTCCTCGACCGACTCGTGCGGCAGGCCGTCCCTGAAGCTGGTGGACTCGATGCCGAGCCCGGTCACCGCGCCGCCGAGGGTGATGGTCTTGAGCTGCGGCACCACGTACGGCATGAGCCCGTGCGGCAGCGTGGCGTCGACCAGGTCTTCGTACGTGGTCATGCCCTGGACCTCGGCCGTCATGGTCTCGGGGTCGACGCTGATGACCTCGTCGAGATCCCTGGCCGAGAGCTTGGCCGTCTTCGCGGTGTCGCGGAACCTGAAGAGGTTGGACGTCGACTTGGCCAGCCGGGGCGCGGCGTCACCCGGGATCTCGGCGTACGACTGCCGGATCTGCTCTACTGCCCGTTGGTGTGTCGACATCGTCGTCACGGAAGCACCCCCTTGAGCCGGTAGAGATCGTCCGTAAGACGGTATCTCTCGCGAGCGATCTCGACCAGACCGGGGTCGTTAAAGACACGAAAACTGTTCATAGTGCCAGGTGAAATGCCTATGTAGAAGATGAATCCGTAAATTTTCTACCGATGACAGGGGATACTCCGTTCAGCACCCCGTCCACCTCGCGGCCCTCGATCGCGGCGGTGAGGTTGTCGAGGGTGGCCGCGAGCAGGCGGCCGGTTGCCTCCGGAGTGACGCCGGCGACGTGCGGGGACAGCAGGACGTTCGGCAGGTCGCGCAGCGGGTCGCCGGCGGGCAGGGGCTCGACGTCGAACACGTCGAGCGCGGCTCCGGCCAACGCCCCGTCGCGCAGGGCCTGGACGAGCGCCTGCTGGTTCACGACACCGCCGCGCGCCGCGTTCACGAGCAGGGCGCCGGGCTTCATGCGGGCCGGGTCGATCAGGCCGCGGGTCTGGTCGGACAGCGCGATCACGACGACCACGACGTCGCTGGACGCCACCAGCGTGTCCAGGTCCTCGAAGCCGGGCTCCTCCCGGGGCGTACGGGTCCAGAACGACACGTGGCAGCCGAGCGCGCGGAACATCTCGGCGCAGGCGGCGCCGATCGGGCCGTAGCCGACCACGCCGACGCGACGGCCGCGCAACTCGTGCGGCTGTAGGCCCTGCTGCGGCCACTCGCCCGCGCGTACGGCGGCGTCGGCCGGGCCGAGCTTGCGCGACAGCGAGAGCGTGGCGGCCAGGCACCACTCCGAGACCGCGACGGCGCTGACACCCGGCGTGTTGGCCAGCGGCACCCCGGCCGCGGCCAGGGCGTCGAGATCGTGGCCGTCGACGCCCACGGAGGGCTGTTGCACGAAGGCCAGCCGGGGCGCGGCCTTGACCGCGCCGGCGTCCAGCACGAGGGTGCTCGTCCAGTCGCCGAGCACGATCTCCGCCTCCGGCAGCGCCGCCACGAGCGCGTCCCTGTCGCGGGCCGCGGGCACGCGTACGTCCACCCGGTCGCCCAGCGGGGCGAGCAGGCGGCGCATCAGCTCCTCGGGGAGCGGGGGCAGGGCGAGCAGGTTCCAGGGGCTCATGCCCCCACAGTAAAGCTGCTGATCACCTGCCGCATCAGCCCTCTGCTGCGCGGCCACTGATTCTCGGCGACGGTCCAGGACAGGATGTACGCGGTGTCGCCGATCGCCAGCGCCCGGCGTACCTCGCGATAGCGCGTGCCTGCCGTGACCCACGGCGCGTCGCCCGTCTCGCCCGCCGTCCAGGAGAACTCCCACTCCACGGCCTTGACGCCCTGGTGGACGACGGTACGGCGGCCGCGGTTCACCACGTTCTGGGCGTTCTGCCGGAGCGTCTCCTCCGAGCTGATGAGGACCTCGTCCGGGTCGAGGTTGGAGTAGATGGCCTGGACCCCGAGATGGGCGTTCCCGTCCCGGCGCGTCCATTCGGTGTAGGCCTCGTCGAGCGCGCCCTTCCAGCCGGTCGGCCGCATGATCGACCAGCCGTCGCGCGACCGCCATGCCCGCACGGCCGGGACGACCCTGGTCGCGCTGGGCGTCGGGGTGGCCGTCGCGCTCGGTGTCGGCGTCGCGCTCGGCGTGAGCGGGCTCGTCGCGGCGGCGGCCTGGGCGGTGGCGCGCGGGGCGCCTTCGGCGGGGGCGGCGAACCTGAAGTACGCGACCGCCCCGGCCGCGATCACCAGCACCGCCGCCGCGCCCGCCGCCACGAGGGCCCGGCCGGGGCCGCGGCTCTTCTTCTCGGGCACGTCGCGGTCGGCGGCGGCCGGCTTTGCCGCGGCGATCGCCGCGAGCAGCCGGTCGGCCTCCTCGGCGTCCACCCGGTCCTCCGGCTCCTTCCGCAGGAGACCGCGCAGGACCGGATGCATGATCGGCGGGATGCGCCGGTAGTCGGGCTCCTCGGTGAGCAGCGCGTTGAGCGTGGCCATGGGGTCGCCCCGCTCGAACGGCGAGCGTCCCACCATGCACGCGTACAGCGTGGCGCCCAGCGACCACAGGTCGGAGGCCGGTCCCGCGTCGACGGCGCGGACCCGTTCCGGGGCCAGGAAGCTGGGCGAGCCGGTGACCATGCCGGTCCTGGTGAGCGACGGATCGCCCTCGACGGTGGCGATGCCGAAGTCGGTGAGCACGGCGCGGCCGTCGTCGCTCATCAGGATGTTGCTCGGCTTGACGTCCCGGTGCAGGACCCCGGCCGCGTGAGCGGCCTTCAGCGCCGACAGCACCTGCCTGCCGACGTCGGCCGCCTCGCGTACGGGCAGGGCGCCCGTACTGAGCACGATCTCCTCGATCGTCGGGAAGCGCAGCAGCTCCATCACGATCCACGGGCGGCCGCCCTCCTCGACCACGTCGTAGATGCCGACGACGGACGGGTGGTTGAGCTTGGCGGCCGTGCGCGCCTCGCGGACGGTACGCATCAGCTGGCGTTCCTGGTCGCCCGGCGACAGCCCGTCGGGCAGCAGCACTTCCTTGATGGCGACCTGCCGGTTGAGCAGCGTGTCGCGGCCTTCCCAGACCACGCCCATCCCCCCGCGGCCCAGTTCGCGCAGTAACTCGTACCGCCTGGCGATGAGCCGGTTGCTGTCCGAAACCATGTCCGTCCCCTGTAGACCACCACAACCAGTGGGCAAGTTTCCCATACCTCCAACGGGTTCGTCCGAAGGTCACGAAGGCGGCTTGCCACAGGTCACCGAATGTTGTTCTACTGAAGGTCCACACCAAGGAGATGCCGAATGTCTGAAGTCCGCCCGGGGCCGCTGGCCGGGGTGCGCGTGCTGGAGCTCGCCGGGCTCGCTCCCGGGCCGTTCGCGGGCATGATGCTGGCCGACCACGGCGCCGAGGTGCTGCGCGTGGACCGGGTCAAGGCGGTCTCCGACAAGCCGCGCACGGACGTCATGGATCGGGGCAAGCGCACGATCGGGCTGGACCTGAAGGCGCCCGAGGGCGTGGCGGCGTTCAAGGAGCTGGCGCGGCACGCCGACGTGGTGATCGAGGTGTTCCGGCCGGGCGTGGCCGAGCGGCTCGGCATCGGCCCTGACGACCTGCACGCGGTCAACGAGCGGCTGGTCTACGGCAGGATGACCGGCTGGGGGCAGGACGGGCCACTGGCCTCCACGGCCGGGCACGACATCGACTACATCGCGATCTCCGGGATCCTGTCGATGCTGGGCCGCGAGGATGACAAGCCGACGCCGCCGATCAACATCCTCGGCGACTTCGCCGGGGGCGGGCTCATGCTCGCGTACGGGGTGCTGCTGGCCCTGTTCGAGCGGGAGCGCACCGGGAAGGGCCGGGTGATCGACGCGGCCATGATCGACGGGGCGGCGATCCTGTTCTCGATGTTCTACCAGGCCGTGCAGAGCGGCTTCTGGGGGCCGCGCGGCACGAACCTGCTGGACACGGGCGCTCCGCAGTACGACACGTACGAGACCGCCGACGGCCGGTACGTGGCGGTGGGGTCCCTGGAGCCGCAGTTCTGGGAGGCGATGGTGACCCTGATGGGGCTGACGGACCTGCCCGACAGGAACGACCGGGCCCAGTGGCCCGCGCTGAAGGCCCGCCTGGCCGAGGAGTTCAAGACCAGGACCCGGGCCGAGTGGGAGGCGCTCTTCGAGGGCTCGGACGCGTGCGTCTCGCCCGTGCTCTCCATGCCGGAGGCCGCCGCCCATCCGCACAACGTCGCCCGGGGCGGCTTCACCGAGATAGGCGGGGTCACCCAGCCGATGCCCGCGCCCCGCCTGCTGGGCGTGCCCGCCCCGGACCTCCTGTCT
>NZ_VCJS01000671.1 GCF_005893125.1 Nonomuraea basaltis | reverse complement strand
CTTGTACTCGTCACACAGGCATGATCACGAGCGGCTGCTCTCTTTGTGCCCGCTTCCCATCACAAGATCGCAACGGCCTATCGCGCATCCGTGCTGGTCACACTGCGAATGGTGACTGCCGTACTAGGACAGGCGAAACCGCTGAACCCTGCGGGGTCCCCCGGTCTCTGTTCTGAAGCCTGCCATCGGGCAGTACCAGCGGCGCAGCGAGCCACCGCTTGACATACAGCACCACCCACGGCACATCGCACACCGCACGGACCGCCTTGACCACCAGATCCCACGGCACAGAGTCAAAGAACG
>NZ_VCJS01000670.1 GCF_005893125.1 Nonomuraea basaltis | reverse complement strand
CGTTCTTTGACTCTGTGCCGTGGGATCTGGTGGTCAAGGCGGTCCGTGCGGTGTGCGATGTGCCGTGGGTGGTGCTGTATGTCAAGCGGTGGCTCGCTGCGCCGCTGGTACTGCCCGATGGCAGGCTTCAGAACAGAGACCGGGGGACCCCGCAGGGTTCATCGGTTTCGCCTGTCCTAGCGAACCTGTTCATGCATTTCGCGTTCGATCTGTTTCTGGCTCGGGAGTTCCCGGCCGTGCGGTTCGAACGCTTCGCTGATGATGCGGTGGTGCATTGTGTGGGTCTGCGCCAGGCCAAGGAGGTCCTGG
>NZ_VCJS01000218.1 GCF_005893125.1 Nonomuraea basaltis | reverse complement strand
GCATCGCCACCCGCTACGACAAGACCCCTGAGAGCTACATCGCCGGCCTCCACCTTCGTGGCGCGATGATTTGGATCAAAGACCTCACACGAGCCACCCCTTGATCACAACCCAATACGCGCCCTAGTACCTCTTCCTGGGTGCTCGGGTTACGGGCCGTCCGCGCCTTGTGCAGCCTGGACTCGAACTTCCCCCACCTGGCCACCGAAACCGTCCCACCCTCCGCGACCTCCTGCTGAATGACGGCCAGGGCCGCGTTCACGTGCCTGCGGTCCTTCGGAGTTTCGGCGCCCACGTGGTCGGCGACGGCGTCCATCAGTTCTTGCTTGTTCACCCTGTTCTCCTTGTCTTACGGATCTTCTGGGCAGCGTACGGCGCTCGTTGGCGAAACCGCCAACGTCAGCACGCTTGGGGCAGATCGCCCCGCTCAACCAGCCGCCGCTTGTAGTAGCACACCGTGGACCCGTCCACGCCAAGCAGGCGAGCGATCTCCATGGTGCCCTTGCCTGCGGCGAGAAGCTTCCGGGTCTTCTGCACCTTCTCCTCGGTGTCGGGCTGACGCGGCCGGCCGCCCTTCCTCGGCTTCGGCGGGCCGCCCTGGGGCTTGCCAGCTCGCGCCCATCGTTCGTGGCAGGCACGGCACCAGCCGAGCCGCTGCACCGCGACCGGGCGGGCGCGGCATGCCGAGCACACCGCGGCGAACCGTGGGGCGCCCTCGTGCAGCTGCCACCACGTGACCGGCTGATCCTGCGCAAATAGGCCGTCGCTGCGGGGCTCGACCGTGCGCGTCACGAGACCTGCTTGCTCCATTCGCCGCAGCGCCGCGTCCAGGTGCAGCGTCCGGTCGCCGAGCAGCACGCGCGCCAACTCGCCCGTGGTGAACCGGGACTGCGGGTAGCGGCGCAGGTGGGCGAGGATGTCCGGCATCACCCGTTCGTAGTAGGCCGGCGGGCGTCGCGAGCCGCCGTTCATGTCGCGCAGGTAGCGGAGGACCGTCCGTTCGCTCACGCCGATCTGAGTGGCCACCTCGCGTGGAGATGGGTTGTCCTTCTCCTGGAGAATGTCCAGGCAGGTGATGAGCCGTTCCCACTTGTCGGATCTCACCAGTCCTCCCCCTGCTCGGCGATGAGGGCGGCGGCGCGGGACTGCGCCTCCTCGACTGTCAGGCCCTCGCCCTGCATGAGGGCGTTGATCAGCGAGTCCATGCCGTGGGCCGCTTCTTCGGCCGCCATCTTGATCTCCGCCTGGTAGCCGTCCACGGTCGCGAACGCGAGCACGTCCAGGTTGTGTCCAACACTGCGGGCCAGGTACGGCAGGAAGTCGGCGGGCTCGACCGGCGGGCACTCTCCCTCGGCCGGGGTGGTGGTGTCGTGGAGTTGGGTCATGATGCTCTCCTGGAGTAGATGGGTATGCCCGGCCGGTGTCGTACGGCGGGCATCGGCATGTCGCGGTACTGGGGCAGGACCTTGCGCCCCGCGTAGAGAGCAGGGAGCTCGATAGCCACCGCAGCGGGCGGCGGCGGGATGCTGGCCAACATCCGCTTCCGCCACGCCAGCGCGTAGACGGGGCAGCTCGAACACGTCTTGCCACGGCGGGGATGGGTGTGCTCGGGTACGTCGATGTAGATGTCGTCGGCGTTCTTCCGGGCGTTGGTGGACCACGCCATGGAGTCCGTCGAGACGAGGAGATGCCCGAACCGGCGCAGGCCGATGGTCTTCACACCGAACCCGTGCATTCTCAGCCCGAGACTGGCCAGCGCGGTCAGGACGCGGCCGATCTCCGGGGTGCTCTGCATCCGGCACACCGAGCCGACGCTGACGAGCGGCAGCTCATCGAGTCGGATGCCGTACCGGTCGAACTCGTCCACGTGCCGCAGGTAGGCGTCCCGGCAGTCGCCCTGCAACGACGGGATGAACAGGTTCGACCTGGAGCGGAGCACGCAGTAGTTCTCGACGGTGAGGCGCTGGTGACACTCCACGGTCCGGCCCGAACTGGCGAGCGCGGGCGGCTCGCACATCCAGTCCTGCTGCGCGCCCAGCAGAGCATGCCGATCTCGTCGGCGAACCGCTCGACCGCGCGGACGTAGTTGATGGGCCTGACCCGGTACTCGCCGTGCATCGTGATCTGGTTGAACCCGCCGGAGTCCAGAATCCAGGGCACCACGGCGCGCGGCAGATCTCCCTTGATCTTGGCCAGGTGCCGATATGCGACGCAGAGAGGCTTGCCCACGTCCTTGCGCTTGAGCCAGGACCCGGTGTTGGCACCGAGGAAGAACTCCACGGGTCACCTCCTGGCCGCGATCGCGGCGAGCAGCAGATCCCCGTGGCACCGCTCTGCCGGTTTGCACCAGCAGGCCACGTCCGCATCGCCGATCTCCGTGACCGCCCGCTCCACGAGATCCGGGTGCTCGGCAAGGTAGCGCCGGTACATGCGGAGCGCGTTCTCGAGCCCGTGCGCGGCCACCGGGAACGGGTTCGCGAACGGCGACCGCCGCAGGCCGGGCGCGGCGCGGCCGATGTAGACGGCTCCCTCGGGGACGCGCCCGTGGTACAGGTCCCCAGTGACCTTGACCCGCCTACCCATGGGGGTACTCCCTCGGGAAAGGCTCCGGCCACTCCGCCGGGTTGTGGCCCTTCGGGTCGGAGCAGCCCTTTTGCCGAGCGAGAACGGCCCCGAGCTGCTTCATGAAGAACGGCACTCGCTCCCTGGCACACCGGTCGCGGAGATCAGCCGCCCACGCGAGATCCATCGGCCGCGCGCCAGGTCCGCTCTCGCCACCGACGATCGTCCAGTCGATCCCAGTCAGGTCGAGCGAAGGCAGCGGCCCGAGCAGCGGTTCAAGGGACAGGAACCGCACGGCGGCCTCGACCTCGCGCAGCGCGTCAGCGCGCCGCACGTGCTCGTCCGACTCGATCGACGTGCCCAGCCACACGTTCGGCAGCGGCCGGCGGCCCGCCAGCAGACGAGCCATCCGCTCCGGGCGCTTGGTGAGGATCTGGTAGGTGTGCTGCGGCGTCTGCTCCATCGTCGCCCACACGCGATCCACGAACTCGACCGGAACGCGAGCATGGAACAAATCGGACATGCTGTTGACGAACACCGTCCTGGGCTTACGCCACCGCAGCGGCTCGGCCAGCGTGCTCGGATGAAGGGTGACAGCGAAGCCCGGTCCGCTCGTGCGCGGGTCGCCATCGTTCTGGTACTTCGGCTGCCCCATGGCCTTGAGCCGCTTGGCCAGCGTCAGCGCGTAGCAGTTATGGGTGAGCGCTCCCTCAGCGACGAAGGTCCCCGTTGACGTGGTGATGTCGATGAGTCGCTGTGCAGGGCCGCGACGGATCCCCACGACCGGGCTGGTTGGTGTCTCGATCCGCTTGCCGTAGAAGTCGCGGCAGCGTCGAGTCAGCGCGGGGTGGATGGAACTCAGGAAGGCGATGTTCTCTGCGATGCCGCCCATCAAGCGGACCGTTGGGCACACCGACCCCTCGTAATGCTCAGCCTTGAGGTGGAAGCCGAGTTCCTTCCCGTATCGCTCGACCTTGTCGAGGACGTCGTTCGGCTTCGTCTGGCAGAAGCGGAGACTGCCGCCGCTGTAGGAGGCGTCGGTGTCGAACATTCCGGCTAGCCATCCGGCCATCCACTCGCGGGAGTTCCGCTCCTGACCGAGTTCGGTGATTAACGCCAGATGGTTGCGGCGCCGGGTTTCCACCTTCGCCATCGGCAGCGGGTTGTCGGTGGCGAACGACGAGGACTCGCCCTGGTCGAACGATCGGACGGACACCTCCGCACCGAAGCGGTGGAGATACTCCACCAGCCGGTCAAGGACGTCAACGTCCTGCTCGGGCTTCGCGACTCTCCAATACGACTGCGGGTAGCCCATCGACGAGGACCGCCATGAAGGGTCCCAGCGGAAGGTTCCGTCGCCTTCTGTCGCGCCAGCGATGTATCCGGCGCGGTAGTCGTCCGTCTCGGTGTTCGTGGGGCTGCACTGGAGTGCGCGCACTTCGGTCTTGAAGTTGAGCCCGATGGTCTTGCGCCACCACTGGGACGCTCCTCTTTTGGCGATGAGCCACAGGTGGTCTTCACTCGCTGTGAACGTGGCGCCGTTTGCGAGTTCCACCGTGACGGTCGGTTTGCGGGTCTCCCACACGGCCTGGACGGTGGCTTCTTCCCAGACACGGTTCTGCCCGGCGGCGGGCTTGTCGGTGAAGCTGACGAGTCGATCTCCGACCTTGATGTCGGCGATGGGTGCCCAGGTCATGTCGGTGCGAAGGACTCTGGTTTCGGGAGCCAGGCAGTTGTCGCACCCGGCCGAGATGCGGTCACAGCCAGTGGTGGGATTCCACGTGGCCTGGGTCCATTCGATGGCGCTGTTGTCAGCCACGGGTTGTGTTCTCCTCGTTGATGTCGCGGGCTAGTTCCAGGGCGTTCTCATCCACGTCCGGTGTGTGGCGGAGCTGTCGTGCTTTCTCCGTGATCTCGGCCGCGTACGAGCGCAGCCACCTGGCGAGCAGGAACGCCCTGCGCGGGGAGATGTCGGCGCCGGGGCGGAACTCTTCGAGCCGCTGTGCGGCCAGCTCCAGTTCTCTGCCTTCGTCTGGAACCCACATCGGGTCGTAGCAGTCGTCGTTCACAGCAGTGATCTCCTTGGTGGTGAGGTGGCTCCCGACAAGCCCGTGGCCGGCGGGAGCCTGGTCGGGTTCAGAAGGTGGTGGCCTGCTCGGCGAGCTGGGCGAGGACGGTGCGGACGTTGTCCAGGCAGCCGACCCCGAAGTTCCGGATGTCGAGCAGGTCGTCGTCGTCCTTCGTGGCGAGGTCGCCGAGCGTGTGGATGCCCCAGCGCTTCATGCAGTTGAGGGCGCGGACGGTCAGGCCCGGCATCTCGCTGATGTCGGTGTTGTCGGGCAGGCCGGTGGCCTTGACCAGCTCGTTGATGGTGCGGGTGTCGGTGCTGATGTCGGTGATCGACACGGCTTCTCCTTCATCGGTGGTGGGTGGCCCCGCTCGGACGAGCGGAGGCAGCGTTGGCGGTACCGCCAACGAGTCGAGCAGCCAGATACCGGAGCAGTTCCTCACCCGTCAAAAGTTCCCGAAGCGCGGACACCAGCAGCTCAGACATGGGTGGCGTGACCGCGTTGCCGTACTGCCGCACCTTCTGCCGCTTGTTGCCGAGCACGATGTAGTCGGGCTCGAACGCCATACCGCGGGCGACTTCCTTGGGGTCCATGATTCGAAGCCCGACCTCCCGCACGTCGATCTTCTCGGGGAAGGGAACGGCGGGGGTAGCAACCCCGTAGCGGTCGATCGTGGTCAGAGTCCCCACGGGTTCGCTCGCGGGCTTGGCCACGCCGGTCTTGTAGTACGGGACGAGCAGCGCCTCCGGGCCAGTCGCCAGGAGGTTGTGGTTGCCGCCCGCCGAGACGGTGCCGAGCGGCCCGTCGATCGAGCGGGCGCGGTTCTTGTCGCCTCCGCCCCGCATCGGGACGATGAACGACGGCGGCACCGCCAGCGCGTGAGAAGCGCCCTCCGTCACGAGCGTCGCCAGCGGATCCCGGCGCGGGTCGATGTTCCGCACCCGGCCGGACCGCAGCAGCGTCAGGAACGGCTCGGGCGGGAACGCCACCCCGGTCTCCCGGCGGCCGGTCGTGGTCCGCAACGGCTCTGTCGCGGGCGCGGCCTTCTTCCCCTCACGGCCCTCAGCCGGGACGATCAGCGGTGGCGGCACTACCAGCCCGTCGTTCTCCCTGGTGGTCCGGGTCGGCATCGGCTCCGTCACCGGGGTCGGGTCCGTGCGCCAGGTGCCGCCGGTCGGCACCAGCAGCGGCGTCCAGAACGTATCGATGCCCACCTGGACACGGGCGACAGTAGCCGGCGCGTAGGGCCGGAACTTCTTGCCCGGCTTCCCTTCGCCGATCTTGCGGGTGGGGAGGGAGAAGTCGATCGCTTCCCACGCGGGCAGCACGGGCGGCTCCAGGATCGCGTTCCGGCACCTGCTGTTGGGGCATCGCCAGTGCCACTGCTTGCGGTACACCCCGGCCTCGCGGGTCGGGGTTTTGTACACCTGCATCGCGTACACGATCTGGTCGCAGCCAGGGCAGTACGCGCGGGGCCGCAGCCACTTGTCGAAGTCGGGGTCGCGGCCGAGCAGGTTGTGCCAGTACACGAAGTACAGCCGGTCCCTCGACTGCGGCGCGGCGAGGGTCCGCACCGGCTGGGCGTGCATCGAGTTGTAGCCGATGACACGCGTCTTGTACCCGAGCCGGTGGAACCGCGCCCGGAACGCGCCGAAGCCGTCCCAGTCGTACTCGGGTAGGACGTTCTCCATGACCCCGGCCAGCACGATGTCGGTCGGGGAGCGGCGACGGTGGTAGCAGCCCTCCACGTAGTCCGCTACCTGCTTGGTGAGGGCGCGGCTCTCCTCCTCGGCGAGCGCTTCCTCCTCTTCCTCCTCCGTCATGGGCAGCTCGAACAGTTCCTCCTGCTGGGAGTTGAGGAACTTCTGCTTCTTGCCTCGGGCGATGGACCATTTGGTGCACTCGGTGGACGCCCAGTGGAGCATCGTGAGGGGCCAGTCGTAGACGGGGGCCTCGCGGATGTCGCCGTCTTCGTGGCGGGTGTTCGGAAAGTTCGTGCGGTGCGTGTCGAGGGCCAGCTTCCAGTGGTTCGCGGCGAGCGTCACTTCCACGTCGGGGACCTTGTCGGCGCCCTGGGACGACCCGCCTGCGCCGCAGAACCAGTCAGTGAGGGTGACCACATTGCTGTCGTGCACGTACATATCGATCTGTCTCCGTGAGGGTCAGATGGCGAGTTCGAGTTGCTTGGTGGCGTTCAGGCCGTTCCGCCACAGCTTCGGGAAAGCGGGGTTGGTCTTGTCGTGCGCCCACGCGGGCGCTACGGCGAGCAGGTGCTCGACGGTCGGGAAGTAGAGGCTGCGCCGCCGCCACCACACCCGGTAGTGGCGGCCGTCCGTCTCCAGCCGCCGCCCGAGCAGGCCGGCGGCGCGCTCCAGCCGGGCAAGCATCTCGGCGCGGGTGCCGGTGACGAGTGCGTGCAGGGACCGACCGGTGCTGCCGCGCGCCATCGCGTCCCCGGCCTTGCCGCCGAAGCCGCGCCGCACGTCGTACACCGCCCACTCGATGCCGTCGAGGTGGCGCTGGAAGGCGTCCAGCAGGATGGGTCCGCCGGGCCAGGTGGCGATCAGGTCGTAGAGCTGCTTGCCTGCGAGGAGGCCCTGCTTGGGGTTGCAGGCGACGGCCAGGTACTCCATCTCCAGCGCACGCATGGCCTGGTGAGGGTGGGCGAGCAGGCACGGGATGGTCCGCTTCCTGCCGCCCTTGGTGACGGAGAACGCGAACGGGCACTCGACGCAGTGTGATCTTTTCCATCGGACGCCCAGCCGGTCGTAGATGTAGCGTTCGCAGGCGTCCCAGTCCCAGCCCCAGTCCACGAGCGGATGCGTCGGGATCTTGTTGGGGAGGCCGAGCGCCAGGTCGCCCGCGACCCGGTCGGGCTCGGACACGTCGTAGCCCATGACGTGCACGTACGGCTCGTCACCGATGTTGTCGGCGATCCACTGGTCAATGACCCAGCTTTTGAACTTCTGGCTATGCTTGCGCACCCCGCCGGACTGGGGCACGGTCGCGGTCGTCACCAGCTCCTCGGACAGCGCGTACGCGCCGCTGGTCAGGCACAGGATCGGCTCGCGGGTGTCGTCCAGCACCGTGATGCCGTCGCGTTCGTAGTGGCCCGCGCGGGCGACCTGCACCGTCCGCACCCGCCGCGCGGCCAGCAGCGGGTAGAAGTGCCGCTCGACCATGACGGCGGTGTCCAGGAACTCATCACCCGTCTGCGCCGTGATCACGATCAGGTTCGACAGGTCCGGCAGCAGCTCAGGCGGCCGGGTAGCGGGCTCGAACAGCAAGCGCAGGAGGAGCGCCGTGCCGTTGGCGCCCATGCCGTAGGACAGGACCACGTTCATCAGCCGCCGCCCCCTGCCTCGGGCGTCGGCAGGCTGTAGACCAGGACGCGGCCCAGGTCGGTCTTGTCGGGGTCGCCCCACGAGACGAGCCGGATCTTCGCGTTGACGAGGGCGAGTGAGATGCCGCGCGGCCCTTTCCGCGCCGTCATCTTCACCTCGTACTCGGCCATCGGGAACCGGACCGAGTACCACGGCGTCGCCGCCCGGCCTGACCGGACGATCGCGTCCACGCTGGGAGACTCGGACCGGCCGCACCAGTACGCCGACGAGAGCGTGCACTGGCGGCGCTGGGGACGGGTTCGGTCGCGGTGGCGGGGCAGCCGGCCCGAAAGCATCGGGCATGCCTTGATCGCGTAGGCGGCGCACCAGGGGTGTTGAGCGGGTTCGGGGACGTAGCCTTGCCCGAAGTCCTGCGGCCGGGCCATGAGCACCGCGGCTTCGGTGAGCGGTTGGGCGCACAGCTGGCAGCGCGCTTCGGTGATGCACCATGACACCCGGTTGGTGTCGATCTGCCCGAGTTCGGGGGTGCCGTCCGCGTGATGGAGGGTGATGAACGGAACGACCATCCCGTTGTAGGTCACGGCGTAAGCGAGCTGAATGGGGATCGCAGTGTTGGCCACTGTCTTCCTCCTTGACTGGTGGTGGTTGACCCCGCTCGTGGCGGGGCGGGGTCGTACGATCGGATGCGTGGAAGTGGTGGATGAGCAGGTGTGGACGGTCGCCTGGTGGGGCGACGGATGGGGAGTGTGGCCAGGCGAGACGCCGGACTGCACCGCGCCGCCCGTCTACGCGACCGGCAACATCACCCACGCAGCAGCGGAGGCGGCGTCACACTGGGCGGTCGGCGTCGTGCCGCCGCATCCTCGGCTGCGGGTGCGCTGCCTGTACGGCGGCGACCCGGACGGCGAGCAGGTGTTCCGTGCTCGCGCGGCCCGCCGCCGCTGGTGGTGGCGCTAGAACTCGGCGATGTTGCGGGGCTTGTCGCAGTCGATCACGGCCGACTCCTCGACCGACGCCCTGAACTCCTTGCCGGTGTCGAACGTCCCGGCGACGCCGACCTTGGCGCGATAGCGGCCCGACAGGCACGGCAGGTGGGTCAGCACGTACCGGTGATCCTCAGCCATGCTCGGGAACTGCGCGCTGTTGACGGCAAACCACGGGGCGCCGAACCTCTCGCGGTACTCCAAGTTGATGGACAGGAGTTGGGTGGCGATGCCGAAGGGCTCGGTGCATGACTCGTTGACCAGGACACGGACGCGCGGCTCAGCGGAGCCGATGCGGACGGCCTCGACGTGGACCGCCCGGTTGCACCCGAGCGCACCGGGCTTGTACGGGTCGGTGGTTTTGCCCTTGGCGCCGCATCCTGCGGGCTCGGCGGCGAGGAGGAGTGTCGCCATGGCGAGTGCTGCGAGCTTCATCGTGGTTGCTCCCTCTGGGGTTAAGGATGCCCCCGCCCGCCGGCGGGCGGGGGCCGTAGGATCGGGGTGCGCGAGCCCGATAGGCGCGGGCTCGCGCTTCTACAGCTCGGCCGGGTTGGCCGCCTGGTGGCGATGCTCGGCCGCGCACCGCTCCGCGTCGGCTCGCTGCTGGGCAAGCTCCTGCTCCCGCTCCGACAGGCGAGCGACCTCGTGCTCCGCCTCCCGCGCCCGCCGATCCGCCCGCCGTTTGAATCCGGCCTCCTCGATCGCGTCGTACTCGACGAGCCCGCGGTAGTGGTCGAGAAGCTGGCGGACGATCTGGCCCATCTGCTCGGCGGTCTTCTCCGGGACGGTGCCGTGCCCCTCCCGGTGCGGCGCGAACCACCGCCAGTTCTCGTCGTGCGGGTACACGATCGACGTCCCGGCGAACTTGATCGCATTGATGATGGGGGCGTGCGGTCCTGCGTGGTGGTAGCGGCTGTCCCAATGCCTGTCGGCGGTCACGTCGTCGCCGTACTGGATGGTGACCGGAGCGTCGCCGCCGGAGTCGGAGCGCAGCTCGTACGGGCTGATCCAGATCACGCCGAGCCCGGCGATGGTGTAGCGGACGCCCGGCCGGTCCAGGTCCACGCTGTGAATGAACCGGTAGCGGCGCGTCCCTGGCTTGCGCCACTTGGCTGCGCCCTTCGTAACGGCGATGGTCTCCCAGCGGACGCCGGGAGTTTCGTACGGGTCGCCGTAGCTGTCCTGCATCGGGTCCTGCCCCAGCCCGGACAGCGCAGATGGGTCGAACCCGCCGACCTGCTTGAGGACGGCCGCGAGCGCTTCGGCCACGTCCTCCCGCGTGGGAGGTACCCCGGCCTGCGGCTGCATGACGGGGCACGACTCGGGGCATCGCTCCCCCTCCGGCGTGTCGCAGAAGGGGCATGGCGCGTTCTTCGGCGCGGTCGCCTGCGCCGGGAACACGTCCTCAACGGGCCAGATCTTGTAGCCGTCCTCGACTTCCTCGACCTGGCCCGTCTGTTTGTTTTCGACCTCCTTGGTGAACTTCCGCTCCACCTTCGGCGCGATGATCCACACCGCCGCGTCGGGCTCGACCTGTCGGCCGTAGCCGCCCCAGAAGAAGCGGGGCTGCACGTGCGCTGCGTCCGGGTTCTGCCCGTAGATGCGCATGCAGTTGCGGATGCTGTACGGGTTCATGCGGGCGCAGAAGATGCGGAACCCGTCGATCCCTTCAGGGTTGTCGCGCAGCAGCAGCGCGATCTGCATCTCGGCGGCGTGCGCCTGCGCGCGTCCGGCGTCCTTGCGGGCCTTCCAAGCGGCGAGTTCGTCGTCGGTCATGTCGCTTCTCGACATGGTGGTTCCTCTCTTGGGTGGTGGTGGGCTGGCTGGCCCGCAGGTGCGGGCCAGCCAGGCAGCTAGTTGGCGGTACCGCCAACGATGACCCGAGGGCCGATGTGCTCGGTGATGAGCCGCTCCAGCCGTGCCCTGCTGTTGCTGCCATTGAAGAAGAGGTAATGGCAGCGACGGGGAGAGCCGAGCAGACGTTCCGCCCGGTTGGACACGTGGACCACCCGCTTGCCGTACGCCTCCTCGATAGCGTCCTCGGGGTCGTCGGGCTCGGCGAGCATGTACTCCCACACCGCCCAGCTCAGTTCTTCGTCCACGTCCGGGTTGATGGCCATGCCGTCGATGAACATGTCGTCGCCACGGATGTCCACGAGCCACTGGCCTCCGTTGCCGAGGGCGACGTGGCCCGCGTAGCAGCAGCCGGTGCCGCACTGGGTGCGGAACTCGGCCTGCCTCCAGCACGGCGCAGTGGCGGACGGGGCCTCGTCTGCGGCGGTGATGCGGTCGAACGCGCGCCAGGCGCGCTCCCGGTACAGCACTTGCTGGTCGGGGGTGGTAAAGGGCACGGTCATGATCTCCTCTTTCTATTGGCGGTTGCGCCAACGGGGTATGAGGACGGCAGCCACGCGTCGGCGGCGGCCTCCATGGCGGCGTACAACTCATCGTCCGCCGATTCGGGGAACGAATCGGCCCATTCGGCGACTCGCATGTACGCCAGGCGCGGGATGGTGCGCCGCTTGTCGCGCTCCTGGCGGCAGCGGGGCGGCCGGTGGTATTCGACCAGCCAGGCCAGCGTCTCTCGGACGAGCGGGACGCGGCCGAGCGGCCTCCCACGTACGAACACGTCCCCGGCGATGGCGCTCATCGCGCCGACTGGGCAGAACCCGTGGCCGGTGGTGAGGCGGCCGATGACGAAGTCGCCGCGCACCCGCCATGTGCGGCGCATGAGATCGACTGAGTCGCGGATCAGGACGGGGATGGTGGTCATCGGTGGTCAGACCTCCTCGGTGATGGTGGCGTGAGTCATGGTGGGGATGTCGTGCAGGACCCGGACGATGTCGAACCGCCGATCTCCGTACTGGCTGTGGAAGGCGCACAGCGCGGCCGGGTGCGGCTGCTCGGTGCGTCCTGTGGCCCGCGCCACGATGAGGCACATCTGCTCAGCGTGGTTGCCGCACTGCCACGCCCGGCAGGCCGGCCGCCCCAAGCTGCACGGTCCTTCGCAGACCATGCAGTGCACCAGCTTTCCCGGTCGAGAGTCGGGCTCGATACGGGTGACGGCGGCCGGGAACGGCGTGCCGTCCACGCCGTCGTCGTAGACGACCTGGAGCCGGAGCGGCCACGGCTTGCCCGGGACGACGTGCCGCAGGTCCTCCAGCTCGAACCCGACGACGGTCCCGGTCTTGTCGCCTGCGGTGACGCGGTCGCCGATCCCGAGCTTGGCCATGTCCTTCCGGCTGCATCGCATCCATGGTTCGACCGTGGCCAGGTCGATGAAGGCGAAGATGGCGGCGCCCGGCAGCAGCAGCTCGGCGGTCTGCGCGATGCCCTCGGCGAAGGTGACGCGGAGGGCGCACCGGTCGCGCATCAGTGTGAACACCGGTTCCTTCGGGGTGGACTCCAGACGGGTCCAGTGGTGGAGCCGGGCCTTGGTAGTGAGTAAGTCCTGGTGGTGGCTCATGCTCCCTCTCTCTCGAGGCTCGGTGTGGTGGTGGATGCTGGCGCTGACGGTGGCGCGTCAGTACCAGCGGGGGTGATGCTGGAGCGGCGCACGCACAGCAGCCGCTCGCCGTTCTCGCCCGCCAGCTCGTAGCGGGGGAATAGGTGGCCGTACTGACGGTCGAACAGTGCGCCCGCGCGGGCCTGGTCGCGTCGGGTCAGGGACCAGTACCACGGCTCCCACACCTGATCGAAGGCTTCGTCGCAGCGTTCGCAGCCGCACGGCCCGACGACGGTCCACGTGCCGTACTGGTCCGGCAAGGAGCCGTAGTAGACGACCACGGCACCCGGCGTGAGCGGCTTCACCGCCCGTCCGCCTCGTCCTCGGCGAGGATGCGTCCCAGGTCCTCGTGGGCGTGCCTCAGCATGTAGGTGTGGTCGGCGGCCGGGTCGTCGAGGACGCTGCCGATGACGGCGGCCAGGTTCATGAGCTGGTCGCGGATCCACTCGGGCATCGGTCAGCTCTCCCGGTAGCGCGGGTCGTACGACTCCCACATGGCGACGATCTGGTCAGCGGCGATCTCCGCGATCCGGGGGCTGGCGGCGGCCCCGGCCTTATAGGGCACCTCGGCGGCGTCCATCGCCTCCTCGATGAGGCCAGGTGCGATGGCGGCGATGACCTCGGCGTCCTCGTATGGCAGACGACCCGACCGCTCCTCGTACGGGTCCCACTTGGGCGCCCACCACACGCTGCGGTCCCACGCCCCGGACGCGAGCCGCTTCTCAGCGTCGTCCAGGCCCCGCTGGAGCGGCAGCACGGCGCGCGACATGCGCAGGTAGGCGTCCAGGTCCGGGTTGCCGGTGGCGACGAGCTTGTCATCCAGCAAGGTCGTCCTCCTCGTCACTGATGAACTTCGCGTGCGCGGCTCGCGCCAGGGCGACGTCACTCACGTCGTCGCCTTGCACGCTGACCGACACCTTCGGCCCGATCCACTTGGAGCCGTCGTCGAACACGTGCCAGATCCACACGTTCGCCAGCCGCAACGGCTGACCATCCTCGGTGCGCAGGTAGGCGAACGGGTCGAGGGAGAACGCGAGGCCGGACACGTCCGGCAGGGTGATGAGCATGGCTACAGCGCCTCCTGCGCGGCGTACCACTCGGCGTCGGAGTTGGCGACGAAGGTGCAGCCGCCGGTGCCCTAGGTGCAGCGGGACTGGCCGGGCTTGAGGCCCTTCTGCGCCTTGTACACGGCCGGGTTGCGGTACTCGACGCCCGAGCTGTGCGTGCAGATGCCGCTCTTGCGGAGCGCGGCGAGGTAGTCGGCCCGCTGCGCCATCTGGGCCATCTCCAGGTCGGCGTCGTGCCGCTGAGTTTCGATGGCTTCCTGGTCGGTGGCCCAGTCGTCCTCGGGGTAGTACATGGTGTTTCCTCTCCCTCGGCGCGTGCCGTGATCTCGGGGGTTGCGGTGTGGCCCGCGCGGTGCGTTATCGTGGGAGACGCATAGCGATCTCCCTCTTGGTGGTGGGGGTTCACAAGCTAGGTAGTTAGGTAGTGCGGCCGGGACCCATGTGGCGTGGGCCCGGCCGCGGTCGTGTGCGGTTCGTTGGCGGTACCGCCAACGAGCTACCCCGCGTACTCGTCGTACTCGCGGGTCAGGTTCGCGAGGTAGTCGAGCATCCCGGCCACCTGGTCGTCGCCCAGCTCGGCGTAGTCGATGGCGTCGGCGTCGGGATCGACGCCCGCGTTCTCGGCGAGCCAGCCGTGCGCCGACTCCCGCACGTCGGAGGCCATGTTGGGCAGCAGGTCGTTGAAGTCGGCGCCCATCACCGGTGCGATGACTGAGGCGATGGCGACCGCTGCCGCGTCGAGGACGTGCTCGGGGCGGGCGCCGGCCGCCCGCGCGTCGGCGAGGACCTGGGAGGGGGTGATGGCGGCGACGTCCTCGGCGGGGACGGCGGTCAGGTGCTGGAGGAGGGCCTTGCCGGTGGCGGCGTCGTAATGGTCGAAGGCGTCGAACGCCTCGAACATGCGGGGCAGGTCGTGGCCGTTGTTGGCCAGGTAGTCGAGGGCGCGGCACAGCGTCTCCACCCAAATTTCGTGGACGACCTCCCATGCGGGGGTGTCGTGGCCGCGTAGGTGCTCGGTGGCGGCGAGGCTGGCCACGCGACCGGCGCGAACTGTGGTGGTGGCGTGGCCCTCGCGTTCGGCGTGTTCGTAGAGGCTGCCGTCCAGCAGGGCCCGCTCGATGCTGGCGTAGACGGCGCAGGTGCGTTCGTGCCAGGTGCCGGTGGCGTGGTCGCCCATCAGGAGGTTGGTGGCGGCGTCGCGGACCTGGAAGATGGGAATCCAGGGGTGGTGGTTTTCGCGGAGTTCCTGGACCAGTGCGTTGGCGACGAGGCTGATCTGTTCGTCGAGGGCGGCGTTGTGGTTGGCGTGGCCGATGTCGGCGGGGCTGGGGCGGCCGGTGGGGATGCGGTTGACGATCGGGGGCAGGTGCATGGCGTCTCCTTGGGGTGTTTAGCCTGGTCACTGCCTGTTTTGATCTTGTGTGGAACTACCTCCAGTCTATCTCTTTTGCACGTATGTATATGTAAGGGATCGATGCAGGTCACAGCGTTAGCGATCTTGTTTGTAGGCAATTCTCCGCCAAGATCATCGTTGGCGGTACCGACAACTCCAGACAGGCCGTGATCGACCGCCAGCGGCCACCATGATGAGCATTCCGCGCCTCTCCAGCCGACCGAGACGACGCCGCCGACCGCCAGTGCCCGGACTCTTGTCGCGTGACACGGATCTCTCATGACGACCCCCAGCCCCGGACAGCCAGCATCGCCAGCTCGGCCGCCTCCCGCTCCCGCCGACGACGCTCCAGTTCCTCACGAGCCGCCCGGAACGCGGCGTTCGGGCCGACCGCCTCAGCTGCGACCGGTGCCACGGTCTCGAGACCCGCCACCGCGGCGGCGGGTTCCTCAACGTCGGTCGCGGGCCTGGGCGC
Organism: Nonomuraea basaltis; assembly: GCF_005893125.1. Classification (GTDB taxonomy): domain Bacteria; phylum Actinomycetota; class Actinomycetes; order Streptosporangiales; family Streptosporangiaceae; genus Nonomuraea; species Nonomuraea basaltis. Next base: position 5,880 of record NZ_VCJS01000218.1, on the reverse strand, counting down.
GGGCACCCGGCTGGCCGCGGCCGCTATTCGCTCCCACTCTCGCCGCCGCGCCTCCTGCTCCGCACGCCGCCGGGCGTCCGCCGCCGCCCTCCGATGCGACGGCAGCGGCAGCACCCGCCCGTCCGGTCCGAGCCAGGCCGACAGCCGATGCCGCACCCAGCCCGCCGGATGCCGGATCTCGTCCCGGCTCCTCCAGGTGTAGCTCCACCGGCTGTCGTCCTCCCGGACGTCGAGCGCGTGCAGCACGTCCGACGCCGTAGCTCCCGCGTCGATGAAGGGTTTGAGCAGCCAGCGCAGGTACCAGGGGGTCATCAGGCCGAGCACGGGCGACTCGCGGCGGAGCCGTTCACACATCGCTAGTCGGTCTCGTTTCGTCCGTGGCGTCTGGTGGAGTCCCCATTGTGGCGAGATGCGTGGTTTGACTCGGCGAGCTGGTGATCTTTCCTCGCGCGTGCGCGTGGGATCTAGTTCTCTCCTACGGAGAGATCTAGAGGGGGGTTCACTTATCTGTTCAGGCTGGTCAGCAGCCTTACAAGGACCTTGATCACGGAGTTGGTCGCGGGGATCACGAATGGGACGCGGTACGCACAGCACCCACACGGCGGCGCGATGGCCGAGCCCGTCATCGACCAGCCCAGCCATCGTCCCCTTGCGGTAACGGCAGGTGGAGCCCTGCTCGACCACGCCGAGCCAGCCGCGCTCCCGGAGCCAGCGGACCCAGCGCTTCACGGTCGGCTTGGACAGGCCGGACCGTTCGACCAGCCACGCGATCGTGGGACGGGAGCACTTGGTCTCCCAGTTCATGCGCCAGGCGATGAGAGTGCAGATCAGCATGAGGTGGGCGTAGCCGTCGCTGCGCAGGGCCAGGACGTCGGCGTCCTGTTTGAGCTCACGCAAGAATGTGCGCTGGTCCGGGGAACGGCGCATGCGGCGGGGCACGCTTGCCCGGATGAGTGCCGGCGACAGCGGGCCGATGAGGTCGGGCAGGTCCGACACGGCGGTGCCCCGCCGCCAAGTGACGCGCGGAGTGCCGCCGACCGGGCGTACAGCGTGCAGGTGTGCGTGCGGGCCCGCCACCACAGGCGCGGCGCACTCTGGTGTGCCGCGCTGGGGCTGTCGTGGGCGGCCCGTGTCGGCCGCCGCCATCACCGCGCCACGCTCGTGCGAGCGGCGGGGGCGGACGGCATGATCATTCCGCGTGCATTCCGCAACCAGCGGCACTCAGGGGCCACGACTGGCACACAGTGGCACACGCCGAACGTGGGCGGACGGCCGTTACCGCAGGTCGGGTGCGAGTGGTGGCTGGTGCAGAGCGGCCTCGGCAGAAGTCGCACCCGCAAAGGAACCGGATACCTGTTCCGCCGGTTCCTGCGCTCGGACGCGGCCTGGAACGTCGAGCGCGGGCTGGGCTACCGCAGCGAGGAGTTCGACACGCTGATCGACCGGGCGGCGGCGGAGACCGATCCGGCGCGGCGGCGCGAGCTGTACGGGCGGGTCCAGCGGCTGCTCGCGGCCGATCGCCCGATGATCCCGCTGGCGTACCAGGACAATCCCGTGGTGACCACCGCCCAGGTCGGCGGGGTGGTGCAGAATGCGGCGTATGTCGTTGATCTCGGCAAGCTGACGCCGTCGGGCTGAGGTGGGATTCCTGCTGCGGCGTGCCTTGGAGACGCTGCTCGTGCTGCTGGTGCTGTCGGTGCTGGTCTTCCTGCTGACCTCGCTGGCGCCCGGCGACCCGGCCGAGGAGATCCTGCGGCGAGGCGGGATCCAGCCGACGGCGGCCAGTGTCGCGGGCCTGCGCGCCGAGCTCGGCCTCGATCAGCCGCTGCCGGTCAGGTACCTGCGGTGGCTGTCCGGCGTGGTACAGGGCGATCTGGGGCGTTCCTACGTTGACCGGTCTCCGGTGACGGACGAGATCGTCTCCCGGTTACCGGCGACGCTGCGGCTGGCGGGCGCGGCGGCGCTCGTCGCGGTGGGGCTGGCGCTGATCGCGTCCGTGCGGGCCGCGTTCCGCCAGGCCACGTCCCCCCGGGCCGCGTCCCAGCAGGCCGCGTCCCGGCGGCATAGGCCGGGCGGGCGTGCGGTCGCGGTGGTGGCGGTGGCGGTCGCGAGCGTCCCGCCGTACATCGTCGGGATCTTCCTGATCACCGTCGTCGCGGTCGGCCTGCGCGCCCTGCCCACCGGTGGTGACGGCAGCCCGGACGCGGTGGTGCTGCCCGCGCTGACGCTCGGGCTGGCGGGCGCCGCGACGCTGCTGCGGCTGCTGCGCGCCGATCTGGCCCAGGCGCTGGCGCTGCCGTTCGTCAAGCTCGCCACCGCCAAGGGGTTCAGCGCGCGGCGCACAGTGACGGTGCACGCGCTGCGCCTGGCCGCGCCGAACGCGATCGCGGCGGCCGGCGCGGTGCTGGCCGATCTGGTGGCGGGCGTCGTGGTGGTGGAGACGCTGTTCTCCTGGCCGGGCGTGGGACAGCTGGCGATCTCGGCGATCAGGCAGCGGGATCTGCCGGTGGTGCAGGCGTACGTGCTGGTCGTCGGCGCCATGACGGTGCTGCTGCTCGCCCTGGCGGACCTCTGCCTGGCGGCGGCCGACCCGCGGATGCGTCGCCGGTGAGGCGCCGCGCGGGGACCGGCCCCCCGGGTGCGCGCTCATGAAGGGGCCCGAGGGTGCGCCGCCCATGACCGGGCGTGCGGGGGTCGTGCTGCTCGCGGTGATCGTGGTGTTCTGCGGGGTCACACCGATCTTGTCGCCGTACGACCCGTATCTGCCGGATCCCGCTGTCGCCCTGCTGCCGCCCGGGGCGCGGCACTGGCTCGGGACCGACCAGCTCGGCCGGGACCTGCTCACCAGGACCGCGGCGGCGGGAACTGTGTCCCTGCTGCTGGCGCTCGCCGTCACGGCGATCACCACGGCGCTCGGCACGGTGGCCGGCGCCGTGGCCGGGCTGGCCGGTGGGGTGCCCGAGCGGCTGCTGCGGTACGCGTCCACGGTGGCGCTCGCGCTGCCCGGCCTCACGTTCGCCCTCGCGCTGGCGGGCGTGCTGCCGCCGGGGCCGGGCACCGTCGTGGCCGCGCTGGTGCCGTTCGGCTGGGTGAACTGCGGTCTCGTCGCGCACACCGCGACCCGGCGCGCGGCCACGACGGGTTTCGTGCTCGCCGCCCGCGCCATCGGCGCGTCCCGGTTCTACCTGCTGCGCCGCACGATCGGCCCGCACATCGCCGGGCCGGTGCTCACGGTCGCCACCGCCGATCTCGCCCGTACGCTGGTCGCGGCGACCTCTCTGAGCTTCCTCGGCATCGGGCTGCCCCCGCCCGTGACCGACTGGGGCGGGATGGTGAGCGAGGCCGTGCCGCTGCTGGTGGCCGAGCCCCGGCTGGCGATCGTGCCCGCCCTCGCCCTGGCCGCCACCGGCCTGGCCGTCGCCCTCGTGGCCGACGCCCGCCGGCTCAGCCAGGAGTGACCAGAGCCGCCGCTCTCCATCGGCGGCGCCGGCGCTGGTCAGCCGATGCGGAGCGGCAGCGTACGCGGTCCGCGGACCTGGCCCGGCGCCCAGGTCACCGCCGCCGGGTCCGCCAGCCCGAACACCGGGAACCGCTCCAGCCACACCTCCAGGGCCACCCGCAGCTCCATTCGCGCCAGGTGCGAGCCCACGCAGCGGTGAATCCCCAGGCCGAACGCGACGTGCCGGTTGACCTCACGGTCGATGACCACCTCATCGGCGCGGTCGAACTGGGCCGGGTCGCGGTTGGCGGCAGGGAACGACAGCAGCACCCAGTCGTCGGCCTTCATGTCCACGCCGTTCCAGCGCACGTCCTCCTTGACCAGCCGCGCCATCGTGACCGGCGCGTAGACCCGCAGGAACTCCTCCATCGCGGTCGGCAGCAGCCCCGGCTCGGCCACCAGACGCTCCAGGTCGGCCGGCGTCTTCGCCAGATGCCACAAGGACGCGCCGATCGCGCTCCAGGTCGTGTCGATGCCCGCGATCAGCAGCAGCGCCATCGTGCCGGCCACATGGGACGGGTCGAGCTTCTGGCCGTACAGCTCCGCGTTGATCAAATAGGTCGTCAGGTCGTCACGCGGGTGGTCGACGTGGTCGCGGATCTGGACGAGCAGGTAGTCGAAGAGCAGGCCCATCCGCGCGATGCGCTCTTCCGGCGGCAGGTTGACGCCTTCGAGGGCGTTCTCGATGAACTCCCGGAAGCGCGGCCCGTCCTCGGGCGGGAAGCCCAGCATGTCGGCGATGACCCGCACCGGGATGTGCTGGGCGTAGTCGCGGGCGGCGTCCACGACGTCCTGCCCCTCCAGCTCGTCGATGAGCGCGTGGCAGAACGCCCGGGTGGCCGCCTCCCGCTTGGCGACCGCGGTCTTGGTGAAGGCCGGCAGCAGCAGCTTGCGCGCGTCGTGGTGGAACGGCGGGTCGGAGGAGATGGGCGGCGAGCCGCCCATCGGCGCCAGCTCGCGCGGCGGCCGGAAGTTGCTCATGATGATCGACCGCGAGGAGAAGCGCTCGGTGTCGTAGGCGATCGCCGCGACGTCCTCGTAGCGGGTGGGCAGCCAGCCGCCGCCGAACCGCTCGGTGTGCGCGATCGGGCAGCGCTGCCGCAGCTCGTCCTGGATGGGGTACGGATCGGCCGCCCACTCGGGCTCGAGGTGGGAGAAGTCGGTCGCCCAGTCCTCGACCGGGCCGGTGATGATCTCGTTGCGCGTGCCGAAGGGCTGGTCTCCGCGCGCCTCCCGGAAGTCCTGGGTGAAGCGGTCGTCCACGCTCATGTCACGCCTCCTAGAGGGTCTCGATCGCTCTTTCCGGACAGTTGGACACGGCCAGCCGTGCCGCCTTCTCCTCGCCCGAGGGCACGACCCCGTCGCCGAGGACCTGCCCGTAGCCCTCCTCGTCCTCGCCGAACAGGTCGGGGGCGAGGTCGTAGCAGCGGCCGTGTCCCTGGCACCGCTCCGAATCGATCTTCAGTTTCATCGTGCTGCTCCGCTCTGTGCTGTGGTGCCGGCAGGGGCGAAGGCGCTGACGACACGGGTGAGCAACGCCGTCCACTCCTCGTCGTCCACCGCGTGCAGGTCGGGTGTGACGAGCGCACTTCCCATCGCGAGCAGCAGGCAGAAGTGGGCCAGCGCCTTCGCCGACAGCCCGGGATCGAGCTCGCCACCGGTCTGGGCGACGCGTACGAGCCCGGCCATCCAGTCGGCGCGCTCACCCATGTAGTCGCGCATCGGCCGGGCCACGTCCTCGTCCCGGCGGGCCGCGACCAGCGCCTCGACGATGAGGTAGCCGGGCGCGTCGCGGCGGCGCGGCAGCCATCGCCCGACGACGACCAGCAGATCCACGATCGACCGGTCCGGGTCGGCGGCGAACAGGTCGGCCAGCAGTCGCGGCCCGTGCGCGCGCAGCGCGGCCACGATCAGGTCGGCCTTGGAGCCGAAGTGCGCGTACAGCGCGCCGTTGCTCACGCCCGCGGCCGCGGCGATGTCGGCGACGCGGGTGCCGTCGTACCCGCGCTCGGCGAAGACCTCGGCGGCCGCCGTCAGCAGCCGTTCGCGCGTTTCGGCGGCGGTGACGCCTGCGATACGCCCCATACACGAATTAAATGACTGTTCATTTCATTCGTCAAGGATCCTGCCCGTGGCCTCTCTTGTCTGGCCCCCTTGAAGTTGGCAGTACGGCACGGAAGTTGGCAGTGGATCTGGCAGTGAGCCTCGCTAGTTGGCAGTAGCGACGACCGAGTGTTGCGGACTGGAGGGTGATTGTCCTGTCTCACTTGATCTGGCGGAATCTCATCAGAGGTGGCGCATCCTTGATCTGTTCAGTTGTGGAGGAGCGGGTGCGACGATGGCTGGATGGATGTGGCGTTCCAGGCCCTTGGATTGATGGC
>NZ_VCJS01000669.1 GCF_005893125.1 Nonomuraea basaltis | reverse complement strand
CATGGTCGACACCGAACTGCCCGACCACGTCACCGACCCCGACGCCAGCAAGCTCATGGCCGACCTGATCGGCCAGATCGACGTCCTGCAGTCCAGTGACATCGCCGAGACCGTGGCCTTCATGGCCGCCGTGCCCCGCCACGTCAACCTCACCGAGATCACCATCCTGCCCACCGCCCAGGCCATCTAGTACTACAACCTGATTTTGTGATGTTTAAGCCAGCGTTTCCAGTAGTGGCTGCTGCGGGCGCGGGTCTGGTCCTGGCGGCGGCGAGCGGACCAGGCAAGGGCGAAGTCGAGCGGTCTGATGATC
>NZ_VCJS01000668.1 GCF_005893125.1 Nonomuraea basaltis | reverse complement strand
GATCCCAAGAAGTCAATCGCTAGCAGAAAGGCACGACTCATGTCTGCTCTGCTCACCGGCACTCCGCTCGCCGGCCGCGTGGCCGTGGTCACCGGCGCCTCCAGCGGCATCGGCGCCGCCACCGCGCGGCGCCTGGCCCAGTTGGGCGCCAAGGTCGCCGTCATGGCCCGGCGCAAAGACAAGCTCGACACATGTCGGCGTACTCCTTGATGTGCAGAGGTGAGTACGAGTAAACGGGCTCTGTCGCTGATCTTGTGATGCGGGACGTCAGTCTCGAAGCAGGATCTTCTTCCTGAGAAGGTCAAAGTTCGCGCGGCCATATCCCTGCCGCTTGATCAACTTTACTCGCGTGTTCTGCCCTT
>NZ_VCJS01000217.1 GCF_005893125.1 Nonomuraea basaltis | reverse complement strand
TAACCGGCTCAGGCGGCGACTCCCCCTCCCCGCCCTCCGCCAGCCACCGATCCACCGCATCCGCATGCAACTCCCGAGCACGCAGAAACGCCGCCCACACCGCACGAGCACCGGCATTACACGGCCCCGCACACACCCGATCCGACACCAGGACCTCCTCGGCCGCCGCACCCCATGGAACCAGGACACCCTACAAACACCGGGCAAGATCAAAACCATTCGGGATCAACGCGACCAAGGTACGTCCAGCTGGACGCTGGGAGGGGGTACGGGGGGTGATCTTGAACGTGCGGAAGCCCCCGCGCGGCGGTCCGCGCGGGGGCTCGGCTGGCGTTGTCAGCGCTGGTGCTGGCGCGTCTCGCGCGCCGCTTCGCGCAGCTTGGCGAGTACGCGAGTGACGCGCTTGATCCCTAGGGCGTTGCCGTTGCTGGCGGCTTTGGCCAGCTCGGGCAGGGTGCGGAGCGTGGCTGCCACGTAGGACGCTTCGACGGTGTCGGCGTTCTCCGCCACGTTCATTTCGTGGTCCCACGTGGGGCGCGGGTAGGCGACCGTGCACGCGCCCAGCCCGTTGATGTCCACGACCATCGGGAGCGCGACTCGACACATGAGCAGGATCGCGGCTATCTCGCGGGTGGCTTCCCGCGCGGCGGCGAGCGCGTCACCTGCTCCGGGGTGCACCATGGGCGCGCTCGTGATCTCGGACAGGAGCACGTGCCGTATCGTCATGCCGCGCCCTCGCACGAGCCGTGGCGCGGTGTGGTCGCAGCACGCGCACGTGTCGTGAACCCACCATTCGCCGTGCATCTTGGGGAGCTTCCCGGCGTAGGTGATCACGGACCCTTTCGGGAGGTAAGTGAGAAGGTTGGAGCGGGAACGCTGCACGCGCGCCTGGTGGTCGACGAACATCGCTGCCGCGCGGGGGCATTCCTGGTCCGGGCGGCACATGGCGCACTCCTCCCGGTGGCGGTGGCGGTCGGCAACGCTGAGGCGGACGGTGGCGGCGGTGTTGACCGCTAGGGCCTGCAAGGTGGTCATGATCTCCCCTTGGGGTCGTTGCTGGTGGTGGTGGGGGTGCGCCCCCCGCGCGGTGGCGCGTGCGGGGGGCGCGGATGGTGCTACTTCTTGGCGGCTCTGGCGGGCTGCTTGGCGGACTCCTCCGGCGGCACGGGGAGGCTGGCGTTCGTGAACGCCTGTGCAAGCTCGGCGCGGTCCGCGCCTTCCTCGATCGCCTTCGCGAACGGCAGGGCGGGGTCGCCGCCGAAGTCCGCGAGCGCCTTAGCGGCGTTGACCGCCTGCTTGATCCGGGCGGTCCGCTCGGCCTTGATCCGCTCGGCTTCCTTCTTCGCCGCTTCGGCGTGGATCTCAGCCAGCTTGGCCAGCGGGTCCGCGCTGCCGACCATGGCCTTGACCTCCGCCTGAGACAGGGCGTGCGTCGCGATCATGTGGTCGGTGGGGATGCCGTACACGTCGCACGTGGCGGTGATGCGCGCGGCGGCTCCGGCGCGGTCGGGCATCTTGTACCACCCGGCGCGCTCGTCCTCGCTGACCTTGCCCATGGCGGCGTACGCGGTCGGGGTCGGGCCGTCGTAGAGCGTGCCTCCGGTGTTCCGGATGGCGATGATCTCGGCCAGCGTCGCGCGGGAAGCGGGCAGACGGTAGGCGTTGATCATCGGGTTGTTGCCGGTGTGCCCCTCCAGCGCGCGGTTCAGGTCCGTCAGCGCGTCACGGACGGCGGCGCGGATCTCGTCGGTGATCTGGAACGGGGCGGGGGTGATGTTGCTGGTCATTGCTGTTCCCTTCGGGGTGGTGCCCCCTCCCCTGGTGGGAGGGGGCGGGGGGTTACTCGGTGGTGGACTCGTGGGCGGAACCGTCAACCTGCGCTTCGCGCTGGCGTCGCCGGTACACCACGTAGCACGTTCCGGCGATGCCAGAGAGGATCACCAGCAGCCACGACACGGGGGCGATCCATGCGTCCGTGTCGCTGATGTTCGCCGCCGCTCCTGGCGTCAGGCTGGGCCTGTCGGTGGCGTTGGCCGTGGTGCTGGCCGTGGGGATGGGCGTCCGTGTGGGCGTCGGGGACGCTTCGCGGAGTTTGGGCATCTTCACGTCGCCCGTGTCCGTGGGGTTGGGCTGGGCGTCGCTGCCGGGAAGCCCTGGGAGTCCTTGAGCTCCGGACGGTCCGGGGCTGCCAGGCTGCCCGCTCGCGCCGGTGGGTCCGGGGGTGCCGGGTCGTCCGGACGTGCCTGCCGCTCCGGTCGGTCCTGCGGGTCCCTGGGGTCCCGCCTGGCCGCGCGCTCCGGTCGGTCCGGGGCTGCCCTGCGGTCCGGTCGGTCCCGGCTCGCCGGTAGGGCCTTGGGGTCCGGGAGGTCCGGACGGTCCGGGAGGTCCCTGCTCGCCCTGCGGTCCCTGCGGACCAGGCTCTCCGGCTGGTCCTGCGGGTCCGGTCGGGCCGACGATGCACACGACAGGGGGATCCTGTTCGGGGCATGTCGGCATGATGATCGGTTCGATGGCCACGTACGGGGCCGGTATGAGTCCGGGGGCCGCGTGGCCTGCTGTGATGACCATGGCGGCGGCGAGCGCGGCGGTTGCTGCCGCGCTCCCGAGTGCCTTGGCCGTGCTGGTGATCTGCATGGCCAGAAGCTTGTGATACGTATCAAAACTCGTCTAGGTTTCGGACGGAAACGAGATTGAACCGTTATGATGCTGGAGCTCCAGATCGTCAATCAGGGTTGACGCACACTCGACTGACCAGCAAGAACACCAAAACCCTGCACGAGTTTCGGCCAGGACAAAACCTCTAGACGTCAGCCAAAGCTGACACCACCGGTTCCGCGCCCACCGACCCCAACGGCATGTCTGGGGCGCGTGTTCTCTTGCCGCTCTATGTGGATCTTGTCTGTGAGCGCTTCTCTGGACTTGTGATCATGGCCTGGTCTCTCTGTGCCAGACCACGCCTGAAAGTGGCTCCTGCTCCACCATGATGAGCATTCCGGCGGTCTCTGGGAGTGGCGGCGCGTCGCTGTCGCGTCGGTCGCGTCGCTCGTGCTCGCCGTCACGGACAAGCCATCAGCGACGAGGAGGTGAGTGCCCGGCCTGGCTGGTCGGCTGCGTGCGGCTGATCAGCGGCTCAGGGTGTCAAGCATGGCGGCGATGGTGGGGCAGTCGTGGGCGGGGATGTCGGCTCGGCTGCCGGTGTCGGTGTCGTCGCGGGCGACGCGGAGGACGACGCGGCCGAGGCCGGTGTCCACGTGCAGGGTGAGGTCGGTGTGCGGCGCCGCTGCGGGGATGGCGGCGGTGCGTTCGACTCCATCGTCGGCACAGAGGGCGAGCTGGCCGAGGCGTCTGGTGTGGTCAGCGTCGAGTCCGAACGCGTAGCCGGACACTTCGAGCCAGCAGGCCCAGTGGTTGTCGCGTGCGGTCTCCCAGCCGGCCTCTTCGGGGTCGGGTGGGCCGATGACGAGGGTCTGGGTGCGGTCGTGGTTGTCCCAGACGAGTTGGTCGTCGTCGGGGTCGTGGTGGGTGATGGGCATGGCTGGCTCCTTCCGGGAGCTGGGGGAATCTGGTGATCTTCCTGCTTTTCCACAGGTTCCGAGGTGATCGTTTGGGACTTCCACCTGTAGGTGTACGGACGGTAGATGAGTAGTAGGTACAAGGTTTTGTAGGGACATATGTAGGGACATGGGTCACGCTGTGACGTGACCTACGGGTCACGCCTGGACGTGACCCGTGCGGGTCACGCTGGGACGTGACCTAACTTCATGATCGTGATCGTCGCTGTGGTGGTTATCCACAGGTCAGGAGTGGTGCGAGCCGCGCCACACTGGTCGCTCTGGCAGACGCACGGAGGCAGGCAGGTCCGGCAGGATGTAGTCCGTCGCGTGGCCACGCCGAGCGAACATGATCACCCCGTTCTTGTCCTTGCCGACCGGCACCCGCACCTCCAGGCCCCGCTTCGAGAGGCGCTGCACCGTGTCGGCCAGGCCGCGAGCGGTCAGGCCCGCCCGCGCTTGGAGGAGTTCCGTGAGCGTGATCTTCGTGCCGTCGTCGCGCCGGTCACTCCGGAAGGAGAGCATGCGCCGGGTTGTGTCCTTCGCCCGCTCGGCGATCAGCAGCAGCACCAGCCGCTCCGACTGCGTCAGCCCCTCCGCGGCCGGAGTCTCCAGCCACGCGGCGACCAGCCCGAACAGGCGTGCGCTCACGCGTTCCCTCCCTGACAAGCGACGGGGACCCGCCCACTTGAGGGAAGTGGTCGAGTCCCCACCGTACGCGGTGCTTCGTGCGGGTTCCTGGCCAAGGAGGGCCGCGCGCTATCGAGCATCCCGCAGACGGCATCGCCCAGGAATATGACATCCTGTGACACGGTGACGATCTTGTCTGCTGGCGATTCGCACGGGGAACTAACCTGCGATGCGACGGCTTGCACCTGGGCCAGCGCACACGTCCCAGTCGGCGGGCCGCTGCTCTACGTGCGCGCCGAGCTGGCGGGCGATGCTGTCGGCCATCATGTCGGCACCCATAGCGCGGCCGTGCCGGACAGTGACGTTGCGCGGCCCATGCTCGGCGACGATCGGCACGAGCGCGTTCCGGATGGCGTCGGGGTCGTCCCAAGAGCGGGAGCCGGTGACGAGCACCACGTATCGGTCAGCCACGACCGCCACCTCCCCTCACGAGCCGCAGGCCGGGAGCGCCGCCCGGCGGCGGTCCGCTCGCCTCACCGTCGCCGTCGAGCACCGACAGATCGGGCGGGGCCTGGCCGACGACCTTCGCCATGACCGGCCAATCGTCCGCGCACAGGCCGACCGCGGGCGGCTCCCAGATCGCGCCGGCCGCCCATCGGTAGACGTTGGTCCAGTTCCATCGGAGGTAGGAGGGGCCGAGGCCGCCGCGGTTCGGCAGCGGCTCCGGCACTTTCCCGGAGGCAAGTAGCACCCGCTCGTGTGCCTGCACCTGGTGGGCGACGTCGCGGTGACGGGAGCAGTACCAGTCGATGCGCCAGGTGCCGTCGTCCGGGTTGGTGACGCGGACGCGGATGGTGCCGCGCCGCTCGCACAGCCCGTCGCGTCGGATCATCGGCGCCGGGCACGGCGCGTACCATGCGCCGCGGTCTTCCGGCTCGTACCGGGGCGCGTCGGAGGCGATCAGCTCCTTGAGCTGGAAGTTGTTCCTGAGCCCCAGGATCGAGGCGGCACGCTGCCACCTATCGTCCTTCGGGCAGCGTTCGATCGCGACGATCCAGATCCAGGTGATGACGAACATGCGGAAGTCACCGCCCCGCCCGGATGAGGGGAAGCGGTCGTCCTTGTAGGCGCGGGCGATGAGCTGGTGTGCGTCCAGGACGCGCCGGAGTTCACGCCCCTCCACGGTCGTCACCCGCCTTACGCCTCCATCGGAAGACGAGCGTGGGGAAGGGGAGCACGTAGACGGCGGCCGGGGCGATGTAGACGCCGACCCACAGGTCTCGCGGCTCGATGTAGATGGCCAGGCGGCCGAAGCGGAGACGGTGCCGGTTCATGCGCGCGTCACCTCCCTCTCGCTCAGCAGCGCAGGTCGGGCGGCGGCGTCGGCCTCGTGGCGGCGGCGCTGCTCGCCCAGCGAGAGGTTGTACCTCTGGCCGTTGCGCTGCTCGCGCAGGATGGACACGTCGCCCAGCTCAGCGCGTAGCTCCTCTTCCTGGCGTTCAGCTTCGGCGTACCGCTCCGGGAACTCCTGAAGGGTGCGGAGCCACTGCTTTTTCCCTGCTCGGACGCAGCATCCTCCGCAGTTGTTGTGTTTGAAGCCGAGGGAGTACAGGCGCGGCAGTTCGATGTCTGCTGCCCGGCACCGGTCGAACATCTCCTCCCTGGTCAGGTGGGGCTCTTCGCACATCGGGAACTCGACCCGCCATGGTGCCCAGCCGGCCGTGATGGGCGGGGTGCGGTGGGATTCGGAGTGGTCGATGCCGACGTAGAGGATCGTGTCGGCCGGGTCGCAGTGCTCCTCCAGCCAGGCCCGGCAGGGCTTCTGCTTGAGGTGTTTGGTGCAGGGGGCGACGCGGCTGTTGCCGATCCAGCGCACGTCGCGGAACACCTCGAATGGGGTCCGCCCGTCCTCGACCGTGACGAGCGGTGCCTTGAGGTAGGCGGCGGCGGCGTGGAGGAACTGGTAGAGAGTCGGGTCTTCGACCTTCGTGTCGGCGAAGAGGAGCACCATGTTCTCGGCGCCGTAGCGGACGCGGACCCGCTCGGCGGCGCAGAATGAGCCGATCCCGCCGGACATCTGGATCACGTGCCGGGTCATGAAAGCGCCGCCCTTCTTCGAGCGTCCAGGGCTCGCCTCAGGTTGACCGCGACCAGATCGAACAGCGCCCCCACGTGGTCGGCGACGCGGAGCGGATCGGTGCCGAGGTCGCGCATCAGCGTGACAAACGTCTCCTCGTCGTCTTCGGCGCGGGCGGTCAGCAGGCGGCCAGCCCATTGGGCTTCTGCCGGAACATCCTGCGGGGCGATGACGTGGCCTGTTTCGTCGTCGGCCCATTCCACGTCGAGGAACATCGCGCTCGGCCCGGCCTGGGTGATGAGTGTGTCGCACCACACGTAGATGGCGTCCATGAGGCCGGGGGCACCGGTCTCCGTCACGATGGTGGCTAGTGCTGCGCTGGCGGTGTCGTCGTCGGTGGCGATGGCGGCGCCCAGGGCCGCGAGGGCGAGTTCCACGGCGCGCGGGTTGAGCTGGTCGGGAGTGTGCTCGCCCATCAGGCGTTCACACTCCGCTCGTCCTTCGCGACCTCGACGACCTTGCGAGCCTGCCGCGCCTGGACGTTACTGAGGCCGGCCGGGGTGAGCGCGAGTGTCCTGACGTTCGGCCCGGCCAGTTCGATGGTGATGAGCTTGTTGCTGGCGGCGGTGTTGATGGTGTTGTTGCCGCATGTGTGCCCCCCGGCCTGCCACCGTCCGCGCGAGGAGGGGATGGGCTCGTAGGTGGCGGTGCCGTCGCGCTGGTAGTCGGGGTTGGCGGCGATGGCGTCAAGGAGGCGTGCGACGGCCTGCGGGAGCTGGGTCAGGCTGGTGGTGGGGTTGCTGGTCACTGCTGGTTGTCCCTTCTGGCGTTGTGGTGGTGGGTGAGGTAGTCGCGCCCGGCCTGTGTGATCGTCACGGTCTCGCCGCTGCCTTCGGCGAGTTCCCCAACGTTGATGAATCCGGCGTGGGAGAGCGTTGCGAGGGTGTCGGAGGTGACCAGGTGGCCGCTGTCGCCGATCGTCCACAGGTTCGATGAGATCCAGTCGAGGGTGATGCCCTCGCCTTTGTCGTGGAGGGAGACGATTTCGAGCGTGAAGACCGCTGGGCCGGACAGCTTCGTGTAGGTCATGGGTTGGGGTCCTCTCTGATGTGGCGGATCAGGTTCTGCAGGACGGGTGGCAGGTGCTCATCGGGCAAGCCCACGCCGAAGGCGACGTGGACGAGCCGGACGACGTGCTCGCGGTCGATGTAGCGGGCCGCGGCCTCCTCGGCGGGCGTGGCCGGCGCGGGTGCGGGTGCGGGCTCTTCCTGCTCGTGGAAAGACTTGAGGGCGATGCCGTACTGGCCGCGGCGGAGGAGAGGCACCCACTCGGCTCCGACCAGGCCGTGGTCGATGACGGCGCTGCGAATGGTGTGCGGCAGTTCAGCGGGGAACATCGGGAACTGGGCGGGGCCGTGGGCGTGCTTCCACAGCACGGGCCGTGTGATGCCGTGTAGCGCGTGCGTGTTGTGCAGGCGGAGCGGCAGCGTGAACGGCGTGGGCGACTGCCAGTCGATGCTGTCGGGGTCCGCTTTGGTGGGATCGGGGATGATGCCGCCGTAGACGTCGTACGGCACGAGCGCCGGGGTGGCGCCGGGCTGCTCGTGCGCGGGCTTGGCCGGGCTCACTCCGGGCCTCCCTCATCCGGCCCGATCCCCGCCCGCTTCTCGATCACCTTGGCCAGCTCGTTCCACGCGAGAGCTGCGCCCCGCTGAGCCGCCGCGGCGGGGTCGTCGGGCGGTCTGCGCGCGAGCGGGTTGGTGCGGCCGGCGGGTGTGCGCCGCCAGCCGTGCCCGTTCATGTCGTGCATGAAGCGGCGCGAGAACATCTCGGCAGGCTCGCGCTGGTCGGCGGGTGTGGCGGCCCACTCGCGGAGGCGTTTGGTCAGTTCCTTGACGGCTTCGTCCATGGCCCGCCGCTGGATGTTGGCTTGGGTGCTCACGATGCCTGCCTCTCCCGTCGGCGCTTCTCGGCCGCCCGACGCAGTTCCTTGCGGTGGTCGAGCTTGCGCTGGTCGTCGTTGCCGCCGTGCCACACGCCGACCTGGAGCCCGTTCGAGAAGCCGGTCGCGTACTGCTTGCACTGGGCGCGGACGGGGCAGCCGTCGCACGTTTCGCGGGCGCGGTCCTCTCGCGCTTCCTTCTCCTCCTCGGTCTCGTCCCCTTCGTCGGAGGCGGGGCCGAAGAACTTTTCGTGCCCCACACGCAGGCAGGCGGCGTCCTCCATCCAGGCGGGCGCCTTCGGCACGCCGATCCGGCCGATGACGCGCATCTCGCGGGAAGGGCTGTAGCGGCTCATCGCGGCGGCTCCTCCGGCTCAGGGTCGAGCAGGCCAGGGATCGCGTGCGCGGCGGCCAGGTAGCGGTCGATCGTCCGCTTGTCTTTGCCCATCCGCTTGGCGATCTCGTGCCGATCATGCAAGCCCGAGTTGTGCCAGTCGGCGGCCTCCTTGACGAGCGCGTACGCGTCCGGCGTCGTCGGCATCCACGCCGGTGCGCGAGCGGCGTGCCGGACCTCGAACCCTGCCGTACGCAGCGCGTGGAGCAGCCTGTGCGGGGTGGGGTGGGGGCGGGCCAGTTCCTTGCTGAGGACTGCCGCCGCCGATGTCGTGGTGGTCACGGTTCTCCTCCCGGTGTGGTGCGGTGGTGGTGGACGTTCGGGTGGCCGGCCAGCCGCCGTGCGGCTTCGAGGTCGGCGGGTGTGAGGTGGCGGCCCTCGACGACCGCGACTGGTCGAGTGCGATCCGAGTTCCACACGGCGGCGCGCGGCCGGTCAGGCATGCGTGGACGTTGGCGATTGCGCCAACGACGCTCGTCAGCAACGTCTGCAGGAGTCTTCACAGCCCCTCCCTGCGGAACAGCTCAATCTGGGCGAGCACGCGACGATGCTTCGCCGGAACCCGGAACACAGGGTGGCCGAGCAGGTCGAGGACGAGCCACCGCACCCACGCGGCGTCGCACTCGTCCTCGGTGGGAAACTTGGCGCCCACGTACTCGTACGCGGCTACGGCCATCTGGCTCTTGGAGGCGTTGCTGTCCCCGGTGGCGTACTGCTTGAGGTGCTTGATGTTGATGATGGCAATGGCGATGTTGTACCGCCAGCAGGCCAGCCGCACCGACCCTCCGATCTCGGCAAGCCGGTGCGTGGCCGACGACTGCCGGGAGAAGGCGTAGTCCTCGATCCCGATCGCTTCCGCGCCCGACCCGAGCAGCAGGGCGCCGATCTGGCGTTCGACGTGGTCCTGTCGCCGCATGTTGTCGGCGAACGTCCGCGTCTTCCTCGCGGCCTTGGGGGCGGTGATGAGGCGGGTGGTGCCGTCCGGCAGAGCCAGCCCTGTCTTCTCGGCGGCCTGGTCGAGCCCGGCCACCCGCGGTGGTGGCCCGGCCGGCGGCGGGGTGGTCACTGTTACTCCTTCGGTGTCTCGATGGCGTGCAGGCCGCGGCGGGCGAAGTCGCGCCACTGCTGCTCATTGGCGCGCTGGGCGGCGTCGGCGTGACGTACCGCGCGGCTGTGCGCGAGGAGGGCCACCGCTGTGACTGTGATCGACGCGAGTCCGATCACAGCGGCGACGTCCCAGAGCACACCCCACGCGGTCCACAGCAGGTCGATCACGGCTGCACCGCCTGCTCAGCTTCGAGCTGGGCGACGCGGGCGCGTAGGCGTTCTGCCTCGTCGCCCGCATCGTTCGCCTTCGCGTTCGCCTGACGCAGCTCGACCAGCAGGCGGGCGTTGGCCTGCTGGAGGTCGCCGACCTGCTGGTACGCCTCGCCGTACTGGTGCTTGTAGATGTCGGTATCTCGGGCGCGGTCACGCTTGGCCGTCTCGATCCCGGCGATGACGCCAAGCGCCCCGCCAGCCGCGACGCCGAGCAGCGTGGCCACGGCCGCGAACACGCCCGGGGCGATGAACGACAGCACGAGCAGCGCCAGATTGGCGCCGCTCACTGCTGCGATCTGCCAGGTGGCCAGCTTCACGCGCTCTCCTGGTCCCCTTCGAGCGCGGCCTCGACTTGGGCCTGGGTGCCGCCCTTGGTGTCGTTCCAGTTCGTCAGCAACCACTTCGGGGAGAGCTCGTCGTCCTCGGGGTTGCGCCCCAGGTAGGTGGCGATCTCGTCCATGAGGTTGTGTGCCGCGTCCCACCGGGCCATGAAGGCGGCGCGGCCGATGGCCTCGATGTCGGCGCGGCGGGGCTTTGTGCGGGCCAGGGCGAATGGCGGGAGACCTGCGGCGCGTCCGATGGCCTCGACGATGCAGCAGCCGTGCCCACCGGGCTTGTTGCTGGCGTAGGTGCCCTGGATCCAGCCTTCGCGGCGCAGTACGGCGATGGCGGCCGGGCGGATCATGTCCGGGGTGAGCGTGCTGCTCAGGCTGATCGTGGCGGTCATGCTGGTTCCTCTCGGTGAGTGGGGATTCCTGCGTTGGCCAGGTCCTCGGGCGTGCACGGGGCAACGCCGATCTCCTGGCCGGGGTAGTCGCGGACGGCTCGGTGGAACGCGTCATCGACGTGCCGCTCCGGGAGCGGGTGCTCGGGGTCGAGCACGACGTTGTCCACGACGACGAACCAGAACGGTCCGCGATCGCGCTCGTAGTCGATCGTGTACGGGTGTCGAGCGTTGAGGATGGTGAGGACGTTCACGCGACCGAGCCCTCCCCGCCGGCCACCCGCCCCGGGACTCCGAGGAAGCCGAGCGACGGCATCTTGCACGCCTCCATAGCGGGCAGACGCGTGCCGTTCACCTCGTGGACCGGGCCGAGGACCGGGTCCACAACCGCGATCCGGGCGCAGTGGCACACGTGCGTCGGCAACTCCTGCTCTCCCGGCTCGCGGGCCTCGTCCTTGCCGACGAGGGCGAGGAGCTGGTCCCGGCTGCGGACCATGTCCTCCAGGTGCTTCTCGGCGGCGGCCCGCTCCTTATCGAGCTCCAGTTCGACGGCGGCGCGCCGGGTGTGGATGTCGGCGAGGTGCCGTTCCGCGGCCTCGACCGCCTCGACCGCGTGGCGGACGCCGTTGGTCAGGTAGACGCGAACGGCGGACGTGTAGGTGGGAGTGTCGGGCGTGCCGCCGGTCTGCTCGGGGAGGGTATCGATCGACATTCGATGTCCCTTCTCAGGGGGTGGGGGGTGATTGGAGCCGGCCAAGCGCCCCGGCCTCATACGTGCTCAGGGCGCCCGGCCGGGGCTTTAAGGGGCGGTGGCCTGCCGGAAGTGCTCTGGCGTGACCTGGCCGTTGCCGGGGCCCGCACTGAGCGCCTTGAGGAAGGCATCAAGGTGGACGTTGGACACCTGGCCTATCTGCGTCACCGGGGGCTTGTTGCGCCGTCTGGTGTTGGCGTTGACCCACCAGCACACGGCCGGCGTCAGCTCGTCACGGGTGCCGCCCAGGTCGGTCCACACGGTGACGATCCGCATTTTCAGATCGTCGCAGCGGGCCTGTACCTCGGGTTCGAGCTTGCGGATCGCCTCGTCCGCCTTCGCCGCAATGAGCTGGACCGTCGAGGTCACCTCGACGTTGCAGTTCTGAGCGAGCCACATGAAGCGGGCGTCGTCGCTGACGCCCGCCTCGCCGAACAGGGTGTTCAGCTTGGTGAGGGTCGTGCGGTTGGCGGCGCCGACCGGACGCTTCTGCGGTTGTTCGGGAGCGGGCGGGGCCGGCGCGGGCTCTGCCTCGGAAGCGGGCTCCGCGGCGGGCTCGGCGGCCGAGGGCTGCGCGGCGTCCTCCTGGGGCTCGTCGGGCTCTTGCTGCTCGGGGTCGAGGTGGTCGCCGCGGTTGAGCGCTTCGGTGACCTGCTGGGCCTGCTCGGCGGTCAGGTCCGCAGCGCTGGAGAACACCTCCTCCGGGAATACCTTGTGCAGGTAGGCGAGCTTGTCGGTGACGCCCTTGGCGTCCATCAGCTTGGCTAGACTGTGCAGTTCCTGGTTGCTGGCCATCACCACGGCGGTCGCTAGTTTCGGGTCCTCATCGGCGTGCTGGGAGCCGTTGGCTGTGGCCTGCCGAAGGGTCCGGGCGGCCGACTCGTTGACCTCGTCGTCGTGCAGGTGGGCCATCTCGTCGTCGGTGTAGAGGTCGCCGAGGTCCTCGGGGAACGCCTTACGCAGCGCCTGTGCTTCGGCGCACTTGGCGGTCATCCCGGCCGGGTCGGCCTTCCACCGGTTCTTCGGCTTCCCCTCCCGGTCGGTGTCCACGTACGCGCTGTAGAGGGCGACGCCGGAGAACCGCTTGCCGTTCTTCAGGACGGTGACCTTCGCGGCGGCGGGCGGCTTGTCCCACAGCCACACCTCGTGCCTGGAGCCGTCCGGCGCGAACCAGATGGTGTCTTCGTACTCGTACTCGTACTCGATGCCGGTGCGGCGGGCGGCGCGCTGCGCCAGGACGCGGAAGCCGTCGATGCCGGTCTGCGGGGTGTAGACGGTGCGGTAGCTGCCGTCACGCTGCTTCTGATTGCGGCCAACGAGATACACCTGCTTGAGGAACGGGTCGAGCCCCCGGCGCTGGCACAGGTGCAGGTACCCGACCAGGACGGCGGTCGGGCAGTCCCCTTGGACGCCGAGCTGGGTCAGCACGGCGCGCTGCTCTGGTGTCCAGTTGTCCTGGTCCGGCTGGATCGCGAGGGCGCCACTTGAGTGGACGGCGGGCAGGGTGTCGGTGCTCATGCTGCGGCTCCTTGCAGCTCAGGTGTGTGCTTGAGGTTCTTCTTCTGCACGGTCAGGGACGGCGGGCCTCCGCCGTTGGCCTTGCGGATGGCGTAGAGCACGCCGTCGTAGTAGGCGCTGCCTGCGGTGCCCATCGCAGCCGCGAGTTCGGCGCGGGCCTTCTTCGCCTCCTCGACGACCTCTGCCTCGGCTGCCAGCGCGGGGAGAACCCGGGCCGCGAGGTCGTCGGGGATGGCGAACTTCTCGTTCCGGTCGATCAGCTGGTGCTGCTTGAGTACCGCGCGATACGTGGTGTCGTGGCCGTCAAGGGGTGGCATCTCATCCCACGCGATCGACAGCAGAAACTTCTCGGCCTGCTCCCGCAGGTACCCGGCGTCCTCGGGGTCGTGGTAGACCCTGTACCAGCGGAACGTCAGGTGGCTGCCGAGAACGGCAAAGTCCCAGTACGGCAGGCCCGTCGTGTCCATGTACCACTTGACCTGGGCGAGGTAGTTGTACGGGACTTCGTCGGTGCCTTCCTGGCCCCAGTCTCGGCCTTCCGCGTCTGTCTTGATCTCCAGCCCGCCGACGGCCTCGCCGTTATGGACAAGCAGCCGATCAGGGTTGGCGAGCTGGTAGTCGCGGCCAGGCCGCGTGGACACCCATGTGCCGGTCTTGACGACCTGCACGTCGGGGTTCTGGTCGGCGTACCAGTCGGCGATGCCCTGTTCGAGGTAGTGGCCGCGGGCCTGCTCTCGGGTGGTCGGGTCCGGCTGGACGAGCCCGGCTTTCTCGCACCACAGCGCGTATCGGGAGGTCCATTTGGAGACACCGCAGATCACGCCGATGTCGGAACCGCCGATTCGGTGGGAACGGGCTTCATGCCAGGCGGCGCTGCCGTGCTCGAACTCGCCGAGCAGGACAGCGCCGGGCGTGGTCAGCGTGGCCATCAGAACGGCGGCTCGTCGGAGAAGTCCGGGTAGTCCCGCGCCTCCATGGGCTGCTCCGGCGACTGACCCTTGCGCGTGACCAGGAGTACCTTGGTCGAGTTGTTGAGCAGGGTTGCCGGGTCGTCCCACGGGACGGGGTCGGCGAAGTAGTTGTAGGCGTGGCGGCCGTCCTCGTTGATGAGGACCACTGTTCTGATCTCGCCCTCGTCGTCTCGGCTGGCGAGGGCGAACCACCACTTGTCGTCCGCTTCCCATACGTCCCCCGGCTGCGGGGGCCAGTGCGGCGGCGGGACAGGCGTGACCTTCACGCCGACATGGTCGAGCGGGATGTGAAGAACGGTGCTGGTCTGCGAGCCGTTCGGGCCGACGAGCTTCACGGAGATGTCGGTGGTGCCGCCTCGCTCGGAGGTGGTGCCGACGACGAGGACGTTCTCCAGGGTGATGTTGTAGCGGCGGCCGGTCTCGTAGTAGGTGCCCATCGCGGGTCAGGCCCTCTGCTCGGTGAGGACGGCGCGGGCCTCGGCGATGAGCCGGTCGGCGGTCTCCTGTCCGGTTGTCGCGGTGAGGAGGTCGCGGGCTCTGTTGGCGACGGGGCAACCGGGCAGGTGGTCGCCTGCGGCGATGAGGGTCAGGTCCACGATGCGGTCGGCTCGGTCGCCGTAGCTGGTGGGGTTGGTCACTGCGTCTCTCCCTGGTCCGGGATGTTGGCGGTTACGCCAACGTGACGGTTGGGCGCGGATGTGGCGTTTCCGCTGGTGGTGGTGTCCGCCGTGAGACTTGTTGATCTTGGTGGTGTGTGTCTCGCGACACCCCAAGACTACGCCTGGGAGACGCGCATGTCACGCGTCGATCGCGTCTCTCGCGTCGCTATTTCAAGGCGCGCAAACCCAAGATCAATAAGGTTTACTGGTGATCTTTACTCTCGGTGCGCAGACGCGACCGACGCGCACCCGAGTGATACGCTCGCGTCGATCCCAGTCCGCCACGAAGGGGATACCGCCACCATGCCCGCCACCGGAACCAGTCAGCCCGGAACCAGTCAGCTCAGCCCCGAAATCGCGCTCATCACCCGCTACCGCAGGCGCGAGGGCCGCCCCGAACCCGAGCTCTTGTTCAAACCTCTCGCCCGCAGAATCAGCCGGGCCTCCGGCGTCCGCTTCGGCGAGCAGCGCTGGCGGCGCCGCGAATCCGGCGAAGTCCGCGACGTCTCCGACACCGATCTGGCTTGGATGGCCTGGGCCGTGGACGTCCCCGCCGACGAGCTGGCCGACACCGGCCGCACCGACGCCGCCGACCTCCTCCGCCAGATCCGCGCCGAGCAGGCGGAGCAGGCCGAGGCCGCCCAGGTGCCCGCCGAGCCGGGCGATGACGACGACCTTGAGATCTTCTTCCAGCAGGCCGTCTCCGAGATCAATTCGCTGCGTGCCACACCCGAGGAGAAGAAACGCATGCGGGCGTTCTTGCGACAGCAGATCCAGCAGGCTCGCAACGCCGTGGAGATGTTCCACCCACGTTGACCATCGCCGCCCACGCTGCCACACCAGCGCGCCCTGGGCAGGGCAGACGCGGCCGTCCAGCGTGGGACGCCAGACAGCTCGGGCTTCAGGCTGCCCGATCCAAGCCTCCGTGCCAGCGTTGAGGGGGTCACCGATTCCCGCTCTCTACCTCGCTCTGTGGTGGATGCCACCTTGTGTGACGCCTGTGAGACTGGCTGGGTTGGCACGTTCCGTGAGATTTTTGTTGCTGGTTCGACGCACGAGGTCGCGGGCGTGGCGAGCGCCGATCCGGGACGCCGACCAGCACGCCAGCCCATGCCGTACGTCGGCGAGCACGCGCCCCCCGGCATGAAGCGGCACGACCATCCACACGGCCATCAGCAGCACCATCGCCAGCGTCACCACGTCGGCGACGACCAGCACGATTCCGGGCGCGGCCACACCCGCCGCGAACGACGCCACGTCCGCCGGCCACCGGCTCCGGTGACGTTTCCGGGTCACCATCCGCCGTAGCCTCCCTGCGCGGCAGCCGGAGCGGCCGTGATGACGGTGGTGATCGGGGTGTGCTCCGGGCGGGGATTTTCACTGAACGAACTCCCAACGATGACGGAGTGGTCGAAGTGATAGCCAGCGTCTAGCGGCGCCAGTTACATTTTCTGAGTCGCCAGTTACAGGCGTTCGATGGTCGCCGTTGTGGGCACGCTGTGTCAACATTTGCGCCCGGATGTCACCGAGCGCTAAAGAGCCAGTGGGAGGAGTCACCTCGGGTGGACGTGTTCGCCGCGCGGCTCAGTGATGTCATGGAGCGTCGTGGTTTGAAGGACGGGCAGGTCGCGGCCATGATCTTCGAACAAACGGACGTGACGATGACCCGCGTCTACGTCGGGCTGCTGCGGCAGGGCAAGCGTAAGAATCCGACGATCGAGCATGTGAGAGCTCTCGCTCAGGTGCTTAATGTGCGGGCGTCGTACCTGCTGGGCGAGACCGACACTGCCGACGACGCGCCCTTCGCGTCGCTGTCCAATGAATCGCGAGAAGCGATGCGGATGGTGCTGGAGCTCGCTCGGCGCGCTGACCGGCTGCCTTCGGTCGGGTGGAGCGTCAGCGCGGCATCAGTGCAGCCAAGCCCGGCGGCGCAGGATGCGTCGGTCTCCCTGGGAATCCATCATCCGTACCGGATTGAGGAGGTCCAGCAGGCGTTCGCGCCGGGCAATGAGCGCACTCCGCCGAACCGGGTAGGTCGCCGGCTGCTGGAGCTGCGCAAGCTGGCCGGTCTGTCAACCGCGGAGGCCGACCTGGTCATCGGCGGCGAACCGGGGCTGGTGGAGGGCATCGAGGCGGGCAGCACAGTGCCGTCCACGGCGATGCTCAGGACACTGCTGACCCGGTACGGAGTCGCCGACTCCTACCAGCAGCAGTTGTTCGTGTCGGCCGCGCAGGGCAAGCTGGACAGCCGGTGGTGGTTCCGGTACTTCCAGCGGCTGCCGTTGTGGCTCGTGGTGTACATGGAGATGGAAGACAGCGCGGAGCTGATCCGCACGTATTGCGACGCGACCATACCCGCGCTGCTTCAGCACCCCGATTACGCGCTGGCGATGCGACATGCGGCGCACTACCCGGAGGTCCCAGCCGATCAGATCGACCTGGGCATGCAGATTCTGTTTGAGCGGCAAAAGCGGCTCATGCAGGAGCGGCCAGTGACGATCTGGGCGGTACTCCAGGAAACGGCGCTGCTGGACAATCTGGGCGGCACGGATGTGCAACTCCGGCAAATCGACCATTTGATTGGACTGGCGAGCAGGCCGGATAAGCGAGTCAGGATTCAGATCAACCGGGGCGGGCCGGATCGGTATCGGCCGCGGGGTGGGACGTTCTCGCTGCTGCGACTGCCGGAGGAGGGCGAGCCGGATGTGGTGTGGCTGCCGCAGATGGACCAGGACTGGATGGTGACCGACGTGGCGCGCGTGATGGCGTACTCCATGGCGCACGATCGGCTGGCCATGTCAGCGTCGCAGCCGGACGACGCCGTGGAGGAGCTGGCGCGGATCCGGGCGCGGGTGGTGCGGGAAGGGGCCCTCATCAAGGAATAACAGGCCATTTTACGCCGAGTTGGAACACCGGGTTATTGCCCCGGCATGCGCGGCGGATCCGGCATGAGCGGCATTCCCGTTTTATGGTCATGGTCATGAAGGATAAGGGGCCCTCTTTAGACTGGGCCGGAGTTGACCCGACCGTCCCCAACTCCGCCCGTATGTACGTCTACTTCTTGGGCGGCAAGGACTACTTCCCGGCCGACGTCGCCGCGGCGCGCAAGGTGCAGGAGTTGCAGCCGCTCATCAAGTACAACTCGCGCGAGAACCGATACTTCCTGCGCCGAGCCGTCACGTACCTGACGAATGAGGCGGGCGTCCGGCAGTTCCTCGACATCGGCGCCGGGCTGCCCACGCAGGGCAACGTGCACGAGATCGCGCCGGAAGCGCGCGTGGTGTACGTGGACAACGACCCCAAGGTGATCGTCCACGCACGAGCGCTAATGGCCGATCACGACGGCGGCCGAGTCCGGGTGGTCCAGGGCGACGCACGTGACCCGGAAGCCATCCTCGACGACCCGCAGGTGACCGGCTTCCTCGACTTCGACCAGCCGATCGGGCTGCTGATGGTCGGGCTGCTGCACTTCGTCCCGGACCGGAATGGCGCTCACGAGGCTGTGGAGGCGTTCCGCAGACCGCTGGCCTCCGGCAGCTATCTCGTCATCAGCCACGGCACACAGGAGGGGTTCGACCGGCAGATGGTCGCCGACGTGAACCAGGTGTACGAGCAGGCCATGCCGTACCAGATGCGCACACGCGAGCAGATCGCGCGGTTCTTCGCCGGGCTCGACATGATCGAGCCCGGCCTCGTCACGGTCACCGACTGGCGCCCTGACGGGATCACGACGGGAGTCGCCGGCGCAGGGCGAGGCGTCTTGGCCGGTGTCGGCCGCGTCCCCTAACGCGGCTTAACGGTAGTCGGCAGGGCGCTCAGCCCGTGGATGTTCGGGTGGTGCACGCGCACGGGCGTGCCCACCTCGTAGTCCTCGTGGACGGCGGCGCCCAGTTCATCCGGCACGACGCGGGTTTCCAGACGGGCCAAGCTCGCGCCGAGACAGAAGTGCGGGCCGGTCCCGAACGCGAGCGTCCGACTGTGGTCGCGGGTGATGTCGAACGTGTCCGGGTCAGGGAAGACGGACGGGTCGCGGTTGGCGGCGGCGAAGAGGAGCAGCAGCCGTGACCCGGCCGGGACCACAGTGTCGTACCACTCAACATCGCGGGTGACGAGCCGCACGGACATCTGGCCGGAGGAGTCGTAGCGGAGCGTCTCCTCCACCCAGTCGCCGATCCGGCCGGGCTGGAAGGCGATGCGGCGCTGGTCGGGGTGGCGGGCGGCCTGAAGCCACGCATTGCCCAGGATCTTCGTCGTGGACTCGTTGCCCGCGACGCCGAGCAGCAGCAGCACAGCGCCGATGTCGGTGTCCGACAGCCGCTGCCCGTCGATCTCGGCCTCGATGAGCGCGGACACCATGTCATCGCCCGGGTGGGCGCGCCGCTCGGCGATCAGACCCGCGTAGTAGCCCATGAGTTTCAGGGTGGCGTCGGCTGAGGCATCAGTGATGGCGCCGCTGCCCTCCTCGCGGAGCAGGCTCGCGTTCGACCAGGCCAGGATCTGCGCGCGGTCGGCCGCGGGCACGCCGACCAGTTCGCTGATGACGTCGGCGGGGATGTTCTGGACCAGGTCGGCGATGAAGTCGAACTCACCGCCCGCGTCGAGCACGGCATCCAGGCGGTCGCGGGTGATCTGGCGGATGCGTGGCTCCAGCTCGGCGACCCGGCGGGGGGTGAACCCGCGCGAGATCAGCTTCCGGAACTGGGTGTGGCCGGGTGGGTCCATGGCGATGAACGACTGGCGTTTTGCGATGTCCTTGGACCATAACTCCAGGCTGACGCCGTGGCTGTTGCTGAATGTTTCCGGGTCCCGGGCAGCGTCGTGCACGTCTGGATGCCTGGTCGCGGCGTAGAAGTCGAGGTCGTCGTTCCGGTAGATGGGCGCCCTCTCGCGCATCAGCGCGTACGTCGGGTACGGATCTTCGTGTATGGCATAGTCGTACGGGCTGTAGGTGATGGCGTCGCTCACGAGACCCCTTATCGGAGTTGAGGGAATTGGGGAGGATCGTCTTCAGCTTCGCAGCCGTGGCAGAAGACCGTCCAGAGGGGCGAGAGCGGCACGCACACGCCCCAGATCGGGAGGATCACGATCTCGCATCACCCTGTGTGGCACCGGTAACGCGGCACTGCCGGGCGTAGATACCGTGACCGCGCACCACGCTACCGACCCAGGGTCGACCCCACCACCGACTCACAGCCGCATAGCCACCGGGGGTACCTCATGAACAGGCCAGTCGTCCGCGTCCTGACAACTACTTTCACCGCCGCTGCGGCCTTCATCGCCCTCCTGGCCCTCTACGCTGACCAGCTCACTCCCGCCACACTCGCCGTGGCCGTCGCGCTCATGCTGTTCGCCGCCGCCACCACCGTTCACGCCATCGTCCGCTCTGCTCACCGCCGCTCGATCGACGAGGCATACCAACGCGGGCATATCCGCACCAGTCGCCGGCTCACCCGATCCCGCTAGTGGCTCGTCACCGAATTTCGACCGGGTAATTCGCGACCGGGTCCGTGCAGGCCGCGCTCGTGGGGGTATCACGGTGCGGGCAAGGTCAACATATAGTCGGATGTTGTGCGATATCGGTTGAGGACGGCTTTCCTGGTGTGGCTCGCCTCCCTCGTGTTCGGCGTGGTCATGGTGCTACTCGTGTCCGACGATGCGCTCGGCCCTCAGAGGGTCTTCTCCCTGAGTGACGGCCACGGCCCCAGTCCTGTGGACGCGCTTGGCCTGCTCCCCGTGACCGCTACGACTCTCTACTGGGCCTGGTGCCTGTGGTGTGCCAGGGCCGGACTCAACCGCCTGGAACTCGTCTTCATCGGCTTCTGGATCGTTGGTGGCCTCACCGCGATTCTGTCTGCTGCGTACGACACGAACATCCTGCTGCTCACCGGCTTGATCGTGGGTGCGGCAGGGCCGATCGGGCTGGGGATCTCCAGCGTGATCGGCCCGTCGTCTGGCGAACCTGGCCGCGGTCAAGCTCACAGGTCCGGGATGAGCTAGTGGCCTGTCACGCAGCCTTGCCTGGGTAATTGGTCCAGATCAATTACCCGGTCGAAATTCGGTGACGAGCCACTAGCTGCCGCCCTCCCGGTGACGCGATCCCTGCTCGGGGCCGGGGCCGGCGAACCGGCCACGTCCGGGGATGTGGTGCATGAGCCCCTCTTCGCGGAGCTTGCGGAGGGCGATCGTGATGGTGATGGCGGCCAGGCCGTACTTCTCCATCAGCTCCTGCTCGGACGGCAGCGGGTCGCCTGGGTTGAGGCGGCCGGAGGTGATGGCCTCGCGCAGGTCTTCCACCAGGCGGCGGGACGGCGGCACCGGCGCCGCGGCCTTTCCGCCCTCTGTCACGTAGGTGCCTTTGGCCTGGACCGTCTGGACGCGGCCCTGCTCACGCAGCCGCTCGATGGCGGCCCGCACCGTCGTCCGGCCCACCTTGTGGCGGGCGCCGAGTTCGAGTTCAGACGGCAACTGGTCGCCGGGCTTGAGCCTGCCCGCGTCGATGTCGGCGGCGATGGCGGCGGCGACCTGCGGGTATTTGGCGTCACGCCGGGTCCGGATCATGGTTCCACCGTACCCAGAAACGCGCACCTGTGTATACCTGCGCGAAAGGCCCCGGCAGGAGGGGTGGTGTCCTGCCAGGGCCTTCGCGGTGCGCGGGATTATGCAGATCACACGCGCGTGTATGAGGCACTCTAGCCCGGCTTGATTCGACGCGCTCGCAAGCGAGATCCAGATCCACCCGGTACTTGGGCCCTCATCTGCCGAAATCCGCTGAAAGTGACACGTCACGCCATCGGCGCCCGGCGGGAACGTGCCAGCCGCCAGCCGACGACACCGAGCATGAGGGCGGTACCGATCACCGTGATCCCTAGGCACACCAGGAGC
>NZ_VCJS01000216.1 GCF_005893125.1 Nonomuraea basaltis | reverse complement strand
TGATTTTTTTTCAGAATATCTTGATTTTTTTAAAAAATTGAATGACTTTAGGAAATCAAAGTCTTATCTTTTTTTTTAGATGGGTATAAGAGACAGGTCATCATCCTCGCGTCTGCGTGGCCGGCTCATCCGGCCCTCCGCGTACGCTGCGAACGGGAAGACCCCGATCCGACACTCTCCCGGAAGTTTTTTCAAGATTTTTTGGTACGGGCGTCCGCCGTCCGTTTCAGGCGGCCGAGGACATCAGGCGGAGGAGGAGGTCAGAGCGCCCCACAGGGCGGCTCTGTCCAGGGTGCCGATCCGCCATGTACGGGAGCGGAGCGTGCCGCGATGCCGGTATTCGCGCATGATCTGAACGTGCGCACGCAGCCGTACGAACTCCTGGAGATCGTCCTCATCGCGCCATACCGACAGGGAGCCGACCCTGCGGTTGACCAGATCCACCCACAACCACATGCCCACCGCGCCGGGCAGTTCCGGCCACAGGCGGCTCAGCGACCGGCCGCGCCGGGCGATGCCGGGCAGGTCGAGCGCCCGGTTCATGCGGAAGTCCGTCAGGGCGGCCACCAGCGGGCCCGGCTGCTCCCCGGCCGGTCCGGCGATCCAGCGCGACCTCAGCACGGCGCCGCCTCGGCCAGCAGCAGAGGTGCTGCGGCGGCGCGCAGCTCGTCGCTGAACGGCGCCGGCCGCAGGGTGGCCGGGTCCAGGTTGACGTTGACGCGGTAGCCCTCGGCGTGCACCACGGCGCGATCCGGGGACAACACGCGAAAGCCGTACACCCCGCTGGTGCGTCCCATCCGATCCATCCAGAAGTGCACCAACGGTTCGCCCACGCCGGCGATGGGCACGTTGTAGGTCACCTTGAACTCTCGCACAGCCAGGAACACGTCCTTGAACGCCGACCGGCCGGGGTCGGCCGCCCAGCCGAGACGGTGCCAGTACGCGGCGATCGCCCGCTCGACCAGCAAGGCGTACCGCGAGTTGTGCAACAGCCCCATCGCGTCAAGGTCGTCGAAATGCACCTGGACCGGCTCGTGAACGCCGCCTGCAATCATGTCAGTCCTCCGGAAGAAGCGCTGGGTCGGGGCAGAGCGCGCGCAGGCGCTGGAGAACGGCGCGTCGGGCATGAACGAGGGCGGCCGGCCCCTCGTACAGCCGGGAATGGATGATCACCATCTCGCCGAGCGCGTCGATCTCGTACGCGAGCTGCGCCGGATCCACGCTCGCGGCCAGCTCTCCCAGCGTCACGGCCTCCGCCACCAGCCGGCGGATGAACTCCTGCCACTCGCGCATGGCCCGCGCGACCCGGTCGTGGACGGCTCCGGGACGGTCGTCGAACTCGGCCTGCACGGCGAAGAAGAAGCACCCGCCGGGCAGCACGCCATCGCCGTAGAACGTCAGCCGCGCCTCATGCAGCGCGAACAGGCGCCGTACGCCGGCGGGGGCGCTCAGGGCGGGCCCCACCACCTGCTCGGTCCACTGGCGGGCGGCCCACTCCACGGCGTCGAGCTGCAGTTGCTCCTTGTCGCGCCAGTGCGCGAAGAATCCGGACTTGCTGACGCCGGCCGCCGCCGCCAGCCGTCCCAGGGACAGCCCGTCCAGCCCTTCGACGGAGGCCAATCCCACCGCCTGCTGGAGGATCGTCTCGCGGCTGCGCAACCCGCGCAGCCGCCGACCGTCTTGTGTCATACGGCCGACACTATATTAACGACCGATCGTTCGTCTAACTGGCCTCGCCGTGGCGTTGCGTCTGGTCCTGCCTCTCTCGCACGACAGCGCGCCCGGCAGGATGGGGCCGGGAACTTGCCGATGCGGCCATGGGGCGCGGGCCTGGGACGATGCAGGGCGGGAGGTCCCGCCGGACCGGGTCCGGCGGCACATGGCTGGGCGGCTCGTGCGCGGGTAGCGTCCAGGCATGGCCACCTTCGACCTGACCAAGCTGCGCGCGGTCGTCTTCGACACCGACGGCGTGGTCACCGACACGGCACGGGTGCACGCGGCCGCGTGGAAGCACGTGTTCGACGCCTTCCTGCGGGGCCGCCGCTCGGCGCCGTTCGACGTCCGCGCCGACTACCTGGCGCACGTGGACGGGCGGCCGCGTCTGGACGGGGTGCGGACGTTCCTCGCCTCCCGCGGCATCTCCCTGCCCGAGGGCGGCCCCGGCGACGAGCCCGGCGCGGCCACCGTGCGCGGGCTCGGGCTGGCCAAGGACGCGCTGTTCGTAGAGGAGATCGGCAAGCACGGCGTGGCCGCGTTCCCCTCCACCGTGACGCTGCTGCACGAGCTGCGGCGGCGCGGCTGCCGTACGGCGGTGGTCTCGGCCAGCCGGCACTGCCGCGCGGTCGTGTCGTCGGCGGGCCTGCTGCACCTGTTCGACGTGCTCGTGGACGGTAACGACGCCGCTGAGCTGGGCCTGCCGGGCAAGCCGGATCCGGGGCTGTTCCTGGAGGCCGCGCACCGCCTGGAGCTGCCCGCCGCCGAGGTGGCGATCGTGGAGGACGCGCTGCCGGGTGTGGAGGCCGGCCGGAGGGGCGGCTTCGGGCTGGTGGTCGCAGTGGACCGGAGCGGCTCGCAGGCGGCGGCGATGCGCGCCGCCGGGGCGGACGCCGTCGTCGAGGACCTGGCCGAGGCGAGCGTGGCAGGGCGTGTGCCCGTGAGCCTGCTATGAACGCCTGGACGCTCGTCTACGACGGCTTCGACCCCGCGGGCGAGGGGCTGCGCGAGGCGCTGTGCACGGTGGGCAACGGCAGGTTCGCCACGCGGGGCGCCACGCCCGACGGCGAGCCGCGCACACCCGGCACGTACGTGGCCGGCTGCTACGACCGGATCGACTCCGTCGTCGCGGGCCGTACCGTGACCAACGAGGACCTCGTCAATCTGCCCGACTGGCTGCCGCTGACGTTCGCCCCGCCCGGCTCCGGCTGGTTCCGGCCGCAGCGGGCCGACCTGCTGCACTACCGTCACGAGCTGGACGTGCGGCGCGGGGTGCTGGCGCGGGACCTGCGCTGGCGCGACGGCGCCGGCCGCATCACCGCGCTACGCCAGCGCCGCGTGGTGTCGATGGCCGACCCCTTCCTGGCGGCGATGGAGACCACGTTCACCGCCGAGAACTGGTCGGGGCCGCTGCGCGTGCGGGCCACGCTGGACGGGCGGGTGACCAACCGGGGCGTCGCCCGCTACCGCGACCTGCGCGGCGACCACCTGACCCGCCACGCCACCGGCACGCAGGACGACATCGCCTGGGTGACCGCCGTCACCCGATGCTCCCGCATCACCGTCGCGCTGGCCGGCCGGATCGACACCGCCAACCCCCAGGCTCTGGTCCAGAGCACGGCCCGGGGCGCGGCCCCCGGCCTGGTCGAGCGGGCGGACGATCACATCACCTCCGAGCTCGTGCTCGAACTCGTCGAAGGCGAGCCCGCCACGCTCACCAAGACCGTGGCGCTGACCACCTCGCGCGACCACGCCAGCCACGACGCCCGCTCGGCGGCCCTGCGCCACGTACGCCGCGCCCCGCGCTTCGACGAACTGCTGGCCCGCCACGAGGCCGCCTGGGCCCGGCTGTGGCGGCGTGCCCGGCTCGACGTGGACGGCCCCGAGCTGACGCAGGTCGTCCGCCTGCACATCTTCCACCTGCTGCAGACCCTTTCCCCGCACACCGCCGACCTCGACGCCGGTGTGCCCGCCCGCGGCCTGCACGGCGAGGCGTACCGGGGCCACGTGTTCTGGGACGAGCTGTTCGTGCAGCCCTGGCTCGACCTGCGCTTCCCCGAGATCTCGGTGGGCCTGCTGCGCTACCGCTGGCGGCGCCTGCCCGAGGCCAGGGACGGGGCCAGGGCGGCCGGGTTCGAGGGCGCGATGTTCCCCTGGCAGAGCGGCAGCGACGGCCGCGAGGAGGCCCAGACGCTGCACCTCAACCCCGTCTCGGGCCGCTGGCTGCCCGACAACTCGCACCTGCAGCGGCACGTCGGCCTGGCCATCGCCTACAACGTGTGGCAGCACTATCTGGCGACCGGTTCGATGCCGCCGTGGTGCGCCGAGCTGCTGTTCGAGATCGCCAGGTTCTTCGCCTCGATGGCGGTGCGGCACGGCGAGCGGTACGAGATCCGCGGCGTCATGGGCCCCGACGAATACCACGAGAAGTATCCGGGCTCCACCGCGCCCGGCCTGGACAACAACGCCTACACCAACGTCATGACCGCGTGGCTGATGACGCGCGCCCGCGAGACCTCCTGCCTGGCCCCCGACCTGGCGCCCGCCGCGGCCGAGCTGGACCGCTGGGACGACATCAGCCGCCGCCTGCGCGTCGACTTCCACGATGGCGTCATCAGCCAGTTCAGCGGATACGCCGACCTCGAAGAGCTCGACTGGGACCGCTACCGGGGCGTGCGCCGCCTGGACCGCGCCCTGGAGGCCGACGGCGACGACGTCAACCGCTACAAGGCCTCCAAGCAGGCCGACACGCTGATGCTCTTCTACCTGCTGACCGCCGAGGAGCTGGGCGACATCCTGAACCGGCTCGGCCACCCCGCCAAGCCGGACCTGATCCCCCGCACGGTCTCCTACTACCTGGAGCGCACCAGCCACGGCTCGACGCTCAGCGCGGTCGTGCACGCCTGGGTGCTGGCCCGCTCCAACCGGGCGCAGTCCTGGCGGTTCTTCACCGAGGCCCTCTACAGCGACATCAAGGACGTCCAGGGCGGCACCACCGCCGAAGGCATCCACCTGGGCGCCATGGGCGGCACGCTCGATCTGCTGCAGCGCTGCTACCTGGGCCTGGAGCTGCGGCGGGACGGGCTGCGGCTGAACCCGCTGCTGCCCGGCCGGCTCGGCCTGCTGTCCCTGCCGATCCGCTACCACGGCCGGCAGATCTTCATCGACGCCGACCACCAGGACGCACGCGTCAACGGCACCGCGCGCCGTTTCTACAGACGAGGAGAAGCGATCATGACTGGAACCGGCGACCTCGGACGTCGCATCATCCACCACCGTGAGCGCCTCGGGCTGACCCGCGAGCAGGTCGCCGAGCGCGCCGACACGTCGCCGGGGTATCTGAAGTATCTCGAGGAGAACCCCGACACCCCGGACACCGGCTGCCTCTACCGCCTGGCCGACGCCCTGCAGACGACGGTCGACGAGCTGCTCGGCGCAGGCCGGGAACGGCCGCCCGGGCGCGGTCCCGCCATGGCCCATCCCACGCTGGAGGTGATGGACGAGCAGGAGTGCCGGCGACTGATCGAGCCGGGCGGGATCGGGCGGGTGGCGTTCAACGGCTCGCACGGGCCGACGGTGCTGCCGGTCAACTACAAGATGCACAAGGGGGCCATCGTCTTCCGCACCGCCTCCGGCGGTCCCATGGACCAGGACCTGCGTACGGGGCTGGAGGGCGTCGACATCAAGATCGCCTTCGAGATCGACATGATCGACGAGACCAACCGGGAGGGCTGGAGCGTCCTCGTGCAGGGGCCGTGCCACCACGTGCCGCCGGAGGAGGCCGACGACGTGACCGCCACCGGCGTCACTCCGTGGGCGGGTGGCGAACGGCACCTCTACGTCCGCATCGTCCCCCACCAGATCAGCGGCCGCCGCATCCACGGCCTGTAGCCGCTCGCCTGCCCGCCGCGGGCCACTCGCACGGCCGCCGCCGGCCGCCCGCACGGTCGGCGGACGGCGGACGGCGGTCGGCGGACGGCGGACGGCGCGTGGGCGGCGACGGCCCGTGGCGGCCGGGGCCGACAGCGGGTTCAGGACAGCATCCGGCAACCCGTCGCGGCGAACGCCAGGAACTGCGTCGCCTCGGCCTGGTGGAAGTTGTCGTCCGACCCGATCACCAGCGTGCACTCGCCACTGGCCAGGCGCGGCCCCCACGCCAGGCTCTCCAGGTTCTGCACCGGCGAGCGGACCAGGCTCAGGTCATGGACCAGGCGCTTGGCCACCGGCTGGTACGGCCAGCCGCCCGCCAGGCTCCGCCGGCCCAGCACGTTCGTGGCGCCGCGCAGGTCGATCTCGTAGAGCTTCACCCGGTAGTTCACACCCTCGATCCAGGAACGTTCGAGCGCCAGGTAGCGGTAGTCGTCGATGGGCAGGATCTCCGACACCCCGCTGTCGGCCTCGCCGGTGGGCGGGATCGGCGCGGCGGGCAGCGAGTCGAGCGGGTAGACGTACTGGCCGCGCAGGTCGCCCTGCCGGCCCCACACGGTCAGCCGCGCCGGCGAGCCGCGCTCCGCCGTCGGCAGCGGCCCGTCCTCGTAGCGCGGGCCCTCCGTCACGGCGGTGATCGTACGGGCCGTGACGGCCAGCCCCTCGAAGCCGAAGTTGCGCCGCGGCCCCCGCTCGGCGCCCGTCAGCCTCAGGTTGAGCGGCAGCCGCAGCCGGTCCACGTGCCGCCCTTGGAGGTCCATCGCGCGCACGGCCGAGGGGGAGATCGGGATGTGCGGGTTCCTGGGGTCCGGCCGGTCTCCCTCGTCGCCCCACAGCAGCCGACCGCTCCACCGGTCGAACCTGATCGTCTCCGGATCGGCCGACTCCGGCTGGCCATACCCGGGGTACGGCGTGCCATCGGCCCTGGTGAGCGTCGTGACCCCGGTCAGCCGCACCCCCATGAACGCCCCCGACGCCTGGTCGATGTCCAGCCGGCCGGTGTAGAAGCGGGCCGGGTTGTAGCGCCACCGGTCGTCGGAGATGAAGTACCAGGCGCCGGTGCGCGGATCCCGGTCGATCCCGGACAGGCCGCCCACGGCGGTCCCCTCGAACCGCATCATGTGCGGCAGCCGCTGCTCCCCCAGGAAGCGGGTGATCCGCACCGGCTCCCGCCGCCCGGCCGCCGTCGCAGGCTGCGCGACATTCACCGCCGCCACCGCGAACGCGACGGCAATTGCCATTATTCTCCGCGTACGAGCCATTTGCTCCCCCACAATTCAAGGGCCGCCGACTGAACTGACGGAGAAAATGAAATCGCGGATTACCGGGGAAGTCCACGCAGGTAGAGCACCAGATAACCACACACCGCACTCTGAAACGGGGCAAATTCCAGCAGGAAAATAACGCAGAAAAAAAGAACCGTGCGGGGCAGACACCTGCCCCACACGGAAACAGCGACGCTCAGCTTCCTTCCGGCAGCACGGGCTCGAGGTGGAACATGCCCGTCACGACCTCCCCGGCCCCGGCGGACACCCGGGTACGCCCCGCCACCGCCGCCACCACGTCCCTGGCCGTGATCAGCCCGACCAGCCTGCGCTCGGTGACGACCGGCACCGCGTCGCACCCGGCATCCGTCATGACCGCCGCGACCCGCGGCAACGGCGTGTCCGGCCGCACCCGCGGCCGGCGCTCGCCCACCAGCAGCGAAACCACCTGGCGGGCGGACTGCTCCCACGGCCCCCCGGACCACGAGGCCGCCAGGTCCTCACGGGACAGCACGCCCAGCAGGTGCGGGCCCTCCACGACCGGCAGATGGTGCACGCCCGCGCGCCGCATCAGCTCCCACGCCATCAACGGCGACTCGCCGGGCTTGACGGCGACCAGGACCCGGCTCATCACCTGCTCGGCGATCAGCGATTCGATACCCATGACACTTCACCCCCACTACCAGTCCTTCCCTCTCCGGCCCGGCAAAGGCGCGCGGGCCGCACCCGGAATTGGCATCAGCATCCGGCGCCCTTTACAACGTAGATCAGGAGAGCTGTGCGATGGACACGGCGATGCCGTCGAGGATGAGCCACAGGCCGTGGGCGTACGCCTCGTCGCTGGTCGGGGCGCCGCCCTCGCGGACGCCGGCGACCGTGAAGGGGAACTCGGCGGCGTACGCGGCGAGGTCCCGGGCGTCGCCGCGGGCCTGGCGCTCGCGTCGCGCCTGCTCGTTCAGCACGAAGCCGAGGGTGTAGTGGCTGATGGAGCTGACGGCGTGCAGGCCCTGCGCCGGCGTGAACCCGAGCCCGGTCATGACCTCGAGCTCCGCCTCGAAGGCACGCGCCACGCCCGGCCCGGGGTCGCTCCCGGCGATCAGCCGCGCCCCGTCGCGGTGGCTGAGCAGCACGCGCCGGTAGCGGTGCGCCCGGCGGGTGAGCCAATCCCGCCAGGTCTCCCCCTCCCGCGGCCCGCCCATGTCGGGGGCGAGCAGCTCGCGGGCCATCTCGTCGAGCAGCTCCTGCTTGTTGCGGAAGTGCCAGTAGAGCGCGGGGTTCTGCACGCCGAGGCGGGCTGCCAGGCGGCGGACGGACAGGCCGTCCAGCCCCGCCTCGTCGAGCAGCTCCAGCGCGGCGCGGACGACGCTCTCGCGGTCCAGTCCCTTTTGTACCATCGCCCGTTACCTTAACAGCGCTAAGGAAGTCGGGTGCCGATGACGGCGGTGGCGTCCAGCTCGCCGGAGCTCGCCGCGCGCGCCGCCAGGCCGGCGCGTTCGACGGCGCGGACGGTCTCGGCCGCCTGGCGTTCGCTCGTCTCGACCAGCAGATGGCCGCCGGGCGCGAGCCACTCCGGTGCCTGGGCGATCACCCGCCGTACGACGTCGAGCCCGTCGTCGCCGCCGTCGAGCGCCACCAGCGGCTCGTGCAGGCGGGCCTCGGGAGGCAGCAGCCCGACCGACGCTGTGGGCACGTAGGGCGGGCTGGCGATCAGGATGCCGACCCGGCCCCGGAGCGTGGCGGGCAGCGGCTCGTACAGGTCGCCCTCGTACACGTGACCGCCGGGCAGGTTGCGGCGGGCGCAGCGCACGGCGGCGGGGTCGAGGTCGGCGGCGTGCAGCTCGGCCGCCCCTGCCAGCCCGGCGGCCACCGCCGCGCCCATCGCGCCCGTGCCGCAGCACAGGTCGAGGACGACCGGCGTCCCGGGACTCTCGCGGGCCAGGGCGACGGCCTCCCCGATCAGGAACTCGGTACGGGGCCGCGGCACGAACACCCCAGGCTCCACGACCAGCCGCAGGCCGCAGAACTCGGCCCAGCCCAGCACGTGCTCGAGCGGCCGGCCGGCGACCCGGCGATCCACCATGGCGGCCAGCTCGGCAGGGCTGCGCGCGGTGGCGACGAGCAGCTCGGCCTCGTCCTCGGCGAACACGCAGCCTGCAGTCCGGAGCCTGGCGACGATGTCAGCCGCAGGGAGGGGTGATGAAAAAACCGACATGGGGGTCATTCCTACCAGAGCCTGGTCACATCCCGGCGGGCCGCCCCAGGAGGGCGTCCCTCGGGATGGTGGCGTGCAGGTGCAGCCCGGCGCCGGGTCTGGCGTCGATGGTGAGGGTGCCGCCGATCGCGCCGAGCCGGTCGTACATGTTGGTGATGCCGTGACCGGCGTGGATCAGGTCCGGTGCCGCCCCGTTACCGGTGTCGCGGAAGTCGAACGACAGCCCGTCCTTGTCCTCCATCGTGATGGTGACGGTGGCCTTCTCGCCGGCGTGCTTGATCGCGTTCTGCAGCGCCTCCAGCAGGCAGAAGTAGATGTTGATCTCGATCTCCGGCGGGTAGCGGCCGATCCCCGCCGACTGGATCGCGGTCGGCAGCGGAGAGTGCCGCGCCGCCGCCCGTAACGCCGCCTCCAGCCCGTACTCGGCGAGCTGCGGCGGATAGATCCCGTGCGCCAGGTTACGCAGCTCCGCCCCCGCCTCCCGCAGGTCGTCCGACAGCTGCGCCAGCAGCGGCCCTGTCTGCTCGGGCTGCGTGGTCAGCAGCCGCTGCGCCACCCGCGCCTGCACGGCCGCCGCCACCACGCGCTGCTGGGCGCCGTCGTGCAGGTTCCGCTCGATCTCGCGGCGCTCGCGGTCGGCCGCGGCCACCAGTCGCGCCCTGGACTCCTGGAGCGCCTCGGCCCTGGCCACCAGCATGACGTGGTTCTGCCAGGCGAGATAGGAGGCCCTGGTGAAGGCCAGCACGACCGCGGCGATGACGAGGAGGTCGACGAGCCAGAGCGGTTCTTCGAGCCCGATGCCGTCGAGGAAGCGGCCGGCCAGCGTGACCGCGACCGCGACCGCGATCGTACAGGCCATGATGACCTTGAAGCGGTGGCGCGGCAGGTAGGCGACGGACAGCAGGACGGGCACCACCACGACGAGCGCGGCGTAGGGCAGGGCGTCGGGGATCGTCGCGGTCAGGGCCAGGGCGAAGCACCACGTGATGGCCGCGGACAGGGCGATGGCGCGCTCGATGGGGCCGCGCTTGATGACGCGCAGGGCCGCGACGGCGAGCAGCGCGACGGCGCCGCCCGCGCCCGCCAGGACGAGCAGCCAGGGCGTGCGCGTGCCGGCGAAGGCCGCGAGGGACAGCCCGCCCGCCGCCAGCGCGACCGTCAGCATCGCCAGCAGGCCGGTGGCGATGTACCGGTGCGGGTGGGGGTCGCGCTGGATCCTGGCGTACGCGCGGGCGACGAGCTCCCAGATCCTCTGGAGCACCGCCTGGACGGCGCTCCCCCGCTCCCGCCTGGCCCGCTCGACGCCGGCGCTCTCCAGCACGGAGCGGGGCAGGTGGCCGTGCAGGTGCAGGCCGCCGCCGGGCCGGGTGTCGATGGTGAGGGTGCCGCCGATGGCGCTGAGGCGGTCGTTCATGGTGGTGATGCCGGACCCGGCCTGGATCACGCCGGGACTCGTTCCGGCGCCGGTGTCGCGGAAGTCGAACGAGAGGCCGTTGCGGTCCTGCAGGAGGATCGTGACGGTGGCCTCGCCCCCCGCGTGCTTGATCGCGTTCTGCAGCGCCTCCAGCAGGCAGAAGTAGATGTTGATCTCGATCTCCGGCGGGTAGCGGCCGATCCCTGCCGACTCGATCGCGGTCGGCAGCGGGGAGTGCCACGCCGCCGCCCGCAGCGCCGTCTCCAGCCCGTACTGGGCGAGCTGCGGCGGATAGATCCCGTGCGCCAGGTTACGCAGCTCCGCCCCCGCCTCCTGGAGATCGTCCGACAGCCGCGCCAGCAGCGGCCCTGCCTGCTCGGGCTGCGTGGCCAGCAACCGCTGCGCCACCCGCGCCTGCACGGCGGCCACGACCAGGCGCTGCTGGGCGCCGTCGTGCAGGCTCCGCTCGATCTGGCAGCGCTCGCGGTCGGCCGCCGCGACCAGCCGCGCCCGCGACTCCCGCAGCGCCTCGGCCCTGGCCACCAGCATCACGTGGTTCTGCCAGGCCGCCAGCGACACCAGGGCGGCGATGAAGGGGATGAACACGATGGCCAGCGCGTGGGTGACCGGCGGGTCCGCCTCGATGCCCACCCCGTCCAGCAACCGGCCGACGATCACCAGCGCCGTGCCGACCACCATGGTCGCCCCCAGCATCGCCGACAGCCGCGCGTGGTTCATGTGCTGCACGGCCACCAGCACCGGCAGCAGCACGGCCAGCGTCAGGGTGGAGAGCGCGAACGGCACGACCGCGGTGACCATGAGCGCGACCAGCCAGTTCGAGAGCGCGAAGATGACGACCGCGGCGAACCGCCGGTAGTGGTGGATCATGTGCACGGCCCGGACCAGGAAGGCGGCCATGACCAGGAGCAGGACGACGATCGCGACGATCCAGCCGCTGCGGACGGCGCCCGTGGCGCGCAGCACGGCCAGCCAGGTGGCGGCGACCAGCACGCCGATCAGGTCCGCCTGGATGTACGTGCGCAGCCGCTCCCATTCGGGTGCGCCGATCTCGATGATGGCGTGCCCCCGCAGACCGGCTAGAACACCGCGTGCCCCCCGTCGTCCCACAACGCCTCCAGTTCGTCCGGGCCGAAGCGGTCCTTGTGCCGGTAGAGGGCGCCCATCACCATCGCCTCCCGGGGCAGGTCCTCCGTGTTGTCGACCGACAACAGGACGACCACGACCTCGGGATGCCGGCACCTGATCTGCCGAGCCGCTTCGAGACCCCCCATCCCCGGCATGTTCACGTCCATCAGCACCACGCCGACCGGGTGATCCCGGAGGAAGCCGAGGGCCTCCTCGCCGCTGGCCGCCTCACCTGCCAGCTCGAAACCGTCCGCCACCGCTATCACGCCGGCCACGGCCCGGCGGAACGACGGCAGATCGTCCACCACGAGTACGGGAACGAGGTGTCGCTTCACATGGCAGATGGTCGCACCGGATCGCCGGTCTGTCGGTGGTGCCACCATCACTATCGCTCGCTATCTCGATGACGCATCGGAATCGAGGAACATCAAGACGGCCTTGACTCTCCGGTTGGTGTCCCGGTCACCGCGCAGCCCGAGCTTCAGGAAGATCGAGTTGATGTACTTCTCCACAGCGCGCTCGGAGACCCCGAACCGGGCCGCGATGGCGAGGTTCGATCTTCCCGCGGCCACCTCGGCCAGGGTCTCGCGCTCCCTGGGCGTCAGCTGCCGCAGCACACCTCCCTCGTTGCGGGCCTTGGCGGACACCAGCGAGTCCACGACCACGGAGTCGATGAACGACCCGCCGGAGGCGACCGTGCGCACCGCCGAGACCAGCTCCCCAGGGGCGGCGATGCGCTCCTTCAGCAGATATCCGCGCCGGCTGCTGCCCTGGGCGATCAGGGCCAGCAGATAGCTGGGGTCGAGAAACTGCGACAGGACGAGGACCGCGAGCTCCGGATGCGTGTCCCGCAACGCCGTGGCCGCCCTTATCCCCTCGTCGGTCAAGGTCGGCGGCATGCGAATGTCCGTAACCACCACATCGGGCTTTTCCTGGTCGACGCTCGTCATCAACGCGTCGTAGCCCGAGCAGACGCCGATGACCTCGACTCCGCCCTCCGTGCCGAGCAGGGCCTCGATGCCCGCCCGCACCAGGAGGTTGTCCTCGGCGATCACTATCCGCAGCGACGTCACCACCAAACCGTAGTCCGGTGCCCGTGGACACTCAACACGTTGATCGGGCCGGCCCAGGCGGCGCAAGGGTGTGGAAAGACGGCGGGCGGCAGTGCGGAAAACCGAACCACGAATTCGGAAGCCAGCTTTATCGGCTAATTGGCGGAGCGGGGGGAAACTGTGCTCAACGGGATTCAGCGACGGCCGCGCGGGCGGCCGAAATGATCGCCGGCCGTACCTGGCTCGGCCTTCTGGGGGATATCGAGCGATTCGACTGATGCACTTCGAAAGGAAGTGGGGGCCGCGATGTTCAGCATCACGGAGCGAGTATCGCGATTCAGGTCGTGGGCCGGGGAGCTCCTCGACCGCGCCGACCGATCGCTCTGCGCGGGCCAGGACGAGCGGGCCCGCGCACGGGGATGGACGGTCACCAGGACGGGCTTCGGCGCGCGGCGCTACCGCGACCCGCGCTTCGACGCCCTGAAGGGGGCCGCCCGCGTGGGCGCCGGCGCACCCTGGGTTCCGGAGGCACTTCCACCGGCGCGTTCCGGGTCCTGGAGCTGATCGCCATGTCCGATCGCAACGTACGCCACAAGCCGCACCTGTCCATCGAGGACCTCCTCCCGCCGCGCGGGACGAGCCCGGTCGTGCTGCTGTGGCGGTGGCGTACGGAGATCGTGTCGTTCGCGGCGGCGGCCGGGGCCGCGGTGGTGCTGGCGACGGCCGCCGCGCAGGGGTGGTGGCTGGCGTTCCTCGCGCTCGCCGGCTCCGTCAGCGTCCCGGCCACGGTCCCGGCCGGGCGGAAATGGCTCAGCCGGCACTTCTGGTGCGTCTTCTCCCGGCACCGGCTGCAGCGGGTCTGCATGGAGACGCCGATGCACACGAGAAAGGGCAGAATTCCGCTGGTGCTCTGGATAACGCCGACCGCGCTCGGGGAAAAGGCCTTCCTGTTGCTGCGGGCCGGAATTTCCGCGGCGGACTTCGAGGCGTTCGGCCCGGAAATAGCGGCGGCCTGCTACGCCACTTCGGTCCGGGTTTCCCGCCATCCCAGGCGGGCGCAGTTCGTCACGGTCGAGATCGTCCGGCGTGGGGAGGTGCTGGGGGCGGCGGCGTTCAGCGGTGAGCACCCGCACGAGATGCGCGTACGGCCCGCTCCTGCGCCTGCGCCCCAGTGAATCGCACCATCGTGCTCCTCGATTGCCGTACGTCCACAGCCAAGATACCGTGAACATTCAGATGATTGGATCATTTGAATCGGAGTGGCGATGACCGACGTGCCTGAGATCGACCTGACCGACGTCGCGGTGCTGCAGGACCCCTTCTCCGCGTACACACGGGCCGGGGCGGAGTCGCCCGTCGCACGCCTGGTTGCGCCCGGGTTCGAGTTCTGGGCCGTGTTGCGGCACGAGGAGGCCCGGGCGATGCTGACCGACCCGCGGCTGGAGACCAGCGAGAGCACCTTCCAGCAGCGGCCGGACGTGCCGGCCGACTGCCTGCCGTACATGCGCTCCATGACCGAGATGAACGGCGCCGAGCACGCGCGGCTGCGCAGGCTGGTGGCGCCGGCGTTCACGCCGCGCAAGGCGGCGGAGTTCGGGCCGCAGATCGAGCGGATCGTCGAGGGCCTGCTCGACGAGCTGCCCGAGCACGTCGCCGAGGACGGCACGGTGGACCTGCTGGCGCACTTCGCGCGGCCGCTGCCGATCGAGGTGATCTGCGAGATGGTCGGCATCCCCGTCGC
Source organism: Nonomuraea basaltis (assembly GCF_005893125.1). Classification (GTDB taxonomy): domain Bacteria; phylum Actinomycetota; class Actinomycetes; order Streptosporangiales; family Streptosporangiaceae; genus Nonomuraea; species Nonomuraea basaltis. Next base: position 6,917 of record NZ_VCJS01000216.1, on the reverse strand, counting down.
CGACCGCCCCCGCTGGCGGGAGTACGGCGCCGCGGTCGCGGCCGGCCACGGCGACGCGTTCGCGCAGGCCATCCCGGGGATCATGGATGGCGCCAAGGCGGCGGTCGCCAGGGCCAAGAGTGAGCCGGGCGCCGACCTGCTCTCGGATCTGGCCCGCATCCAGGAGGAGGACGGCGACCGGCTCGGCGAAGGGGAGCTGATCGCCCTGGTCTGGCAGCTCGTGCTGGGCGGCCAGACGCCGACGAACCTCATCGCCAACGCCGTGGTGACCCTGCACGCCCACCCCGGGCAGCTCGCCGCGCTGCGCGCCGACCCGGGCCTCATGCCGCGCGCCGTCGAGGAGCTGATCCGCTGGTGCGGGCCACAGTTGCTGACCTTCCCTCGGTTCACCACGGAGGAGATCGAGATCGGCGGCGTGCCCGTGCCCAAGGGCGTGCCCGTCGTCGCCGCGATCCCCGCCGCGAACCGGGATCCGCGCGTGATCGAGGAGCCGGACCTGTTCGACATCGGGCGGGAGCCGTCGGCGCATCTCGGGTTCGCGCACGGGCCGCACTTCTGCGTCGGAGCGTCGCCGGCCCGCGTGCAGACCGCGATCGCGCTCGGTGCGCTGCTGCGCCGTTTCCCCGATCTGACGCTCGCTGAAGACCCCCGGCACACTCCCGACCCGGGCACGTGGCGGGTGCTGTCCCTGCCCGTGACCCTGCGCCCGGCGGGCTGAGCCGGTGGCCCGCATCGGCAAGAGCGGCGAGCTGACGTGCTCGTTCTGCGGCAAGACCCAGCAGGAGGTCCGCAAGCTCATCGCGGGCCCGCCGACCGTCCACATCTGCGACGAGTGCGTGGAGCTGTGCACCGAGCTCATCACCGAGGAGCTCGCGGCCTCGGGCGGCGAGGAGCGGGAGCCGCCCAGGCCGCGGGAGATCCACGCGTTCCTCGACCAGTACGTGATCGGGCAGGAGCAGGCCAAGAAGGCGCTGTCGGTGGCGGTCTACAACCATTACAAGCGCCTGCGGTCGCCGGCCGGCGAGGAGGAGCCGGTCGAGCTGGGCAAGTCCAACATCCTGCTGGTCGGCCCGACCGGCAGCGGCAAGACGTACCTGGTGCAGACGCTGGCGCGGATGCTGGACGTGCCGTTCGCCATCGCCGACGCCACCGCGCTCACCGAGAGCGGGTACGTCGGCGACGACGTCGAGAACATCCTGCTCAAGCTCATCCAGGCGGCCGACTTCGACGTCAGGAAGGCCGAGACCGGGATCGTCTACATCGACGAGATCGACAAGATCGCGCGAAAGAGCGAGAACCCGTCGATCACGCGCGACGTCTCGGGTGAGGGCGTCCAGCAGGCGCTGCTGAAGATCCTGGAGGGCACGGTCGCGAGCGTGCCGCCGCAGGGCGGGCGCAAGCACCCGCACCAGGACTTCATCCAGATCGACACCACGAACGTGCTGTTCATCGCCGGCGGCGCGTTCGCCGGTCTGGAGGAGATCGTCGAGCGGCGGGTGGTCCGCAGGGGCTCCGGGTTCGGGGGACTGCTGCGGGGCGAGAGCGACGAAGACGTGCTGTCCCAGGTCATGCCCCAGGACCTGGTCAAGTACGGGCTGATCCCCGAGCTCACCGGCAGGCTCCCCGTGCTGACGACGCTGCGGCCGCTCGATCGGGAGGCGCTGGTGCGGGTGCTCACCGAGCCGCGCAACGCCCTGATCAAGCAGTACCAGAGGCTGCTGGAGCTGGACGGCGTCGAGCTCGAGTTCGAGCAGGACGCGGTGGCAGCCGTCGCCGAGCAGGCGCTGCTGCGACGCACGGGCGCCAGGGCCACCCGCGCGATCCTGGAGGAGGTGCTGCTCAACGTGATGTACGAGGTGCCGAGCCGGGATGACGTGGCCCGCGTCGTGATCACTCGCGACACGGTGCTCGACAACGTCAACCCGACCCTGGTGCCCCGCGATCATCGCCCGCGCAAGTCCGCCTAGATGTGACTCCTGAGGAAGCCGAGCTGGTGCCGGAGCAGCCCCTACAAGACCCGTGGATCAGCAGCAGCGGCCGGGCGCCTCGGGCAGGCTGCTCGGCGGTGACCCGCTGCAGGGCCGGCCCACGGAGCGCGGGGCCGGACCGGTTTCGGGCATGCCGATCATGCGTGTTTCCTCTCGATCGAATCAGGAGCTCCGGGGAAACCGCATACCTTCCCTTGGGGCACTTTTCGCCGCGAACGTGGAACCGCCGGGCGTGGATGGGCTGTCCAAGTCATGGGCGACGTTCACACCGGCGGCCACCCGCCCGCGAATCCCTCGCTGGGAATCGCGGAGCCGCTGGAGCCGGATGACGCCGCAGACGGCCCTTCCCGTCCGCCGGCGCAGGCTGAACGTCGCCCCCACCAAACACTCAGGCGGTGGCCCCCAGGTTGTCGTCGAGCACCCTGTCGAGGAAGCCGTCCAGGTTGGCTACGGCCCGGACGATCCGCTCCGCTGCCGTGAGCGACTCGAACCGCACGCCCAGCTCGGTCTGCTTCCGGCCGCGCACGTAAAGGGAGCAGTCCAGGTCGGCACACATGTAGATGCCCACCGTGTTGCCCTGCCGGCCGGCGGCGCCGACCCGGGGCGCGGTGAACAGGGCGACGCCGGTTCCCGCGTGCGGGGTCACGCAGACGGAGCACAGGGTGCTCTTGGCGAAGCTCCTGCGTACGTCCTGAGCAGGCCGCAGCGCCACGCCGACGAGCCCGCCGTCGCGTTCGGCGACCAGGTAGGCTCGCTCGGGCGCCCCCGGGTCGCGCCAGCCCAGGAAGTCCAGGTCGGGCCAGGGAAGAGCGGAGAGGTTCCGCGGGAGGCCGAGTCTGCGGGCCTCCCCTTTGGAGCAGTTGACGAAGGAGGCGCGGACGTCGTGCTCGGTGATGGGCTTCATGACTCTCTTTCCTAGTGACTCTAGGAAAGAGCCTAGACATACTAGGATGCGGCCACAAATCATTTATGTCAGAGCGTCGCCGGCAGAACCGGGCGGGCGGCCGCGCACGCCGGCGCCGACCGCGCCGAGCAGCCGGACGCGGGCGCCGTCTTCGCGGCCGGCCCCGATCATGCTAGGCGGACGTTCAGTAGGCGACGGTGAACCTGGCCCGGTGGTGCCTGGGGCGCTCGGCCTCGTCCAGCAGCGCCACGGCGAGGTCCTCCATGGAGATCGCCGACCTGCCCGCCGCGTCGGCCAGCAGTTCATCACGGCCGAGCCGGTAGACGCCGGTACGCTCCCCCGGCTCGAGCAGCGCCGGCGGGCTCAGGTACGCCCAGTCGACGCCCGTCTCGGCGCGGCAGGCGTCGAGCTGCCCGTTGCAGGCCAGCGCGATGGGCCGCAACGCGGGCGGGAAGTCCGGCGTCTCCACGACGGTGAGACCGCCGGTGCCGGGCACGGTGAGCCCGGCCGCGCCGCCGACGAGCAGCAGCCGCACCCCGGTCCTGGCCAGGCCGGCCAGGAGCGCTTTGGCGGTGGTGACCAGGTCGTCCTCGTACCCGGGGGCCGGGCGGGTGGCGCTGATCACCAGATCCTGGCCGGCGCTCAGCGTGGCCACGTCCTCGGCGTCCGAGGCGTCACCCGTGACCACTCGGGCCGCGGTGGGGGGCAGGCGGGCGGGGTCGCGGGCGACGGCGGTCACCTCGTGGCCGCGCGAGAGCGCCTCGGCCACCACCCGGCCGCCGACGGCTCCGGTCGCTCCGAAAACGGTGATGCGCATCAGGATTCCTTTCCGATCAGTACGCGTGGGGTGGCCGCCGGGAGCGGCCGTGTGCGGCTGGGCTGGATCTGGGCGGCGACGAGTGCGGCCAGCACGATGAGCGCGCCGAGCACCTGGGGGGCGGCGAGCTGCTGGCCGAGCACGGCCCAGCCGAGCGCGGTGGCCACCACGGGGCTGAGCAGGCCGAGGAACGTGACCTTGGTCGCCGACAGCGCCCGCAACCCGCGGAACCACAGGGCGTAGGCGAGGGCGGACCCGATGATCGCGAGGTAGGCGTAACCGGCGAGGTTGGCGGTGGTCAGCGTGGCGGGCGGCATCCCTTCGACGGCCAGTGCCACGGGGAGCACCAGCAGGCCGCCGGCCACGAGCTGCCAGCCGGTTGTGGCCAGCAGCGGCGCGGGCGACTGCCACCGCTTGCTCAGCACGACCCCGGCCGCCATGACCGCCGCGCCGCCCAGTGCGGCGGCCACGCCGATGGCGTCCAGCCGTGCGTCGGCCCGCAGCACGAGCAGCCCGACCCCGGCCACGCCCGCCACGGCGGCGACCATGGTGCGCGGGGTCAGCCGCTCGCGCAGCAGCCCGGCCGACAGCAGGGCGACCAGCAGGGGCTGAATGGCGCCGACGGTTGCGGCCACCCCTCCGGGCAGCCGGTACGCGCCCACGAACAGCAATGCGTTGAACATTCCGATGTTGAGCGCCCCGAGCACCAGCGCGCGCCACCACCAGATCCCCTGGGGCAGTCGGCGCGTGATGGCGACGAGCACGATCCCGGCGGGCAGGGCCCGGATCACCGCGGCCAGCAGGGGCCGGTCGGGCGGCAGGAACTCGGTGGTGACGAGGTAGGTGGTCCCCCAGATGGCGGGGGTCAGCGCGGTCAGCAGGACGATTCCCCATCGATTACTTAGCACTAAGACAAAGTATCTCAGCGCTAAGCGACTTGGCCAGTGATTTACCTCACCACTAAGACATCGGTAGGGTGGAGCCGTGGCAGATCACGTCGACCTCGTGCTCAAGCAATGGCACGCCCAGCGCCCCGACCTGGACGTTTCCCCGATGGCGGTGATCGGGCGGCTGTCGCGGCTCTACCGGCTGATCGACGCGGAGCTGCGCCGTACGTTCGCCGCCCACGGCCTCGACAGGGCCTCGTTCGACGTGCTGGCCACGCTGCGCCGCAGCGACCCCCCGCACCGGCTGACGCCCGCCGAGCTGATGCGCGCGTCCATGGTCACCTCGGGCGCGGTCACGCAGCGGCTCGACCGCCTGGAGGCGCGCGGCCTGGTGGCGCGCACGCCGAGCGATTCGGACGGTCGCGGCGTGTACGTGACGCTCACCGCGGACGGGCACACGCTGATCGACCGCGTGCTCCCCGACCACATCGCCACCGAACACCGCGTACTGGCCGCGCTGAGCGGCGAGCGCCGCGACGAACTCGCCCGCACCCTGCGCGACCTGCTGGAGTCACTCGGCGACGTCACCGACCTGTCATGACCGGAACGGAGGCCGAGACCGCCTTCAGCGGCGGCGCGATCGCCGTCCGGCCCCGCCCGACCTGCCCCGATCGCCGGGCACGGGCTTGCTCCGGCCGCCTGATCCGGGCTTGGCGCGGGTCTGGGTGCCGGCCTCGCTCCGGGTGTCCGGCCAGTGCGAAGGGCGGGTGAGCGCGGGCGGGAGGCGGGTGGCGGCGTCGCCCTTGGCGGCGTTGAGCTGGGCCTGAGTGAGGAAGATGGCGCCGGTGAGATCGGCGCCCGCCAGATCCGCACCCCGCAGGTCGGCCCCGATCAGATCGGCCTGCCGCACATCGGCGCCCCTCAAATCCGCCCCGATCAGGTAGGCGCCCCGAAGGTTGGCTCCTCGCAGATCGGCACCCTTGAGCCTGGCCCCGATCAGATCCGCTCCCCTGTGATCCTTGCCCGGCTGCCCGGCCCTGACCAGCTCACTCGTCCGCGACAGCAGCACGTTGACCTCGGTCCGATGCGCCGCCACGTCGAGCTTCTCCAGCACGTCGGCGCTCTCCCGGCTGAGCCGCTCGGTCTCCTCGAGGGCCTGCCGCAGCTCGGCGTGGATCTGCCCGGCGGACTCCAGCGACAGCGCCTCCGCCACATACCACAGCAGCTCGTGCAGCTGCCGCATGACCGGGAACACCGCGTACATCTGCCCCGCCGTGCCCGGCGCCTGCCGCCAGCTCCGGCCCTCGAACGTGACCTGCGAGACCTTCTGCCCCGCCCCGAAGCAGTCGAACACCGTGCACCCGGGATAGCCGCGCTGCCTCAGCTGCTCGTGGATGGAGCAGCGGAAGTCGTCGCGCAGGTTGCGGCACGGCTCTCCGGCGGCCTTGCCGGCGGCGAAGTCGGCCGAGGCCGAGAACGGCAGCGCTACGCAGCACAGCCCGAAGCAGTTGTCGCAGTCGGCCAGCAGGCCGAGCTCGCGCGGGTTCGTTCCGGGCAACGTGCTGGTCTCCTCGTGGACGGGCGGCAGATCAAGAATACTCAAGGACGCACGTACGGCGTCGTCGTGGTGAGCGCCGCGAACCCGAGCCGTGCCAGGATGGGCCGGCTCTGGCTGGAGGCGTCGACCTGCAGATACGTGAACCCACGCGCGGCCGCGGCCTCGGCGCGGCAGGCGACCAGCGCACGATAGACGCCGCGACCGCGCCACTCCGGCACGGTGCCGCCGCCCCACAGGCTCGCGAACCGGGTGCCCGGGTGCAGTTCCATGCGGGCGGCGCTGACCGGCACGTCGCCCGCCATGGCGACGACCGCGACGACATCGCCGGCGGCGAGCCGGGCGAGCAGGCCTTCCCCGATCCGGTCGCGGGTGGCGCCGAAGGCCCGCTCGTGGACGTCGGCCATGAGCTCCACACCGTCCTGATCGGTCACCTGGACCAGGCGAACCCCCTCGGGCAGCGCGGCGCCGGCTCGCGGACCGGCGGCCTCGCCGCTCTGGGCGGCGGCCCGGGCGGTCTCGGCGACCATGAGGGTCTCGGGCGGCTCGGCCGTGAACCCGGCCGCCAGGAGCCTGCGGTCGAGGTCGGCGGGCCGGTCGTGGCCGTAGAGCTTCCACTCGAACGCCCTTCCCAGCGACCGGAAGTAGCGGACCTGCTCGGCGACCGCCGCGTCGGCGCCGTCGTCGTCGAGGTCCGACCAGACGACGCCGTTCCATCCGTGTTCGGGACCGACCTGCCGTACCACGCCGCCCACCCGCTCCACCC
>NZ_VCJS01000667.1 GCF_005893125.1 Nonomuraea basaltis | reverse complement strand
CCCTCCCGCCCCGCAGCCGAGGCGTTATCGCCCTAGTTGAGGAAAACTGCACCTCTTGCATGCTCTGTGCCCGAGAGTGCCCCGACTGGTGCATCTACATCGACTCGCACAAGGAGACGATCCCGGCCCCTGAGGGCGGCCGCCCACGCCAGCGCAACGTTCTCGACCGTTTCGCCATCGACTTCGCCCTGTGCATGTACTGCGGCATCTGCATCGAGGTGTGCCCCTTCGACGCGCTCTTCTGGTCCCCAGAGTTCGAGTACGCCGAAGGTGACATCCGCAACCTCCTGCACGAGAAGGACAGGCTGGCCACCTGGACCCAAACGGTTCCTCTGCCCCCGGCCCACGACCCTGGCGCCGAACCTCCGAAGGAACTCACC
>NZ_VCJS01000215.1 GCF_005893125.1 Nonomuraea basaltis | reverse complement strand
AATGCTTGGAAAATCAATCACCTGGCCAACACCCACCAACCGATGGATGTCAACCAAAGGAATCCGTCAAATCAATGACGGGGTTGTGCATCATGCACTGGCTTTTAACACACTGTTGAGTTCTCAAGAAACGGACGCGTACATCCCCGCCAGAATCTCTTCCGAGACCCTCGCGCGGAGGCTCACACTTCGTTTCCCCTTCAGGTTACCAGATCCGGACGATTCTTGTCAAACCGCCCGATTCAGGACCTTCCGGACTTGCCCCTCTTCGAGGCAACCCTGCTAACTTACTCCAACTTTCGGCTCTTGTCCAACCGCGTGGCGGGACCGCCCGAAAGTCGGGGTTCGTTGTGAGGGATGCGGCGCTGATCAGCCCCGCGTTGAAAACTGTAGCAGCCTCGACGACGTGGAAGGTCCAGTCTTCGGTAACGAATAGACCTTCCCTCGTTCGTACGGTTCAAACACCCAGACCGGCGAGCTGAGCCTCCAGCCGCGCGATGTCGGCGGACGCCTGCTCGGCCCGGCCCCTGACCTTGGCCACCACGTCTTCGGGCGCCTTGGCCATGAACTGCTCGTTGCCCAGCTTGGCCGCCACCTGTGCGGCCTCCTTGCGCGCGGCGGCGAGGTCCTTCTCCAGCCGCTTGCGCTCGGCCGCGACATCGATGGCACCCGCGGTGTCGATCTCCACGGTCACGTCGCCCGCGTTCAAGCGCGCCGTGGGGGCGAAGGAATCCCCTGGCTCCGTCAGGCGCAGCAGCGACCGGATGGCCGCCTCCTGGCCGGCCAGCGGCGTGCCGGCGAGCCCGAGGCGGGCGGCCACTTTCTGGCCCGGCTTGAGCCCTTGGTCCGAGCGGAACCTGCGGACCTCCGTCACCAGCTCCTGCAGCGCGCCGATCTCGGCCTCGGCGGCCGCGTCCGTATAACGATCTTCGGCCACCGGCCACGGCGCCACGACGATCGACTCGCCGGCCGTGACGGCCCGCCACAGCTCCTCGGTCACGAACGGCACCAGCGGATGCAACAGCCGCAGCAGCGCGTCGAGCACGTGGCCGAGCACCAGGCGCGTGTGCTCCAGGCCCTCGCCGAGCTGGATCTTGGCGAGCTCGAGATACCAGTCGCAGACCTCGTCCCACGCGAAGTGGTAGAGCAGGTCGGCCGCCTTGGCGAACTCGAACTCATCGAGAGCGTCGTCGGCCGCTCTCACCACGGTCTGCAGGCGCGACAGGATCCACCGATCGGCCGCGGTCAGCTCGGCGTCGTCGAGCGACCCCACGGCAGCGCCATTCATCAGGGCGAACCGGGTGGCGTTCCAGATCTTGTTGCAGAAGTTGCGCGAGCCGGCCGCCCACTCCTCGCTCACCGCGACATCGGCGCCGGGGTTGGCGCCGCGCAGCAGGGTGAAGCGGGTGGCGTCGGCGCCGAAGCGCTCGACCCAGTCGAGCGGGTCGACGACGTTGCCGAACGACTTGGACATCTTCTTGCCGTACTGGTCGCGGACCATGCCGTGCAGCGCCACGACGCGGAACGGCGGCTCGCCGTCCATGGCGTAGAGCCCGAACATCATCATCCGGGCCACCCAGAAGAACAGGATGTCGTAGCCGGTGACGAGCACGGACGTCGGGTAGAAGCGCGCCAGCTCCGGCGTCGCGTCCGGCCAGCCCAGCGTCGAGAACGGCCACAGCCCTGAGGAGAACCAGGTGTCCAGGACGTCGGAGTCCTGGGTGTAGCCGGCGGGCGGGTCCTCGTCGGGGCCCACGCAGACGACCTCGCCGTCCGGCCCGTACCAGACCGGGATGCGGTGCCCCCACCACAGCTGGCGGGAGATACACCAGTCATGCATGTCGTCGACCCAGTCGAAGTAGCGCTTGGCCAGCTCCGGTGGGTGAATGCGGGTGCGCCCGTCGCGCACGGCGTCGCCGGCGGCCTTGGCCAGCGGCGAGACGTTGACGAACCACTGCAGCGACAGCCGCGGCTCCACGACGGTCTTGCAGCGCGAGCAGTGGCCGACCGAATGCAGGTAGGGGCGCTTCTCGGCGACGATCCTGCCATCGGCCCGCAGCGCGGCGACGACGGCGGGCCTGGCCTCGAAGCGGTCGAGCCCCTGGAAGGGCCCGTGCGCGGTGATCACGCCGCGCTCGTCCATGACGGTCAGCGACGGCAGGGAATGACGCCGCCCGATCTCGAAGTCGTTGGGGTCGTGCGCCGGAGTCACCTTGACCGCGCCGGTGCCGAAGGCCGGATCGACGTGCTCGTCGGCGACCACCGGGATCATACGGCCGGTGAGCGGCAGCTCCACCAGCGTCCCGACGAGGTGGGCGTAGCGCTCGTCGGAGGGGTGGACGGCCACGGCGGTGTCGCCGAGCATGGTCTCGGCGCGGGTGGTGGCCACCACGATCTCGTCGGAGTAGCGGATCGAGACCAGCTCACCCTCGTCGTCGCTGTGCTCCACCTCGATGTCGGACAGCGCGGTGAGGCAGCGCGGGCACCAGTTGATGATGCGCTCGGCGCGGTAGATCAGCCCGTCGTCGAAAAGCTGCTTGAAAATCGTCTGCACGGCCCGCGACAGCCCCGGGTCCATCGTGAAGCGCTCGCGCGACCAGTCGACGCTGTCGCCGAGCTTGCGCATCTGGCCGAGGATCCGCCCGCCGGACTCCTCCTTCCACTGCCAGACCCGCTCGACGAACGCCTCACGCCCGAGGTCGTGTCGCGACAGGCCCTGCTTGGCCAGCTCGCGCTCGACGACGTTCTGGGTGGCGATGCCGGCGTGGTCCATGCCGGGCAGCCAGAGCGCCTCGCGCCCCTGCATGCGGGCGCGGCGCATGAGCGCGTCCTGGATGGAGTGGTCGAGCGCGTGCCCCATGTGCAGGACGCCCGTCACGTTGGGCGGGGGCAGCACGATGCTGTACGGCTCGCGCGAGCTGCCCGGGTCGGCGCCGAAGTAGCCTTCGGATACCCAGCGCTCGTAGCTGCGGGTCTCGACGTCGGCCGGTGTGTATTGAGTAGGCAGCTCTGGCGTTGTCACAGTGACCAATTCTAGGGAGGTGAGGAAGCGAAAACGCCCCACCCCCGGAACCCACGGGCCGCCCGAGACGCCGAAAGCGCCCGCGTGGCGTGCTGCCACGGGGCGCCCGGTATGCCGGAGGAGCGGGTCAGGCCGACTTCTCGCGCGGTGTGCGCTGCTGCTTGGCGGCCAGCTGGTCGCGCGGGACGAGCGTCGGGATCGCGTGCTCGAGCACCGACTCGCGGGTGATGACCACGCGGGCGACGTCCTGCCTGGAGGGCACTTCGTACATGACGGACTGGAGCACCTCCTCCAGGATGGCGCGCAGTCCGCGAGCGCCGGTGCCGCGCAGGATGGCCTGGTCGGCGATGGCCTCGAGCGCGCCGTCGGTGAACTCCAGCTCCACGCCGTCGAGCTCGAGCAGCTTGCGGTATTGCTTGACCAGCGCGTTGCGCGGCTCGGTGAGGATCTGGATGAGCGCCTCGCGGTCGAGGTTGTGCACCGAGGTGATGACCGGCAGCCGGCCGACGAACTCGGGGATCATGCCGAACTTCAGCAGGTCCTCCGGCATCACGTCGGCGAAGATGTCGGCCATGTCGACCTCTTCCTTCGACCGGATGATGGCGTTGAAGCCGATGCCCTTCTTGCCGATCCGCGACTCGATGATCTTTTCCAGGCCGGCGAACGCGCCACCGCAGATGAACAGCACGTTCGTCGTGTCGATCTGGATGAACTCCTGGTGCGGGTGCTTGCGGCCGCCCTGCGGAGGCACCGAGGCGGTGGTGCCCTCCAGTATCTTCAGCAGCGCCTGCTGAACGCCCTCACCGGAGACGTCGCGCGTGATCGACGGGTTTTCGCTCTTGCGGGCGATCTTGTCGACCTCGTCGATGTAGATGATGCCGGTCTCGGCCTTCTTGACGTCGTAGTCGGCGGCCTGGATGAGCTTGAGGAGGATGTTCTCCACGTCCTCGCCGACGTATCCCGCCTCGGTCAGCGCGGTGGCGTCGGCGATGGCGAAGGGCACGTTGAGCATCTTCGCCAGGGTCTGCGCCAGCAGCGTCTTGCCCGAACCGGTCGGCCCGAGCAGCAGAATGTTGCTCTTGGCCAGTTCCAGACCGTCGTCTCTGCCCCGGTCACCGGACTGCACCCGCTTGTAGTGGTTGTAGACCGCCACCGAGAGCGCCTTCTTCGCCTTGTCCTGACCGATGACATAGGCGTCGAGGAACTCGTAGATCTCCCTCGGCTTGGGCAGGTTGTCCCACTTGAGCTCGGAGGACTCGGAGAGCTCCTCCTCGATGATCTCGTTGCAGAGATCGATGCACTCATCGCAGATGTAGACGCCTGGACCGGCAATGAGCTTTTTGACTTGCTTCTGGCTCTTTCCACAGAAAGAGCACTTCAGCAGGTCTCCCCCGTCGCCGATGCGTGCCACCCCAGATACTCCTTTGCGTGGGACCGCCCTGCTCTCGCGAGCAGTGTCTCCGGACATCCTCCGGACTTGGCCGAACCGCTCAGGTTTCGACGTTACCGTCTTCTGGGCCCTCAGTGAGCCCCCTAGCGGCGAGTCGCACCGGAACGTGCCCTATTGGGCAGCGCCCCGGTGCGTCACGTCTCGTCTAGGAAGCCACGGCCTGAGCGCGTTTCTTCCTGGACGGGATGATGTCATCGATCAGACCATACGCCTTCGCCTCGTCCGCGTTGAGAATTTTGTCGCGTTCGATGTCTTTGCGGATCTCGGCGGAGGACTTGCCCGTGTGCCGGGCCACGATGTCCTCGAGGAGGGTCCGCATGCGAAGGATCTCGCGTGCCTGGATCTCGATGTCACTGCCCTGGCCGCCACCCTCGGTGGACGGCTGGTGGATCAGCACCCGGGCGTTGGGCAGCGCGAACCGCTTGCCCGGGGTGCCGCCACCCAGCAGCACGGCCGCGGCGGACGCGGCCTGGCCGAGGCAGACGGTCTGGATCTCCGGCCGGACGAACTGCATCGTGTCGTAGATCGCCGTCATGGCCGTGAAGGAGCCGCCGGGCGAGTTGATGTAGATGCTGATGTCACGGTCGGGGTCGAGCGACTCCAGCGTCAGCAGCTGGGCCATCACGTCGTTCGCCGACGCGTCGTCGATCTGCACTCCGAGGAAGATGATGCGGTCCTCGAAGAGCTTGTTGTACGGGTTCATCTCCTTCACGCCGTATGACGTGCGCTCGACGAAGGAGGGCAGAACGTAACGACTTTGGATATTCATGTCAGCATCCCCTAGGAGACCGGGCCCCGAGAGGGCACCTGCCGCGCGCTCCGGACGACGTGGTCGATGAAGCCGTAGTCCTTGGCCTCCTCGGTCGTGAACCAGCGGTCGCGGTCGGAGTCGGCCTCGATCTGGTCCAGCGGCTGCCCCGTATGGAAGGCGATCCGCTCGGCCAGCGTCTTCTTCACGTAGAGCATCTGCTCAGCCTGGATGGCGATGTCGGCGGCGGTGCCACCGATGCCACCGGACGGCTGGTGCATCATGACCCGGGCGTGCGGCAGGCCGTAACGCTTGCCCTTCGCCCCGGCGGTGAGCAGGAACTGCCCCATCGAGGCCGCCATGCCCATCACCACCGTGGACACGTCGTTCGGCACATATTCCATCATGTCGTAAATCGCCATGCCGGCACTCACCGAGCCCCCCGGTGAGTTGATGTAGAGCGTGATGTCGCGCTCCGGGTCGTCGGCCGCGAGCAGCAGCAGCTCGGCGCAGATGCGGTTGGCGATCTCGTCGTTGACCTCCTGTCCGAGCACGATGATCCGCTCCCGGAGCAGGCGCTGGTAAAGCTGGTCCTCAAGCCGGAAGGACGAGCCGTTCTCACGGCCTCGCGACTCAGGCTGATAGAAGGTCGGCGGGCTGGTCACAGCGTCACCTTCCGATGCGTCGTAATCGATTGGCTTTGCTTGTGACCTTAACGCGCGCCGACTACAGGTCATGCCCGGTCCCCCGTGCTGTTCGCTGACGGCGCAGGTTCGGGACCTGCGCCGGTCGCCCGGGCCGGGCGGGGCGGTGGTGACGTCCCCTGGAGCGCTCTGAGAGGGCGGATCCGCGTGGGGTGGGCGCCGTCCGGCGGTCGGGCGGCCTCGCGCCTTCTGCACGCGTCGTGAGCCATCTGAGCGCCCCGGATGCTCCGCCGAAAGCCCGGAAGCCGGAGCCCAAAAAGGGCTCTCCCGGCAAGCCGGGGCCGCGAAAACGCGGAAGCCCCCGGACCGCTCCGGTCCGGGGGCTTCGCGCCGCTTGGCGCGAGAAGTGTCGCTTGGCGGAAGTGGGTTACGCCTCGGCCTTGTCCTCGGACGGGGCCTCGTCCTCGACGACCTCTTCGCCGTTGATCTCGGTGTAGATCGCCTTGAGGTCGACCTCGTTGCCGTCGGTGTCAACGATCTTGGCGGCGTCGCCGAGCACGGACTTGGCCTTGTCGCGGACGATCTCGACCATGGCCAGCGTGAGCTGGTCGTTGTCGGCCAGGTGCTTGGCCAGCTCGTTCGGCTGGACGCCCATCTCCATGGCACGGCGCACCACGAAGTTGGTCAGCTCCTGCTCGGAGACGCCGAGCTCCTCGGCCTTGACGATCTTGTCGAGCACGAAGCCGACCTTGAGTGCACGGGCGGAGTTCGTCTCGAACTCGGCGAGGCGCTCCTCCTCCGTCGTCTGGTAGAGGCGGAAGTAGGCGTCGCGGCTCAGGCCGCTCTCGGCCACCTGGTGGTTGAGGTTGTGCTTGCGGGCGTCGATCTCGGCCTTGAGCGCGCTCTCGGGCAGCGGGATGTCGATCTTGTCGAGCAGCGCGTCGAGCGCCTTCTCGCGGGCCTGCACGACCTGGTCGATGAGCTTGTTGCGGCGGGCCTGCTCGCGGATGCTGGCCTTGAGCTCGTCGAGCGTGTCGAACTCGCTGGCGAGCTGGGCGAACTCGTCGTCGAGCTCGGGCAGGACCTTCTCCTTGACCGACTTGACGCTGATGATCACGTCGGCCTCGTCGCCGGCGTTCTCGCCGCCGACCAGCTCGGTCTTGAAGGTCTTCTCCTCGCCCGCGGACATGCCCTCGAGCGCAGCGTCGAGGCCCTGCAGCACGGAGCCGGCGCCGACCTCGTAGGAGACCTCGTTGGCCTGCTGCTCCTCGATGTTCTCGCCGTCGATCTCGGCGCGCAGGTCCATGACGACGAAGTCGCCGGTGGCGGCCGGCCGCTCGACGCCGGTCAGCGTGGCGAAGCGCTGGCGCAGCGAGTCGAGCTGCGCGTCCACGTCCTCGTCGGAGACCTCGGCGGAGTCGACCGTGATCTCAGTGCCCGCGTAGCCGGGGACGTCGAACTTGGGCCGGATGTCGACCTCGGCGGTGAACTCGATCTGCTCGCCGTCGTCGATCTTCGTGACCTCGATGTCGGGCTGGCTGACCGGGAAAACGTCGACCTCGTCGACGGCCTGGCCGTACAGCTTGGGCACCGCGTCGTTGAGGGTCTCCTCCAGCACTACCGCCCGGCCGAAGCGCTGCTCGATGATGCGGGCCGGAACCTTGCCAGGCCGGAACCCGGGGACGCGCACCTGCTGCGCGACCTTCTTGTACGCCGCATCCATGCTCGGGCGCAGCTCGTCGAACGGCACCTCGACAGTGAGCTTGACCCGGGTCGGGCTGAGCTCCTCGACAGCGGTCTTCACGGAATGGTCTCCTTGATCAAGCTACGAGTGATCGCGGGCGCGTCCATCGGTTCGGCTCACGCGCCGGCGCCCACATGAGCGGCATTGGGCATGCTCCGCCACGGCGGGATCCAACGCCATGGCCAGTCTAGGGCAGACGTGCACCCAACAACGACGCCGCCACCGTCAGAACTCGTCGGCGATCCTCCGCAGTAGCTCAATCGTCTCATCCGGGGTGGTGCTCACGGCGCACAGCCGCTCCATCACCTCGGTGTAACGGTCCACGTCCTCACGCTTGTCCAGGTAGAGAGCGCTGGCGAGCTGCTCGACGTACACGACGTCGGGCAGGTCATTGTCGGGAAAACGCAGGATGCTGAACGCCCCGCCCTCCGCGCTGTGCCCTCCGAAGCTGAACGGCATGATCTGGATCGTGATGTTCGGCTGGCGCATCAGTTCGATGAGGTGCTCCAGCTGGGCCCTCATCACCTCGGCTCCACCGATGGGCCGCCGCAGTGCGGCCTCGTCGATCACCGCCCAGAAGACCGGCCCGTCGGGCTTGTCCAACATCCGCTGGCGCTCCAGCCGGAGATCGACCCGCCTGGCGATCTCCTCGGCCCCGATGCCCGCCGCACCGGCGGTCACCACAGCCCTGGCGTACTCCTTGGTCTGCAACAGTCCCGGCACGAACTGGACCTCGTAGGTCCTGATCCTGGCGGCGGCCTCTTCGAGGCCGACGTACGCCTGGAACCACGTGGGCAGGACATCGTTGAACCGGTGCCACCAGCCCGGCTCGTTGGCGGTGGCGACCAGGTCGAGCACGGCGGAGCGGGCCTGATGATCCACGACCCCGTACAGGGTCAGCAGGTCCGCCACGTCGCGTTCTTTGAACCCCACTCGGCCCAGCTCCATGCGGCTGATCTTGGATTCGGAGCCACGGATGAGGTGGCCCGCCTCCTCACGAGTGACGTTCTTCGCTTCCCTGAGCTTGCGCAGTTGGGAGCCCAGGAGGATGCGCAGCGCCGTCGGTCCGGAACCCGGCTGGTTCTGCGTCACTTTGCCTCCTATCAAGGTCCGCACACACAGTGACACCACATTGCCGGGTATGACAAGGTCTCAACCCCGTGTCCGATTCGCAGGTTTATGCCCCAAAACGCCGCTTGCTATTGCACACTGCACCTGCACGTGCATTTGGGTCTTGCAGCAGCGGCGATCGTGACCCATGATGGCTTAGTGCATATTGGGCCAAACATGCACTAACCAAGGCTGAACGGGGAGGTATCGGCGGCGATGGTGGAGGACCCTCTGGCCACTGCCGATTGCCTGCAGATCACCCGGGAAGTGGGCTTCGACCACCTGCTCATGGGCGGTGGTAAGCCGTACACGACCGCGTGCCCGTTGCCCTTCCAGGCCGACTCGGTGAAGACCGCCAGGGACGTCACCCGCACGACGCTGCGGCGCTGGGGGCTGCACGACCTGAGCGACGATGCCGCGCTCGTGGTGTCGGAACTGGTGACGAACGCGGTCAGGTACGCGATGTACGCGCCCGGGCGGCGGGAGATCGAGCTGCTGCTGATGCGGGTCGCGCCGCACGTGCTGCTGGCGGTGGCCGACCCGAGCGACGAGGTGCCGCAGCCCAAGGAGCCCGATTTCATCTCCGAGAACGGGCGCGGCCTTTACATCGTCGAAACCTACAGCCAGTGCTGGGGCTGGGACCCGCTCGCCCGCGGCGGCAAGGCCGTGTGGGCGCTCTTTCGCACAGAGCCCTGACCCCGCCCTCTCCGGCCTCTGTGGCTGAGGTTTCTTCTCTCCATCCTGTACGGCTCCGCCAAGTGGGCCGCCACCCGCCGCACTTCGGCTGAGGACCCTCCAGGAACACGGCCTCTGACCCCTTCAGTGGCGAGCCGCCGCCACGGAGCGCCCTGTGGGCCCCTTCGTGGTCACAAAGCGTCACCATGCTCTTCATGTGTGACGGGAGTGACGATCGACGAGATCGCCAGATCGTCTTCCGCCAGGAGATCATCCGCCGGCAGAGCCGACTCCGGGCGTTTGAAGCCCGCGCGGGCCCGTTATTCGCCGGTGACTCCATCGATACGCTCACGCAGTAGATCGGCGTGCCCGTTGTGACGGGCGTACTCCTCGATCATGTGGACGAGGATCCAGCGGTGCGTGCAGTCCTGGCCGTTGCGGTCGCCGACGGCGTCCAGGGGCTTGGCGGCCGAGATGGCGCGGGCGCGCTCGATCTCGTCTCGCCAGGTCGCGAAGGCCTCCTCGACCGAGGCGCCGTCGACCTCCTTGAAGTCGGCGTCGTTGTCGCGCTCCTTGTCCCAGAGCTTGGGGACGTCCTCACCGTTCAGGACCCTGCGGAACCAGGAGCGTTCGACGTGCGCCAGGTGCCTGACCAGGCCGAGCAGGGACATGGTCGAGGGCGGGGCGGAGCGCAGGCGCAGCTGCTCGTCCGACAGGCCGGCGCATTTGACGGCGAGGGTGGCGCGGTGCCATTCGAGCCAGTTGTTGAGCACGGTCAGCTCGTCGCCGGTC
This sequence comes from Nonomuraea basaltis, assembly GCF_005893125.1. Lineage (GTDB taxonomy): Bacteria > Actinomycetota > Actinomycetes > Streptosporangiales > Streptosporangiaceae > Nonomuraea > Nonomuraea basaltis. Next base: position 11,591 of record NZ_VCJS01000215.1, on the reverse strand, counting down.
AGGGGTGGTGGGGTGCGGCTGTCATTCACGAGCCCTGACCTTACCCTTGCCCCCTGGCGCGATGCCCGTTCTGGAGGAGCCGGTAGACCGCCTCGCGCACCACGTCGTCCTGGACGTTGCCGGCGAAATCGTCGGGCGTGTCACCGCAGAGACGACGTAATTCAGCGGATCCGTCCAGGAGGTCCTGGATCAGCGCTCTCTGGGGGGTGAGGCGTCTGGGGCGGCCATCGCGGCCCGCCAGGCAGCCGTGCCTTCCCATGTAGGCGAAGGCGGGTGGACGGCGTACGCCCGACTCCAGGGTGATCGGGTGGCGGAGCGGGCGGCGGTGGTAGTTGGGCTCGGTGAGGTCCAGCGCGGCGAGTTGCTGCTCGTCGAGCCAGAGCGCGAACAGCCTGGAGGTCTCGCCGGGAGTCTCGATCGGCGCGGCCGGTACGTACCCCCACCTGCTCACGTGGGCGGACACGCCGGGCGCGACGTCTCGCACGTCGGCCAGCGTCATGGGGACGACCGGGCGTACCTCGTGGTCGAGGAACTTCCTGAGCAACTGGCTGGGGGCGGCGTTGGAGCCCACGGCGACGACCACGTGGCGCTCCTCCAGCGGCGGGAACCCACCGCGGGCCAGCAGAGCTTTCAGCGTCCCGCCCGCGGCCCGCCACTCGTCCGGCGGGCTGTTGTCGACCGGGCGGAGCGGTATGTACGTGTCATCGAACAGGACGCCGGACGTTGCGGGGATCCGGCCGGGATAGGTGAGGGGGCGGGAGATCGGATCGTCCTCGAAGAGCCGCATGATTCCGACATGCCCACCCGCGTACGGGATCGCGGCGATGGACCGCATCTAGTAAGACCATGCCCGCCGCCGGCCGGCGTGTCCCATACCAGCGGGTCAACTCCTCTGGAGGCTCGACCGCTCGCCATTTCGAACCCGCCGCTCTCCTTCCGCGCTGACCGGCTCAGCGTGAGATCCGGAGGCGGCGCAGAAAGGTGAAGCCACACGCCAGGCGATCAGTTGACGACATAGGTCGGCTGTCAGTGAACCCGCTTGGTCGCTCGGTGTTGGCGGTGCTTGGGTGTCGGAATGGAGATCTTGGTTCTGGGCGGAACAGCATGGGTGGGCCGGGAGCTGTCACGGCAGGCGATTGAGCGCGGTCATCGGGTGACGTGCCTGGCTCGCGGCGAAAGCGGAGAAGTCGCGGACGGAGCGGCGCTGGTGGCCGCCGACCGGCGCGATCCTTCGGCGTACGAACCACTGCTCGGCCGCGAATGGGATGCGGTCATCGAGGTGTCATGGCAGCCGGGCTTCGTACGTGAGGCGCTCGACGCACTGGGCGGCAGGACCAGGCACTGGACCTACGTCTCCTCCGTCAGCGCCTACGCCTCCCATGCCACGCCGGACGCGGACGAGTCCGCGGCCCTCCTTGCTCCGACCGGCCGAAGTGAGGTCGACCGGGGGTTGTACGGCGAGGCGAAGGTCGCCTGCGAGCAGGCGTCGACCGCCGTCGTGGGCGACCGCCTCCTCATCGCACGCGCCGGTCTCATCGGCGGCCCCGGCGATCGCAGCGGACGCTCCGGCTACTGGGTGGCCCGTGCCGCGCGCGATCCGCAAGGGCCGATGCTGGTTCCCGATGCACCGGCCAGGCCAACGCAGGCAGTCGATGTGCGGGACCTCACCGCCTGGCTGCTCGACGCCGCGGAGATGGGGGGCATCGGCACATACGACGCTGTCGGTCCGGTCGTTTCGTTCGGAGAGTGGGTCGAGCTGTCCCGCGCTCTTGGCGGGCACACCGGTCCGGTGGTCACCGCCGACTCGGCATGGCTGCTCGCGAACGGCGTGGCCGAGTACATGGGGGCCGAGTCGCTGCCGATGTGGCTGGTCGAGCCGGGCTGGGAAGGGTGGTCGGCCCGGAACGGGTCTGCGGCGCGCGCCGCGGGGCTCCTTCATCGGCCCCGGGCGGAGCTGCTGGCCGACACGCTGCTCTGGGAACGCGAGGAGGGTCTGGACCGGGCAAGACGTGCCGGCCTCAGCGCCCAGCGCGAGCGCGAGTTGCTCGACGCTCTCGGCTGACGGCTTTGGTCTACTGCTGTTTGCGTCCAGCCCCGACTCGAAGTGCTGGGCGGCCTCGTCTGGCTGGCCCGCAGGTGGACCAGCTCGGCACAGGCCTGCGGCAGACCGCCCTGCCCGGCGGCGGTCGCGAGCGCCAGCCCAGCCGGTCAGACGCCGGCGGTGTCGGTGAAGCACCGGCCATCGAGCAAGCCAAAGGGGCTCAGCCAAAGCAGAAGGCCCCTTCCGAATGGGAAGGGGCCTTCGAACTGGTCGGGGCGACAGGATTTGAACCTGCGACTTCTTGCTCCCAAATCACTATCAGCGATCAAGAGATCTGGTGTTTTTCCTGTTCAGGCGAGGTCTCATGTGCACTGTTGTGCATGATCGAGCGAGGGGAGGCATCTCTGATGTCACTCAGTTTGTCACTCACCGCGAGGTGTGATCATGAACAGTGGCGTGGGAGTCATGGGACCTGGTCACCTGGTCGGCGCCGTGGCTGATCAACCGGGCGGCATACCCGGTGCGGGGACGCCTGGGCGCCCTCAGTACTTGCCCAGGCCGAAGGTGGGCAGGTCGTCGGAGGTGAAACTCAGCTTGGGGACGAAGGTGATCTTGACGCCTTTCGCCTTGGCGGTCTCGTTCTTGATGCACTCCCTGAGGAAGAACTCGTCCCAGAACTGGCCCGCACCGTCCGGCGTGGCGGGTTTCACCGAGAACGTGCCCGGCGTGGTGCAGCGGTGGCGCGCGTACCAGACGTCGATGAAGAAGCAGTCGGCGCCGTAAGCGTCGACGTCCTTCACCTCACAGTCGGCGCGCCCGACGACGACGTAAGCGTGGCCGGCCCCGCCCGTGGACTCCACCAGGCTGAACAGCTCGACCCTGACGCCCGGCCCGAGTAACTGGGGTGTGGTCGCCAGCATCCCGATCACGCAGCACGCGAACAACGTGCAGTTGGCGCTCTTGAGGTCGGCGAAGTTGGTGCGGCCCACCTCGACGTAACGGTCCTTGAGCTTGATCACCACCTGGTCGAAGTTCTGCGGGGTGAGCACGTCGACCTTGGCTGCGACGGTGACCTTGGTCCTGCTGACCGCGGAGTGTGCGTAATCCTGGTACGTCTTGCCGATGGGAATGATCTCCGGGACCTGGCCGCCGCCCGCCGGAGTCTTGATCTCGTCCAGGTCGTCCGCGTTCTCCATCAGCCCCTTCCAGGGGTTCCAGAGCAGGGCCGAGGCCATTCCGGTTTTGTCGATCGCCTCCTGGACCCGCTTCATGCGCTCGACCCGCGTGCTGCCCGAATGTGTGGTTTCGGTCATGGTCGTCTCCTTTGACGCCGCCGGTGATGCTGTCATTGTGCGCTCCGATTGGGCAGTTGAGCGCGAGCATGTTCCACTCTGCGATGGACACCTCCAGCCGTATCCCTTCCTCACCGCGCCGACCACTTACCGGCAGAGTCGCCCAGGAGGCGTTGACGCTCGACTGGATCAGTGAACAAGTCCGCCACCGTAACCGCCTGCCGATGTGATCGCCCGCACCCCCCGCTCCCGACAGGCGCCCAAGCTCGCGACTGCCGGGCGGGTTCTGTCAAGGGTCGAGCTTGCTCGATCGCGCAGCGACGGCCATAGGCCGCCCTTGACGGGTTCCGGCCCGCCGCGAAATAATCCCGCGCCGGGAGCCGATCACCCTGAATCTGCGGTACGGCGGCCGACCCGCTGCGGCAGTTCCCCGCCTGCAGTAAGGACGGCCTCGTGGGCGGCTGCACTCGCGCTGATGACCTCGGCCCTGTGACCCGAGTGATGCGCTTCCCCTGCGGCCCTGTCCTTCGTCCGCGCCAGCCGACCGGCGTTGTAGCGGGTCGGGTACGGGAGCCCAAGCGGGAGTGCCCGGCCCGCGCCGAGTCGGCGGCGCGTGCGGCCCGGTCAGGGCCGCTTTAAGTATGAGAAGAAAGTTTGCACACGGGGCTCATGGGCTTTTTCTAAGGCCCACTGACTGCACAACCGACCAGCGGTAGGTGCGGCCTTCGCGTCGTAGCCGAACGAGATCCACCTTGGAGATCGCGACTCTGACCGAGGGCAGTCCTCGCAAAGGGGCAACGGCTTCGATCAATGGTTCGGCTGCCACTTGCTCGTTGCAGTAGGCAATCCCGACATGCGGTCGGAACTCTTGGTCATATTGAGGTCCGTGGACGGACTCGACGGTTTGGAGTAGATGTCCTCGAAGACTAACCACGGGCTCCCAGGGATCAATGCTGAACCGGACAGCTCCGGGCGACCCCGAGACCGGGCCGATGGTCATGGTGAAGGGCCGGAGTCTTGCACATGATGACCGCGCAATGTTGATCACAGTGTCGAGCTCGTCATTGGAGATCTCGTCTGCCCATCCGACTCTGGGCAAGGTCAAGTGCAGTGAGTCCAAGGGCACGGGGTCAAGGAAACGATGCGGCAACCGCTCCTGGCAGTATCCAGCAACTTCGCGAAGCTCTGGAGAGTCCAGGCACAGATACCAGTAGTAGGCCTCACGACCAGGCGTCCAGCGTGGGTTGTCCCAGTGGTTCCTCATGGTTGTGAGAGAGCTGAACCGCTGCCAGTCTTCGTCCCTAGGGGAGAGTTCGCGCGTTTCGGTCATCGTCGTTCCGCCGCTCGTAGCGTCTCGGCCACTTCGCGAATCTCGGGCAGGGAGGCCCACTGGTTCGCGGCGACGAGAAGCTCACGGCTGCGAGTGAGAACGGATGTGATGGGTCGTTCCGCTGAGATGGTCAGAGCCTCGACAGTGAGACGTGCTGCTTGCTCTGGTTCCGGCTGGTTGGCCGCGAGCAGGGCGGCGGCGATGTCGAGACGTAGCAATGATTGGCTCCAACATGACTCGGAAGCTTCGAAGACAGGCATCACATCGTCAGCGTACTCCTGGACTCGATCAGGCTGACGAAGTGACACATAAGCCGTTACGGCGTTCGAAGCGGTACGAGCTTGGCTGTACATCCCAAAGGAAATACAGGGGGAGACTCCAGCGGGAGTGTCGTACTTTGCTGACAGCTCATAAGCTCGCCTGACGGCATCGTTCACTCCACGATCGTCGCCAAGTTTTCCAAGTGCACGAGCTTCGCCATTGCTTGCCAATCTAACCGCGTGTGGACCTCCACGCGCATACCGCTGGCCGTCGATGGCGATGTCTGCTGCTTTCCGGTAGTCGCCCATGTAATAAGCGCAGAAGCTTTCAGTACCTCGCGCCCATGCCTGGATGTCTTGATCTCCGATGAGGGCGCCGAGCTGAAATGCTTCCGCGCAGTAGGCATCAGCAAGTCCAAATTTGCCCATGTTGACGGCCATATAACCGAGCATTCCGGATAGCTTGGCTGCTTGGCTGAACAGGCGGTCTCGTTGACGGGGAAGTGTCCGGCCATCAAGAAGCTTTGTCACTAGCTGGCGTTGACGTAGCACCCTTGGTGCCAGGATGGCCGGTCCAGTCGTCTCGTACTCCTTGACGAACAGGTTGATCAGTTGGTCTACGTGATCCAACGCCTCGTTGTTCGTCTGCGTATACGTGAATGCTTGGATGCGCTCTGCGATGTCGAGTGGTGACTCGAGTTCAGGGCGAAGCAGTACGCCAGAGGAAATGATCTCTAGAGCACTGCTGGGCTGGCGAAATCCAAGCTGTCTCTCCGTTGCTCCGTAGAGAAGACAGAACAACTCTCTGTATTCGGCGTCTGGGACCTTTAGCTCCCGCTCCCACTTAGAGACCATCTGTCGATCTACGCCAACGCGGGCTTTCTTGTGTTTCCACGCGAGCTCCGCGAGGCTGTCAGCGACCTCCTGTTGAGTTAGCCCATGCTCTCGGCGGTAGCGCTGCAAGGGTTCACCGAAACCTGTGCGCTTCACCAGGCCTCCTCCATTTGGAGTGGACGGGACTACAAACGAGACTACCTCGCAGGAGAGGGGGACTACAGCCGAGACCTCTAAATTCCTAACTCCCGAAGCTTTCATGGAGTCACAAGGGAATTCGCACCACAGGGGTGCGGCCCTCGATCCGGAGGTGAGCTCTGTGAAGCTCTTCATCGACGTCACCGGCAAGTCGTTCATGGTGACGAAGGAAGCGGTCGAGAAGTCCGACCAGAACGGGCGTCAGAAGTCCGAGCGGGAGACCGGCCGACCGATGTGGGTCACGCAGGTCATGGCGCTGGACGAGACGGGCGGCGAGATGATCAACGTCACTACGGCCGGTGAAAGGCCCACGGTGAGCGTTGGTTCTCAGGTCGCCCTGTTCAAGCTAGAGGCACTGCCTTGGGCGACCAACGGTCGCAACGGCGTGGCCTTCCGCGCGACTGACATCAAGCTCGCTGGTGCTTCGGCCAGCAAGTAGACCGCATTCCCCGACCTACGCCAAGGAACAACGTTCCGAACTGAGGTCGAACCAACAAGCACACGTTAGTCCCATTCCTCCGCTCAAAAACAGGAACAGGAGCCTACTCATGAAGGCAAGCGAGATCGCCGAAATCATCTGCGACGGATGCGGCAAGCCCGGAAAGGTCGCCAAGAGTCTGCTGAAGGCAGACGCGCCGGTCAAGGTCAAGCACGCGCCTAAGGCTGGCGGCTGCGGCCTGAAGACCACGATCCGCAAGTAGCTCAACGAAAAGCCACGACTGAAGTCGTGGGAACAGCGTGCGGGGCCGCCAATCTGCCCAGATCCGGCCCCGCCGCACCCTTCGCCCTCACCATGAGGAGGAGAGTCATGTCCAAGCGTACCTTCGGGACGCACCACAACAACAGAGGCGGCATCGGCCGTCGCGGTAACTCCGTCACGGTGATCCAACAGAACGTGCAGTACAGCTACCTGCGTACCGCAAAGATCACCTTCTACGTCGTGATGGCCATCGTCGGCCCCTTCACCGCCGTCATCGCCACCCAACACCTGCACCCGCTCGCCGCCGTGCCCCTCGGCCTGATAGCCGGCACCATCATCGGCGGCCTCACCGCCTGCATCATCGCCATCTGGCCCGTCCTGCGCGCCATCTGGTGGTGGCTGCCGGAAATCACCCTCGCCATGCTGCTGATCGGCGGCTGGGTGTACCTCCAAGACCAGATCAACCCGATCATCACAGGCGTCATCTACGCCAGCACCATCGCCTCTATCGGCCTCGTCCCGGCCGTGCGCCGCTACACGCTGGCGCTGCTGTGGTGCCTCATCGTCCGGCACCGCCTGCGCACCTGCTTCAACTCCTTTCTGCCCGCCGACCGGCACGGCCACCTGCCCTTCATCGGCCTGGCCAAGCCCATCCCGGTCGGGGAACGCGTCTGGGTCTGGCTGCGTCCCGGCCTGTCCCTAGACCAAGTCGAAACTCAGCTCGACAGAATCGCTGTCGCCTGCTGGGCCGCCTCGGTCACCGTGACCAAGGCCCGCACCTCCAACTCCGCCGCCATCTACTTGGACATCAAACGCCGCGATGTCCTCGGCGGCCTGGTCGGCTCCCCCCTCACCGAGGACCTGCCGACCGACGTTCCGGCCATCACCCGGCCGGTCCCCACCGTTCCGGCTCAGCTCGATCTCGCTGACGTGCCGGAAACCGACGACACCGACCCCACCGAGCGTCCGGCCAAGAAGAACGGCCGACCCCCGGCCGTCACCGGCATCCCTGCCAAGACGGCCACGGACAACCCCGACCTCGACTGGATCTGACGCGTCGTCCGCTACCGGGAGAAACCCCTGTTTTGCCCCTCCCGGTAGCACCTCACATCGCGCCTTCAGACACGTAAGAGGTGACGCTGCCATGCACGCGGCTCTTCCTGAACTCCCGGACACGATCCCGGTAGCGCCGTCCATGTCCATGTTCGACCCGGTGTTCATCGGGATCGACGAATTCGGCAACCCGGTCTACCTCGACCTGGTCTACCACAACCTGCTGGACGCCGGAGAACCCGGCGGCGGCAAATCCGTACTGATCCAAAACCTCGTCGGGCACGCCTTTCTGTGCCACGACTTCACCCCGGTCCTGCTCGACCCCAAATGGGTCGAACTGGGGATGTGGATGGAAGCCGCCGAAGCAACCGGCGGCGTCTTCGTCGGCCCCGACATCGACAAGGGCCTTCGCGTCCTGCGGCGCCTGCAAAAGGTGATGGACCGACGCTACTCCTGGCTGCTGGCGCATGGTCGCCGCAAGTTCCTGCCGAGCGACCTCATCAAAGTCATCGGCATCTTTATCGACGAACTCGCCTACTACACCGCCACCATCGGCACACCTGAGCAGCAGAAAGAGTTCATCGCTCTGGTCCGCGACCTGGTCGCGCGAGGTCGCGCCTGCGCTATGCCGGTCATCGCCGCCACCCAGCGCCCCAGCGTGGACATCATCCCCACCTCGCTACGTGACCTGTTCGGCTACCGGGCAGCCTTCCGCTGCACTACTCCCAACAGCTCCGACATCATCCTCGGCCACGGCTGGGCTTCGGCCGGATTCAACGCCCAAGCCATCAGCCCGGAAACGCCCGGCGTCTTTTACCTCATCGCCGAAGGCGGCATTCCTCACCTGGTTAAAGCCGCCTATCTGACTGACGCGCAGATCCATCAGCTCGTCGACTACGTCACCTGGATTCGCCGCAACGGCGATCCGCACCCCATACAACTCGCCGCTTGAACGGAGAACCACCATGCCCCACGACCACGACACGGTCTCGGCCCTGAGTGAGGTGCCCTGGCCCGACCAGGCACCCCACGACCTGGAGGTGCTCGCCCTGTGCTGCGTCGAGTGCAGCAATGACACCTTCATCGAGATCACTATCACCACCGACCGAGGCCGCGAACGCGCCTTGGAATGCACCTGGTGCCGGGAGGTGTACATCAATGACTGCTGACTCCACTGCCGCGATCACCTGGCTGGAAAGCCCGGAAATCATCGACCACACCCGCTGGTACGACGAACTCAGCCGCCCCTGCACCTGGTTCCTGCCGATGTTCTGGCTCAAGAACGACATCGACAACGGCGAAGAACTGACCGCGATGACCGTGCCGGCCTCCGCTTACGACGACCCCCACTGGAGGCCGCTGTGATCCACAAGGCCTACCACGCCAACGGCAGCCCCGATCTCCGCAACTGGATGGTCCAGTGTGACAATCGCTGCTCCAACATGATCCCCATCCTCAACGCGACACAGTCCGGCTGGCTCATCGGCAGACGCGAAAACTCGCGCTGCTACTGCCCCGCCTGCGCCGAGGTGCTCGCCATGTGCCTGATCTCGTGGATCTTGGCCTGCCCGAACTGCGGCTCCCCGCAACTCACTCTCGGCACCGACAGCAACGGCACCGCCGAATTCGTCCTGTGCGACGGAGAGTGCCGCTCCACCTACCTGGCCGCCGACGGCTGGCACTGCGTCTGCTGCGGCGACCCCATCACCCTGCCTGACGGCACTGACTGAAACACGCAAGCGAGGGCCGGACCAATCCGCCAAGATCTCCGGCCCCCGCCGCTCAGCTCACTCCCGCAATCAAGCAAAGGAGCGACTCGTCATGCACTCTATCTCCGCGTCGGCTGCCCGGATACCGCAGCTCGAACGGCTCAACGCCACCCCCGGTACCCGTGTCGTCTTCTACGACCCCACCGGCAGTCAGTACGGCCTGCCCACCTACCCCTGGAAGTGGGCCCCCAAGCACCTGAAGACCCGACGCCAACTCGCCGCCCTTGGCCTGCGCCCCGGCGGACAAGCCCCCGTCGCCAAGATCCTGTGGCGCAAAGGCGGCCGCGTCGCCTACCTCTACGACATCACCCGCGCGCTGCCCAAGCGCAAGCCCACCGACAAGCAGCTCGACGCCCTGGGCAAAGCCTTGCGCGCTCGTCGCACCAAGCGGAGCGCCTCATGAGCCGCTCCATCGAAAACCCCGACTACGCCGCCTTCCTCAGGCGAATCATCCGCGCCTACATCAAGCGCATCGCCGAAGGCGACATCGAAGCCCTCGCCGACCTCACCGGCGTCGTCGCCGAACTCGACCACGCCATCGCTCAAGCCGTCACCCAGCTCCGCGCCGAGCACGGCTACTCCTGGGCCGACATCGCCCGCCCTCTCGGCATCACCCGCCAAGCTGCTCAACAGCGCTGGGGTGGTGAGAACTGATGACTGGTGCACGCATCCGTCAGCTCGATTACGTCACCCAGACCAAGGGCGTCTACCTGGACAACTACGACCCCGATGGAACTCGCCACGGTGGCCTGCCCACCTACCCCTACCGATGGGCCCCACCCGGCCTGCTCACCGTCCGCCAGCTACGTGCCAAGCAGCTTCGCCCCGGCGGGCAAGACATCGCCGCACAGATCATCTGGCGTCGCGGCCGACGCGTCGCCTACCTCTACCGCGAAGACCTCGCCAAACCCAAGCGCACCGCCACCCCGGCACAGCTCGCCGCCATCGACAAGGCACTGCGCGCCCGGCGGATCTGCTCCACCTGCCGCACCGAGAAGCCCTACTACATCGCCCGCTCTCTGGGCGAATGCAACGACTGCCACGACCAGTGGAGGTTCACATGCAGTTGAACCACGCTCAACGCGGCGAACAGCTCGAATCCCGCGTCCAGCTCCTCATCCTGCTCCTGGTCGGCCTCATGGCCGGAGCAGCCTCTTTCACTCACGTCCACGACTGGACCATGGCCAACAGCCTCGAGGGAACCGGTGAATGGTTCGGCTGGGCCAACGCCGTCATCTCCGAACTCACCCCCACCGCCTCCGGCCTGGAAGTCCGCCGCCGCAAGCGCAACGGACAATCCATCGCCTACCCGATGGCCGTCCTCATCGCCTCAGCCATCCTGTCCATTGCGGCACAGATCGCCGTCGCCAAGCCCCACCCCACCGGATGGCTGATCGCCGCCGTCCCCGCCTTGGCTTTCCTCGCTCTCACCAAGCTGGTGCTTTCACGCACCCCCACCACAGAGCCTGCGACATCTCAAGCGGCCACAGCGCCTGAACCTGACCCGGAAAGCACGCCTCAACCTGCGGTAACGCCCCTCGGCTACGAGCGCCAGGACCATGCGCACACCGACCACCGCACCCTCCAGGAGCGACCCCCGGCCCTGCCGGTTCTCCAGCTACCCACTCCCGCCCTGGAAGGACACCACTAACCCATGCCCACCCAGCTCGACACCGCTTCGGCGCTGGCTCTCACCCCCGGGACCGTTTCCCCGGCCCCGGGCGTGGGGGCGAACACCGAACTCCAACTATCCACCCCCTTCGCGTACGAACCCCGCCAGCACGTCCGCACCGCCCTGGAACGCGCCGCACGCCCCGACTACCCCGACTGGCTCCGCCACGTCGAATCAGCCGCCGCATGCACGCAGCCGATCCGCCTCCACGGCAACCTGGCCACCGTCGATGCTCGCACCGGTGAGATCCTCGCCAACCGGCACACCATGACCCTGCCGGACGGCGTCATCTACAAAGCCTGCGGCAACCGACGCCACACCGTCTGCCCCGCCTGCGCCACCACCTACCAACACGACGCTTACCACCTGGTACGCGCCGGACTCGTCGGTGGCAAAACCATCCCCGACAGCGTCCGCACCCACCCGGCCGTCTTCGCCACCC
>NZ_VCJS01000214.1 GCF_005893125.1 Nonomuraea basaltis | reverse complement strand
GAACCCTCCCAGGGAAAGGCGCGCTCTGGACCGGACCGATCGGCTGCGCTCTCAGCGCCTCGCAGAATCGGACATAACCGGACACGGCTTTGTCGCGAGACACACGCAGGACTACGGTAGAGATCACACACAGCCGCCCACCGCTACACAGCACTCGGGAGCGCCACGTGGCCCGCCGCAAATCCGCCGACCCACGCCAGGTCACCTTCCAACCCCCCGAGGAGAACAGCACCCGCTCGTTGGCGAAACCGCGAACACGCACCGAACGCCGTGGACTGGTCCGCGAGCGAGCCCTTGACGTAGAACTTCCTGAGCCGCCTCGGTGAGCGGCCGAGTGTCCCAGCGCTTGACCTTCACCAGCCGCGTGAAGAACCGCTTCGCGGAGGCGGCGGGTCGGTGCGGTTACGGCCCCAGTGCGGGTGCTGCTGAAAGACGCCGACCGCCAGACCGCCGTCACCTACGGCGTCCTGGTCCAGGCCGGATTCCTGGAGCGTGGTGGCGATCCCGATCACGGCCGCGCGCTCCGGCAGCCCCATGTCGGCGGCAACCCGGATCACTGCGGCGGCGTTGGCCGCCTGCTCGACGGTGAGGCCGAGGTCGCGGCGGGCCTTCTTGCTGATCTCGCAGACCGGCCCGGCCGCGCCGGCGCTCGCCTGGGAGCCGGGTTCGCAGCGGGATGCGGCGGCCATGGGGAGGGCCGCGATGACCACGGTGGCGAGGGTGATTTTCGCGATCATCGAGCGGCCCTCCCCTCTTCCAGGGAAGCCAGGTGGTCAGCTATCAGGACGGGGAGGTGGTCGGGCCTGCACAGGTGAGTGCGGTGGCGCTCGTCACGGAACCGGACGGCGATCATGCCAGTCCCGAGGTGGTGGCCAACGATCCTGTACGGTCTCGCGCGCCGGTACGACGCGGCGATCGCAATGAACGGGATGGCCAGGGTGACGGGCAGGCCAAGCGCGGAAAGGATCACGTCGAGCAGGTTCATCACGCACCCCCCGTGTGTGACTCGGCGTGCGCGTGCGCGTCGGCCAGCAAGCCGGGACGGCGGTGGGTGTGGCAGCCGAGGCAGTCGAACACCCCCGGGCCGTCGAGGCTGGGGCAGGAGTCGGCGGCGATGGCCGACCAGGTGACGACCGGGTCGGTGCCGATGGTGACCATCCGCTCGTGATGCGTGCGGGTGGCATCCGCGTGGTATGCCATCAGGTAGCAGGCCCCGCCGTCCGGGGCGTCGTGGTGGTCCTGAGCGACGTAGAGGGCATGGTGCGCGGTCATGATCATGCCGCCGCCCCCGCTTTCGCCGCCTCGGCCGTGGCGCGCTTGCGGTCGGCTTCGGCGCGGGCCTGCTCGGCTCGTTCCATGCGGCCGGTGATGATCCGGTCGGCCAGCTTGGCGACGATCGGGCGGCGCGCACGGTCCGACATGCCACCGCGGGTGCCGCTGACCACCGAGTTGCGGATACGGGTGTCGGTGCCACCCTTGTCGGCCAGGACGATCGCCTCGTCGATGATGGCGACGGTCCCGCAGTCCGTCTGGATCGGGCAACCTCGGCAGAGAGCGCGAGCGTCCTCCTGAGTGACGCTCTCGTCCCAGAGGGAGGGGTCAGGAGCGCAAGGCCGCTCGGGGTTGGTGAGGTGGGAGAGGCGGATGTGTCGCTCGTAGCGGAGCCGCATGTCCAGCGGCAGACGCAACCGAGGGACGGCCTGGTGGTTCACGCCATGAGGGCGTGATGCAATGATGGACGACATCAGGCGGTTACCTTTCGCGAGGAGAGCCTGATACGGCGGCCTCTGGTGGTTACGACACCGGAGGCCGTCTTGCATTTGGTGCGGTGATGCTGCGGAGGCTGGGCCTGGTGGTTACGACACCGGGAGCCCCCGTCTCGCTAGGGGTTGTTCGCGGATCGCCCGTCGCGTCCGCACATCCAGCACGCTGGCGAGTCGAACGCTTTCCAAGTCACCTGGCAGTGGGGACAGCCGAGGTGGCCCAGCGGTAGCCCGGTGGTGGCGTTGATCGTGATGTTGGAGCACGCCACATCCGAAAGTGATCTAGACATGCGATCCACATTTTCAGAATGAGCCCTACCCCACCTACTGTCAATAGTGAATCGCAAGACTAGACTTGTGGATCTACGCATTGCCCGAATGAGCCGGAGACCACCACCATGGCCACCACCCAATACGGGAAGATCGCCGCCGACCTGCGTCGGCGCATCAAGAACGGCGAATGGGCGCCGGGCACGCCACTGCCCACCCAAACCGAACTGTGCGCCGAGTACGACGTGGCCCGCGCCACCATGAGCGCCGCCCTTAAACAGCTCCGAGGGGAACGCCTCGTCACCGGAGTACGCGGCCAAGGCGTCTTTGTCCTCAACTGGAAACCCGTCCGAGTGCCCCTGTCCCGCTACAACGCCGTCCTCGAACCCGGCGGCCAGCTCGGGCCATGGGAGACCGCCTGCCAGCAGGCCGGAGTGACCGGTTCCATGGTGACCATCGAGGTTGCCCGAGAGCCAGCGGACGCCGACGTGGCCGAAGCGCTCGGCCTGGCCGAGGGCATCGACACCGTGGTCCGCCGATCCCGGCACGCCACCCTGAACGACAACACCTGCCAAATCCACACCGCCCACTACCCCGCCCAGCTCGTGGACGGCACCCCGCTGGCCGGGGAGGAGAAGGTCGTCGGCGGCGTGTACGGAGCGATGCGCGCGGCCGGGATCATCCCAACGACGGCGGACGAGTCGCTGTCCGCGCGGCCGGCCACCGCCGAGGAGTCGGCCGAGCTGACACTGACCCCCGGCGCCCCGGTGCTGACGCTGGACCGGCTCACCCGCGACCAGGAAGGCCGCCGGGTGGAGTGGCTGCGCATGGTGATCGACCCGACCCGCGTGGTGGTGGAGTACGACGGGCTGCCGCTCAACCGCTCCGGCAGCTAAATGCCGCCGGAGGACTAACGCTTGGGGGGAACGAGCGCGGTCCATGCCATGACATTCCACCCGCACACGACCCGCTGCCTAGACGACAACCACGATGTCGTCTAGTTGTCGTCCTCCATGATCTCGACGGATGTAGCACATTGGGGTACAACACCGTCTGGACTCCCCGCCACAGGAGGCACCACATGGACGACCGCCCCGCATGGGCACGGCGCATCCGCGCTGAACGCCTCGCGCGAGGATGGACCCAGGACGATGCCGTCCACGCTCTGGCCGCCCACACGACCGAGCCGCTGCCTGACTTCACGTCGCTGAAGAGGTCGTGGCAGCGGTGGGAGTCCGGCGAGACCCATCCCGATCACTTCTACGCGCCCCTGATCGCCCAGACGTTCGGCAACGTCACAGCCGCCATGTTCCCCCTCGCGCCACGGGGCCACGGGCGGGACAAGGCCGCGGCCGAGCTGGACACGCTGGAGATCATCACCCGGTTGCGTGCGTCCACCATCGATGACGCCACGATCGACGGCCTCCACATCACCGTGGACCAGCTCTGCTCCGACTACCCGCACCTGCCCGCCGGGCAGCTCCTCGTCGAGGGCCGCCAGTGGCTCGCCCGCCTGACGACTGTGCTCGACCACCGGCTCACCCTCAAGCAGCACCGCGACGTGCTCAGCCTCGCCGGGTGGCTCGCGCTCCTGGTCGGCTGCGTCGAAGCCGACGCTGGTGACGAGCGGGCCGCCGAAGCGACCCGGCAGGCCGCGCTGTCGATGGGTCTCGAGGCCGACAACGGCGGTATCCAGGCGTGGGCGCACGAGATGGCCGCGTGGTTCGCGCTGACCCGCGGCGACTACCGCAGCGTGATCGCCGCTTCCGACCGGGGCCTGGCCGTCGCCGGCGGGCTCGGGGTGGCGGTGCAGCTGTATGCGCAGAAGGCGAAGGCGTGGGCGCGGGTCGGCGATCGGCGGCAGGTTGAGGTTGCGCTCGATCAGGGCCGAAAGGTCCTGGAAAGTCTGCCGGTGCCGGACAACCTGGACAACCACTTCAACATCGACCCGTTGAAGTACGACTTCTACAGCATGGACGCCTACCGCATCCTCGGTGAGAACGAGCGCGCCGAGCTGTACGCGGGCGAGGTGATCCGGGCGCACACGAGCGCGGACGGCGAGGAGCTGGCGCCGATGCGGATCTCGGAGGCGCGGCTGACGCTCGGCGTGATCGCTGCCCGGCGCGGCGACGTCGAGCAGGCAGTGGGCTACGGCCGCCGGTCGCTCCAGGCCCAGCGCAGATCTGTCCCGCACCTGATCATGTCGTCGCGGGAACTGGTCCGGGCAGTGGGAGGCCAGCACGCCGACCAGCCGGAGGTGCGCGCCTACCTCGACGAGCTGCGCGACCTCACCTCCAGTCACACGACCGGGCAACTGGTGTGATCATGACGGAGATCGAGGAACCCGATGTCGGCAGTGTGGTGGCGGTCAACTCACCGCAGAGCACGCTGACGCGATCAGAGATCTAGGCGCGGATCCGTGGCTTCAGCGGTGGGCATTTCCACCCCAGAGGGGGAAGGGGTTCTACCGGGTGTCACAAAGGGGCACCCGGCGGCGGGGATGTATTGCAAGCTCGCAGTGGACCCCATTGGGGGGCTTGGCCTGCGGCGTCATAATCTGAACCCTTGCGGGCCTCCTACCGGCAGGAATAACCGCCCGTACCGGGTAGGAGGCCCGCTCCGCCCTAGTGGGCGGATCGATCGATCACCGACCAGACCAGCCAGGCCAGCCAGCCGATGAACCGTACGGCCGCGAGGCCGTTACGAATCCATCGGCTGCGTCGATGCCGATCGTACGGACAGGGCTCCGTCACGGGAGCGCACCTCCTCTCCCCGGTCGCCGGCCCCGGTGCCGAGGCCGTCCGCCGGTACCGCCCGGACGTCCGCACACGGCGGCCAGGAATGAAAGGTGCTGTCCTGTCCGAGGGTGACAGTAGGGCATCACCCTGCCACCTGCTGAACGCGATCGGTTACCAGGAGAGGTTCGCTACCATCTGGTGTAAAACCTCTGCCACCGAGATTTGAACCAGGGAGCGGGGCATGTTGGTGACGTCGGCGTGTCCGATGTGTGAGCAGTCGCCAGCCGCGTGAAGTTGCGGAACCCAGTAGACAACCCGCTTTTGATACGTATCATAAAGGCATGCCTGCCCGAACTGTCCGCTACCCCGAGATCGCCGACGACCTACGCGTCAAGATCCTCGACGGGACCTACCCGCCCGGCACCTACCTGCCCAGTGCCAAGGAGCTGATGGTCCGATACGTCATCGGATCGCGGACCACCCTAGACAACGTCTACAAGACCCTCACCGCCGAGGGACTGATCCGCCGCGTCCCCCGCTACGGCATGCTCGTCCTGGACCCAACCCCGCCGGTCGTGGACCTGATCCTGTACAACCCGCACGGGCACGGCCCGCTCCCCTGGTCCGAGTGCTGCAAGATCGCCGGGGTCGAGGGCCGCATGGTCACCAACGGCATCACGTCCAAGGGCGCGGACGAGGAGGTGGCCGCGCTGCTCGGCATCGACGCTCACACCGCGGTCGTGGTCCGGGGCCGGACCGCCACCATCGGCGACACTCCCGTCCGGCTGGATGAGGCGATCTATCCGCGCGACCTGGTCGAGGGCACCCCGATCGCGACCGACCACAAGGTGCCGGGCGGCATCTACGCCACACTGGCCCAGGCCGGCCACGCCCCCGCGGCGGTCGCCCGCCGGACGGTCGGGGCGCGGCTCTCGACCGATGACGAGGCGAAGCGGCTCAAGCTCGCGGCCGGGGCGTACGTGCTGACCGCAGACCAGGTCATCGCGGACGAGCGCGGCCGGGCGGTCGAGCTGCTGCGCATCGTCGCCAACCCCAACCGCGTCCGGTTCGTCGAACAGGAACTCGCGCTGTAGAACGCCGACCTCAATTGAGGTCGGCATGCACTACGTCCCAGAGGGTACTGTCACGAGTGCGCCAGATACCCGGTGCCGGAGGCACCCTCCGCGTCGAATCGATAACCGAGGCCGCCGTTCGCGCGTGTGAGCGTGAGAGTGGTGTTGTCGATGCATTTATCCAAGCCGGATCTCAAAGACTCCCTGACTGTGATCTGGGATTCTCCCGCGTCGGTCAGGTTTAGAACGCCGCTGCATCCAAGCGAATAGTTGACTGTGCCTACATACGACCCCGTGGATCAGGACCGCCCTGTTCGGGTCGAGCGTCTTGACCCCGTACAAGGTGTCGATGCTGACCACATCCTGCTTTTTGGCCTGGTCATAGCCCATGACCACCCTCAACGCGAACCCCTTGTAGCTCTCCACGTGAGCGTTGGCCGCGCCTTGCGGCAGCACCAGCGGCCTCGTCACCAGGGCGAACGCGGTCCGGTGGAACGCGACGCCGATCTCTGTGTTCGGCTGGCCGGTCGTGGGTGTGGTCGCCGGGCCGGTGATGTTCTGCGTCTGGTAACCGTCGTGACCAAAGATCCGGCGGCCCAGGTTCGCTTCCCTCAAGCCTTCCGTGTCACCTCTCGTGTCCGCCTGATGAAAAAGCGGGTCGCCGAGCCACTGCGCCTCGATCTCCGGCCCGACCACGACATTCCGGTCCGTGGGCGGCACGTTCCGCTGGTTGAGCACCCTGCGCGCGTCGATCACCACGCGCGGGTTGTCCCAGTTCCATTCGTTGGTGCCGGTCACGCCGGTCACCGTCGTCCCGGCCTTGCCCGTACGCTGCACGATGTCGCTGCGCAGGGTCAGGATGTCGCGGTCGATCTTCTGCGAGATGGCCTCGACCGCGGGTGCCAGGAGTTGGGCGTTGAAGTCGATGATGTCCAGCGTGAGCTCCTCCGACGTCACGGCGAAGGACACGTCCACGAACTTGTCGAGCGTGATCGGGATGCTGCCCTCGGTCGCGTTCTGGATCACGATGCCCGTCGTCCGGTTGAACGGGAGGGCGTCGAACTTCGCGGGCTTCCTGATCGTGATCGTGTCGCCAATCCTGTTGACGAACTCTTCCTCATAGAGTCGCGGTGCACGAGTTGGCTCATGACCGTGGTTTCGTAGAGGTTCGCCAACGCCTGACGGGCGATGATCGACGGGGTCAGAAAAGTGTTCGGCATCGGGCCTTACTCCCTGCGTGGATGAGCCGTTGGCGGAACCGCCAACAGCCGCTAGGACGACTTCTCCTTCGCCGCCGCGCGGCTCTTACGAAAGTCGTCGATGGTCGGCTCGGAGCCCGTGGGACGCGCGCCAGGCCCGCCGGCGAACTCCCCTCCGCTCCGCGTGGGCGTCGCCGTCAGGGCGGCAGCCTTGTACTTGGGGTTTTCATCGATTGCGAGCTGGATGAGATCGCCGAGCTTCGTCGAGAAGTCGTCGGCGTCGGGGTCCAAGTCGCGGATCTTGCGGAGGAACGTCCTGCTGTCGAGCAGCGCGGTGGAATCAGCCCCGAGATTGCCGCGGTCCTCGGCGGTGTCGTCTGCCTGCCACGACCACGTCGGGTTCTGCTCGCGGCTGTCGAGCTCGGCGAGCAGCCGTTCGAGGGCGACGTTGTCTCCGGCTTCGGAGAAGCGCCGCACCAGGTCCATGACCTGGTCGTCGGAGGCGTTGGCGAACTCGGCGGGCAGTTCGGCGACCGCCTCCCGCACCCTCGTCTCGCGGTCGCGTTCGCGGTCGTTGTCGCGCCGCTCCAACTCGCTCGTGATGCGCTTGACGGCGGACTCGTCGTTGGCCCACCGGCCGAGCAGCGCGGCGAGGTCCTCGTCCGGCAGCTTGTCCAGTTCGCGGGGGATGGTGTCCTGGCGTTGCCGGTCGGTGCGGGCGGGGATGCCCGACTGCTTGGCGTGCTCGCGGATCTGCTTGGTGAGCCGGTCGGCGCGGGCGGCCGCCGCTCGGCGCTGCTCTGGCTCCAGCGCGACCGCCGCCTGCCGCTTCGCCGAGCGGAGGTCGGATTCGAGTCGGCGCATCTTCTGCGCCGCCGGATAGGTGCCGCGATGCGGGGCCGGCCTCGGGGGTCGGGTCGCGCCCGGCCGGTAGGCGCCGAGCGTGTGACCGCACCCCGGATGCAGGAGGCCGGCGGCGCGGGCCTGCGCGACGGTGCCCTCCACGAGCACGTCCACCATGTCGTCGGAGACGGCGGACTCGGCTTGCCGCCACCCGATCGGCCCCTCCTGCGACAGGATCTTGCCTTCCCAGCGGGCGCACCGCGAGCAGGTGTACGGCAGACGGCTCACGATGACAAGGTCGATCCCGTTCTCGGCGAGGGTGGCCAGGTGGCCGTCCGTCGCAGCTTGCGCCATCGCCGTGCGCGTCGCCATCTCAGCGTACGCGGTCACCGACCAGACGCGGCCCGCGGTGTCGGTGAACCCGGTGATGCCTCGGCGGGCGACCTGGTCCAGGAGCCGGGCCTGGGCCTGGCGGCGGGAGATCGCGCCGGTGAGCGCCTGCGCGGCCATCTGGTTGACGATCTGTTGGAACATGAACTCAGGCGCAGACCGCATGCCCGGCGTGGTGGAGGCGACCAGGCGCACGGCACGACGGGCGATCTCGATGACGCCCTGCCCCTGCGGGATGCCGCGACGGGAGCCGAGGTGTTCCAAGCCGGCGACGGCGCGGGCGGCTCCGCGCCGCCACGCGCTGTTGACGCCGTTCGTGACCAGCCGCTCAGACAGGCGTTCCAGACGGCGCACCACCCTGTCGGCCTCCCGGCGGAGGTCGCGCAGTTCGGCGAAGCGCGGCCCCGCGTACTCCGGCTCACCCTCACGCTTCGCCAGAGCCTCCGACACGACCTTGAGGAGTTCGCGTTCGGCGTCCCAGTAGATCGCGGCCACGGCCCGCGCGTGCTCGAGCGCCGCCTCGATCTGGGCGGCTTCCTGCGGCGCGGCCGGGAGCGCCAGCGTCGGCACACTCACCGGCTGCTACTCGTCGTCGCCGGTGCCGGGCACGAGCACGTCGCCGAGCGTGTCGGGGTCGGGCACGTTCAACCCGAGTTCGTCGCGCATGCGATTCTTCTCCTCGCGCACCTGGTCGTCGTCCCACTCCGGGTGCACCGTGCGGATCTTCGTCTCCAGCGACATGGCCTGCGCCCGGTTGAACAGCTCCACGGTCCGGCCGAGTGCTTCGGGGTCCGGCTGGACGCCGTCAGGCCAGTGCACCTCGACCTTGTCCACCGCGACCTTGCGGCCGAACACCTCGCGGTCGATGGACAGCAGCACGTCCGGCCCCCACTGGAGGGTGGGGTTCCAGTAGCCGGTCTTCCGGCCGCGCGTCGAGAACGACTTGCGTTCGCGGGCGTGAACCTCGGTCGCGGTGATCTGCTGCCCTGATCCGTCCGACTCCCCGAAGCTCTGCGCGCTGTAACCTGCGCCCCGGAAGATCTGGGCGGCGAGTGCCTTCCCTGCGTCCACGTGCTCCTTGACCCGGATGGCGAACTGCGTGATCGTCAACATGCTGTTGGCTTGGGCGCCGGGCGGCGGCAGCATGCCGAGCCCCGAGTAGATCTCCCGGTCCGGATCCCACGAGCTGCCGTTCCCTCGCCCGAGGGAGTCGAGGAAGATATCGGGAACGATCACTCTTCCCTTGCCAAGCCGGATGTCCCGCAGCAACGACGTCCACACCTCGTCGAGTGCGTCCATCAGGTGCTCGACACCCTGGTAGTCGGAGCGTCCCAGGCTGGTGCCCCTGATCAACCGATGGGGCCTCATATTCGGGATGTAGCTGACGAGCAGGCCGCGCGGGTACCGCGAATCGAACCCGCCGTGCTCGTCCACCTGGTCGGCGTAGATGGCGGTCTCCGGGTGGTCCTCCAGCGGCACCTGCTTGCCGAGCCGGTCCGGTGTCCCCAGGTACAAGCCGTGCAGCACCCGGCCGCGCTCGTGCCGTTCCAGGTGGCGCCACACCTGCCGGTCGCTGTCCTCGTGCAGCACCCGCCAGAACGTCACCGCCGAGAGCTTGCCGTACCGGAACTCGGGCACCGCGGCGTCAGGCGGCAGCACGCTCATGACCGGGTGGTCGTACATCTCCGTGTCCCACCCCGCGCGCAGGTAGCTGCCGCCGTACGCGGATCCGATCTCGGCGGACTCCAGCAGCGCGCCGTAGATCCCGGCCTCGTGCATGATCTTGTCGAGGCGCTGCTGCGATTTCTTGCCCGCGATCCTCAGCGTGGGCGGCTCCGAGAACAGCAGGTCAGCGGACGTCGCGGAGATGTCCCCGGCGATCGGCACGTGCAGCTTCGTCGATCGGACCTGACCGAGCGGCACCGGCGTCCCCCAGAACCACCGCGCCGCACGCTGAATCCAGCCCGTGAAGCCCTTGCTCGGCCGGTCCCACCCCTTGGGGTCCAGGCCGATGCCGTGCATCATCCCGGTCGCGCCGTACACGTCGGCCAGCCGCTCCGGGTCGCCCGCGTACCAGGCTCCCCACTCGTCATACAGCCGCATCTCGCGCCGGATGTGCGGCGGCGGCCACTCCTGGTCGTGGTCAGGCAGCGGCATGGTCTCGCCTCACTCTGTTCTCGAAGGGACGCAAGATGGTGTCGGCGGCGCGCGGGGTTAGATGACGTCGATCAGCCCGGCCGGAAGCACCGGCAGTTGAGGCGGTGCGGTCACGCGCACCCACGCCTGGTAGGTGCCGTCCGGCAGCACGACCGTCCCGCCAGGGCCGAACAGGATGCGCGCGGTCGCGCCCCGCGCGCTGGCCGAACCCGGCGCCCACTCGGCCGGCTTCCAGTCGGCGGCGGCCGGTTCGACACCGGGCTCGGTGAACGCGGCCTCGACGGTTTCGGTGCCGGACGCGCCGCGCACCCAGAACGGGAGCCACTCCAGCGACAGCGACGAGATCGTTTCTGCCATCACGGCTCCTTACGTGCGCGATGCGGACCAGGTACGGCGGGGCGGGTCAGCGCTCCACTGGCGCCGCGTCTGGGTGGCGCTCCACGTCCGGTGCGGCCCGTCCACGCCCGTGACGTCGTGGCCGAGCAGCCTGAGCGGCCGGGCCTGGTCACCTTCGGTGACGGGGCCGACTTTGCGGATCTTGCGGCGGCCGACGGCCACCGTCAGGTCGCCTTCGGTGGCCGGGCCGATCGTCCAGGAACGGGCCGGCCGGACCGCGAGGGCCATGCTCGTGTCGAGGACCTGCCCAAGGAGCCGCACCTTGCGCGGTGTGATCGGCAGCGCCTGGTCGGCCTCCCCGGTCGTGCCGATGAACGTCCCGTTGGACACCGGGTGCGCCTGGTTAGTCTCGGCGGCCTGCCCGACAAGGAGGCGGTGCGCGGGTGTGACCGTGACCGCTGTGTCGGACTCGTGCGCGGCCCCGAAGGTGCGGACCTTCCGCGCCACGACCGGCACCGCTGTCGCGGATTCGACCACCTGGCCGAGTGTGCGCCGTTTGACCGGCCGGATCGCCGCCGCCGTCTCCAGGGACGCGGGCTGCCCGGTCGTACGCCGCTTTCTCCTGGCCACGGGGAGCGCCTGCTCAGCAGTACCAGCGGGTTGCACAACCATGGTCGGGTTGGCCGGGTACGCCGGGCCGAGTTTTCCCTGATCGGTGACCGCGAAGTCGTCGCACGTCAGCGTGACTCCGGGCATGTAGACGAACGCGGCCTCGTTGATGAGCGCGGTACCGGTGTTGACACCTGTGGCGCTCGCTTGCAGGGTTGTGGCCGCAGCCTCGACCGACTGGTACACCCACAGATTGACGGCACCGTTCGACGAGGTGGTGCCGACCAGCACCCGCAGTTCGAGCCGCACCCACTGGCCCGCCGTAACCGATGCCGGGACGGAGCACAGAATGGGGTCGCTGATGTCCACGCGGTAGGCGATCGTCCCGCTCGGGCTGACTGTCAGCCGCCCCACGGCGGTGGGTGAGCCGCTGGTCGGCTGGAAGTTCAGCTCAAGGAACCAGTCCTCGCTTGCCGGGAGTGACGCGAGCTGGACGTAGCCGCGTACCCACATCTCGCGCCCGGCCGTGACGATGTTCTGCCACGTCACCGTGTCGGGGTCGTTGAGTAGAGCGGCAAGCGGTGCCCGGGTTCCCGTGGCGGCGACGTAGGTGGGGGATCCGTTGACCGATTGGAACGCGTCTCCGGAGCTTCCCCCCGAGTTCGCTGTGGTGACCGACGTTCCGGCTGTGCCCCCGTTGAAGGAGTTCCTCCGCAGCATGCCGCCCCCTGGGCCTGGTTAGACGGGGGTGGCGCGGAAGAAGCCCGCGACGGCGATCTGCGCGACGATGTCGGTCCCGTCCGGTGTGATCGCGAAGTCGTGGCAGGTGAGCGGCATGATCTGCGCGTCCGTGGAGCCCGCGGCGGGCTTGTAGCAGACGACGAGCTTGGACCAGCCGCCCGAGGCGGCGAGCACGCTCGTCCAGGTCTGGTCGGGGATGTCGAGGTCGGTCCGGTCGTTGGCGTCGTCCGGGGCGATCGGGTTGAGGTCGGCGGCCACCAGCGTCTTGCGGGCGTAGCCGTTGCCGACCGGCACCTCGTTGGTGGAGCCCGACACCAGGTCGGCCAGGGTGTCCTTGTCGCGCAGCACTGCGTCGCTCTCCAGGCCCGCGGTCGCGAGCGCGGCGATGACCAGCGTGGACCCGGCCGGGTCGCCGGTCTTGACGCGGTGGAGCAGCTCGACGCTCCTGCCGAGCGCGATGTTGAACGTGAAGTCGGCCACGATCGTTCTCCCTCAAAGGTCAGGGGTGGGGTCCAGCGGCGCGGGCCGGCCTTCGTGCTGCCCCTCAACAGCCGAAGGGCGCGGCCCGCGTCGGGCGCTCGACGCGCGTACGGGGAAGCCGCGCGGAGCAGACGCGCCCCCGGCGGGCCGGCCGCCACAACTGGCCCGCGTGGGGGCGCGCGTCTACTAGTAGGAAGGGACGGGTTCGAGGAGCCTCATCCACGCCGCCTGAGTGGTGTGAAGTCCGTACCGGAGGGCATCGACGCTGTGGTCGTGTTCCTTGACGGGCGCGTCCTCGCCGCGTTCGGCCTTGCGGTCGTCCCAGGCGTAGCCGACGATCTCATCGAGGAGGTCGCGGCAGGACGCGTGGACCCGCAGATGGTCGGCGGCCATGAGATTGGACACGGTGCGGATGCCGTCGAGCACACTGTTGTCGCCTTGCTGGGGCCGGAACCCGTCATGGTGCAGCTGCGTCACAAACGAGGCAGCGGACGGGTCCACGATCATCCACGCTGGCCGGACCCCGCGCGTGCCCGGCCCGTAGGTGTCCGGGATGCCGTCCAGCCACTCCCCCAGCCGCATCGAGTACTCGGCGTCGGTTAGCTGCCTGCGCTGCACCCGGGAGTCCCACCGCCATTCGGCGGCGACGTAGATGCGGCGCTGCCCCTCGGTGTCGGGGACGGACACGCCGATGAGGACGGCGTCGAACGGGTTCGCGGTCCCGTAGTCAATGCCGAGCGCGAGCCACTTCTCCATCAACGGCAGGGTGGTGACGACGTGCCGGTCCTCATCGAACATGTCGAAGATGGCGCCCTCGGCCATCACCCAGGCGCCCAGCACGAACCGCTTGTACCAGAGCCCGGTGTACTCCTTCTTCAACGCCTTGACGTACGCCGGGTCCAGCGCGTGATTGTCATCGAGGCGGAAGTGCCAGCTCCGGAGGTCGAGTTCGCCGGCCCGGTCGAGGAAGTCGCGCTTCAGCCAGTGGCTGGGGCTGTCGGGGTTGGTGGAGCCGAACAGCTTCGCCCCCGGCACGCTGAGGCGGGACAGGAGCATGTCCCAGAAGGGGCGTTCGAGCAGCGTGATTTCGTCCACGTACGCGCCGACCGCCGTCATGCCGCGCAGCCGGGTTTCGGCGCGGGCGTCCGCGCACGAGATGATCTCGACCTTCCGCCCGAGGATCACGGCGGTAGGGGCGCCGCGCGTGTACGAGATCCTTGCCGCGAGCGGGCCCGTGATGGCAGGGTCCATGAGCGGATCAAAGATGTTCCGGCTGATCGTGTCGGCCGTCTTACCGACGACGATGAGCACGCCCCCGCGGGGCGCGTTCGCCACGAACGCCAGCCACCTGATCAGCGAGGCGATGGTCTTCCCCGATCTGATCGCCCCCTGCCAGATGTTCAGCCGCGCGTTCGATTCGGCGATGCTGCGTTCCTGCTTGGGCGACAGCCGGACCGCCAGGCCCAGGGCGCCGCCGCTCATGCTTCCCCGCCGGCGTCGTCGTACAACACCTCGCCCGTGACGACCTCGGCCGCCGTGATGGCGTCCATGTCCGGGTCCGCCACCTGGTAGCGCTGCTGAAGCTGGGCCAGCATGGTGCCGAGCACGGACGCCATGTCGTTGTCCGGATGGCCGTTGCGGTTGATCTGATCCAGGCCCAGCAGCGACGCCCGCTTATTGACGATCTTCAAGCAGGCTTCGGCCGCCTGCACCTCACCCTTGAGCACGCGCGGCCACAGCGCGGCCATCATCCGGTCCAGGCGGCCGATCTCCAGATGGAGGAGATGCTCGGCCGCCATGCTCTCCGCTTTGGCTGCCCGCTTGAGTGCGGCGGTGATGTCGGCGTTGACCGCCTGCGGGCTGTTGTAGTCCAGCCGCTCCGCGATCAGGGTCGGGGACACTCCGGCGATCCGCATCTGAAGCGCCTGGTTACGCCGCTGGGCGATCTCCAGCTTGCGCCTGTCGTCGGCCATCGCCCCGGACTCACCCCCGCTGTTCTGTTGTCGGTTCCGCCAACGAACTACATACCGCCGTTCACCGGCTCGGCCGGAGTGTCGAACGGCACATGATCCACGATCTCGGGCAGGTCCGGCTCGACGATCTCCACCGTCTCCGGAGTGACCCACACGCCGCGGGCTCCGATCTGCTCGGCCCACACCGCCAACGAGGGCATCGACCTGCCGTCCCCCTCCGGCGGGGCCTGGTCCACGATGAGCGCGAACGGCTCCTCGCTGACCCTGCCGAGTCCCATCAACGGCAGCCGCAACACCGCGGCTCCGACAAGAAACGCATTGTTTGCCTGCCCAAAGAGGGCTGCCAAACAATCTGGCCGCCAGGACCCTGGTTGCACAGGCCGCCGGTGAGGAGCGATCCGGGGACCGCTTTCTGCCGGGGAACCGCTGAGAGCCGGGCGTACGCCTGCCTGGACTCAACGCATCCTCAACAGAATCTCCACATGCCACGGGCGATAGTGCAGACATCCATCGATCTCCGAAAGGAGCAACACATGCGACAAGGGATCAAGTCTCTTGGGTTGGCCTCGGGACTGGTCACGGCGATGGCGGCCGTTTCTCTCCTGAGCGGACCGGGCTACGCGGCTGCGGCCACCACCACGGCTGCAGCGTCCATGTCAGTTCCCTCGTGCGTCCAGTGGAACCGGTGGAATTCCGGTACGGGCGCCCACGTGAACGTTTGGAACAGATGCAAGTACCCAGTACGACTCAAGGTCGTGATCGCCTGGGGGCCGGACAGCCCCTGCGTCAGACTTCGCAGCTACCAAACGGTCCACTGGAAGTGGGCTCGCTTCAGCCATCAGCGTTTCGACGGTGTCAAGAGCTGCTGATCAAGGGGGCATGTCATCACCTTGGGGTGCCGCGAAGATACGGTCCTAGCCGAGACCTGGCCTGAGCAGCAGTGCGCCTGCCTTGGCGGCCTCCGCTCCGGCCCAAAGACGGCACCCCACCGGCAAACCAGGCACTACGCGATCCAACGGCTGGCGATCTTCATCGGAAGCGACACAAACCGTAAGCCGCTATGGCGCAAGCCGTCACCGCGCCCGACGGTGACCGTCATCGTGGGGGAGGACCTACTGCGCGAAGATGCGACGGCGGCCTGCTCGGCGCGTCCGGCACGGAAGTCCTGGCCGTGGGGTCCAGGGAGGGTCTACCACTTCGGCTCGTCGTAGAGTCGCGTCACCCCCGCAGCCTGTGGCGGTTTGAAGCCTCCCCGGCAGGCCGCACTACTCCCCCTCACCCTCGCCGCCGGCGACGGGCGTGAAGCTGCGCTGGAACACTGAGCGGGCCAGCTTCCAGAATGAGCCCGCGCCGTCGTGCACGATGAAGTCGCCCAGGCCGGCGCGCACCATCCCCTCCGGCGTCTGGAGGTCGATGTACTCGGCCGACCGGCCGCGCAGCGCGGGCCGTCCGACGATGCCGCCCAGTTTCGACTCCCGGTTGATCCAGGCGACGATGTCTTCGAGGTCGAGCCCGTTCACCTCGACCGCCTCGACGATGGTGTCGGTGGGCTCGTACTGCCGGATGTCCACAGCCATGATCATTTCTCCGTTCCCGCTGCTGCCCGGAGGCACTGACAGAATGAGTGCGTGACTGACCCGCTACGCCCTCTCACCGGCATCACCCCGGAAGGGATGGACCCGCTGTACCCGGTGATGATCGTCGCCACCACTACGGCGGCGGCTACGAAGGCGGCGCGTGGGCCGTGTTCCTCACGGATCGGTCAGCCCTGGCCATCATCAGGATGAAATGCGCTCCCTGAACTGTGTGAAAGTTGCTGACCAATCACGCACTCTGGGAGGGCAGCCCAAGTAACGCTTTCATGAGCTGCTCACAGGCAACCACGAAGTCTTGCGCAGACGTTGCGCTAGGTGTCTTCCCTGCTTCCATGAGCTTATCGAGGTCTTGCCGGAGTGCCGCCAACTCCACCCCGACGCGAAAGAAGTCAGCCGAAAGCCCTCTTGACTGAAGCTGAGCAAGGACCATGGCTACGTCACCGACGCTAAACGGCCCTGGGGGATGTTCAAGCCCAAACGCTCCCGCGCTGCGCTGAAAGAGGTCTTCTAGTTTGCTCCATGCCTCTAGCATCATGGCGACAGGGCGCACTCTGGCCATCCTCGTAGCCACTCGGGCCCATCCGGTCACATCTTCCTGATTCAATCCAAGCCGGTCCGAGATCTGCTCGGTGCCCGCATCCCCGTCGATCGTGTTGTCTTCTCCTCCGTCGCGGTCTGCGGCAGCGGTCCGGTCCGCCTCCACAGCCAAGACAGCGGCTTGTTCGGTTTCACGATCAAATCGCGCCGTGTATCCCTCTGGGGAGGTGATCTCGCTAAGTCGCCCCAGCAGGTTCCGAATCGCAGGCGCGAAGCGCAAGAGGGCCACAGCTACGATCAGGGGCCAGGCCAGCTCTTTGAGGTACTCCAACACTATCCGGGCGATCTCCACTGGATGATGATGCGGCAGCTGTGGGGATAAGCCAAGGTCTCATGCGAGATCGACCTCCTCCTCGGAGCACGGCGGCATGGTCGGCGTCGGCGACACCCCGGACGAGGCGCTGGCCAGCCTGCGCGGCAAGCTCACCTGACCCGCCGCGACGGCGCGACCGGTGGGATGTACTCGAAGCTGATGAGCCCGAGCCGGCGCGGGTCGAGCGTGTCCTTGTGCTGGTTCCGCCGCGTGGAGCTGGTGTGCAGCTTGGTGGCGCGGGCCTGCCGCTGCCACCGCGGGCTGCGGTCGCGGTAGGAGATGAGAGCCGGGTGGGACGACACGGACCGGTACCGGTAGCCCTGGTCGGCGAGGTGCTGCGCGACCCACTCCGACATGCGAGCGCCGATCGACAGCCCCTGAAAGTCAGGCAGCACGACGAGCCGGTGCTCCATCTTCATGTTCCGCACGCGCGGGTGCTGGAAGTGCCGGTACGCGAGGAACGCGACTGGCTGGCCGTCCACGTACCCGGCGACGCAATGCGCCGTGTTGCTGATCTCGGCGCTCAGATAGTGATGGTGGCGAAATACCTGCCAGAGGGAGCGGTCAGCAGCCCGGATGTCGAGTTGGAGCGTGGGCCGGGGTTGAACCGTCCTCCACGCAAACGAGGCGGTGGCCACGTCGTACACCCAGTCCGGCTGGAGCCAGTCGAGCACGTCGTAGTGGCAGGTGACGGCGACGAGCTGGCGGCCGCCCCGCCGGACCGCTTTCGCCACGGCGTGGCTCGCGACCTTGGCGACCTGGCGGTCCACCACGCTGGTGAACTCGTCCACGACCACCAGGCCCGACTGCTCGGCCAGCGCGCGGGCCATGCTCGCGCGGAACGCCTCCCCGTTCGACAGCGTCCGGTACGGTCTCAGCCACGCGGGCGGGCTCGAGAGTCCCACGGCGGTCAGCAGGCCGACGATGTCTTTGATGCCCATCCCCTTGGGGAAGTCGTCCACGAGCGCGCGGTCGCCCCAGGTGTGCGCCTCGACGAGCCGGCCCGGCCACAGCGCGCGGGCGATCGTGGTCTTCCCGGCACCGGACGGGCCGACGAGCAGACCCACATGCCAGGCGCGTTCCTCCACCGGGAGCACGGCCTGCCAGGAGGTGGTCAGCTTCTCCTCCAGCGGCACATCGAACATGCCCTGAAGCTGCAACACCCTGGCGGTACGTCGCACGGGGGTAGCGAGCGTGATGTCCGCGCGCACGAGTGCCTCCTACATTCGAAGTCACGATCACGTCACTCGACAGCCGCCCGTTGAGCTTTCTGCAGCATCATCGGACCCATGGCGAAAAGGCCCGTTTCGATCGTGATCGCCGGGGTCGGTGCAGCGCTGGTGGCATTGGTCGTCTGGGTGCTGGGGCCGGGCGCACGCTGGGTGCTGGAGCACGTGGACGGGGTGATGATCAGCGGACCGATGGGGTTGGCCGGTAAGGACTTGGCGGCGGCCGTGGACGCGGTGCGCGGCCGGGTGCTGGCCATCGCTACCGGCCTGGCTGCGCTGGTCGCGGTGATCTACGCGGCGCGCAACGCCGACACCGCCCGACGTACTTTCCAGCTCGGTGAGCGTGGTCATGTGACCGACCGCTACGGCAGGGCGGTCGAGCAGCTCGGCAGCGACCAGGCCCCGGTCCGACTCGGCGGCCTTTACGCACTGGAAGATCTGGCCCAGGCGACCCCCGAACTCCGGCAGACGATCGTGGCCGTCATCTGCGCGTACCTGAGGATGCCGTTCGCCATGCCCACGGACCGAACGACTCCCGACAAAGCCGCCGGACCGGACGCCCGTGATGATGGCGGCTCCACACCCGGTAGACACGATCCGCACGAGGAACTGCAGGTCCGCGTCACTGCCCAGCGCATCCTGACCGCTCACTTGCGCTACCAGCCTCCGCCGTCTAACCGCTGGTGGCAGTCCCGCGAAGCCGACGCCGACCTGCGGCACTGGCCCGATATCAACCTGGATCTCACGGGTGCCATGCTCGTCGATTTCGAGATGAGCAAATGTCAAGTCACTAGTGCCAACTTCACCGGAACGACCTTCACCGGCTGCACCGACTTCGAGCGGACGACCTTCTCCCGCTACGCCACGTTCGCCAAGGCGACCTTCACCGACCGCGCCGCCTTCCATAGGGCAGGTTTCGCCTGGGTCGTCTTCGACGGAGTGGCCTTCAACGACCGGGCAGAGTTCGGTGGAGTGGCCTTCGCTGGCGAGGCCGGATTCGTCGAGGCGGCCTTCACAAGCCGCGCAGATTTCGAGCGGGCGACTTTCACTGGGGTTGCCCTATTCGCCAAGGCGACCTTCAGGAGCGAGGCCGTGTTCGCCAGGGCAGCCTTCAACGACACCGCCGTCTACTCTGAGGCGGCTTTCGCCGACCGTGCCACCTTCCACGGGGTGGCCTTCACCAAGCACGCCGAATTCATCGAAGCGGCCTTCGCCAGCGAGGCCGTATTCGACGATGTGACCTTCACTCGTGAGGCCCAGTTCACCAGGGCGGCCTTCACCGACCACGCCGTCTCCTTCTACGGAGCGACTTTCACTAGCGACGCTTGGTTTACCGGGGCGACCGGCCTCGCGAACGCGCATCTGGACCGCGCGCGAGTACTACCCAGGGGCCTAGCGACTAGCCGAACGTGGCCGAAAGCTTGGGTAGAGGTGCCGGGCAGTGAAGGCGAAGGCGGATGGCTATGCCTGCGGACGGCGAGAGCCACGCGGCAGGAACCAGCAACGGCGGAGCCGGGGCGCCTGGGCTGAGGCCCTCATCTACATGAGGGCTCGGACGGAGTGGCCTTCCTCGGTCAGCCGCTCCAGGAGTTCGACCTGCTCGGCCTCCGACGCGCAGGTGACGACGACGCCCCACACAGTCGGCGGCTCCACCCGCTCGGCCGGCCCCGCACCCGTGACGGGGTTCGGCGGGGCTTGCTCGGGGTCGCGGGGCACCAGCTCGTCCAGGTCGGCCAGCTCGTCGCCGGTGTACCCGGCCGCGGCCAGCAGCGCCTCGTCGGCGTTCCCGATGTCCGTGAGCATGTCGGCGAGCATGCCGTGATCCCAGCCGCCCCGCTCGGTCAGCCGGTTCGCCGCCACCAGGTACGCCTCCGCGTCCGCGTCGGAGCGGGAGGTCCAGCCGCGCAGGATGGGCACCAGCCACGTTCCGTCGTCGCCGACGTGAACGCCTTCAGGCGGGGACTTGCCGTCGCCGGCCATCTCCTCCAGCACGTGCAGGCGCCCGTGTCCGGCGACGAGGCGGCCGGTGCGCTCGTCGAGTTCCCCGGCGAGGGTGCAGCCGAACGCCTCGATCGACCTGCGGATGGCTGGAAGGTCGTGCTCCTTGGGGTTCCGGACCGCGCGGGCGATCTCAGGGAGAGGCATGTGTTCGATACGGCGCATACGGGTCCTCGCTCTCGTGACGGATCGTGGACACCAGGCAGCCGAACCCCGTACGACGAGGGCGCGTTCCCGGTGCCGGTGCCGCCGTTGGTGACGTACACGCCGCCGGACGAGTTTCACGACCGGGCGGTGCTCCTGCTGGCGTGGCGGCGGATCGGCCTGAAGGAGTGGGAGGGCCTGGTGGTCGCTCGGCCCTCAACCCAGTGGAGTTACTAGCCAATCGCAGTAGCGCGATTCAACCGCTCGTTCGATGTACTGAGCCGCGGCTGCTGCGGCGTTCCTGACAACATCCCCGACACCGCTCGGATCGACGCGATCGCGCTGGCCGCTGGCCGCCGAGTTGAGCGAGTACTCGGCCCCTGGGGCGGCGGGATCTCTTCGCCCCGCAGGATTTCGTAGCTCGCTTGACAGATCCTCAACATGCCCCGGCTTACCTTTCTGCTCGCAAGGCAATCGACGGCGGAAGGGACCATCCCATGGCTTCAGTCACCAAGCGGATCATCACCTCCATCGGCATCGCCGGTGCCGCATCTATGCTGATCATCGCACCCAGTTCACCGGCGCACACGGCATCCTCCACGGCAACAGCGCTCGCCCCCGCTGCCCAAGCAGCGGACGCACGTGTGGGCAACGACACGGCGAAGGCCGCCCACAGAAAAGTCGTTTGGAAGCGCCGCAGCGGCTGCACTTGGCTGTTTGAAAGCAGCCATACCGGCGCCTTTACCAAAAAGGTCCAGGGGTCGTGCACAGGCCATTCATGGCTTTATGTGCAAACTACCACCGGCTGGAAGAGCGGCTGGATACACCGCAGCGGCAGCAATCAGGCCGGCTTTAGTATCCATGCGTATAGCAAAGAGCAGCGCAAGCGCATAGGCAAGGTCAAGTTCACCTGGCACAAGACCCAGCGTAACGAGACCGCTCAGCTCATCCAGCACTAGGGCCAGACCGCGCGTGGCGGTGCGCAGGTGCCGCCATGCTGCTCGCCGACCGCTTCCCCGCGTACACCATCACCCCGGAGCCGAAGCCCTGCGCGGCCGGTACAAGAAGGAGCCCCTCACAGTGACCCGGTCAGGCGTCGGGCTCGTCGTTCACGTCGGTCCCGCCGATGTCGGGTAGCTCGCAGATGCCGCAGTAGCCGCTGTCACCGGGCTGTGGCCAGAACGCCCGGCCGCAGGTGCAGGTGTGAGGGATCATGGGGAGTTCGTCTCCGGTTCGCAGGTCCATACCTGTGTCTTCCGGAGACGAGCGCGGAGTGCGACACGTGATCACCAAAATTTCGTGATCTTGTCGTGAGACAGGTGAGGCGCTGAGATCGACTCTCAGCGCCTCATGACAATCCCCTCGAACCGTTGAGACTCGGATAGATCATTTTCGGCTTTTAGGATCTTGCTCGGTTGTCGCCTCACGCGCCGCGCGCTCGCCGGGTCAGGCCTGGGCCTGACCGCTGTCGCTGAGCC
>NZ_VCJS01000666.1 GCF_005893125.1 Nonomuraea basaltis | reverse complement strand
GATCAGCGGACGAGCCACGGCGAACAGCACGAACGCCACCGACGACGCCCAAGCCAGCACGGTCAGCCCCCGTGCCTTCGACGCCCAGGCCGACTCGCGCCGCCAACGCAGGGTCAGCCCGACGATCGCGATCGCCAGCGCGAGAAGTCCGCACGTCGGGCGGGTAGAGGCTGCGCAGGTAGCGGCAGAACTCCAGGAACTCTCCGCGTCGCTTGCGCTTCTTGACGTGCCCATACATCTTGTCCTTGCCCAGATCTAACGCGGCGAACAGGTGCCGCACCCCTTGGGTGCGGGTGTAGGTGGCGCGCATCCGCGGCCGAGGCTAACGATCGGGATCCTTGCCCTTGCCGCCGACGTCGGTCCACTGCCTACCGGGACGCG
>NZ_VCJS01000213.1 GCF_005893125.1 Nonomuraea basaltis | reverse complement strand
CGGTATCCGGGCTGACGAGAAGCCGTAGCCGGCGCAGGACCTCGCGCGGCAGCGATGCCAAGAGGGCGGCGAGGAAGGATCGGTCCTCCAGGGCGAATCTCACCTTGGTGCCAGCGCCGAGTTGCCGTTCAAGCACGGTGATCTGATGACGCAGAGCAAGTATCTCAACGTCCTTGTCCCGATCGCTCATCGGCAGCAGCCGCAGTGCAGCCATGGCGTTCGTGACGGTCAGGTAGGCCAGGCGAAGGAGCACGACCGATCATCATGCCGCACCCGCCCTCCTCCCCTTGATGGTCGGAACTCGCGCACGCCAGGCGAAGCTCTCACAGGGGCATCACCTGGGCGGATGTAATTATCGGCAGGCGCACAGCCGGCGCATGGCGGCGGCGCGGGCCAGCCGGTTGGTGACGCGCTCGGTGTCGGGATCGACACCGAGGGCGCGGACGTGGTGGTCGTGCAGCAGGGACCGCAATACGGTGACGGGCTCGCGGTGGCCGGCGAGCCGGGCGCGGTAGGCGTCCAGCGCGGCCTTCCGGGTCTCCCACGCGGCGGCCACCTCCGGCCCGCCGGGGTGGAGGCGAAGGGCCTGGTAGTCGTCGGCGGGGTCGGCCAGGAGCAGCGCCCGGTCGCGGAGCGTCCGGGCGAGCATCCGGCTGTCCGGCTGGAGTTGGCCGAGCAGCCACCGGCATCCCTCGCCGGGGTCGGGGGCGAGGCCGGCGGCGAGATCGGCCATCGACGCCGCGGCGATCGCCTGGGCGGGCAGGCCGGCGCGGGCGGTCATGCTGATCTGGGCCAGCGCGGCAGCGGAGTCGGCGGCGGCCACGTCCTGCGCGGCGGCCATCGTCGCGCCGGGACCGTATCGGCCGGTCTGCGGCTGGTACGGCGCCAGCACCAGGTGGTTGGCCAAGCTCTGGGATTGCAGGTCGGTCGCGAAGCCTGCCAGGCGGGCGGCTGCCGTGCCGTACTGGTCGGGGCTGGCCAGGTGGAGGTAGAGCCACAGCTCCTGGAGGCTGTCGGGCCGGAGGGTGTCGCGGTAGCGGCGGAACCACCAGCGTTCGAGAGGCAGGGAATCGAACAGGCGGGGCAGGTGCTTGGTGAGGATGTCGCCGTAGCGGTCGGGGTGGCCGTACAGGCGGGCGTGGAGCAGGTCACCGGCGCCGGGCATCAGCATGGCCGTGGGCCGCTGCACGGTCGCGGGCAGGCGAACCGGGCGGCCGACGGTGGGGATGGCGGTCAGCAGAGCGAGGAATTCGCAGGCCCGGCCGATCCACCCTTGCCCAGGGGCGATGGCGGCTTCACGGAGTTCGACCCGTCCGGCGCGGTCGAGACGGGTGCGCAGGAGGATCCGGTCCAGACGGGCGTCGAGATCCAGCGGGAGGCGTTGTTCGTCCTGACACAGCACGATGCAGGCTGGTACGTGCCACCGGTCACGCCACGCGTCCAGGCGCTTCTCCCACATCTCCATGGGCTCGCGCGGGGTGGCCAGATCGGCGGCGTTGAGGATCCACCGGGCGGGGGCCAGCACGGTACGGCCGTAGCGGATCCTCGGCAGGTGCGGCAGCTTGCGGGCCGCGCCGAAGTCGATCGGTCCGTAGACGGCGTGGCGGGCGCACGCGACCCCGGCGAGGAACCGCGCCAGCGGCGGGGTGTGCACCGACGCCTCCAGCGCGTGCAGCACCCACGGCACCATGCGGCGGCCGGTCGAGACCTGCACCACGTGCATCTGGGTCGCATCAGCGGTCACCGCGAGATCGTCCACGCTGATCAGGTCCGCGCCGGCGGCGGGATGCTCCGACAGGGAGATCACCGCAGGCAGGAGCTGCGGCACGCGGACGACGCTCTCGTTGTGCCTGCGGCGGGGCGGGAACGAGAGCTGCGCCGCCACGGCGTCGCTCGGCACAGCGAAGGAAGCGGCCAGCAGGTCCCGGGCCTGTTCGGGCAGCAGGTGGGCGAACCTGCCGGCCATGCTGCTGGTGGGCCGGGGGACGCCGGTCACCCACAGGGTGAACGCGCCGCGTTCGACCGCTTCCGCCGAGGCGGCATGCAGCTCGAAGGCCAGTTCCGCGCGGTGCGGGACGACCATCTCGGCGGGGTCGCCGACCGTCAGCGTCTGGATCAGCGGCTCGGTCAGCGTGATCTCCTGGCGGCCGTCGACGGCTGCCTGTTGGATGAGCGTCAACAGGGCCGTGTCGCGGTCGGTCATGGTGCGGGCGGCCCGGCCGCGCGGAGCGCCGAGGAACCCGGGCGGGAAGCCCAGCCCTGAGTCTGCGATCAGTTCCCGCACGGGCACGAGGGCGCCAGGCCCGTACCGGGCGCGGAAGGCGACATGGAAATCTCGCCATACCTCCGCTCCGAACGGGCGGCTGGTCAGGCGCAGCAGCAGCGACGCGGCCGCGGCCGCCTCGTCGACCACGGCGTGCGGCAGGCAGATCATGCCATCCACCGCCGTGTCGGCGGCCAGCACGTTCCCGGTGCTGTCGCAGATGGCGATCATCCGGTCAGCGGCCGTGATGCTGACCAGTTCGGCGTGCGCCAGCGGGTCGGCCGCATGGTGGCAGGTCAGCGCGTGCTGGACCTCGGCGAGATCCGTCAGCAGGGCCGCGACATCGGGCAGGCCGCCGCCGGCCGCACGAAGCTGAGCGATCACGCGAGGGAGGCCGTCCACGACGGTCGTGGGCGGCCGCAGGCTCGTGAGCAGGATCCCCTGCTTGACGAGGTCTGTCAGCATGATGGTGATCGTGTCGAGCGCCGCGGTCGCAAAGGCTGCGTGGAGCTGCTCGGCGAGCTGGGCGAACGCGATGGGGGAGGCCGCCGCCGCCAGGGCGGCCCGTACCGGCCGGGTGTGGCGGATGGTGATCTCCGTCAGCGGCCCAGGCTGCTGGGCCATGGTGTCGTGGGGCCTGCCGGGGATGACGAACCGGTCGCCGCGGACGAATCCCGCGTTGTTGACGGTCACCTGCAGCCGGGGCAGTACCCCGGGATGCGTCTCCAGCCGGTCGACGAGCGTGCTCAGCCACTCCCCGTCAGCCCGCATCACGACCTGATGCCCTGGCCCAAAGGACGTCTTGGCCGCGTGCCCGATGAGTGCCGGTGTCACGCCGGCGAACAGCCCGAACGGGATCGGGCGGCGCTGCCAGCGCAGCAGGTAGGACACCACCGCCAGGACCAGCCGCCGCAGCCGCGCCGGCGTGGCTCCGACCGAGGTGACGACGTCGAGCTGCTCGGCCAGCGCCGGGCTGGCGACGCGTATGGCTGCCCGGACGTGAGGGCGCGCCCAGACACAGTCCAGCCATTGTTGGTCGGCTGATGCCGGCGCGTCGGGGTCGTCAAGATGGTCAGGCAGTTCGAGATTGCCTGGGTCGGTGCTCACCCGGGCCAGGACCAGGCCGGATGATTGGAAGAACCGTGCTCCCATGATCGTCCGCCTTGAGGGATGGGGGGCGCTGCCGGCGTCGAACATGCGGCGCCGGCAGCGGGTTACCTCTGTCAGGAAGGGTCGGCGACGTTGGTGGCGCAGGCGCCGCCGCAGCTGCTCCCGCAGTTGTCGCTGGTATCGCACGCCAGCACCGGAATCGGGAAGCTGGCCTCGATCACTCTCATGTCGAGATCGAACTCGGCGTCCGAGATGGTCACCTCGATGGTCCCGTTGGGGGGCATGGGCTACTCCTCCTTTACTGGGTAGGTGGTGGAGCTACCTGGCCATGAGAGGGTTCCGCCGCCTCGGGCCAGGCGATCGTGACGCGGGTGTGGCGCTTGTTGATGACCGCACCCGCGGGCAGCACATCGTCGGGGGTATCGATCGGCCAGACGGCGAAGTCCGGGCTGGGGCCGTTGCGATAGTCGCGGTCCCACACTCGGACCTGCTCGACGATGGCGTTGGCGACCTGCCAGCCGTGGGGCCCGTAGCCGTGCGCGCCGAACTCGACGACGCCCTCACCCGAGGGCCGGCAGGACAGGTAGGCGAACGAGTCGCCCTCGACTGTTGCCCAGGGGAACCACCGTCCGCCCGGTTCGAACGCGAGGCCGGGGTCACCCTCGCTGGCGTCCACGCTCAGCTTGCAGAAGCCCGGAAGTGCGGTCAGCATCCGCAGCGGCAGGTTCGGGAACGGCTCCGAACGAAGGACGGTCACTCCGGACCATGCCGCGGCGGGCTTGGTGGCCAGCACGCCGTCGAGCAGGTGTGGCTCGTCCAGGTTGCCGTCATCGAAGCGCAGGCCGACCTTCTTGTCACGGAGCAGCCATAGGTGCTCGTCGTGAGCGCCGGAGCCCTGCATCGGGACGAAGCCGCACTCTCCCTGCGACACGCTGACGAGATGATCGTTCGTGCGTTCCAGGGCAAGTGAGCGGGTGACGCCCTTCATCCGCAGCGGGACGACGAGCCTGCCGCCCTTGGCGAGTTGCTGCCGCCAAGCAGGGGGAATGTCCCAGGCTCCTACGGTGACCAGGATCCGGTCGAATGGGGCGTCGTTCTCCAGGCCGTACTCGGCATCGGCTGTGATGACCCGCACCCGCGAATACCCGGCCGAGTCCAAGAACCGGCGGGCCCCGCTGGTCACTTCCGGGTCGATGTCCATGGTCGTGACTTGACCCTCAGGGCCGACGATCTCCGCGATCAAGGCGGCGTTAAAGCCACCAGAACCGATCTCCAGCACACGCATCCCCAGGCCGATCTCGGCCTGCTCCAACTGGAGGGCCTGGATCTGGGGCGCGGATATCGTGCTGATCAGTACGCCGTGCTCGTTGCGCTTGACCTCCACGATGTCCTGCGCGTACGCCTTCTCCAGCGGCGCGTCGGGTGCGAACATGTGCCGGGGAACCGCGCGGAACGCGGCCTCGACTGCAGCCGTCTTGATGTGCCCCCCGGCGACGAGCTCGCCCACGAGCGCTTCCCTGAGTTCGGCGGCCCGAGCATCGTCTGAAGTCACGTCGGTCACGATGATCCCCTTCTTGTTCATGGCTGGTTGATCGACTGGTTGATGGTCTCTGTTCGCTGGCCGCTTCGATGGCTGACCACGCTGATCCATCCGGGCTCCTCTTCACATGGCGTATACGCGAGGCAGGGGATTCAGGTGGGTGGCGCTGAAGGGGTGAAGGAGCGCCTCCTGGCGGCGGAGCTGCTCGGCGAGCGAGATGTAGTCCAACCCCTGCACGACCTCCACAATCCCGGCGTCCCGCATGGGCTGGGTGATCTCCACGCACAGGCGCGCCTGCCAGCACTCCTGACCGGACTCATCCCAGCCGCGGACGAACTCGTAGGCCGGATGGGTCTTGCGGAGAGAGGAAAGCCGCAGGTGGGCGACTGTTGTCGGGTTCATTGGTGATCACCGTGTTGCGTTGTGGTCGTTGCCTGCCGGCCGGTCGGAAGGCCATGGGGCGGCCGGATTTGGACCCCGCGGCCCACGGCCGGACAGGCGCTCCGTAGTGGGCCGCGGGTAGCAGCCGGCGCGGGCCAGGAGGGAATGGACATCCGGGGAAGTGAAACTCGCGCCGTAGTGCGCGGCCGGCAAGGGGCAGCTCCCCCATCCGCGCGCCGGCCCGCGCCAAGACGTGGCGAGGGGCGCACGGGGCAGCCTGCCCGGCCACGTCTCGTCTGATCACCTGGATACCTCCAGGAGCTGCATGAAGAGGTCGGTAGAGACGGGCACGGGCACAGCCGTGGGTGGGTGCGCCGGGATGGCCTCGGCCGCCGCGCACAGCAGCACCGGGTCTACGTTGAGGACGTTGCGCCACAGCTCGCGGAGGGTGCGGCCCTCGACTGGGGTGTTGACGTCCATGTCGTAGGCCGGGAACGCGCGGAACTTCCGGCTCCAAGGCTGCCACATCACCTGCCAGCGGCCGGCCCAGGACTCCTGCAACTGCGCAGCCAGCAGTTTGCCCGTCTCGTTGCTCAGAACGTCGGTCTCGCTGGTGGCCACACCGGGGCGACCCCTGTGCGATCGGCGTGTACTGGCTCTACGCTTCCTCATGGGTCAGGACCTCGATTCCTGATCTAGGCCCCGGATTCCCCCGGTGTTCGCGCGCCGGGGCCGGGGCCGCCTTTTTGCGTGGGCATCGAAAGGAGCGGCCTACAGGAGTAGCGTTGCCAATGCCGCAAGTCATGGTCTAGGGATTGGCTGTCCGCAGAGTGTCCGCAGATTTTGCGGACAGCAGCGGACTTGGCAGGGAGCGCCATATGGGCATAGAGACGTTCGGCGAGGTACTTCGGTGCCTACGTGGACGTATGTCCCTCCGGGAGGTCGCCGCCCTGACCAACGTCGGCAAGACGCACATTTCTGATCTCGAAAACGGGCGACGCAAACCGACCTTGGCCGTCGCAAGTGTGCTCGATGAGAAGCTTGGAGCAAATGGCAAGCTGGTGGCCCTAGTATCGACCCCGCCAGGCCAGTCTCCGGCGCTGGTACCGCCTGATCAGGAGTGGGAGGAGGTGAGCGAGCTGCTACGCCGTTCTTTCTTGAAGCGCGGCCTGGCCGCTGTCACCTTGCCCGCCATCGGTCTGGAGGAGCTGAAACACATCGCGGCAGCGATCAGTGATGCGCGCCGATACGCCGACAAGGAAGTGGTCGCCCATCTTCAGTGTCAGCTTGACGACTGTGCCGCTAATGATCGAGCACGCGGCCCGAGGCAGAGCATTCCGATAGCTCTTGGCTTGGTCGCTGCCGTGGAAGATATGGCCAAAGAAGCGAAAACAGACATGCGGCGTCCATTGCTGCAAGTCGGGGCGCGCGCAGCCGAATTCGTCGGATGGCTATACCGCGATATCGCCATGCCCGACCTGGCCAACTATTGGCGTGA
The DNA here is from genome assembly GCF_005893125.1 of Nonomuraea basaltis. Taxonomy (GTDB): domain Bacteria; phylum Actinomycetota; class Actinomycetes; order Streptosporangiales; family Streptosporangiaceae; genus Nonomuraea; species Nonomuraea basaltis. Next base: position 15,220 of record NZ_VCJS01000213.1, on the reverse strand, counting down.
CCGCGCGATGGAATGGGCTCAAGCGACCAGCAGCTTTCCCATGCAAGGCTATGTGCTGTTGAAAAAGAGCCAAGCGGCGTGGGATGAGCGCGACGCGCTTCGGATGCTCACGCTTGCGGAGGCGGCTCAACAGGAGCCATGGCATCTGCCGGCCCATGTGCAAGCTGAGGCGGTTCAGCAGGAGGCGCGAGGCTACGCCATGACCAGCGGAGACATGGCGCTCATCGAGTCCAAGCTTGATCTCGCGCGTGGCCTGCTCATACAGCACAAAGAGGCAACGGGAATCGCTGCTCATTACAATGAGGCCTTGTTCGGGCTCCAGGTCGCCATTTGCTACTGCGAGGCAGGTCAAGCCGAGCGGGCGATGGAGCTCTACGAGCGGTGGCTGTCGCCGGAATCCTTCTCCCGGAGGGATTACGGCTACTTCCTGTCGCTCAAGAGCGAAGCGTTCGTCGCGATGGAACGGCCGGACAGCGCGGCGATGAACGGCCTTGAGGCGTTGGCGTTGGCACGCGAGACGAACTCGGCCCGGACCCATCAGGAGATCCTGAGGCTGGTGGGGAAGTTGCGGCGCTGGCATCAGCGGGAGAGCGTGCGCGAGCTACGCCACGCTGTCCTTGCTTAGCCAGTCGCTCACGGTACCGATGGTTTGGGCCTGCCACCCCTGAGTCTGCGGGTCGGCGTATTGAGGATCGTCGTGGACTGCGATGCCGTGCTGGGCGCCTTCGATTTCGAGGAGACGGGCACTGCCTCCGAACTTGTGCACGGCGTCTCGTGAGGACTGCACCGGGATGAACGTATCGCCGGTGCCGTGCACGATCAGCGTGGGTGCCATGACGTTGCCCAACTCCGTGTGCGGCTGAAGGTAGAACACTTCATTCAGCAACGCTCGCCCCAGCTTGAACGATGGCGAGTGCGCGACGAACCCTTGCGTGGCCAGCTCTCGCCCGGCGTCTTCGTCTATCTGGTCATCGTGCCAGTACGGCTTGTCGTCCACGAAGCGCCTCTTGTAGTTGAGCAGGGGATTGATCAACACCAGCCGCCGAACAGCGTCCGGGTAGCGCGAGGCGTAGAGAGCTGAGATGCCGCCGCCGAAGCTGGCGCCGATGATGTTCGCCCGTCGGCTCCCGATCTCGGCGCGAATGCACTGCGCTGCCGCTCGGATGTCGTTGACGACTCCGGCGAGCGTCAGGTCTTCCTGCCGCCCTTCGCTCTCGCCGTGAGCGCGGAAGTCGAAGCGAAGCGACGGCAGGCCGGCGTCGGCCAAGCCGAGCGCCAGGCGGGCGAAGAAGCCGCCCTCATCACGGGTAACCCCGCCTCCATGCACCAGCACCGTCGCCGACGTGCCCTTTGACACTTCGGGCGTGACCAGGGTGCCGCGAAGGTTGAGCCCATCCAAGGATGTGAAGGTGATCTCATGCGCGTTTGCAGCCACGTGCAGCAGCATACGGACGGCGCTAGCCGTCCCGCGAGTGCGAAGATCAGGACGAGGTGAGCGGCAGGTTGTCGGCCTGGAACCGGAGTGGGCGGGCAAGTCCTGACCAAGCAAGGGGCACGGACGCTCCACATGACTCTCCAGCCCTCGGCAACCACGTGCCTCAAGCATGCCGCCATGGGGAATCGGTGAGGTAAGGAGTCTTACCAGAAGGGCGCCCGGTGGTCCGGAGTGAGGTTCTACGCTTTTGAGTTGGTGGGTTGACCGTCGCTGCGGAGGGACACGACGGGAGGCGTGCGGAGAGGAACCTGTTCGCCCTCACGTGCGGCCCACGCTTGCGCCTGCCACATCACGCTGGTGGCGTACTCCTCCGCAGCCATGGTCATCGCGGTCATGAGGAAGAGGCGCACGGCAGCGTCGTATCGCACGGTGGGCAGGTTCAGGGTGCCGCTGACCTGCCACGTCTTGCCTTGATCGATCGATACCAGAAGGGTCACCAGAGCCGACTCACCCAGTAGTACGGGCGGGCACGCCGGGTGGGCGCGGCCGTGATGGGGGTCCGCGTCAAGGGCCTGCATCGTGTGCCGCTCCTCACATGCGGTGACGGGTCCTCTACGATGGAGGTGTCCCAATGGCGGAACCCAACGTGCTGCTGCAACGAGCGCGCGATCGAGTGCCCTCACCATCAGCCCCCGGGGAGACGGCGTCCCGTCAGGATCTCGCCGACCTGGTCAACGCCTGGATCCTCAATGAGCGCAAGCGCGAGGGGGCCTGACGGCCAGCTACATAGGCAAGCTGGAACGCGGTCTGGTGCGCTGGCCCAACGGCGACTACCGCGCCGCTCTGCGTGCCATCTGCGGGGCAGATGAGGACAAGGACCTCGGATTCGCCCGGCCACGACGCCGCAAACCGCCCACTACCGTGGCAGACGTGGATCGCAAGCAGTTCATCCGCACCGCGGTGGGGTAGCCGCAGCCGTCCCTCTCGCAGAGATGGCTATGCCCGGCCAGGCCATCAGCCCGCCCTCCGTTGTCCAACCCTCCGACATCGCCGAGCTACGGACCATCGCCAACGTCTTCACCACCTGGGACCACACTTACGGCGGCTGCCTGGTTCGCGAGGCGGTCAACGCGCGACTGCGCTTCGCGATCGGGCTGCTCTCGCCCGGTCTAACGGCAGCGCCCGGAGTGGCTGAAAGTGGAGGCCGCACGTATGGCACCTGCCGTCCCTCCGTGTGGGTCTCACGGCTGGGCATTCATGGGTAAACCGGCTCTGGCCAGGCCGCGAGTAATGCTTGAGGGCTGTGGATCATCGGGAAGGGGGCACCCTCCCCGGCCTGTTCCTCAGTGTCCTCAGCAGCTCGTCCTGTTCGCGGGATAGCCTCCGGCACCACAGCCGGAATCGCGGAGGTGCCCATGTGCCCCGCAATCTGGTGATAACCGTACGAGATGGGCTTTTCTCCCCTTCGCGATTGCCCGGAGAGGGGTCCCGGACTTGACTGTCCAATGGGCGGCGGCCCTTCCCTAAGGGGGCCACCAGGGTGCTCCGGTCGGAGTCGCGTGATCGTCGGCGTATCACGCTGACCCCGTTGACTCCGCCGAGTGCCCTGGTCGGACAAGACCGATCCCGCGATCAGCGCGGCTTGGAGCACTCTTATCCGTGGCATATGCGCCGCCTTTACGCGCAGGATCCGGCGGGCTTGCGCTCTGCGCGGTCTTGACGGCTCATCGCGGGAGGTTCAGCACGAGGCTCCACCCCGGCAGCATGGGGTCGATGTTCCCGCCGACCAGCACCGCGACGGCGGCGGTTCGAACGCGTGCGGATGGGCCGGCACCGCGGCGACCCGCTGGCACATCCGAGACACAGCACGAGCGCATTTTCTGAGACCCAGGCAGACATTGAATAACAAATGCAAACTAAGAGCCAAAGGCAGCTCTTTTCTGACTTCGCAAAATTACCGCGATTCGACACCGAGGCTCGCTGGAAACCGATCCCGGCTCGAGGGCGCCAGATCAGGGTCAGCTGGTTCCACCACACCACTCCCCCATGTGATCACCCTGACGCCAGCCAGAGCCGAGCCCATCACCCTGCTGCTCATCAAGCCAGGCATCGCCATCGCCGCCGAGGCCGCGCTCAGGGTCACCGCCCAGGATACGAGCGGCTTCCCGCCGGCCGACATCCTGGGCATCGCCCACCTTCCCCCACGGTGTGCACATCACCATCCCGCGGCCGGCCGCCTACCGTTCTCGCCTGCTCCGATCGGAGGACCTCATGACCGTCATCGACATGTCTCCGCACGCCGGAGCCGGTGTCTCGGCAGCCACCACCATCCACCTGTCCGGCGAGATCGACATCTTCACCAGCAAAGCGCTTCGCCAGCAACTGCTGAACACCTTGCGCACAGCACAAACCTGCTCATCCTCGACCTGTCCCAGGTGTCCTTCTGCGACCCCTCTGGCCTGGCCGTGCTGATCGGCATCCAGTACCGCGCCCGAGCCCAAGGCATCACCCTCGCGCTGGCCAATCCGCGCCCGTACACCTCCCACGTCCTGCGCATCACCGGTCTGGACCGCGGCCTACAGATGATGGCCTGACCGAACGCGCACCCACAGTCCGGCCTGCATCCACACTGACGTTCACCGCTTACGCAGGGACGCCGACCGTCACGATCGTGGCCAGGCCGTGCCGCCCAGCAAACGGGCATGTCCCGGTGTATCACGCATCTCGCATCGTGCGCGGAAAGGCCCACCCATCGTCATCGCCCTCATCGGCGCTCGCAGACCGGTCCCCACGGGCATTTCCTGGTCCAAGCCGGTCCATCTCGGCGGGGTGGGGGCCGCTGGTACTTCTCGATGGGGCCAGCCACCTATGCTTGCCTGTTCCGCTTGTACGGGCCTGCGACGCATTGGGGTCCTGCCGTGGTCCTGCCATCTGCTCCGGACCAGGACCGGTTCATCAACTCTGAGCGGAGGACCGGAAACCCCCAGCTCAGGCCATACGCGCGAGTTTTGATGCGGCATTGTACAGGATCGGCAACGCGTTCAGAAGGCTCAGAGGTCGATTTCGGCGAGGTGGTCGGCGCTTCCACCGCACCATTCGACCAGGAAGAGGGTCGCGTCATCACTTGTCGTCCCCTTCCTCTGCCGCATCAGGGTGTGAGAAAGGCTTCGTACCATCTCCTGCACGCTTCTCGACATAGGCCCAACGCGCTCGATGGAGTTGATCAGACGTTCTTCGCCGAACTGCTCACCACCGATCTCGTGCTCTTCGACAAGACCATCGGTGTAGAACAGCACCCGATCGTGGCGCACGAGCTGGCGCGTGTTGATCTGCGGGGCGGCACCGCCAAAGCCGACCGGTAGGGTGCCCGCACCTTCCAACGCCTCAATGACCCGGTTGCCGCGGATCAGCAACGGCGCCGGATGTCCCGCGTTGACCCATTCCAAGTAACTCGACCCGATATCCAGACGCGCCATCTGCGCCGTGACGAACTGATCGGGACCGAACTGCTCATTGATGGCGGTATCCATGAATTCATACAATTCGGCAAGCCCCACGTTGGCGCGCCTGGCACGCCGATAGGCGCCAATGGCCACGGTCGCCAGCACAGCGGCGTTCATGCCATGGCCCATCGCGTCGATAACGGCCATGTGCAGGACCTCGTCGTTGAGGGCGTAATCCAAGCTATCCCCGGCGACGTCATAGGCTGGCTCCATGATCCCGGCAACCGCGACCTGCGGGATGGCCATGGACAACGGGGGCAACAGCGACCACTGGATCTCCGCCGACACGCTCATCGGCTCGCGACGCCGCGCCCGGGAGAACTCGTCTGTATAGCTGTTCTTGATGACGAGCATATCGGCGACCAGGCCGGCCAGCCGTCGCAGAAATCGGCGGTCGTCGTCGTCGACCCTGCTGAGGGTCAGGGCCATCACCCCGACCTCGTCACTGCCATCAAGCAGCGGCAGGAACATCCGGATGCCGTCGGCCACCGGATGCTCCACCCTTGTCTCGCTGACAAAAGCCTCACCTGCCCATGACCCGTCAATGGGCAGAGGATCGCCGCCCATGAGCCCCTGCCCGGCAGCGGCACCAACATCACCTGGTCATAGGCCTGCAGCAAGATCGACACATCCCGGCCACCGATCCTGCGCACCTCCTCCGCCACCAACGGAGCGATCAGCTGCGGCGGCATAGCGTGAGCCCGGTCCAGCAACTGCCCCAGCAGCCGCTCACCGAAGCCTTCCGACCGGTCCACCGCAACATTGCGGCTCTCCGGCACACGTCCCGTCATGACTGATTCAGTTCCCCCGTACTAGATTTTCTCTCTGCCGGGATCCGGCTTTGACCCAACGCCGGCCTTTTACGCGGCTGGCTGAGGACACCGTCCGGCTGGCCAATGTCAGGGCATGTCGGGGCGGCCCGCCCGCTACAGGTACTGGCCCGCCTCGGCGCTGTCCGTCTTCGACACACGCACCGACACCACGTTGGCGAGGTTGATGACCACGCCGTGCACGTCGTCCTCACGCTCATATCTCGCCTGCATCAACACCAGGCTGCGCCGCTCGTCCACAGCACGAGAGATCGCCGCCACCGCCTCCGGCTCCCCGTCGAAGTCCCCGCTCATCACGGACACGTCTTCACCGCCCACCAGGCGGAATCGAATGATCAGTGTGACATTTTCAGACACGGCCGGCTCCTTTCGCCAGCGTCGACAAGGGGTACCTGCCCAGTGTCGAACGCTGTAGGCAGCAGCCCTCCACATCCGCCTACCGCACCACGGACGCGGCGCCCTCCAGCCGAGTAATAATCGCGTCCGGGGCTGGGTCGTCAAGATCGCCGGCTGGGCAGCGCGGCTCGTCCGCGTCGTCGACCTCGACGACCAGGTGGGAGCGTGCCGCCGGGTGTTCGCCAGCGACACCGGCTGGACCGTGGTACGCGGAAGCAGTCTTGAGGAAGGGGAGAGCCAGGGACTGCCCGTGTGGAGCCGACACGTAGGCGACCCATCCTCAAGAGCAACATCACGCGCCGCGTGGATTACGCCCTGTTCATGGTCGAGGCGCTGACGAAGGACGAACTCGTCCACGAGAACCTCGCGATCGTTGGCTGCCAGACGCCTTCGGCCCTCGCGCATACCAGAGGCACATAGGTTGCCGGCGACGACCTGATCCTGGAATTGCGCTGAGGGGACACCGGCCGTACTTGCCGGAAGGTACCTGCGGGGCATACAGGTCGGCCACGAGGGCCTGGTGATCGCGATCGCTGGGTCGCCGCCCAGCACCGGAGCCTGGCTGGTGCCGACGCTCGCCTTCGGCCGTCGAACAGACACAGGCCGATCACCCCAGCCGAACCCGTGACCTGCCCGACCACTATGCCTCCCGACACCATGGCCACCGCCAAAGCATCGCCGGCGACACCGCTGCTGCCGGCCAGGCCAGCACGCGTGGCCGCCGGGTTGCCGGCCTGCGGCATGATCATGGATGGCTTCCGGCCCAGAACGCCACCGAGTCGATCACGCTGGCGGATGTCGAGTTCGATGATCCGGGGCTGGGCCGGTGCGGGGAGGGGGAAGCGTTGGCGCGGAGGATGAACCGCGCCTTTCGTACCGATGTCAGTCTGTGGGCCCCAGCCCGGCGATCCGTTGCTCGCGAACGTCCTGCAGAGCCCGCAGGTAGCCGATCTCCAAGGCACGACAGATCAGGTTGTTCAACTCGGGTGAGCCGTCGAGTCGACCCCAGCTGGAGAATTCGTTGGCCACCGCCTCATCGGCCAACCGCTCGTCACCGGCATCATCAGGACGTGGACCGTCGTAGCGGATCCGGCCGATGAACTCGCTCCATTCCTCCAGTTCAGCACGCGCGTCATCACCGTCGCTCATACTGGCCATGGTCACCATGATCACTTTCTGTGCGAGCTCATCCAGCAAGTCTGGTGAGAAAGCACTTTCTTCGGACAGGCAGTAGCCGAGAAGATCAAACAGCGCCTCGCCCAGCTCCTTCCTGCGGCCAAGCCGACGCCCCTGCCGTCGAAGCCTCGCCTACCCCTGTAGTGGTGCTCAGCCACCTGCTTCCGCATCGAGCTGCCTACCACTCACGCCGGCGTCGAGGAGGTGCGCTCCGGCATCGTGCAGGGTGATGCCGGAGCCGCCTGGCGCGTGGCCAGGAGGCGTCCACTCGTTCGTCGCTGTGATCGCCTTGAAGCGGGTATCACGGGTCGGGCCGTCGCCGACGAGGTGGCCGCGCAGCTGGCCGTCACGGTCGTACACAGCCCAGCGGCCGGCGCCCACCTGTGGCATGGCAGCCGGGTTGTCCTTGAGCCACTGCGCGTTGGCCGCGTGATCGGGCCGCTTGTCGATCTCATTGGTGACGAGCGCTGCCCTGCCGGTCATCGGCCTGTTGTGGATCTGTTCCATGGTCTGCCCTTCGGCGTACGTCGGTGCCGGCTGGATCGCTGAGAGCGTCATCACGCGGGACGCGGGGCTGCCGAGCCAACCGGACTCGGCGCCCGCAAGCGGGCACTCCCCCGCGATCCCCTGAGCGATCCAGAAGTGATCAGCCGCTGCCAGAGCCGGAGCGTACGGCAGGTCCTCTGCTCGGGACGGTGGTGCCTCCGGGGTCGTCTCCGCCGAGATCGAGGCGGAAGGGCGGGTATCGGTCGGTCATCAGGGCGGCGTAGCCGGCGACCCGCAGCCCCCAGCGGTTCAGGCCGAGGATGAGGTCGAACAGTGGCCGGGGGTACTGGCCGGTGACGGCGAGCACGATCCCGGCGATCAGGACGAGCAGTGCGACCAGACCGCCGCCGCCCCAACTCCAGACCTCGCCGCCGGCCTGCCAGCTGATCCAGGCGCTGCCGCTGAACAGGATCCCGACGATCAGGAGGTGCGGGATGGCCAGGAGCCACTTGACCAGAACGAGAGCGCGGTGCAGCCGCGCTGGGTACTCGACGCTCAGTCCGGCCGGGTAGCCGGGAACCTCTGCCAGGGCGAACGGCGGGTAACGGTCGGTGCCGAGCGCGTCATAGGCGTAGTAGCCCACTCGCCAGCTCCACCGCATGACGCCGACGTTGAAGTCGAAGATCGGCCGCGGGTACCGGCCGGTGATGACGATCGCGACCAGCGCGACGAGGCTGAGCAGGCAGAAAGCGATCCACAACGGGATCAGTATCAGCATGTGTGGCACGATCAGCAGCCATTTCACCAGCCACAGCCAACGCGACAAAGAGCCGTCCTGCTGGGCGCGCACCCGGATCGGGTACGGCCGTTCCTCAGGGGTGGGGGCTCGCGGGGTCAGCGGGGTTGTCGAACTCATGGCCGTTCCTCTCTTGTCAGAGTCGAAGGAGGGCAGAGATCGCGCGACCTCTGCCGTGGTGCGCCTCACACGCCGCCGACGCCCTGTCCTCGGCGCGGCCTGGTTGCGTGTACGTGATGGCCGCGGGGATCTCACTCGGCGGGTAAGGCCCCGTCGATGACCCCTCACCGGTGCCGGACTTCACGCATTCAGGAACTCGATCACGTCCTGCCGGTGGGGTGTCCCAGATCCGCACTGAAGGATCGGACCGTGTCCGTCTTCATCGAGAATCGGCGACCGGCGGGACCGGCAGGACCGGCGGCTCGGTGGCGGGTCAGGTGGCGGCGGGCGGTGCGGGCACGCGATCGGTGAGGCGGCCGCCCTCGTTCTCCCAGGAGGCTGAGCCTTCCTGCCCGGGCGTGCCCTCGTCGGGGACGGCAGGGCGGAGGATGTCGCCGGGACGAACGCCGATCGTGCCTGCGGCGGCGTGCGTGAGCGCGGCCGTGGCCGGGCCGTTCGCCGTGTCAGGTGCAACGACCAACAAAGTGATAGGCGCGGTTCCCGCGATGCTCAGGGTGATCAGGTGTGGGTCGGAGCTGCGGAACCAGCCCACTCTGACCTGACGACCGCGGGCCGGGATGCGGCGCGGAATGTGATCCCATGCGTCCCGATACAGGCCGACACGCAGCACGGCCCTGCCGAGGCGCTGGTCGACGGCCGAGATAAGGGCGGGTAGTTCAGCGGCGGCGTCGCGAGTGCGGGGCCACCACGCCCCGTCAACGGTGCCGCTCCGATCCAGCAAGGGATTCAGGCTGAGCCTGAGCGCGGAATGCGTCCTGAGGACGGTAGCGGGGCTTGGCGGTGTGGACGGAGAGAGGGCTGCTGTCATCATCGTCGCCTGGCCTGTTCAGGTCCCCAAGAGAGGACCGAGAGTGGTCTATCGCCGCGGGCGACGCCAACCTGTATGCCAACGCACGAAATGTCCTCGGTACCGTTACTTTACCTCATTCCGCGAGGCAAGGAAAGACGTTAGGCCGTCATCGGCAGAATCGGTGTAGTTATCAATTGTGGTGATAACAGGGACAGTGATTGCTTGTTTCCCATTGCCGGCCAAAAGAGCACCTTTGAGTTCAGGTCGTGTTGCGGCCCGCAAAACGCCGACCAGGCGTGGTGCCTGGCGACGGCAGATCCACGGTTCTTCGAGATGGACGCCCGAGAACCGCTGAAGGGAAGCACTGTGAGTCTGACAAGGAAGATCGAGGCCAGGACACGGGTCATCAAGAGCTGGATCATGCTCTACTTCGGCCGCGCCACCGGAAATCAGCATCTGGAATCGAAAGGCCTGGCCGGTCGGCCTGAAAATAATATGAGGCAGCGCAGCAGGAAGATCAAAGGCATGTTCAAGCACTGATCATGGCCGCCACCAACGGCATCGGCGGCACGAATCCGCTTGCCGATCCATGGGCCGACATATTGCGGGCATCGAGCAATGAGCAAATAGATGGCACAAATCTGGAGGGGCCATGAATCCTGTCATTGTTGTGGGCGTCGACGGTTCGGCCGCCGCGACCGCGGCCGTTGAGTGGGCGGCCGACGACGCTGCGCGCGCGGCGGCCCGACTGCTCATCGTCCACGCCGTGGACCGCTCGCCGTACGAGACCGCGAGGTTCCCCGCCCTCGGGCTGGGTGATGCCGTCACCCTCAGCGCGGAGAGCGTCCTCGCCGACGCCGAAGCGGTCGCGCGCAAGCGACAACCTGGCATCGATGTCACCAGCGAGCTGTCGCAGGGCGCCGCCGCGGCGGTGCTGCGCGGTCAGGCCGGTGACGCCGCCGAGGTCGTGATCGGCGGCAGAGGCCTTAGCGGCCTTCCCGGGGCCATGCTCGGCTCGGTGAGCACCCACGTAGCCGGTCATGCCCGTGGCCCGGTGGTCGTCGTCCGCTCCGACCCCGACACCTCCCACGGAGAGATTGTTGTCGGGCTCGACGACTATCACGCCTGCGAACCCGCCCTCGCCTACGCTTTCGAGCAGGCGATGCTTCGCGCCAGCACGCTACGCGCCGTCTACACGTGGCAACTGCCGAACCACGCCCACATCTCCGAAACCATCCATGACCTGGACCAGATCCACGCCGACCAGTGCCAGATCGCAGCCGGCATCCTCAAAGGGTGGCGGCAGCAATATCCGCAGGTGGCGGTGGTCGAAGACATCCGGCGGGCCCACCCTGTCGACGCGCTCGTGAGCGCCTCCGAGAAGGCAGATCTGGTCGTCGTCGGCTCCCAGGGCCGAGGGGCGATCGGCACAGTGATGCTCGGATCCGTCACCCTCGGCGTTCTGTACCACGCCCGCAACTCCGTCGCGGTGGTGCGGCCATAAGGCGTCCTGCCCGCCCTGACCGGACATACGAAAATCCCGAACTGGCGGCCATTGGGGTGGGTTAGTCGGCCGGATCGTGAAATTCGTCGGGGTCCCGCAGCGAGTGAGTGCAGGTCAGCTGATGACCGTTGTCCGCAGACCGCGGTCCCACAAGCGCGGCCAACACCAACCTGATCAACCATCGCGGCCGGATCCTCGCGCTCAATGAGGCATGCCTGCCGACGGCGATCACCCCAGAACTGGACACGGGCGGCCGTTACGATTTTGCCCTGACGGCTGATCATCGCGATGACCGCGCACCTCAAGGGCGACCCGGCACCGGGAAAACTGTTCTTCTTCGGCGTGGCCATCACCGGTCCGCCCTGGCTGCGCTTCCACGTCGCCGACGCGCAGGCCGCCGCGTGCACAGCGAGGACATCGAAGTCCGCGGGTCGTCCATGATGCGCGACTTCACCGTCACCCAGAACCACATGTCGTTGTGCTGAGCGGGCCGTTTCGTGGTTCCCCGCGTTCAGTCAGCGTGTAGTTCGAGCATGAACGCAGCGGCCAGTGCCGGCTCGCATGGCCAGGTAGCAGCGCAGGAGATACAGACGTGCCAGGGTCCTACGCAGTGTGTGTCGAGGGCTCCGGCGGCTCTCACGAAGTACGCTTCGCTCAGCGGGTCGGCCTGGGCGCGCACCGCGCCAATGAGAACGGCCATGTTGATCACCTTTACTACCTGTTGTCGTGACAGCCCGACCCCTCTCCGGACATCGCGTGGTGTCTGAGGCGCCCGATGACCGGGGCGTCGGCCACCCTGCCCCCGAACTGATCATCCGGCGTCGTCAACCGGCCAACAGCCGCCTTCGAGTACGGGGGGAACCATGTTGAACAGACGGTTTGCAGGCGTTGACGACGCTTGCCGCCAAGTGCGGGTTGCATCGAATGCCTCGAATCCTTGCGTGGAGTTCGGCTGCTTATCAGCCAACAGCTTCCCTGGATGGTCGGAAACCGGCGATCCTAGATCCGGCGATCGTTCAGCATGATGATCGGCGGGGACCCCCGGCTCCGCCGTGTAGACAGGCTGGCGTCTGCTTGGAGACCTTGGGGCTATCGGGCGGGTTCGGTGTCGGCACGAGTAGGTGGGCCATAGAACTGTGGCTGCAACTGCGCTACCTCGTCACCCTCGCCGAAGAGCTGCACTTCGACCGGGCGGCCGCTGCGGGTCCCGATTGATCATCCGGTCGGGGTCAAGCCACATATCGGGACTCCTTGAGCACTTCGGCGATGATCCGTTCGGCTGGCTGGAAGCAGCCGTGGCCGTGTACACGACCGGCGCCTTCGACGTACTGCTGCCGCCCCAAGAGCAGGTGGCGGTGTTGTCACGGGCCGCGGATCGGCTGCGGGGGCAGGGTGTGGTCACCGTGGTGCCGCCCTTCGCCGCGCTGGCGAAGGTGCAGGACAAGGTGTCCGCCTTCACCACACTCACCAAGCTCGGGCTACCGCAGCCGCCGTCGGCGGTCATCACGAGCGCGCAGGAGTGGGCTGCGTGGGATGGTTTCCCCGCCTACCTCAAGACGCCCATCGGCACCGCGACCAGCGGTGTGCGCCGCCTGGACGGACCGGCCGACCTGAGCGATCCCACCTGGCCGGCCGAGGACGGGCTGCTCGTGCAGCGTGAGGTCCCCGGGCCGCTGGCGATGGTCCAGTCGGTGTTCGCGGCGGGCGAGTTGGTCGCCTTCCACGCCTGTGCCCGGACCCGCGAAGGGGCGCGGGGTGGAGCCAGTCACAAGCGGGGCATCGAGTTACCCATCGTCCGCGAGCACGTCCGCGGCCTGGGAGGCGCGCTCGGGTGGCACGGCGCGCTGTCGGCCGACGTCATCCTCGGAGAGCGAGGACCGGTCTTCATCGACATCGATCCACGGCTGGTCGAGCCGGTGAACGCCCCTGTCCGGGGTGGACCTGCTCACGCCGCTGCTCCACCTCGCGCGCGGCCGCACGCCCGCCCCGCTGCCGCCAGGGACGCCTGGCGTGGCCACCCATCAACTGCTGCTGGCCGTTTTGGGCGCGGCCCATCGCTCAGGGCGGTGCTGGGCGAACTCGTGGCCGCAGCCGCGCACCGCCGCGACTATGCGGCAGCAGAGAGGAACTCACGCCGGGGTTCGATCCGCGCAGCGCGCTGCTGTTCGCACTAGCGGCAGGCGCCACACTCGCGCGCCCAGCCGTTTGGTGATGGTTCGCCTCGGGCAGCGTGGCCCGCCTACGCCCTCAGCCCGACAGGCTGGTGGCATATCCTGGAGCATCACTCCGCCAGGCCATTAGACCCAATGGGCCCCTATCGATTGCGCGATGGCCGAGGCCATTACCCCTGGTTTGCGCGGCCACGCCCGCGGACATGCGGGATGGGCACGGCCGAGCAGCTCTGCACGACTGGTTCCCTCTGTAACTCGGGTTCGGGGACCACGTGCGTTCTTCAAGGGAAGACCACCTGCCATCACCGCTGGTGATATGGCTTGCTGGGACTGGGCGTTTCCGTTGGTACGCCGATCACTTGGACTGGTGAAAAGTCGGCCGCCGCAGTCGGAGCCGCTGTCGCAAGAACGTTAATAGGACTCTGTGCGCGGTGCTTGACGTATGTGTAGATCCCGGTTTCTGATGATGCATCGGGGCCAGGCCAGGGTGCATCGCCGGAACCGGCCACGCGGCCCGGCTGGGGCCGGTGTGACGCCGGCTAATGCGGGTTCGTCCGCTGTTTCATCCTCGGGGCGTCCCACCTGGATGCCCGCATAGGAGATGTGACGACATGTTCTTGTGTGACAGCGCGATGACCGGCGCCATCCTCGGCTTGTTCACGCTCGTATGGTTCGGATGGGCGCAGGAGCAGCCACCGGCGACGTGGAAGGCGCGCCTTGCCCTGGGCTCCGTCCTCGGTGCGGTTCTGGCGATCAGCGGTGGTGTCCTGGCCTGGCGCAATTGGGGCAGCGGATCGGTTCTCGCCGATGATGGCTTGTTACGCACATACCTGATCATCGTGGGGATCGAGTTCGCGGTGACAGCCGCCGGCATCGTGGCTCTGCGGTTCACTCGCAAGACCGACTACCAGGCACCGTGGACCTGCCTAGTCGTGGGCGTGCACTTCTACCCGATGGCGCCGGTGTTTCGGGACATCGGCCTGTACGCGCTGGCCACGGTGTTGACCGCCGTCGCTGCCGCGTCGATCCCGATCGCCCGCCGGCGCCACCTGACGATCAGCGCGGTCACCGGTGCGGCGGCCGGCACGACACTGCTGCTCTTCGCCGCGTACTCGCTGATCACGCTCACCCTTGACTGATCGGCACAGCCCGCGGCCCTCAGCCGAGGCTTGTCGATGACCGGCGCAACCCGGCACCGTGCGGCCTCGACACACTCTGACGGCATCGCCCGCCACCGTGCGCATGACCGGAGGGCGGCGTAGCGTGTCCATTGTGACGCACCAAGACGCTCCGGCCGACCCGCCGCACGACGCGGTGGCTCCGGTGACCGCGCTGGTCGACGCCTGCCGGCACTTCGCCACCCATGTGCGGCTGCTGGCCGACCAGCTCGGTGCGGCGGAGCTGAGCGACGACGACGTCGAACTGGTCCACAATGCCGTGCATCAGGTTTTCACCGCGGCAGGGCTGGCGGCCGCGCTGACCACCGGCCTGCAACGGCACACCGGTGAGCAGGACTGCCCGCACTACAACGTACTCACCGACGCCGAATGGGCCCCGCTGGCCAAGGGCGGCGCACGCGAGCGCAAGGCCGTCTACGGGTGCGAGCTGGCGCCCGGCCATCCGGGCACTCACGCGGCGCACGTCCAGGTGCTGCCCGAACCAGATCGGTTCATCTGGATCCGCTGGGACGTCCGCGCCCGCGAACTCGTCACACTGCCGCCGTGCCCGGCCGAACGCGCCGACCCCAATCCCGACCCGCGCTCCCCGTACGGGGACGAGCCGGCGCCGTGCCTGCTGTTCGAGGGGCACGTCGGACCCCACCGCTACTAGTACTACAACCTGATTTCGTGAGCTTCTGTCTGTAGTGTGTGGGTGGTGGTGACTGCTGATGATCTGCAGGTGTGGGTGTCGGGGTTGGATGCGCTGTTTGCGCGGGTGGCGGGCCGCTTTGGA
>NZ_VCJS01000212.1 GCF_005893125.1 Nonomuraea basaltis | reverse complement strand
CTCCTCGGCCCGCCCCACGGCCACACGCACCTCCCCGGCGCCCTGCTTGAGGTGACTGCCGATGACCTCGCCGGTAGCGGGATTGAGTGAGTCGAACGTCAGCGTAGTCATGGCGTCACGATAGACCGGTAAGGCATCCCTTACTAGGTGCCGGGGTACTCCGGCCATCCCTGCCTGGCAGGGTGCCCCTAGGGGTCGCTGATCCGCTCCCAGGGGGAATCGAACGCGCCGGCGGTGTACGGGGGTCGGGCGCCGGGCGACGCGCCCGCCAGCGCCCTCTCAGGCGTGCGCGAATGCCTGGGTCCACGAACCACGTGATCGGTCAACGTGGGCTCGCGTAACGGCGGCTCACCACTGAAGGGTCAGCGGCCGTTTCCCTGGAGGGCCCTCAGCCGAAGTGCGATGGGGAGCCACGGCACCGCGTAAAGGATCAGAAAAGGGTGGGATTCTCTGGCTCGATACCGCGCAGGGCGGCGTAGTCCAGGGTTATGCAGGCGATGCCGCGGTCGGTGGCCAGCACTCGCGCCTGGGGCTTGATCTCCTGGGCGGCGAAGACACCGCGCACCGGGGCGAGCAGCGGGTCGCGGTTGAGCAGCTCGAGATAGCGGGTGAGCTGCTCAACACCGTCGATTTCGCCACGGCGCTTGATCTCCACCGCCACGGTCGCGCCCACCGCGTCGCGGCAGAGGATGTCGACCGGCCCGATCGCCGTCATGTACTCGCGCCGGATCAGCGAGTAGCCGTCGCCCAGCGTCGTGATGTGCTCGGCGAGCAGCTCCTGCAGATGGGCCTCGACGCCGTCCTTGATCAGCCCGGGGTCGACGCCCAGCTCGTGGCTGGAGTCGTGGAGGATCTCCGCCATGGTCAGGACCAGCTTCTCGCCGGTCTTGCCGTGGGTGACCGTCCAGGTCTCGCCGTCCTCCTTGAGCTTGCACGGCGGGTTCATCCAGTTGAGCGGCTTGAAGGCGCGGTCGTCGGCGTGGATGCTCACGCTGCCGTCCGCCTTGATCAGGACAAGCCTTGGCGCCATCGGCAGATGCGCCGTGAGCCGTCCTACGTAATCCACGCTGCATCGCGCGATGACCAGCCGCATGACGACCCACCATAGCGGCTCTGGAAAACTGGACGCATGGCGTTCGAACGGGTGGGAGCGATCGGCTCCGGAGACAGCGTGGGATGAGCCCCCGACGGGCCCGCCGCAGGGAGTCCTCCCGACCCTTCGGCTTCCCGACCGGCCTGGAAAAGGTGGAGGAGTGGCCGGACGGCGAGTGGAAGGTCCGCATGCTCAACGGCGCGTCCTCGTCGAAGGACTACCGCTGCCCGGGCTGCGACCACGAGATCCGCAGCGGTCAGCCGCATCTGGTCGCCTGGCCCAACTGGCGGGGCGGCGACGAGGAGCGCCGCCATTGGCACTCGGCCTGCTGGCGTAAGAGACTCGACCGCGGCCCAGGCCGCAGCCGTTATTGAGAGGATCGAAGTGGAAATTCGCGCGGCGACCGTGCTGCCGGCCCGGCGGGAGCCGATCGAGCTGCATACGGGCGACGGCCTGACCCTGGTCGGCGAGCTGGCCCAGCCCCTCGACCGCCCGCCGGTGGCGACGCTGGTGACCCTGCACCCGCTGCCCACCCACGGCGGCTTCATGGACAGTCACGTCTACAAGAAGGCCGCCAACCGCCTGCCCGCCCTCGCCGACCTGGCCGTGCTGCGCTTCAACACCCGGGGCACGTCGTCGGAGCGGGGCACCTCGCAGGGGGCGTTCGACGGCGGCGAGGGCGAGCGGTACGACGTCGCGGCGGCGCTGGAGTACGCCGAATACCACGACCTGCCGGGCGTGTGGGTGGTCGGCTGGTCGTTCGGGACCGAGCTGACACTCAAGTGGGCCCACGATCCGCTGGTCGAGGGTGCGATCCTGCTCTCGCCGCCGCTGCACAGGGCCACCGACGACGACCTGGACGCCTGGGCGCGGTTCGGGCGGCCGCTGACGGTGCTGGTGCCGGAGTTCGACGACTACCTGCGGCCGGAGGAGGCCCGCGCGCGTTTCTCCCGGGTGCCGCAGGCCGAGGTCATCGGCGTCGACGGGGCCAAGCACCTGTGGGTGGGGGAGCCGTACGTGCGGATCGCGCTGAACGAGATCGTCAAGCGCGTCAACCCGGCCGCCTGGCCGCTGCCGACGGAGGTCTGACGACAGGCTCTGGCGAATATTTCCGCGTGTGCCGGAGGCTCTGAAGGATTTTTTGAGCAGAATGAGCAAAAGCCTGGACCTGCGCCTGGACCAGGGTGAGAATCCGATCGTCAACCGAAGATCGTGGAGACGCCGGGCGGTCGTCCGTTCCGCGCGTAACCCCTGCTCACCATGGGCGAGGACAGATGCGGGTTGTGCGTATGTTAGGCGCGGCGGCGGTGGCGTTCCCGATCGCGATCGTGCCATTGGTCCAGGCTCCGGTCGCCGTCGCCGAACCGCGGGCTGCGGCGATCTCACCGGAGGGGCACGCGCTCGCCCGGGCCCGGCGTGACAACCGGCCCGTCGAGGTGGAGGCCCTGCGCAGCGAGACCCGTCAGGTCTTCGTCAAGCCCGACGGCACGTACACGATGGAGCTGCACGTCCGCCCGGTACGCGTCCGCAAGGAGGGCGGCTGGGTCCCCGTGGACACCACGCTCCGCCTCCGCCCGGACGGCGCGGTCGAGCCGGTCGCCACGGCGGCCGGGCTGACGTTCTCCGGCGGCGGCACCGGTCCGCTCGCCCGCCTGTCGCGCGGCGGCAAGTCCATGGACCTCGGCTGGCAGGGCACCTTGCCCAAGCCGGTGCTGAAGGGCGACACCGCCACCTACCCCGAGGTCATGCCGGGCGTGGACCTCCAGGTCACCGCGGACGTGGACGGCTTCTCCCACGTCCTCGTGGTCAAGTCGCGGGCCGCCGCGGCGAACCTCACCGAGCTGTCCTACCCGCTCTCCGCCGACGGCCTGTCCCTGAAGTCGGACAAGGCGGGCAACCTGGAGGCCGTCGACGAGAGCGGCGGCACGATCTTCATCGCGCCGACGCCGACGATGTGGGACTCCGAAGGCATCACGAGCCCGCAGGCGCTCAAGGAAGGCCGCTCGCCCGAGGCCCGGCAGGCCGTGATGGGCGTGGAGCTGACCGGCAGCAAGCTGCGCCTCAGGCCCGACAGGAAAATGATGGCGGACCCGAAGACCAAGTTCCCCATCTACCTGGACCCGTACTTCTCGGCCGCCCGCGGCGCCTGGACGGCCGTCTGGAGCAACTGGCCCAACTCCAACTACCTCAACTCCAGCGACGTCGCGAGGGTGGGCCACGTCGAGTCGCAGACCAACCGCTCGTTCTTCCAGATGAACACCGGCTCGACCATCCACGGCAAGCAGATCATCAAGGGCACGCTGCGGACCTACGAGACATGGTCGTACTCGTGCAACGCCCGCAAGGTCGAGGCCTGGGCCACCAACCCGATCAGCAAGAGCACCACGTGGAAGAACCAGCCGGCGTGGGTCACGCTGCTGTCCACGGTCAACGTGGCCAAGGGCTGGGGCTCGTCGTGCCTGCCCGGCGGGGTCGAGTTCGACGTCACCGCGCAGGTCGTGAACGCCGCCGCCAAGAAGTGGCCCAACATCACCGTCGGTCTCCGGGCCACGAGCGAGACCGACGTGTACGCCTGGAAGAAGTTCAAGAACAACCCGAGCCTGGTCATCGAGTACAACTCCGTGCCCACGAACCCCGTGGCCGCCGACGCGTGGTCGGACCCGGGCGGCCCCTGCGTCTCCGGTGACGGCCGCCCGATCATCAGCAGCGCCACGCCGAAGCTGTGGGCCAAGCTGAAGGACGCCGACAACTCGGTCAAGGGCCGGTTCGAGTGGTACAACGCCGCCGGGATCAAGACGGGCGAGTACCTCACCGCGGCGGGCTCGACGGGCACGGCCTTCTACGCGACGATCCCGCAGAGCCTGTACGCCGACGGCGCGCTGGTCCGCTGGCGGGTCCGCGCCGAGGACGGCAAGGCCAGCAGCGCGTGGAGCCCCTGGTGCGAGGCCACCGTGGACGCCTCGGCCCCCGGCAGGGAACCGGCCGTGACCTCGCCCCAGTACGCGGAGAACGGCTGGAGCGACGGGGTCGGTCTCCCCGGCACGTTCACGTTCGCCCCGAACGGCGTCCCCGACGTCGCCGCCTACGTCTGGGGCCTCGATTCCACGCCCAAGACGGAGGTCGCGCCCGGCCAGGACGGCAGCGCCACGATCGCGTTGACGCCGCGCCACGACGGCCCCAACGTGCTGTCGGTACGCAGCAAGGACCGCGCGGGCCATCTCGGCCCCATCCGCACCTACGTCTTCAACGTCAACGGGGGATCGGCTCCCAGCGGCCACTGGAAGCTGGACGAGGGTCAGGGCACCACGGCCGCCGACGCCGCCAACGCCCACCCCGCGACGCTGAACGGAGCCACGTGGACCTCCGGCAGGACCGGCAGCGGGCTGCGCCTGGCCAACGCGTACGCGCAGACCTCGGGTCCCGTCATCGACACCGGCCGCAACTTCACCGTCACCGCCTGGGCCCGCCTGACCAATACGAACGCCACCGCCACCCTCGTCACCCAGGAAGGGGCGAGAACCGCCGGCTTCGCGCTGCAGTACTCCAAGCCCGACGACCGCTGGTCGTTCACCCGCGCCGGCACGGACACCGACAACGCGGCGACCGTCCGTGCTCTGTCCGCGGCGGCCCCCAGACTCAACGAGTGGACCCACCTGACCGGCGTCTACGATTCGGCGGCGGGGCAGCTCACGCTGTACGTCAACGGCAGGCTGGAGTCCACGGTCGCCCACACCCAGCCGTGGAACGCCGCGGGCCCGCTCACCATCGGCCGCGGCAAGATCAACGGCGCTCCGGCGGAGTCCTGGCCCGGTGACGCCGACGAGGTGCGCGTCTACGGTCGGGCCATGTTCGCCGACGAGGTCGCCGACCTGGTCAACAGCGCCGCCACGCTGGTCGGCCACTGGAAGCTGGACGAGGACGACGGCCTGAGCGCCGCCGACTCCTCCGGCAAGGCGACGGCCGCGACGCTGGCAGGAGGCGCCACGTGGACCTCCGGCTGGCTGGACGGCGCGCTCGCGCTCGACGGCGTCGACGACCACGCCCAGGCCACCGGTCCGGCCGTCAACACCAGGACGGGCTTCACCGTCGCCGCCTGGACCCAGCTCGACTACCTCCCCACCCGCGACTCCGCCGTGGTGGCCCAGCCCGGAAGCCGGGCCGCCGGCTTCCAGCTCGGTTTCGACAAGGAACAGGGCCGGTGGACCCTCGGCATGGCCACCGCCGACACCGACACCGCCGCCCTCGTCCGCACCCGATCCGACGCCGTCCCCTTCCCGCTGGAGTGGGCCCACATCGCCGGCGTGTACGACGCGCTGGCCGGTGAGCTCCGCATCTACGTCAACGGCCAACTGTCCACCACCACCGTCACCGACCACCTCAGCGCATGGAACGCGACCGGCCCGCTGCAACTGGGCCGGACCAAGACCGCGGGCGTCTTCACCGGCTACTGGCCGGGCACCGCAGACGACGTCCGCATGTACGACGGCGTGCTCAACGCCGAACAGATCACTCAGCTCGCCGCCCAGTAACTCCCGCACCGCATCCCCGACTGGGAGAGGTTCATGGACCTGCCGGATGAGTTAGACCTGCCCGAACCCCGTTGGAATCGTTTACCGCAACCCGAAGAACCCGACCTCCCCGACCCCTACTGGAACCGTTTCCAGGAGCCCAAGAGCGAGTCCCCCTGGCCACGCAGGCTCGCGACCGTGCTCTCGATCGTCATGGTCCTGCCGCTCGCGCAGACCATGCCCGCCTCCGCCGCCTCCCGCCCGGCCCCGTCCGTGCAGAAGGAGACCCCGGTCAAGGGACAGAAGGTCCCGGTCCTGCCGCCGATGGCCGATCCCGCGCAGAAACAGGCGTGGAAGGCGCCACCAGGCATCACCTGGCCCAAACCCCAGAAGGCTGAGCTGGGCGGCGGCGCCACCACCCTGGCGGCCGGTTTCCCCGTCAAGCTGGCTCCTTCGAAAGACGTCGCCAAGGCGGCCGCCGACCCGGTGAGCGTCGAACTCCTCGACACCGACCTGCTCGGCCTCACGATGCGCGTCTCCCCCGGCCAGGGCGTCGCAACGGCCAGGGCGGCGAAGAAGACCCGCCTGCAAATCGACTACTCCGGCTTCCGCTACGCCTACGGTGGCGACTACGGCGCCCGGCTGCGGATGGTCAAGCTGGACGAATGCGCGCTCAACGCCGCCGCCACGAACTGCCCGCAGCCGCAGCCGGTGAAGAGCGAGAACAACGCCAAGGACGGCACGCTGACAGCGGAGGTCGAGACCACCGGCGTGTACGCGCTGACGGCCGCCGCCTCGGGCCCGTCCGGCGACCACGGCTCGACCTCGCTGGCCCCCTCGGCCAAGTGGAGCGTCGGCACCCAGTCCGGCGACTTCAATTGGGGCTACGACATGCGCACCCCGCCCGCGCTGGGCGGCGAGGAGCCGGACATCTCGCTCGACTACTCCTCCCAGAGCGTGGACGGCCGCACTGCCTCCACCAACAACCAGCCCTCCTGGGCGGGTGAGGGCTTCGAGCTGAACCCCAGCGGCTACGTCGAACGCCGCTACAAGTCCTGCATGATCGACGGCAAGAAGACCGGCGACCTGTGCTGGGACCAGGAGAACGCGACCCTGTCGCTCGGCAACTCCGCCGTCGAGCTGATCAAGGACGCCACGACCAAGCAGTGGCGGCCCAAGCGCGACGACGGCACCCGGGTCGAGTACCTCACCGGGGCGACCAACGGCGACAACAACGGCGAGTACTGGCGCGTCACCACCAACGACGGCACCCAGTACACCTTCGGCCTGAACCGCCTGCCCGGCTGGGTCAGCGGCAAGCCGGAGACGAAGTCGGTGCAGACGGTGCCGGTATTCGGCAACAACAGCGGCGAGCCCTGCTACTCCAGCACTCCGGCCAACGCCTGGTGCCAGCAGGCCTACCGGTGGAACCTCGACTACGCGGTCGACACCCACGGCAACGCGACCACGTACTGGTACGAGCGCGAGACCAACTACTACGGCCGCAACATGAAGCCGGAGCTGGGCACCTCGTACGTGCGCGCCGGCTACCTCACCCGGATCGACTACGGCTATCTGCAGAACGAGCTGTTCACCAAGTCCCCGGCCTCGCGCGTGGTGTTCGAGGCGGCCGAGCGCTGCCTGCCCAGCGGCACCATCACCTGCGCCGCCGACCAGCTCAAGAAGGAGACCGCGAGCCACTGGCCGGATGTCCCGTTCGATCAGATCTGCGACTCCGGTGTGAAGTGCGTCGACCGGCTGTCGCCGACGTTCTTCACGCGCAAGCGGCTGGCCAAGGTCACCACGCAGATCCTGTCCGGCACCGCCTACAAGAATGTCGACTCCTGGACCCTGACCCACCAGTTCCCCGCCTCGGGTGACGGGCTGAGCCCGGCGCTGTGGCTGGCCTCGGTCCAGCAGACCGGCCATGTGGGCGGCACGATCACGCTCCCCAAGATCACCTTCATGGGGGTCCAGCTGCCGAACCGGGTGGACGCGAACGAGGGCCGCGCCCCGCTGGTCAAGTGGCGCGTCCAGGCGGTCAACAACGAGACCGGCGGCGAGCTGCGCGTGAACTACGCGCCCGCCGACTGCAAGCCCGGCGACGTGCCGACCGCCGACAAGAACGCCAGGCGGTGCTTCCCGCAGCGCTGGGCGCCGCCCAACGAGGCCGAGGTCACCGACTGGTTCCACAAGTACGTGGTGACCCAGACGATGGAGGTCGACCGCGTCGCGGGCTCGCCGAACGTCGTCAAGGACTACGAGTACTTGGACGGCGCCGCCTGGCGCTTCGCCGACAACATCCTCGTCAAGCCCGAGCACCGCACGTGGGCGGACTGGCGCGGGTTCGGCCGGGTGCGGGTGCGCGAGGGCGACGGGCAGGACACCAAGCGCACGCTCACGGAGTTCCGGTACTTCCGGGGCATGCACGGCGACAAGCAGGCCGACGGCAGCAAGCGCAGCGCTCAGGTCGAGGACACCGAGGGCGTCAAGCTGGACGACCTCGACCAGCTGTCCGGGTTCGAGCGCGAGGAGATCATGTACGACGGCGACGGCGGGGCGATCCTGACCACTACCGTCGAGGAGCCGTGGTCCCTCAAGACCGCCGAGTCCACGCAGGGCGGCGTCACCAAGGCCGCGTACGTGGTCGAACCCAAGTCCATGGTCACCCGTACCGCGCTGGCCGGCGGCACGTGGCGGCGTACCGGCGAGGAGCGCTCGTACGACGCCAAGGGCCTGCTCAGCCAGGTGGAGGAGAAGGGCGACCTGGCGAAGGCCGACGACGACCAGTGCACCCGCTACACCTACGCCCGCAACGACACGGCCTGGATGCTCGAGTACCCGAGCAGGGTCCAGAAGGTCGCCGCCGGTTGCGGCACCGCCGTGTCCACGCTGGCCGCCGGTGAGGTGATCTCCGACGAGAAGGTCCAGTACGACGGCAAGGCGTACGGACAGGCTCCGGTCAAGGGCGATGTGACCTCGGTCCAGCAGCTCGTCTCCGGGGACGGCGCGACGATCACCGACAGCACCCACACCTACGACGCCTACGGCCGCGAGACCAGCGAGACCGACGCCGTGGGCACCAAGACCACCACCACCTACACGCCGACGGCGGGCGCTCCCGCGACCGAGATCACGGAGACCAATCAGCTGGGCCACGTCGAGCGCACCCTGCTCGAACCGGCCTGGGGCGAGCCCGTCGCCGAGGTCGACGCGAACAACCGCCGCATCGACATGGAACACGATGCGCTCGGCCGCCTGATCAAGGTCTGGCAGCCCGACCGCAACAAGGCGGCGGGGCAGTCGCCCAGCACCGAGTACTCCTACACGATGCGCACCGACGGACCCAGCGTCGTCACCACGAAGACGCTGCGCGCCGACGGCGGCTACACCACCAGCCACGAGCTGTACGACGGCCTGCTGCGCGAGCGTCAGACCCAGGAGCCCGCACCGCGCGACGACCAGACGCAGGACCCCGCGCTGCGTGACGGGCGCACGATCACCGACACCATCTACAACTCGCTCGGCGAGGTCGTCAAGACCAATACCGGCTACTTCGCCACCGGAACGCCGTCCACCGAGCTGCTGGCGGTGGCCGACACCGACGTGCCCACCCAGGTCGTGTCCGTCTTCGACGGCGCGGGCGAGGTCAACGGCCAGATCCTCAAGGCGAAGGGCGCGGAGAAGTACCGGGTCACCGCCAAGCAGGAGGGCGACCGGATCCACGTGACGCCGCCGCCGGGCGGCACCGCGACCACCCGGATCGGCGACGCCGACGACCGCCTCATCGAGCTGCGCCAGTACAAGGGCGCAACCCCGACCGGCGAGTACGAGTCCACCAAGTACGCCTACGACCATGCGGGCCGGCTGTCCACGGCGACCGACCACGCGGGCAATGTGTGGCGCCACCACTACGACATGCGCGGCCGGGAGATCAAGACCGAGGACCCCGACAAGGGCGTCACCACGATGACGTACAACGACGCCGACGAGCTGGTCAGCACGACCGACGCCCGCGGCAAGACGCTGTGGCACGTCTACGACGAGCTGGGCCGCAAGAAGGAGCTGCGCGAGGGCTCCGCCACCGGCCCGCTGCTGGCGGAGTGGACGTACGACGCGCTGGCCAAGGGCCACATGAACGCCAGCATCCGCTACGTGGGCGGGCAGGCGTACAAGGCCGAGATCAACGCCATCGACGCCGACTACCGCACGCTGCGCCAGACCGTCACCGTCCCCGGACGGGAGGGCAAGCTGGCCGGCTCGTACGTGCTCAACACCCGTTACACGCTCGACGACCAGGTCCAGTCCGTCAGCTTCCCGGCCGCCGGCGGGCTGGCCGAGGAGTCGGTCGTCTACAGCTACGACGAACTCGCCCAGCCGACCAAGGTCACCGGCCTGTCGGCGTACGTGAGCGCGACCCGCTACTCCAAACTGGGCGAGACCCTGCAGTACGAGCTGGGCGCCGGAGGCAAGAAGACCTGGCTCACCTACACCCACGACGAGTCCACCCGCAGGCTGACCAGCATGCGGCTGGACCGGGAAGGTGCCGCCGCCACCGACCTGAACCTCAACTACTCCTACGACGCCACCGGCAACATCACCAAGATCGCCGAGAAGGCCGGCGGCCAGGACACGCAGTGCTTCAAGTACGACCACCTGCGCCGCATGACCTCGGCCTGGACGGCCACCGACGACTGCGCCAGCGGCATACCGCAGTCCGACAAGATCGGCGGCGTGGCCCCGTACGCGGTCAGCTACGGCTACGACGCCACCGGCAACCGGATCAAGGAGACCAAGCACGCCTGGGGCGGCGCGGCCGAGGCGGTCCGCACCTCCGCCTTCCCGGCGGCGGGCGGCAATCAGCCGCACGCGTTGCAGTCTGTCGGGTCGGACCTCTTCGAGTACGACGCGACCGGCAACACCACCAGGCGCAAGGTCGGCACCTCGGACCAGAGCCTGGTCTGGGACGCCGAGGGCAACCTGGAGTCGGTGACGGAGGCGGGCAAGACGACGTCGTTCGTGTACGACGCGGACGGTGACCGGATCATCCGCAAGACCCCGACCGACGCCACGCTCTACATCGACGACATGGAGCTGCGCTTCGACTTCGCCAAGGACGCCGTCGAGCAGACCCGCTACTACACCATCAACGACGAGCCCATCGCGGTGCGCACGCCGGACAACCAGGTCTACTTCCTGGCCAACGACCACCAGGGCACCGCGCAGGCAGCGGTGAACGCCGGGACCGGGGAGCTGGCCGTGCGGCGGAGGACGCCGTTCGGCGAGGATCGCGGGGCGGCGCCACCATGGTGGCCGGGGCAGCGCGCGTTCGTCGGAGGCACGCAGGATGCGACGACCGGGCTGGTCCACCTCGGCGCCCGCGAGTACGACCCCAAGAACGGCCGCTTCCTGTCGGTGGACCCCATCATCGACGATGAGGATCCGCAACAGCTCAACGCCTACGCCTACGCCAACAACAGCCCCGTCACCATGAGCGACCCCGACGGGCAGCTGTTCTGGTTCGCGGCAGGCATCGCGGCCAGGATCGCGGCGCGATACATCGCCAGGAAGCTGGCCCAGGCGGCCGCCAGGCGGGCGGCGCTGGCCGCGGCCCGGGCGGCGGCCAGGCGTGCGGCCATCGCGGCGGCCAAGCGGCGGGCCGCGGCGCTCGCCAGGAAGAAGGCGTTGGAGGCGGCCAGGAAGAAGGCCGTGGCGGCGGCCAGGAAGAAGGCGCTGGCGGCGGCCAGGAAGAAGGCTGCCGAGAAGGCCAGGCAGGCGCGGGCAGCCGTGGCGCGACGGCGGGCCGCGGCGGCGGCGAGGAGGAAAGCGAGGAAGGAAGCCCGTGAGGCGGCGTTCAAGAGGCGGCTCGCGGCGGCGGCCAGGGCGCGGAACAGGCAGGCCGGCCATCGCCCCAGGGGAATTCAGCAGGCACGCTCGCGTCCGGCGCAGCGGCCGACCAGCCACAGGTCGACGCAGCGGCAGTCGCCGCCCAAGGTGAACCGGCAGCCGGCGCAGCCACGGCCGAGCCAGGTCTACCGCAACGACGGCACCACCCAGCCGACGCAGTCCTACACCGTCTACGGCAACGGCCGGATGTACCCCCAAGGCCGGCCGCCGTCGAACCTCCCACGGCCCAACGGAAGCGGCGCGGGGGAGAGGCAGCACTGGAAGCATGAACCGATCGAGTTGAACAAGAGAGGGGGCGCGGCGGCCGAACTCGGCGCCCGAGGCCAGAAGATCGTGGACAACATCGTCGACGGTTTCGACACCCTCTTCGGCGGACTGGGCTGATAGCACCATCTCTGCCGATGACGGACCGGCGCGGGGCTCTTGCAGCCCCGCGCCGGTGGCGCTCCTCCCGTAGAATCTTGTTCGGGTATGACATGGAGGAGGCAGCGTGGGCGCGTTCGATCTCAGCGGTAAGCAGGCTCTGGTCACCGGGGCGTCGAAGGGGATCGGGCGGGCCATCGCGCTCGCGTACGCCGAGGCGGGGGCCGACGTTGCGCTTGTCTCCCGATCCGCCGAGACCCTCGCCGAGGTGGGCAAGGAGATCGAGGCCCTGGGCCGGCGCGCGGTGGTCATCCCCGCCGACCTCACCGACCGCGAGGCCGCCGCAGGAGCCGTGGCGGCGGCGATCGACGGCCTGGGGCACGTCGACATCGTAGTCAACAACGCCGGCGGGTCGAACTTCCTCGTCGAGTTCAAGGACCTGCGGCTGTCCGGCTGGGACAAGCTGATGCGGCTCAACCTCGACTCCGCCGTGTCCGTCTGCCACGCGGTCGCCCCGCACCTGCTGGGCCGGGGGGACGGCGTGGTCATCAACGTGGCGTCGGTCGCGGCGCTCGGCGCTCCCTTCCTCGCGCCCTACGCCGCCGCCAAGGCCGGGCTGGTGGCGCTCACCAAGACGCTGGCCGTGGAGTGGGCGCAGGCGGGGGTACGGGTCAACGCCCTGTGCCCCGGCTGGACGGCCACCGAGCTCAACCGCAAGCTGTGGGAGAACGAGGCGTCCAGCGCGGCCACGGTCGCCACCGTCCCCATGCGGCGCTGGGGGACCGTGGAAGAGATGGCCCAGCCGGCGGTCTTCCTGGCCGGCGCGGCGTCGGCGTACATGACCGGGCAGGTGCTGTTCATCGACGGTGGAGCCACCGCTATCTGATGGGGCCTCTGACCAGGGCCGCGAGAAGTGGTCGCGCCATGTGGGCATATCGGCATA
Source organism: Nonomuraea basaltis (assembly GCF_005893125.1). GTDB lineage: Bacteria > Actinomycetota > Actinomycetes > Streptosporangiales > Streptosporangiaceae > Nonomuraea > Nonomuraea basaltis. Next base: position 9,264 of record NZ_VCJS01000212.1, on the reverse strand, counting down.
CGTCATTGGGTGCTCGCCGCCGCGAACCGGGCTACCGTGTGGTCCGTGCAGCTCTACACGAGATCGGCCGGGACCGGGCTCCCGGTTGTGCTGCTTCACGCGTTCCCGCTGTCGTCGGCCATGTGGCTCGCCCAGCGGGAAGAGCTGGCCAAGGTCTGCCGAGTCATCACACCTGACCTGCGCGGCTTCGGCGGGTCGCGGCTCGGTGAGGACGAGCCGTCGCTCGACCTCATGGCCGACGACGTCGCCAGGCTGCTCGACGAGGAGGGCATCGACAGGGCGGTGGTCGGCGGGCTGTCCATGGGCGGCTACGTGACCATGGCGTTCTGCCGGCGGCACCCCGACCGGTTGCTCGGCGCCATCCTGGCCGACACCAAGGCCGGCCCCGACCCGGCTCCGGCGCAGGAGAACAGGGAGCGCATCGCGCGGGCCGTCCTGTCCGACGGGAGTGACGTGCTGGTCAGCGAGGTGCTGCCGGGGCTCATCGGGCCGACGACCAAGGAGCGGCGCGCCATGGTGTTCGGGCGCGTCAAGGGGCTGGTGCAGTCTGCGCCGCCGGGCGCCGTCGCCTGGGCGCAGCGGGCCATGGCCGCGCGGCCCGACTCGTTCGGCACGCTGGGCGCGCTGAAGGTGCCCCTGCTGATCCTGGTGGGCGAGGAGGACGAGCTGTCACCGCCCGCCGACGCCGAGGCCATGGCGCGGGCCGTGCCCGAGGGCCGGGTCGAGATCATCCCGAAGGCCGGGCACCTGAGCGCGGTCGAGCAACCGGAGGCGTTCAACGCGGCGGTGACCGAGTTTCTCAGGACGGAGCTTGGTGGCACGCGGCAGTGACGGGGTGGCCGGGCCAACGCTTGGCGGCGTGCGGCGGTGACCCCGTGCGTCAGGCCTGCGCTTGGCGGCGTGCGGCGGTGACCCGGTGCGTCAGGCCTGCGCTTGGCGGGGTATGACGACCTCTCGAATGATCAGCGCGATCGCCGCGGCCACCGGGATGGCCAGGAGCGCGCCGACGATGCCCAGCAGCGCGCCGCCGAACAGCGCGGCGATCACCGTCACGGCGGGCGTCACGTCCACCGAGCGCTTCATCACCCTGGGGTAGATCAGATAGTTCTCGACCTGCTGGTAAATGAGGAAGAAGATCACGCAGGCGATGCCCGCGGGCACCGACTGCAGCAGCGCCACGCCGGTCACCAGCACCGCGCCGATCGTGGCGCCCACCAGCGGGATCAGGTCCGTCAGCGCGACGACCAGGGCGAGCGCGAGCGCGTATCTGACCCCTGCGACCGACAGGAAGATCCACGTCAGCACGCCCGCGATGACCGAGATCAGCACGTTGCCCGCGACGTAGCCACCGATGCCGGTGAGGATCTGCTCGGCGATCGCGCCGGTACGCGTCCGGCGCGAGGCCGGCACGAGCTTGAGCAGGTAGTGCTTGATCGTGTGCAGCGAGCCGAGGAAGTAGAGCATGAGCACCAGCAGTGTCACGGTGGTGAACGCGCCGTCGAGCACCACCAGCCCCGCGCCCATGATCCCGGTGGCCAGCGACGGCCCGAGCGTGCCCGTCACGAACGTCGTGAGCTGCTGGGTGATCTGGTAGTCGGCGTCGAGCTGGCGCAGCGTCGGGTGGTTGCTCAGATCCTTGAGATAGCCCGGCACCGCCGCGACGAACTCCGACAGCTGCTGGCCCACAGGCGGCACCACCGCCAGCCCGAACAGCGCGAACGCCACGATGACCCCGGTGAACACGATCGAGATCGCGCCCCGCCTGGCCACGCCGCGGCGCTGCAACGCCTCCACGGCCGGGTTCAGCCCGACGGCCAGGAACATCGCCACCACGATCAGGATGATCGTGCTCAAGGAGTTGACGACCATCTGCGCGAGCGCGATCGCCGTCAGCACCCCCAGCCCGCCGACCAGCCCGAACAGGAACGGGCCGCGGGCGAGCGGCTTACCGGGGATCCCGTACGGCTGCGCGGCGCCGTCCTCCTCGACCGCATCCTCCTGGGAGGCGCTGTCCTGCTGCAGGGCGCGGTCCTCGCGAGGGGCGCCGTCCTGCTGAGGGGCGCCATCCTCCTGGTCCTGCGCCGTTTCCTGCCCGGCTGCTGGCCCGGGCTCGACATCTGTGGACAAAGGAACTGACTCCCCCCGGAACGGGTCGGCGGTAAAGCTCGGCAGACGGGCGCGTACAGCTCGTACAGCCCTCATGACAAAGAGAGAGCCTAGCGACCATTGGATCGCCAGGCTCTCTCCAGCCGACATGCAGCCCCCGTGAAGCGGATCAAGCCGTGTGCGTTACTCCTGCCACCACTCCGCGTCGTCCTCGGACTTGGCCTTGGCCTCGACCTTGGGAGCGGGCGTCGTGGCCGGAGCCGGCGGCTCGACCACGGGCGCGGGCGCAGGCGCGGCGATCGCGGGCTTGGGCGGGGCCGCCGCGACCGCGGGCTCCGGGTCCATGCCCGGCAGGGCGGCGCCACCGAGCAGCTGGCGCAGCTGCGCCAGGTGGCTGGTGATGCTGTCGCGCTGGCGGGTGAGCTCGTCGACCTGGCGCTGCATCGTCGACCTGGCGCGCTCGGCTTCGTTCTTCGCCTCGGTCACTATTGTCTCGGCGCTCGACTTGGCGTCGGACACTATGGTCTCGGCGCTCTTGCGGGCGTTCGCGACGAGCTGCTTGGCGTGCAGGTCGGCCTCGCGGCGGGTCTGGTCGGCCTGCTGGGTCGCCTTCGTGGCCCTCGACTCGGCCGTGGCGGCGCGCTGCTCGGCCTCGGCGACCAGCTTCTGCGTGGCGGCCTGCGCGGTGGCGTGGCGCTCGGCCTCCTGGCGCTCGGCATCCTCGCGGCGGGAGGCGAGCTGGATCTCGAACTCGGCCTCGTCCTGCGCCCGCTTGGCCTCCGACTCCTCCAGCACCCGCTGAGCCTGCGCGCGCATCTCGTCGGCCTGCCGCTTGGCGGTGGTCAGCACCTCGTCGCGCTCGCGCTTGGTCGAAGCGCGCAACTGGGCGACCTCGCGCTCGGTCGTCGTGCGAAGCTTGGCGATCTCCCGCTCGGCGTCGGCCCGCTTCTCCGCCACCTCGTGGTCGGCGGTGGCCCGCAGCTTGGCGGCCTCGCGCTCGGTGGTGTTGGTCAGCTCGTCGGCCTCGCGGCGGGCGGTCGAGCGGATGTCCTCGGCGTCCCGCTCCGCACTGGTGCGCATCTCGTCGGTCTCGCGCGTGGCCTGGGCGCGCTTCTCAGCGGCCTCGGCCTCGGCGTGGGCGCGCAGGTCGGCGGCTTCCACCTTGGCGGCGGCCTTGATCTCGTTGGCCTCGGACCTGGCGGCCTGCACGAGCTCCGTGGCCTGCTCCTCGGCCAGGCGGAGCAGCTGCTCGATGCGGGCGCCGAGACCGGAGTAGGTGGGGCGCTCCTGCTCCTGAAGCTGGCGCTGGGAGTCGGACAGATCGCGCTGCAGGCCGGAGACTTGCTCGCGGGCCTGGCGGAGCTCTTGATCGAGCTGCTTGAGGTGATCATGGACCTGATGGCGGTCATAACCACGAAGCACCACGTCGAACTCGCGTGCTGGGGCGTCCTCGAAGAAGTTGTTGAGCTGGGCGTCGATGTCGGACTGCATGGAGGCTCGATCCTGGGTTGTCGAGACGGCTACACGGGCCGGACGGGGGGTTCGGGGCATCCGATCCAAGGAACCTGTGCCTCGCGGCAGGCTCCATGTCCGGTGGAAGGCCAAGCGTACTCTGCTGCTGCCATCTGCGAAGCCCCGTCCAACTTTCTGCGTGACTAGTTACATATGAACGATTTTGCGGTTACGAGTGCCTGGCCGCCTGGACCAACTCCGTCAGCATTCCTCCCACATCCTTGGGATGCAGGAAGGCGATCTCCGAGCCCATCGACCCATGCCTGGGACGCTCGTCCAGCAGCCTCACACCCTTTTCGTTGATCTTAGCCATGGTTTCTGTGACGTCGCGTACACCGAATGCAACATGATGGACGCCCTCGCCCCGCTTGGCGAGGAATTTTCCCACAGGTGAGTCTTCGGAGAGAGGCTCTAGGAGCTGAATGTAGGAGCCCCCACCTTCGCCGTCGGCGATGTGCAGCATGGCCTCCTTCACGCCCTGCTCCTCGTTCACCTCTCTGGCGACGACGGTGAGCTCGAACGTCTCCGAGAAGAACGCGATCTTCTCCTCCAGATTCCGGCAGGCGATCCCGATGTGGTCGATCCTCATGAACATGTGTGGCCTACCTCCATAGCGAGCGACGTCCCACCCGTGGGTATCGTGTCAAACAACCGGACGCGCGAGCACAGGAGGCCGTTGTCATGTCCAGTTCCGTCATCGTGGCCGGAGCTCGCACTCCTGTCGGCAAGCTCCTCGGCACCCTGTCCGGCCAGTCGGCCGTCGAACTGGGCGGCATCGCCATCAAGGCCGCTCTGGACCGGGCCGGGGTGGCGCCGGAGGCCGTCGAGTACGTCATCATGGGCCAGGTCCTGCAGGCCGGCGCCGGCCAGATCCCCTCCCGCCAGGCGGCCGTCAATGCCGGCATCCCGATGACCGTCCCCTCCGTCACCATCAACAAGGTCTGCCTGTCGGGCCTCGACGCGATCGCCCTGGCCGACCAGCTCATCCGGGCAGGGGAGTTCGACATCGTGGTGGCCGGGGGCATGGAGTCCATGACCAACGCCCCCCACCTCCTGCCGGGGCTGCGCAAGGGCGTCAAGTACGGCGGGACGGACGTGGTCGACTCGATGGCCCACGACGGCCTGTTCTGCGCCTTCGACCAGTGCGCGATGGGGGAGTCGACCGAGCGCTACAACGCCAGGCTCGGCATCGGCCGCGAGGAGCAGGACTCCCTGTCCGCCCGCTCCCACCAGCTCGCCGCCGCCGCGATCAAGAACGGCCTCTTCGAGGAAGAGATCGTGCCGGTGGAGATCCCGCAGCGGCGCGGCGAGCCGGTGATCGTGAAGGAGGACGAGGGCGTACGCGGGGACACCACGGTGGAGACCCTGGCCAAGCTCCGCCCGGCCTTCGCCGCCGACGGCACCATCACGGCGGGCTCGGCCTCCCAGATCTCCGACGGCGCCTGCGCCGTGGTCGTCATGTCCAGGTCGAAGGCGGAGGAGCTCGGCCTTGAGTGGCTGGCGGAGATCGGCAGGCACGGCAACGTGGCCGGCCCGGACGCGTCGCTGCAGTCACAGCCGGCCAACGCCATCAAGCAGGCGATGGCCAAGCAGGGCGTGACGGCCGGGGACCTGGACCTCGTCGAGATCAACGAGGCGTTCGCGAGCGTGGTCCTGCAGTCCGCCAAGGAGCTCGGTGTGCCGCTGGACAAGGTGAACGTCAACGGCGGCGGCATAGCCCTGGGCCATCCGATCGGCGCGTCGGGCGCGAGGATCGTGCTGACGCTGGCGTACGAGCTGAAGCGCAGGGGCGGCGGCCTGGGCGCGGCGGGCTTGTGCGGCGGCGGCGGTCAGGGCGACGCCCTCCTCATCACCGTCCCGAAGCTCTAGGTCGTCCGTCCGCGCGGCGGCCGGCGTCGACATGGGCGTCTGGCACATGCCGGCCGGCGTGCCGTACCTCATCCGCGTCGGCACCGGCCTGCGCGCGGCAAGATGGTCATCACCGTGTGACGACAGGTCGCGAAGACCACCCGGTGTCGTGCGGCCTCGCGTCTCAGCCGGGCTCCCGGGTCCGGACCGCGCGATGCCCCGGTCCAACCAGGAATGGACCGGGGCTCCGTGACGCGTTGCCCGGCGCCGAGGCTCCGGGCGTGCCCCCTACGGGGGCTGTTCAGCCCGGCCGCGAGGGAGGTTGCGGCCGGGCTGCTTGTGGGCGGTCATGGGGCGAGGAGCTTGGCGAAGATCGAGCGGTGACGGCGCTCGGACCTCTGGCCCTTCACGGCCTCCCGCACGCGCCGCTGCTCGGCGGCGGCCCGGCGGAGTTCGGAGGCGTGGTGCTGCATGACGGTGTATTCGAGTTCGGCGTTCACTTGAGTGCTCCTGTGCGCGTTGCCTTGTTGCCTGCACTCTTGAGACTCCTCCTAAGGCCCTCCCCGCCGCATCGGGCTTATGTCTTATATGCGGCTAGAGAGGGACTTAGGTCTCGCGCACTAGGCCACTAAGACGGCCGGCGGACCGTGTAGGTATGCCCAGGCTTGGTGTCGAAGGAGAAGGTCGCCTCTGCGGTGTCGGCGTCATGGCCGAAGGTGAGCCGTACGGGCCGGTGGGTGGCATCGTCCACCACCACCGGCCGGCGCGACCCCCAGGGGCTGGCGAACGTGGCCGTGCCGCCCTTCTCGCTGAGCACCTCGATACCCGAGACCTCTAGCCCCGCGCGGCGCTCGGCGGAGATCACGAAGGCGCCCTTGGCGCGCAGCCGCACGAACTTGCCGTCGCGACCGGCGGGCCAGGCCGGGAAGACCCGGATGACGTCCTCGAACGTCTGCAGGAACATCGAGTTGACCGTCTCCAGCGAGCCCGAGGTCTCCTGCCCGCCGCCGCCCTGCCGCACGGTCAGGTTCGGCCGCCACAGCCGGTTGATCACGGTCGTGAACCTGCCGATGAGGTCCTCGGGATCCCAGCCGGCGCGTGCCGCGATCGTGAACGTCTTCGGGAAGCCGTTGATGGACGAGCCGCGCGAGCCGGGCAGGAACGGGTCCACCCACTGCAGGGTGTTACGGACCTTCCGCAGCTGCTCCTGGTCGCCGCCGATGGCGAGGTTGTCGCTGGGACGGACGACGCCCTCCAGGTTGATCGGCTGGTCGTTCTTGTTGAGCAGCGCGTTGCCCTTGATCGAGTTTTCGATCTTGGAGGCGAGGAGGATGACGTCCAGGCCGTCCATGGTCGCCGTCGGGTACGGCGCCAGGTCGTCCAGGTAGCTCTGCCAGACCGGCCGTAGCTCCGCGTCCACGCCAAGGGCCTGGCTGTACTCGATCAGCGCGGTCAGCGTACGGCGGATGTAGCCGAGGTCGTAGACCGAGTCGACGTCGTTCCCGCCCTCGTTCACCGCGCTGTGCAGGACGTGGTACTTGCCGTCCTCGCCCTTCTCCACGAAGTCCATCCAGAACTCGCCGAGCTCCTTCAGGAACGGGTAGGTCTGGGTACGCAGGAACTCCTCGTCGCGGGTGTACTCCCAGTTCCACATGAACGGGATCGCGGCGAAGGTGCCGTTGGTCTTCTGGTCGCTGAGCTTGCCCGGCAACTTGGGCCCGGTCACGGGGACGTCGGCGGGCGCCGGACGGGTCGCGTTGTACGGGGAGAAGGTCCGGCTGAAGGTCATGCCCTTGTACCCGGCGGCGTGGGTCGTGTTGCGGACGTAGGGCAGCTCGGCGGCCACCGCCTTGTAGTACGGCGCGGCCAGTTCAGGCCGGTTCGCCGAGTACACGCCGTAGTACTGGGACTCGGTGTTGTAGTTCATCCAGTACCGGTTCGCCCCGCCGGTCTGGTCCATCGTGCGCCACGGGGCGTAGGTGCCCGGCATGAAGAAGCCCTCGCGGCTGGCCGCGCCCATGGCATAGAGGGCGCCGTAGTAGTACTTGTTCAGCGTCGCGTCGCCGGTGTCGACGTAGGACTTGAGCCAGAACCGCTTCCACCAGTCGCGGTGGGCGGATCGGGCCTTGTCGAGGGCGCGGCCGTCGATCCCGGCCACCCGGTTGACGGCTTTGGTGGTGAAATCGTTCAGCGGCGTGGGGTTGGCGTAGCTCCCGTTGCCGTGGATCGAGGTGACCAGCCGTACCGGTCTGCCAGGGGCCAGCTCGAAGGACAGGCGGGCGGTGTTGCCCGACGGTGTGCTCGCGGTGGCGCGCGAGCCCAGGACCCTCGCCGACGCGGCGGCCTTGGACGCCCACCTGGTCGCGCCGTCCGCGCCGGTCGTGCGGGTGACCCACACCTGGCCGTCACCGGCGACGCCGGTGGTCCCGCCGGCTGCGGTCAGGTCGGCCTGGAGCGGCAGCGGCTGCGCGTCGTCCGGGATCGACAGCTCGGTGACCAGCAGGTTCTCGCCGTCGGTGAGCCATGAGCGAGTGCTCAGCACTCGGCCGTCGACCGTCTGGGAGCCGCGGACCTCGGCGTTGAGGATGTCCTGCTGCTGACGGTAGTTCGGGTCGCTGCCGGTCGCGCCGGCGATGACGTTCGTCTGCCCGTCGAACAGCATCAGGTCGCGGATGTAGGCCTTCTGGTTCGGGTCGGCGGGGTTGTGTACCGCACCCGTGATCAGCAGGCGCACGTAGCGGGTGGTGAAGGCGGGCACGGTCCGTTCGGTGAGCTCGGCCGTGTTGCCCGTGACGGTGTCCACGTCGGTCCAGGTGGCGCCGTCGTCGCTCTTCTGCAGCCCGAGCTGGTCGTCCTGGGCGGCGGGCTGTCGGGAGCGGGCGAGCTCCTCGCCGCGCCGCTACGCGAAGAGCTCGCCGAGCTCTGCCTGTTCCCCGTACGCGTGGAGACCTCCCGGCTGGGCAGCGAGTCGGTCGCGCTCGGTGCCGTGCGGCTGGCGCTCGACCACGTCGAGCACGCGCTCTTCGGCGTGTGACCTGTTCATGGCTCTCTACGGCTCGTCGGTGAACTTGACCGTGACCTTCGTGAAGCCGAGCGACTTGAGCATGCCCGACAGCATCGCCTTGGTGTTGGCGTCGGCCCTGGCCCGCAGGTCGCTCGCCACCGCCGCCTCGGTGATCTTCTTCTCGGCGAGCAGGTAGAGCTCCCGCTGGTCCCCGGGGGAGCCCGACAGGAAGCCCTGCACCCGGTCGAACAGGCCGCGCTGCTGCGCGAACACGTACGAGCGGCTGTTGTCCAGGTTGGGCTTCTCCAGCTGGGCGCGTGGCAGCCGTATGGTCGCCTGGGTGCGGTCCTCCGAGACCGTCACCGCGTCCTTCGCCATGGCGGAGAAGTCGACGTACGCGTCCACCCCGCCCGCCCCGACGAACAGCGTCCTGGTGCCCTTGATCGCGTCGGGCAGGAAGTTCGCGTCCTTCTCCAGGTCCACCACCACCTGGAAGTTCCCCGTCGCGGCCTCGAACCGGCTCAGGTCCTTGATGGACTGGAGCAGCACCGGCTGGCTGCGGTCGATGGCCTGCTCGCCCATCGGGTTGAGCCAGGTCCAGGCCAGGCGGCCGGCCACCACCAGCAGGACCGCCAGGACCAGGAAACCCGCCACATATCGCCACCTGCGGCGTCGCCCGGGGGTCACCTCGGACAGCGTCGTATGGGAAGTCGTCATGAGTGCATGACTACCCGCTGATCGATCATCAGTGCGCGCCGTTTGGTGACATCTACGACTGTCCCTTATACACATCT
>NZ_VCJS01000211.1 GCF_005893125.1 Nonomuraea basaltis | reverse complement strand
CATTCTCGTGGAGATCGAGCCGGGATTGTTCGCTCAGCCGCGTCCATAGCCCGGCAACGAGCCCGTGACCAGCCCTCCTCATGCAGCGCAAGCGATCAAAGGGACATCAACTCGCGAACCGCCCTCTCAGGCCAGGAGACCCAGGGTTTCGGGCGTTGAACGGTGTGCTGTCTTTCCGCCGGACGGCGAGGAAAATGACACCAAGCGCGGAACGATCAAGGTGACACGGGGGCGAAACCGCCAAAACGCCCAGCTCACAGAACCGGCATGTGACACCGAAATACGGATCCTACACGCAGCAGCAATCGGCGCTGCGTGTGGTACTTCTCATCAGCTGCTCCAATCCTTGGCGAAAGCAAGTGAGGACGCCCCTGCAAGTACGGCGAGGGGGACGAGGGCGGGGTGTGCATGCGAAGATGACCTGTATTCACCGGCGTGTCGCGGATCGTTGCCGAGAGTTGATCAGACAGGCAGGTCAGGGCACGGGCGTCCAACGCCACGGGCGCGGCCCCCGCTGGCCGCGCAGACACGCCAGCCTCAGTTCCATCTCCTCGCGCCGCGCGGGATTCTCGGCTGCGACCTGGGCGGCCATGCACGTCATACGGAACTCGCGAATGTCCCGGAGCGTCTCGAACCCGGCCCACGCGGTGACGTCGTGCCCGTACGCCTTGACGAAGGTGCCGTAGTCCTCGGCTGTGATGCCGGCGATGCTGAACGCCTTCACGGCCGTGGAGGTCAAGTCCCACTCCGGCGGCCCGATCGAGCAGCGTTCCAAGTCGAGCAGCACCACTTGGCCGTCGTCGGTGGAGACCACGTTGCCGATCCACGCGTCGCCGTGCACGACGCTCTTGGGCAGGCCCGGAGGCAGTTCGGCGTACCGCGCTTCCAGCTCATTCAGATGGCGGTGCATCCAGGTCCGATCTGCCTCGTCGAGCATCGCCGCCCGGTCGATCCGTTCGGCGAGCCGCACGAACGGATCGAGGGGGCCGATGTCGAACGCGGTCAGTGGCCGAAGGTCGTGCAGGCGGCGCAACGCGGTTGCCACCTGCAGCGCCGTTCCGTGCCGGTGGGCAGGTAGCTCCCGCCACCACGTGACCGCACGCCCGTCCACCTCGATGGGCTGGTCAACGCCGGGCCACACCTTCACGGCGGGCACGTCGTTCGCCTCCAACCACCTGGCCACCGCCACTTCCCGCACCGCCGCAGCGGCCTGGCCGGCGCGGGCGACGATCCCGCCTGGGAGCCGGAAGAGGGCGTTCTCGCCGAGCCGGATCAGCTCGGCCCCGGCCGGATCGAGCCCGGCGCGGCGGCTGGCCGCGCCGAGCACCGACCGCGCCGCCGCCTCGCTGTTGGACGTCTGCATCATCCCTGGACCGCCGCCCGGATGCGGTGCCGCAGCTCGGCCACCGATGTCTGCTGGGCGTGGGGGCGGGCGAATCGGGAGAGCTCCCGCATGTCGTCCTGGGCACGGCGGGACCGGACGGTGCCCGCGTCAGTGACCGCGCGCCGGCCGATGGTGGCGGCCTCTTTGGGGTCGCCGGCCGCCATGGTGAGGGAGGCGAGCTTGATGCCGCTGATCGCTCGGGATCGCACGTAGGCGGCGGTGTGCCCTTCTACCGCGGCCGCCAGCCTGGTGGATGCCTCTGCGACGTACTTGGCGTTGACCGCTTCGTCGATGACCTTTCCGTCGATCACCTTGCCCAGGGACTGGCCGTCGATCGCCAGGTCGAACACCGCGTGCCCGGTGTCCCCCTGGTGCTGGGCGGCGTCGTAGTACCGCATCCACGGTTTCTCCTCGCTGGGGTGGATGCGGCTGAACTCCTTGTCAGCCTCCCTGACGGCCTCCCAGGTCTCCGGCACGCGGCCGAGTTTGGCGAACGCGCGCGCCTGGGCGGACCGCAGCATGGCGCGCTCGCCGGCGGTGAGCCGGTCGGCTCGCACGAGAGCGAATTCCACGAGCGTGAGCCCGTTGTCGGAGTCTCCGACCCAGATGGCTTGCCGGGCCATGCTGGAGAGCACCTTGGCCCTCAGGTGCTAGTCGTTCGCCTCCTCGGCGCAGGTGAGCGCGAGGCCGAACATTTTGCGGGCGTCGTCGTGGGCGTAGGCGTCGAACGCCATGAACGCGGCTGCGTGCGCGAGCCATCCGACTGCGGAGTACAGCGGATCGTGCAGCTTGGTCGGGCACCGGGCTTGCTTGAGCAGGCTGACCGCGAAACGCAGTTGCCCGTTGACCGCCTCCCGGACCAGGCACCCGCCGTAGGTGTGATCCCACGTGGTGAAGACGTTGGCGATGTTGCGTAGTTCGGCGATGTCGGAGGCGTGGACGGCGGCGGGCGGGCTGATGGTCTGGCCAGGCATGGCGAGCTCGGCGAGGGGGACCGCCGCGGCGACACCCATCGCGGTGCGGATGAACTGCTTACGATCCACATCTGCCACGGTAGCGACCGGTTTGCGGCGCCTTGGCCGGGCAAACCCGAGGTCCTTGTCCTGATCTGCCCCGCAAATGGCGCGCAGCGCGGCACGGTAGTCAGCGTTGGGCCAGCGCACCAGGCCGCGTTCGAGCTTGCCGACGTAGTTTGCCGTCAGGCCGCCCTCGCGCTTCTTCTCGTTCAGGATCCAGGCGTTGACCAGGTCCGCAAGGTCCTGCCGTGACGCGGACTCCCCGGGCGCTGACGGCGACGGCACCCGCTCGCGCGCCTGCTGAAGCAGCACGTTGGGTTCCGCCATGGGCGCACCTCCTCGCGGGCATCGTCGCACAGCAGGCATCGGCAGGCCTGCGAATCTGCCCCCAATCTGCCCCTTGACTGCCCTACTGGATGGCGTTCCCAAGCGCTCGACGCCGCTCCAAGGTGGAGGGAACCCTTCACCGCATGTGAGGAGTGGCACACAATGCAGGCTCTTGACGCGGATCTTCACCAGCTCCGCGCCCGCCCCGCCGGCGTCCCGGTGCTCCCGGGTGCGTCGACCTGGCTCGCCCTCCTGGTGTCCATCGACCGGGGGCAGACGTGGCAGGCAAGCGGCACGCTAAACCTGCCTACCGTGCGGTACGACGCTGCCGCGCGCCTGTTCCTCATGACCGCGATGACCACCGCGGCCGAGGATCACGCCGAAGGCGTGGTGTGGCAGGCGCTCGCCTGGCCCGCCAGCGAAGGCGAAGAATGCCCACCCTCCACGCCGCCCGTCGTATCGCTCCGCAGCGACGGCGAACCGGCCAGCTCGAACGCCCCGAATCAGCTTCCGCCCCCCCTGACTTCTGCTTGAGGCTTCCCCATGACGACCGACGTACCTGCCAGCCCCACCCCCGGCAACAAGCCCACGGCGGCCAGCCCGGCGGGCTCAAGCCGCCGCAGGCCGCGCCGCCGCTGCGACGACTCAGCGGCGCACCGCGCGTTCGGCGCCGGGTTGGGCGGCGAGGATCGCGCCAAAGGTGTGTTGAGCGACGAGAAGGCTCAGTTCCTGGCCGCGCAGTTGCAGAAGTCGTGGGGCAGCCGCTGGCAGGTGATGTGGGATCCGGAGGGCCGCAAGTTCCGAGCGGCCCCGGCCTACGCCATGCACGTCAACACCCCGGTAGAGGGTCGCAGCCTTCGCGAACTGTGGCGGGCCGTTCTCGACGTCGACCAGGAGCTGTTGCTCGCGATGGCCGAGACCATTTCGGCGCACCCGCCCACACTCGTCCACGTACCCCCCCCCGGCTTCCTTCAGGAAGTGTTCGGGTGAACAGGCGAGACGTGGCCGGGCAGGCAGCCCCGCGGGCAGGCGGGGAAGCTACGCCACGTCTTGGCGCGGCCCGACCCGCCAACGGTGCGTTCGCCAAGGCCCGGCAGCCCCGGGCGATCCCGGTGGACGAGGTCACGATCGAGCTCTATGCGCACTACCAGTTCGAGCGGGCCGAGATCGTCGAGGACGCCGGGGACATGGTGTTCGTGAACCTGTTCCATGCGCCCGTGGGCAAGGCCATGTCGTACGGCACGGCCTATGAGCTGTTCTGCCGCCTGGCCAAGCAGGCCGGATTCCGGGCCCGGCCGCATGTGCTCCGCCACTCGGCGATCACCAGGCTCCGGCGGGCTGGGGTGGATCGCCGGGTCGTGCAGGAGATCGCCGGTCACGTCTCGGTGACCTCGCAGGACCCGTACTCCCATGTCACCGACTCCGACAAGCGCGAGGCCGTGGAGATGGTGGCGGCCAAGAGAAGGCAGTCCCGTTCGTGAGCGGCCCCGGCAACGTGCTCGCCTTCCCCGGACCGGACGACGAGCCGGACGGGCGCGGGCCTGTCCAGGGAGCGCTGGCACCGGCGCAGGCCGAGATCTGGACCGCGTGGCTGTCGGCGAACGCCCACCCCTGGCGGGTTGGGGAATGGGATGCGGCCACGTGGCTGTTCACCGGCGATATCGACAACCGCTCCACGGTCGCCTACCGCTGCACGGTGGCGGCCTGCGATCGGATCTCGCGCACGCAGGCTCTGTGTGACCTGTGTGAGAAGGCGTTCCGGAAGTCGGAGCTGGCACTGGAGGAATTCCGGGACGGCTTCGTCCCGGACCGCAACCGGGTGATCGACGGCGGGGCCAGGCCCTGCATCGTGGCGGGCTGCCCGCGGGACGGGGCTGTGTGGGGGTTGTGCGCCGCGCACGGGTCGCTACGGCACAAGGACATGATGCGCAAACGCCCCGGCGCCGAGGACCTGGAGGCGTGGGTTGCCGCCGCGGCCCCCTACGACCCGCTGCCGGCCTGTCTGGTGGGCGGCTGCCCGCGTGATGGGCGGCCGGGCTCGGGGATCTGCGACCTGCACACCCGGCGGCTGAAGGCCGACGGCCTGGAGAAGGCGGACGCGGCCTGGCTGGACCGTCAGGCCCGTTCCTGATCGTCAACCAGTTCTCGCTTGCTCCGCTGGAGCCGCTGGTCCGCTCCGAGGTGCTGTTCGCGCTGGCCGCCCGGGACTGCCGGGGGCAGCGGCTGGACCCGACCGCAGTCCGCCATGGCGATCTCCCAGGCAGACGGGGGGTAGGGCCTGCATCGACCCCGCACCCACCGCGAGATCGTCAGCAACGATCAACGATCACAACAGACTAGGGATGGATACGCTCCGACCTGACCTTGGCCAGGTCGGAGCATCTGTCGGAGGTCTGTTACCGCGTTTCGATGCCCGGATTGAAGCCACGCCGTGCGTTCGACGGGCAGATGGCGATACTGTTGCTGGGCGGGGAAGTGACGCCCAGCCAGTTGCCGTACGCAGTCGTGTCCGGCCGCCAGGGGATATCGCACCGCAATTTGGCCCGGAACTGTCCGGTACCTGAGCTGCACGTCGCGTAGCTCGATAGATTAGTGTTGTAGAAGTCGAAGCGGGGACCTGCACTACGCCCAGCAGGGCGCCATCACCAAGCCGGCCCTGGCCGATCAGACTGATCAGGCGTGGTGTCTGACCGTTTTGACCAACGCCGTCATCACCTGGACGACCGAGTACTACTCGCTCGCTGTTCGGCAGCTGCGGGCGGCCGGCCGGGACATTCCCGACGAACTGCTGGCCCACATTTCTCCGGCGCATAGCGAGAATGTCAACTTCTTTGGCGTGATCACCGTGGACGTCGAGGCGGAGCTGGCCAAGCTGGACGGCGGCGGCTGGCGGCCGCTGCGCCCGGCGGTCACGGACGCGGCTCTATTGTGATCGGGGGGTGGCTTGTCCCCCCGATCACAATGGCTGGGGTCTACACGCGCGAATATCGAGGTCAGTGGTCGTCTTCGTCCACCGACCTCGTCATCACGGGCATCCTTGTCGCGGGCCTCGTTCGTGTCCCCGGCCGGTTGGGCCCGGCGGTTGAAGTGGCCGGGACACGACGCGATGAGCAGCCTTCGAGCACCGAAGGCTTGGTTAACAGGCCGGCTCCGATGACGGTCGCCGGCGCATGCAGTTGCCGACGAGCAGCAAGATGAGCTGGGGCGTACCCGCCTGCTTCGCGGTGGCCGGCTGTGACCTGCGGGCCTCGCTCGCCCCACCTCCCGGCCTTTCGCGTAGCCAGATGTGCGCGGGGTCGTGCCGGTGGAGGGGATGCCACCACAGCGCCATCCGCACTGGGAGGGGGAAACGGGCACGGCTCGATGCGTACGCGTGCGCACCCGATCGAGAGGCGAGCCGGCCGCTCCTGCATGAGGGCGAGCCTGGGGGCCCCTCTCACCAGCAGCGGGAGCAGTTACAACGACGCCGTGAGCGTCGCGCTGATCAGAGTCGTTCTCGACAACGACACCATAGTTATCCTAGATGATCTCGAGGTTGGCCATCATCCCCATGTCCTCGTGCTCGGCGTTGTGGCAGTGGAAGAGGTAGCGGCCGCGGTAGCCGTCGAAGCGGGTGATGATCTCCACCGATTCGCCCGGCCGCAGGGAGACGGTGTCCTTGAGCCCTGCGTCGTGCGGCAGCGGCGGCCTTCCGCGGCGCGAGAGCACCTGGAAGCCGACCAGATGCAGATGGACGGGATGGTGGACGTCAGCGACCAGCCGCCATATTTCGACGTCGCCGAGGCGGGTGGTGACGTCGGAGCGGGTGGGGTCGAATGGTTGGCCGCCGATCAGCCACCCGTGCCCGCCCCGCATCTGTCCGGCGCGGAAGGCGAAGTCGCGCACCCTGACGGCGTCCGACCGTCGCCAGGCCGGCAGGTCGGTGGAGAGCGTGCGCGGAACACGGCTGTCGTCGGTGGCTTTGCGGGCAATGCGGAAGGCCATCACATCGCGGGTACGCCCGGAGCCCAGCCGGTTGAGGATCCTGACCCGGCCGCCGACCGGGACGCCCACGAAGTCGATGATCACGTCGTAGCGTTCGGCCGGCGCGATCGGCAGCAGCCGGTGGGTGACCGGCATCGCGAGCAGCCCCTGATCGGCGCCGACCTGAACGAGATCGAGCCGGCGCCCGTCATCGGTGACCGCCTCCAGTTCGTAGTGGCGGGCGTTGGAGGCGTTCAGGACGCGCAGCCGGTACCGCGCCGCGTCGACCTCGTGCACGGGCCACGGCGCGCCGTTGACCAGGATCACGTCACCGAGGATTCCGGCCAGGTACGGCTCGCGCACGCCCGGCCGGTTCCGCAGGCCGGGGTCGAGCGCGGGATAGACCAGGCCGCCGCCAGCGGCGAACGCCCGGTCGGCGATCATGAGAGGCAGCTCGCGCCGCCCCGCGGGCAGGCCGAGCGCGTCTTCGGCGTCGTCGCGCACGATGTGCAGCCCCGCCAGCCCTCGCCAGATCGCGGGGGCGGTGAAGTCCATCCGGTGGTCGTGGTACCACAGCAGCGTCGGCCGCTGGTCCAGCGGGAACGTGTAGTCGCGCCTCAGCCTGCTCCGCACCGCCCGCGGGTCGAGCATCCTCCGCATGTCGGGCATGTTGGTCATGCCGGGCATGTCGTCGACGGCCTCGGGCCAGCCCGCGGGCAGGACGAGGTCGGTCGGGTACCCGTCGGAAGCCGGCGGGGTCCGACCGCCGTGCAGGTGCACGACGGTCGGCACGGGCAGCTCGTTGCGGTGCGACACGGTGACCGGCCGGCCGCGACGTGACTCGATCGTCGGCCCGGGGAAGGCGCCTCCGTACGTCCACAGCGGTGTCCTGATACCCGGCAAAATCTCCGCCGTCACCTCACGCTGGATGATCTCGTAACGGTCGGCGCCGCCCGAGGCACTGACCGGCGCCAGTACGGACGGAACCGGCAGAGGCACTTGGAACGCGGGCGGCAGCGGTACGGCGCTGCGCAGTTCGGCACCGGTGACCGACGGCCGGCGCGCCAGCGCGGCCGAGGTTCCCAGACCGGTGCTCGCCATCAACCCGAGCGCTCCGCCGATGCCCAGGACCTGGCGCCTGGCCATGCCGAGGGCCCACCCGGATCGATCGTCAGGTCGCTCACGCATTGTGGACTTCCCTCTGCTCAGGCTTCCGCATGGTTCTGACCCGTTCGAGCCGCTGGACGGGCCTGCGCCACGCGGCGATGAACTGCACGACGAGCGCGGCGACGGTCATCACCCCCAGCGGGATGCAACCACAGCGCGCCGTTCAGCCCGGCGAAGTACTGCACGGTCTCGGCCGCCACCAGCGCCAGCGTGGCGAGGAACGGCCTGGCCTGGCGCAGCCGTACCCAGACCACGATCGCCACGATCACCTGCAGGTAGCCGATGGAGGTGACGATGTCGGCGCCGACCGCGTGCCGGCGCAAGCTGTCGTAGTCACCGCTCAGATACACCCCGGCGAACACGGGCTGACCGACGATCGCCGCCATGTGCGCGCTGATGACGGCCCGGAAGACCCACCCGCTGAGCGTCGTCCGATGCGTGACATCGGATCGGGCCGGCACGGCCGGGCGGAACCTATTAGCTGTCGGAACCATAGGGCGTCCTCCTCAACTCTGTTCTCGATGTGCGATCACGCACGACGCCGGTGACGGAACCCGCGCGAAAGTGACCCGCTGTACCGCTGACCTGACGCGAGACCACTACCGCAACGAACCTGTCCGCGCTTCGGATGGCGGATCGTTGCTGATCTTCACCGAGCGGCCCTCCATCCCCGCCGGCAGCGCCAGGTCGTCCGGGCTTGTCCGGTCAGGTGTCGCACGGCCACCAGCCGTAGGGGCCGAATCGGCCCCAGGCGACGAGCGCGGCCCGTCAGGGCTCGAGGTCGACCACTGCTTTGCCGCTCATGTCGATCGGCGCTGAGACCTGGTCATGCACGATCAACCAATCGCCGTCGATCTTCTGAAAGCCATACGTGACCCTGACCCACATACCGCTCGTTGCCGTCCCGTTCTTCAGGGTGCCGCTGAGACGAGCGAAGGCATGCCCGAACGCCACTTCATCGCCCACGGCGAGCGTCACGTCGCGGACCTCATAAGTCATACTCTCGAAGAACAGGAACGCCTTCGCCCAGTTCTTGAGCTTCGCCTCCAGCCCCACATGCTGGAGCGGTGGCTCGACGTCAAAGGACACGACGTCCTTTGCGTAAGGCTGCTTCAGGCCCTCGAGATCCTTGGCTCCGAGTCCTTCGACGATCTTGCCGACCTGCCGGCGAATCTTGGCTTCGTCTACCTCGCGTCGCGTAGGCATCGCTACCCCGCCCTTCCCTCCGCCGTGAAATCTTGCCTTCTGACACACGCAAAACTATGTCTTAGGCGTTATCTTGTCTAAGATCAATATTGATATGGTGTTATGCTCGTGGAGGCATGATGGAGCTGAACTCGCTCAAGCAGTTCCTGGTGGTGGCGCGACTGGAGCACCTCAGCCGGGCAGCCGACGAGCTTCACGTCGCCCAGCCGTCGCTGAGCCGTACCATCGCCCGATTGGAGAGCGAACTGGGCGTACCACTGTTCGATCGCAGCGGCCGACTCCGGCTGAACGACACGGGCAAGCTCTTCCGCGATCACGTCGAACGTGCCCTCGGGGAGCTCGATGCGGGACGACGCGCCGTCGCCGAGGCCACCAGCGAGGGCTTAGGCACCGTGAGACTGGCGTCGGAAACCTTCCTCACGCTCACCGGGCCGCTGGCGGCCTACAAGCGAGCCCATCCCACCATCGAGATCGAGCTCCACTGGTCGCCAGCCGATGACATGGCCCGCCACCTGCGGGCCCAGAATGTTGATCTGTGTGTCGCCTCGCAGCCGATCCATGCCGAGGGCCTGGAGTCCGTGCGACTGTTCGATGAGGCCGTTGGAGTGGGCACGCCACTCGATCACCCGCTGGCGGGCCGTACGTCTGTGAGCATCGACGAACTCGCCGACCAGTCCTTCATCACCGCCCGCAAAGGGCACTGGCTACGCGGACTGCTCGATCGGCTCTTCGCCGCACGAGACCTCACCCCGAAGATCGTCTGCGAAACCGACGAGCACAGCGCCATCGCGGACCTGATCGTCGCGGGACTCGGCATTGGTCTCATCCCCTCCGCCGCCCGCCGCTTGGCCCACCGCAGCGCCGCGCCTCCTCCCGCCGCCTGGATCGCCGTCGACAGCCCCGACTGCCGTCGTACAGTCACCCTCTACTGGTGCGCCGACAGCCACCTGTCCACCGCCGCCCGACTGATGCGCACCACGATCACCAACTGGGACTGGACCACCGACCAACCCCAGGAGAAACGCTGACGATCAGCTTGCGCGGCGGGCGGGACACGTCCGTACGGGCCTTAGCTCGGCGGGCCGTTCGGGGTTGACGTGGGCCGCGGGGCGGGCCGGTGGTGTGCGTGCGCACCGCGAAGGCCGGCCGGGCCGAGCCACGTCGTGAGGGCGGTCCGGAGCGCGTCCAGGTCTGGCCGCTCGCCGGCGCGGGTGACCCAGGCGACATGTCCGTCGGGACGGATGAGTACGGCGTCCGCGCCTAGATCGGAGCCCTCGGC
Organism: Nonomuraea basaltis; assembly: GCF_005893125.1. Classification (GTDB taxonomy): domain Bacteria; phylum Actinomycetota; class Actinomycetes; order Streptosporangiales; family Streptosporangiaceae; genus Nonomuraea; species Nonomuraea basaltis. The sequence continues at coordinate 11,899 of NZ_VCJS01000211.1, read as the reverse complement.
GGGACGGGCGCGAACGAGATCGACTCGGTCCGCCCAGCCGGTCACGACGGTGTCGAGCGGTGGGAGACCGCCAAGATCCAGCAGAACCGCATGGGCGCGGTGCAGGAGTTCGTAGATGCGGCCGCGGTCGAGGTCGAGATCCGGGATCCGGCGGCCGAGAAGGTCGTCGGTCCCCTCCATCGGGTACTGGAGGTCGGTTGCCGTGATCATGCCGGCCAGGCGCAGCCGTACCTCGTCGATGCCGATGAGATCGTCCAGCATCTGGCGTAGAGCAGAGGTGTGGTCGTCCACCCGCCAGAGGGCGGTCTGGGCGCGGGTGTTGTGCAGGACGCGGGCGGCGACCGGGTGGCGTTCGGCGTGGTAGGTGTCGAGCAGCAGGTCCTGGGCGTGGCCGCGGATGACGGCGGCGAGCTTCCAGCCGAGGTTGACCGCGTCCTGCACGCCGGTGTTCAGGCCCTGACCGCCCGCCGGGAAGTGGATGTGCGCGGCGTCGCCGGCCAGGAGAACCCGGCCCACGCGGTAACGGTCGGCCTGGCGGGCCGCGTCGCCGTGCCGGGAGAGCCAGCGCGGTGAGTGCATCCCGTAGTCCGTACCGGCGATCTTGAGCATGGCCTTGCGGAGGGTCTCCAGGGTCATCGGTTCGTCTCGGCCGGCGACGTGATCGAACTCGTTGGTCAGCACCCGGTACCAGTCCGGACCGTACGACAGCACCGAGAATCTGCTGTGCTCGCGCCGCTCCTGGAAGATGTCGGCCGCGGGCGGCTCGGCGAGCTCGACGTCGCCGAGCATCGCGGTCATCGTGGCCGGGGTGCCGGGGAAGGCGATGCCGGCGAGCCCGCGCACGGTGCTGCGGCCCCCGTCGCAGCCGACGAGGTAGTCCGCCCGGACGCGCGACCCGTCCGCGAGCTCCACCGTGACACCCGTTTCGTCCTGGGTGAACCCCGTCACCTCGGCGTCGCGGCGCAGCCGTACCCCCAACTGCGCCGCGCGCTCCTCCAGCAGCCGTTCCACCTCGGCCTGCAAGATGAGCAGAGCGTACGGATATCGCGTCGCCATATCGGATAGGTCGAGACCGAGTCCGGAGAAGTGCACGTCCTGCCGCGGCCGTCCGCGCTCGAGGAACCCGTCGAGCAGACCCCGCTGATCGAGCACCTCCATCGTGCGGATGTGCAGGCCTCCGGCCCGCGATTCCACCGTTCGAGGCTCCGGGAGACGCTCGAGCACGAGCACATCGATCCCGGCGAGCCCCAGCTCGCACGCGAGCATCAGCCCGGTCGGCCCCGCCCCAGCGATCACTACCTGTGTATCGGTCATAGTCAACTCCTTGGTCATCCTTCAGTCGAATTGGTCAACACACGCAAAGGGGCGGAGACGCGTTCGTCGATCGCCATAGGACGTGTCACCTGCCGCGCCGCATCTGCAGCGGCAACTCCGCTTGCGCCAGACATGCGCGATCGCGACCTACTGCGCTGCGGCTTGCCGACTCCTACCGGCTGATCTGACGCGGAACCGTCAGCGCGAGGAGTTTGTCCGGGTTGCGGATGACGTAGAAGTTGGTGATCTTCCCGTCGCCGACCTCGAACAGGCAGACGCCTACCAGGTGATCGCCGTCGTAGGCGGCCATCGCGGGCGCGTTGTTGCAGTTGACCATCTCGATCCGCGAGTCCGGTACCCGCCCCACGCGGAACAGTTCCATGACAAGCACGGCCACGTTCTCCGCGCCCACCACCGGCTGGCGCGCCGCGGTGACCTTGCCGCCGCTGTCGGCGGTCCACGTGGCGTCCGGCGCGAGCAGCGAGAGCAGCCCCTCCATGTCACCGGTCGCCGCCGCGGACATGAACTGCTCGGTGATCCGCGTGGTCGTCTCAGCGTCGACGGGGTCGAAACGTTTACGCCGCGCCTGTACGTGCCTGCGGGCGCGGTGCGCCATCTGGCGCACCGTCACCACGGACTTGCCTACCGCTGCGGCGATCTCGTCGTAGACGAACCCGAACACCTCGCGCAGCACGAACACCGCGCGCTCATCGGGGGTGAGCGTTTCGAGCAGCACAAGCATCGCCATCGACACCGACTCGGCGAGCACCACATCGGCCGAGGCGTCGTTCTCCTCCAGCAGCAGCGGCTCGGGCAGCCAGGAGCCGATGTACTCCTCGCGACGGCGCGTGCTCGCCCGCAAGGCGTTGAGCGCCTGACGGGTCACCAGCCGCGCCAGATACGACTTGGTGTCCCGCACTGCCGCGAGATCCACCTTGGCCCACCGCAGATAGCTGTCCTGCAGCACGTCGTCGGATTCGGTCGCCGAGCCGAGGATCTCGTACACGATTGTGAACAGCAGCGGCCGCAACACGGTGAATCGCTCGGCGTGCTCGTCGGTGCTCACGGGGAGGTGACCGCCCGCGCAGCGGAGGCCGGCTGTTCGGGGCGCGGGCCACCCTTGGGCCAGCCCATGGAACCGGGCTTGCCTGCCTCACCGCGGATCCTCTTCGACACCACGAACTTGCAGGTCACTTCCTTGATTATTGCGCCCATGCGGCCGGGGATGTAGATGTTCACCGCGGTGTCGTCCTTACCGGCGATCTGTCTGATGCCGGCGTGCCGGCCCAGGCTGACGCACGCGCCCGTGAAGGCCAGGTTGATCATCGCCGGTTCGGTCCCCGCGATGCGGCTCAGCACGGTGTCGGCGGCCTGCGCCCCGAGCGGCCCTGCGGCGTAGCCGCTCATCCGCAGCGGCTGGCCCGACGGTGCGGCGGCGTCGCCGGCCGCGACGATGCGGTCGTCGTCGATGCTGGTCAGCGTCTCGTCGGTGAGCAGCCGGCCGAGCGCGTCGGTGCGCAGCCCGCTCGCCGCCGCCAGCTCCGGCAGGCCGAAACCGGCCGTCCAGACAGTCAGTGCGCTCGGACACACCACACTGTCGGCAGAACCGTCGGCCAGGACGACCGCGTCCGGCCGGACCTCGGTCACCGCGCCGCCCTCGAGCACGGCGACACCATGGCGGGTCAGCCATTTGGCGACGTATCGGCGCCCCCCTGCGCTCAGGTAGGGCGCCAGGGTCCGGCCACACACCAGCGTGACCTTGCGCCCTTGTTCGGCCAGTTCGGCGGCCGTCTCGACGCCGGTCAATCCGCCGCCGACCACGGTGACCGGAGCCTCGAGGGGCAACTCCTCCAGCCTGGCGCGTAGCCGCTGCGCGGACTCCAATTCCGCGATGGGCCAAGCGAATTCGGCCGCGCCTGGCACCGAGGGGACCGCGCCGGTGCTGCCGACGGCGTAGATGATGTAGTCGTAGTCCAGCGCGCGGCCCGACGCCAGCCGCACGGTGCTCGCGGCGGTGTCAATGCGCGTTGCGCTGTCGACGACCAGTTGGATGCCCTCGCCGAGCAGCGTGCCGTAGTCAATCGTGGCGTCGCCGGTACGGGCCACGAACTGGTGCAGCCGGATGCGTTCGACGAACTCCGGGCGCGGATTGACCAGAGTGATGTCGACGTCGTCGCGCATCCGCAGACGGTTGGCCGCCAGCGTTCCGGCGTAACCGCCACCGATGACCACGACCTTGTGGGATGTGTTGTGTTCGGTCATGCCCTCAAGACACCGGGGATCGCAGCGACGTGACAGGACGCGACGTGACGTGCGTCACTCCACTCAAGAGCGCGGAACACGTGCTCGCGGCATAGCCTTCGGCCCATCCCAGTTGTGACACAGAACTCACATTATCTGTCACGCTGGCTGCTATCGGGCCGTGTCCGCCCAGCTCGGCGTCTGCCGCCACGACGGCGACTCGGCTACATTATGTGTCACATGACCTGCCCGGAGGACGTCCGTGTCCGTCGTGTCCTTCCCCGGCCCGCCGGCCCCGGCCGCCGGGCCCCGCCCGCCTCGCCGATGACGGCCGCGGTCGAGCGCTTCCTGGAGTCGGTGCAGGCGGCCACCACCCGCACCGGCTACGCCGAGACCCTCGCCCACCTGACCGCCGTGGCCGGGCCTCAGTATCCGGTCGCCGCGCTGACGCCCGAGCAGTACGCCGCGGTGATGGACCGCTGGACAGCCGCGGCCGCCGCCACCTGGAACCGGCACCTGTCCGCGCTGGTCTCCTTCACCACCTGGCCACCAACTCCGCCCGGCGCCTGGAGCGGCGCAAACCCGCCCGTCGCGGCGACCGCGCCATCCCGGCCACCCGGCTGGACAAGCTGTTCACCGACCCCACGCACGCCCTGCGCGAACGCCTGCTGTGGCGGCTCCTGTACGACACGGCCGCCCGCGCCGAGGAGATCCTCACCCTCAACGTCGAGGACCTCGACCTGGAGTTCCGCCGCGCCCGGGTCGTCTCCAAGGGCGGCGCCGTCGAATACGTGCACTGGGCCACCGCGACGGGCCGAATGCTGCCCCGCCTGCTGAGCGGCCGCACCTGCGGGCCGGTGTTCCTGGCAGACCGGCGCGCTCCTTCCTCCGGCCGCCGCGCGCCGGCGTCCGGCGACGTCTGTCCCGTCACCGGGCGGGGCCGCCTGTCCTACCCGCGCGCCGAATACCTGTTCAAGACCGCCTCGGCCGAGCTCGACCCACACCGCCAGGGGCGGACCTTGCATCAACTGCGTCATTCGGCGCTGCAGCATCTCGCGCAAGCCGGACGCACCGCGCCCGAGATCCAGGCCAAGAGCCGCCACCAGCACCTGGCCAGCCTCGGCCGCTACGTGCGCCTGGGCGAAGAGACCTCCGCCCGCATCACCGCGGAGGCCGACCCCATCCAGCGGCGCCGCCCCCGCTGACCGCACCACACCAGGGCGGCCGACCGCTCATCAGGCCGGCCACACCCGCAGAGCCTGCTCGTCCTCGGAGTCGGGCTCGGCCCGCATCCCGACCGCCCTCAGCGCCGCCGCATACGCGGCCACCTGCTCCCCGGCCCCGCTCTCGGGCCCAGCGAAAGCCACCAGGAAGGGGCGCCCTGTGCCCCCGCCCTCCACCACGAACCCGGCCCGGCTGTCGCTGAACTCCATCAACCCGGCAGCACGCAGTGCGTCCCGGATTGCTCGGCATCGCGCTCGCTCCACAGCGGCCGCCGTCCTTGGCCCTAGCCGAACCTCGGCTCGTCATCGCCCATGATCCCACCGCAGACGCCTCGCGACTGCCGTCCAGGCCCTGTGTATCGCTGCAGGTCAGGCAAATCCGTTGGAAATTTCCCCGGGACTACAGCGAGGCCAGATAGGAAGGACGCCGCAGCGGGAAAGCGGCGGCGAAGCTGGCCAGCAGGGTGCTCGCCTCCCGGCCGGGCTCCCAGCGCGGCAGCACGAACGGGGCGAAGCGGTTCTCCAGCTGGTCATCAGAGCGGATCGCCAGGTAGGCGTCCCGGGTACCGACGCCAACCAGCGGGATCTTCAGCTCGTTGCCCAGGAAGCGCAGCAGGTTGAGGAACTCCCGGCGCGTCCCGTCGCGCCCGGCTAGCACGTTGTGCAGCTCGTCGATCACCAGCATCCGCACGGCGGCCTGCCGCAGCAGCCGCACCGCGAGCTGCTCCAGCTCGGCCAGCCGCTGCCGGGGGCGCAGCGGCGCACCGAGCGCGCTCAGCAGTGCGGTGTAGAAGCGGGCCACGTGCGGATCGGAGGGGCATCTGCACGACCAGCACCGGGATCTCCTCGGCGTCCGGGTGCGAGATCGGCGGATGCGAGCGCCGGAACTTCTCCACGATCATCGACTTGCCGTTGTTGGTCGGCCCGATCACCAGCAGGTTCGGCATCCGCTGCTTGGCCGGCCAGCCCAGCAACGTGTGCAGCTGGGCCAGCGCCTGCGTGGCGGGTATAGCCGATCCACCGATCCGCCCGAACCCGGGCCAGCCGCTCGACGGCAGGCAGCCGGGCCACCGGCCGGGCGCTGTCATGCAGGTGCGACAGATCCTCCACCCGCCCCGGCTCCAGCTCGATCTCGAACTCCGACGCGATGTCAGGCTTGACGTCCGGCTCGTGGCTTACCACTGCTCGATCACCTCGAACGGTCGCACCGGCTCCCCGTCCGCGCACCCCTCGACCGGCGGCGGAGACAGCGGCCCCGCTGCCTGTGGCGCGGGGGTCGCCGAGCGGCGCTCGACCTCGCGGCGGGCCCGCCGGGTCTTGGCCGCCGCATCGTTGGTGATCTGCCGCATCTGCACCACCATGGCGAACAGAGCGTTCTCATCGACCTGGGCGCGACCCTGCTCGCGCAGCCGGGCAATCGCGGCACGCTGCTCCCACACGCTGATCGGCGGGCGCGACAGCGTCCGGTACGGCACCGGCAGGTAGGCGTGCCCGTCAGGATCGAGCACCCAGATCCGGGAGAGATCGCGAGGGTCGCGGCGCAGCACGAACTTCTCCAAATTGTCGCGGCGGGCGATCCACGGCTTGAGCGCGTCGCTGTAGTACCGCACGTGGTCGATGGTGAAGCCGGTCCGCCTCAGCGTTCGCCGGATCACCGGCAGGAAGTCGACCAGGAACGCCGTCTCGCTGGCCACCGTCGCGGGGCGGCCGCCGGCCGCGACACCCTCGGCCCACCTCCCGGCCGGGGTCTGGCCCAGCGTGGCGTGCACCTGGCCGTGGTAGGCGGCCACCGCTAGGGCCAGCCACCGGTTCAGCTCGGCGACGGTCACCACCGCCATGGCCTGGCTGTCGTAGCTGCCGCGCTCGGCCGGGTTGGAGAAGGTGGTGCCGGGCAGTTCGTGCACCATCTGCATCATCGTGCCGATCAGCCGCTCGATGACGCCGCCGAAGTGCGGCATCCCTTTCGGCCGGTACGCCAGCGTGATCCCATGCTGAGCGCAGCCCCGGCGCAGCGCCTCGCTGCGGAACTCGGTGGCGTTGTCCACGTGGATCTCGTGCGGCTTGCCGCTCATCGGCCAGGCGACCGCCTCCACGCCGAGCCGCTCCAGCCACGACCGCTTGTCACACACCGTGTGCGCAAGGCACAGTCCGGCCGACAGCGCCGAGGGCGCCTCCAGCGTCACCACCAGACCGACCACGCAGCGGCTGGCCACGTCGATCGCTGCGGTGACGTACGGGCGGCCGATCGGCAATCGATGCCGCTCATCGACCACTTCCAGATCGCCCGGCGTGTGGTCGATCTGCACCTGCTGCAGCAGGCCCTCGATGCTCGGCGGATCTCCGCCCGCCGACCGCAGGCGGCGCGCCCCGTCGGCGCCCTCCCGCGCCGTGGCGGCCGCCGCCGGATCCAGCGCCTCGATCCGCCGCTCCAACGTGCTGCGCGCCGGCACCGGCAGCCCGCTGACGCGGCACCGGCGTACGACCTCCCGGTAGACCGCCGCCACCGATCGCCGCTGCCGGGTCAGATACCGCGCTTCGATGACCTCGTGCAGGACCGCCTCGACCGCCGCCGGCAACCGGCGTCGTCCGCGTCCGCCGCTGGAGCGCCGGGGAAGCAAGTCTGAGACGACGCCCTCGCCCGCGCGCCACCGGGCCAGCAGCACGTACACCTGCCGCTGTGAGATTCCCAACTGGGCCGCCGCCGCGTCCGCGGCCGCCGATCCCAGCCGCGGCTGATCGGCCAGCGGGCCGATCACCTCCGCCTGGCGTACCGCCACGTCCCATGCCTCATCCGGGGCGGTCAGCACGCCCCGCTCGATGATCTGCGCCTGGCCGCCGTCCATACCGGGACCTCACCGTCGCGCACGCGAGTACGGAACAAACGCACCGTAGCGCAGAGGACTGCTTCGTTCAGCTGGGTCAGGGCGGACTGGTCGGTGACGACCAGCCGGGCGGTGAAGACGCCGGTTCCGTCTCCGCAGCCCACAACCGCGCGATCAGGTGGGGCCCGCCCTGCACTGGGTCGTCGGCCAGAGCGCGCAGGTCGGCGGCGACCGTCCGGGGGCCGTCCACGTCCCATTGGTAGCCGCTCGCCCTCTGCTGTACGACCTGCTCCAGGATGTCGGCAGCCAGGCGCAGCAGCTCCGGCTCCGGGCGGGCTTCGGCTCGGTGTGCCCGGAGCACCTCAGACTGCACGTCCCGGGTGATCTCCTGGCGATGGTCGTACACCATCGCCCAGTCCGCGCCGCGGCCCGCGCCCAGCGCCGGGCCAGCTGGGCGTGCATCGGCTCTACCGGGTCGGCGAGCCGGGGCGACTTCTCCTCCAGGACCTCCACGAGCGTCACCGCGTCGTCCGGTGCATCCAGGCCTGTGCGCCGAAGACCCGGGGTACGCGAGTCACTCAGGGCGGGGCTCCCTCGGCGATCCAGCGTGCGAAGAGGTCGATGTGCTCGACGGGCCAGGCGCCGTCGCAGGGCATCTTGCCCTCGCGGAGCCTGTCCAGGATGGCGTTGGCGTGCTCGGTGACGTCTGAGTGTGACCACAGGTCGAAGGCGAAGCTCATCGACTTGCGGTCCATCTCGCGAAACAGTGGTTTGATGTGGTCGGCGAAGCCTACCGGCTCGTCCGGTGCCGGGAGCCGCACCTGCGTCTGGTCGGCGGTCGGGGACAGGGCGGAGATGCGGGAGCCGGGTCTGGCCTCGCACACCCACCACCATCGGGGCACCGGCATGTGTGGTGGCGGTGTTGCGCCGGGCTGGGAGTTCTCCACCGCGATTCGGGAACCCCATTCGATGTAGCCGGCGAACGCGGCGCGAAACTCGGGGTCGGTGGGTAGTCTGGCGTCGTCGGCGGCCCGTCCGATGAGCTGTGCCCAGCGGGCCCGCCATTGTTCGGTCAGTGACTTGCCGGCATGTTCGGCGACCATGTGGTCATATCCGCCGTACCGCTCGGTGTAGAGCTTGGGGCCGCCGAAGGTCTCGGCAAGCCAGGCGGCGACGCGTTCGGGATGGTCCGGTGACATCCGGGCGAACAGCGGTGCGAGCAGATCGTCCTGCGGGACGTACTTGTCGTAGAAGATATGCGTCATCCGCGTCAGCGCGGACAGCCCGCCGGCCCATTCGAAGAGCGTGGGTTCGTCGGACAGCGGCGGGTCGACGAAGCCGACGTAGTAGTGCATGCCGCTACAGAACGGCTTGTTGCGCGAGTGGCCGCATCGGCAGAGGCTGTAGTGCTCACGGGACTGGTCGCCGTCGAGCGGGATGCCGCCGGTTATCCGGTACGGGCCGTCCTTGGACACCTCGATCGCCGGTTCGCGTACTGGGTCGGGGGCCTTGCGACCGTCGATCGCGTAGTGGAGCGCACCGGATGGGCAGGCTCGTACGGCACGGACGATCTCATCGGCCCGGCCGCCGCTGGGCGCCACGAACGGTTCATCGCCCTGCCGGAACACGGTGGGCAGCCTGTCGGTGCACAACCCCGAGTGGGCGCACACGCCGCGGTTGTCCAGCACGGTGACCTGCACGCCTTCATGGGTGTCCTGGCGGTCGGGCACCCGGTCGGGGTCTTTGGCGCCGCTGAACCCGTTGTGGGCGTGGCTGCCGTCGCACAGCGGTTTGGTGGCGGAGCGTCCGCATCGGCAAAGCGCCATCTGCGGGAACGTCCGGATCGGCTCCCCAAGCCAGTTGGTGATCTTCGATACGTTGGTGACCAGATACGGACCGTCGAGTGCGACATCGAGCCGCGCCTCCAGGTCACCCTGGATGTCCGCCAACTCGGCGATCCGGGCCGCCAAGGCATCGGCGTCTTCGGCGAACAGGCAGGCCAGGTGCTGCAATGCGGCAGTCGCCTCGATCAAGCCGTCTGGGGCGTCGGGCTGGGCGCGCAACCGCGTCGCATCTTTGGCCAGCTCCCATAAGCGGTCGGCCGGCGGGCCGTTCTCGGTGACGCCCAGTGGGGGCTCTGCGGCGGCTTCAGACAGGGCGGCCAGCGGCCGGATCACCGTTGAGGCCAGCGGCTCGCCGGGTGCCAGGTCGCGGTTGAGCAGGCGGGCCCGCGCCAGCAGTGCGGCCGTACTCATCGGGATGCTCCGAACCGGGTGGTGTAGTGCTTCATCTCCTGGATGAGTGGAAAGAAGGGCTTCACCGCGGCGAAGAACTCCCCGAAACGGGCGCTGCGGCGAAAGCTCTGCTCGTGCCCTTCCACCGAGTCCCATTCGATCCGTACGGTGTAGTGCTCGGGCTCTTCGACGCCTCGGGCGATCTCGTATCCCAGGCAGTGCGGGTCGTCGTCCAAGACGCCCGCTGCCGCCTGATAGGCCCGCTCGAAATCCTCGGCGCGGGCGGACGGGACGGTATATCTGATGTATTCAATGACCACGATGAGCCTCTTCAGCTTGGCGTAATTTTGATTACATTACAGCATTGTAATGGATTGGTGGATGTCCAATGACCCGGAAGATCGGGCGCACGCGGGACGCCTCCATCGACGACCGGATCCTGGCAGTCGCTCGGCGGCATCTGTCGATATACGGGTATGAGCGGATGTCGCTGGCCGCCGTCGCGGCGGAAGCCGGCACCACCCGTCCCGCGCTGTATCGCAGGTGGCCAGGCAAAGCCGAGCTGGCCGCGGCCGCGGTGGCCGCGCTGGAAGAACCCGAGCAGGACGCGCCCACCGGCGATCCGTTCGCGGATCTGGTCGCCGAGCTGGCCGACTTCCAGAACGCGGTCACCAGACCAGGGAGAATGTCACTGGTCGGCACCATGCTGCAGGACACCACCACCTCTGACGTACTCGCCCGCTACCGCGCCCGCGTGATCGCACCCCGGCGTCGCCGCCTCCATGCCATCCTCGATACGGCCAGGGAGAGGGGTCTCATCGACGCCGACGCCGATCTGGAGATCGCCGTCACCCTGTGCACCGGCGGCTGGTACGCCCGCGCCCTCGCCCACGACCAACCACCGGAGCGCTGGCCGCAACGCACCGCCGTACTGGTATGGCGAGCCGTCGGTGGGCAGCATCCAACCGATGCCGATGCCGATGCCGATGCCGCGACGACGAACAGCGCGACATCCCCCGCCTGCGCCAGTTCGTGCGGAACTGGCCGCACACGCAGTGACACCGCCGGTGAAGAAGCACCGTAACGGTGATCACGGTAGCTGGACGCGGTCCGGATGTTCATCCCCGGCTCGCTCTCTGCTGCCACGAATCCGACTCGCCAACGTTTCTGGACAGAGGTTTCTGGACGGCATCGCCGCTGGTCGCTAAGGTGTCCGAAAAAGTTTACGTTTCTGGACACCGCCGGGAGGGTGGCTGATGAGCGTCGGGGCGTACGCACGAGTGTCGACGCGTGATCAGAACCCGCAGCTCCAGCTCGATGCCCTGGCGGCCAGCGGCTACGACGAACTGGTCACGGAAAAGGAGTCAGGCAAGCGCGGGGTCGCTCGACCGGCATGGGAGACGCTCCTGACGCTGCCGCAGGCGGGCGACACACTGAAGTTCTGGAAGTCCGATCGGTGGGGCCGCTCAGCGGGGCACGTGCTGACCACGGTCAACGAGCTCCGCGACCGCGGCATCACCGTGGTGTCGCTGACTGAGAACTTCGATCTGAGCACCAAGGAGGGCCGGTTCATGTTCGCGGTCCTGGCCGCGGCCGCGGAGTACGAACTGGAGCTGCGCGCCGAGCGGCAGGCCGAGGGGATCGCCGCCGCCAAACGCCGCGAGGCCCACCGGCGCCATGCTGCCCGGAAAGAAGAAGACCGGCCGGCCGCGCGCCATCGGCCCCGCCGAACTGGTCACGCTGCGCCGCCTGGTCGACGACGGCGTCTCGGTCACCGAAGCCGCCCGCACCCTCAAAATCGGGCGCTCCACCGCCTACGCAGCACTCGCGCGACGCTGACCAGCAGCTATCCCACCCGCATCCCGTTTCCGCCAGTTTGCACGCCTCGCAAGATCATTCTCACCGCCAACGGCTGTCCGCCGGTTCCTCAACCCCTTAGAAGTCCCAGAGTTCATGCGAACTGAAGGTTCATCGGACTGAACCGAAGGGTCTTCATCCCTCATGGACCGTTTCGACCCTTGAGTTCGTCACGACTGGCGGGGTCTTGCTCTTCGACTGCGGTGGC
>NZ_VCJS01000210.1 GCF_005893125.1 Nonomuraea basaltis | reverse complement strand
GGACCTGGTGGTGCTGGGGTCCGGGGTCGCCCAGCACTATCGGGTGCTGCTGGGGGCGGAGCGGTGGCGGTTCTGGTGGGTCCACCTCCAGCCTCGGGCGTCGTGGGCGGCGTGGCTGGGGCCGTACGCGCGGGGCGGCGGATACCACCTCGTTCCGGGGGTGCCGGAAGGGCTGCACGAGCGGATCGATCTGGCGTTCGGGCGGGCGCTGCGGGACGCCCGCTGGATGCCGCCGACCACGCCCCGCGCCACGCCCGCGAAGACCTCGCCCCGCGCCACGCTCCCTCAGACCATGCCCGCCGGGTCCTCCGTCGCGCCCCTTGCCGCGACGGCGCCGGAGCATGGGGCCGAGGTGGCGTCGCCGCCTGCCGTCGTCGTGGGCGGGGCGGCGCGGGAGCTGGTGCTGGGCGCCGTTGAGGAGGCGCTGGTGCTGGCCACCGCCTCGGCGCGATCCGAGCGGCAGCCCGAAGAAGGGGACGAGCGGGTCCGGCGCATCCTCGCGATCATCGCCGCCGAGCCCGGCGCGCCGCACTCGGTCGCCTCGCTCGCCCGCGCGGTCGCCCTCTCGCCCTCCCGGCTCGCCCACCTGTTCACGGCCGAGACCGGCCGCACCCCGATGCAGGTGGTCCGGCAGGCGCGGGTGCGTCACGCGGCCGGGCTGCTGGAGGTGACCGACCTGGACGTCGGCCAGGTGGCGGCGGCGTCGGGATTCGTCAGCCCGTTCCACTTCAGCCGGGCCTTCAAGCGGCAGTACGGCCTCCCGCCCCGCGACTACCGGTCCCGCCTCCGCCCGGGGCCGTGAGGGATCGTGAGGGTGACGGGAGCCGGGGTCAGCGGGTGACCGGGAGGGGGCCCTTGTCGGGGGTGAAGAGCTGGTCGTCCAGGTGGTCGACGGCGTAGTCGATCGCCCCGACCACCACGCATTCGTCGCCCAGCGTGGAGGCGCGTACGTCAGGCATGCGCATGCACACGCGCTCCAGCCTCTCCCGCAGCCGCCCGAGCAGCACATCGGACGACCGTGAGAACCCGCCGCCCAGCACCACCATCTGCGGATCCAGGATGAGGGCCATCGCGGCCGTTCCCACCGCGAGGTCGTCGACGTACCGCTCGACGGCCTCGATCGCGACCGGGTCGCCGTTCCTGGCCGCCGCCAGCGTGTAGCCGGCCGCGTCCTCCGGCGCGGTGCCCTCCGGCACGCAGGCGCAGGTGTTCAGGTGCTCGGGGGCGTCGAACCAGCGGGCCTCGGGCAGCATGGAGATCTCGCCGGCCGCCGCGCCGAATCCCCTGTGCACCTTCCCGCCGATGATCAGACCGGCGCCCATGCGCCTGCCGACGTGCAGGAACACCACGTCCTTGGCCCCGCGGGCGACACCGCGCCGGGTCTCGGCCATGGCGGCCAGGCGGCTGTCGTTCTCGATCAGCACCGGGCAGGGGAACATCTCGCGCAGCTTGCCCGTCAGGTCCAGGTCTCGCCAGGCGGGGACCGCGGCCGAGTAGATGACGCGGCCCTCGACGTCGATCACGCCGATGGTGCCGACGGCGATGGTCCACAGGTCGGCGACCGTCGTACGGCTGAGCGCCAGGCAGCCGGAGACGGCGCGCTCGATCGCGGCCAGGCGCTCGTCGAGCGGGGCGTCGGGCAGGACCGGCTGCCGGGTCTCCGCGAGGATCCCGCCGTCGAGGTCGGACAGGGCGGCGCGGATGTTGTGCCCTCCTATGTCGACGCCCACCAGGTAGCCGCTGCGGGAGCGGAAGCGGTAGCGGCGGGCGGGCCGGCCCATCGTGCCCTGGCTCGGCGGCACCTCCTCCACCCAGCCCAGCTCCATGAGCTCGTCGGTGACCTCCTTCATGGACGGCCGGGACAGGCCGCTCCGCTCGGCGAGCGCCGACAGCGTGAGCGGGCCCGCCCTGCGCAGCACCCGGATGGCGGTCAGCGAGTTGAGCTGCCGCAGGCGTGACAGGTTGCCGCCGCGTACGTCCGCCATCGCCGTCCTTAATGTAGTTGTCCTCTGTAACCCCAGATTATGCCAGGGCTCCACCGATGGACGTCTAGCCGACATCCCCTGTTGTATCGCAAAAAATCCGTCGTTGACCGCTCACGGGCTCGATGCTACTAATGAAGCGCTCCTTCGTAAGTCGAGAGAGGAATGAGGACTGATGTCGTTCGTGGACATCGGCGAGATCACGTGCGTCCCCGGCCGGGCGCGGGTGTTCGAGCACGGCTGGCAGTCGTGGAGCCCCACGGGCGCCTACCGGCTGCAGGACGCCCCGCCCAGGCCCGCCGACGAGACGATCCAGATCCTCTGCTACCGCCCCGAGACCCCGGTCCCCGGCGGGGTGTTCCAGGGGGAGGGGCTGCTGGCGATCGAGCCGGGCGACGGGTCCGTCGAGCTCTGGTCGGCGCCGAGCCCGTTCCAGGTGCCGTCGATCAGGGCGCGCCAGGAGCACGGCCGCCTGGTGGTCTCCGCCGACGGCCCGGTACGCCACCACCGCGCCGAGGGCGGTCTCGGCCAGGCCCTGCGCGACTGGGCGGACACCATGGCGGAGCCCCAGACGTTCCCGGCGGTCCCGCCCATGTGGTGCACCTGGTACGGCTACTGGGACAAGGTCACCGACGCCGACGTCATCGAGAACCTGGAGCTGGCCGGGCGGCACGGCCTTCCGGCCGGCATGTTCCTCATCGACGACGGCTACGAGGCCGAGATCGGCGACTGGCTGGAAGGGCGGCCCGGGTTCGGCTCGCTGGAGCGGGCCGTGGACGCCGTCACGGGGGCGGGCCGGCGGGCCGGGATCTGGACCGCGCCGTTCCTCGTCGGGCACCGGAGCCGGATCTTCCGCGAGCATCCCGAGTGGCTGGTCGAAGGGGCGTACGCCGGCCGCATGTGGAACCAGGAGCTGGCCGTGCTCGACGTCACCCACCCAGGTGCGGCCGAGCACCTGGTGCACGTGTTCCGTACGTTCCGCGCGATGGGGATCACGCACTTCAAGCTCGACTACCTGTACGCGGGGGCGCTGGCGGGCGGGCGGCACGAGGACCTCGACCCGATCGCCGCGTACCGGCGAGGGCTGGAGCTGATCCGTGCGGGCGGCGGGGCCGGGGCCACGTTGCACGGGTGCGGGGCGCCGATGCTGCCCAGCATCGGGCTGGTCGACATCATGCGGGTGAGCCCGGACATCGCTCTTACCCTGCGGCCCAGATCCGGGGACATCAGCCAGCCGTCGCAGCTCGGGGCCCGCCTCACGGGGGCGGCGCGGGAGTTCCTGCACGCTCGGTGGTGGGTGAACGACCCGGACTGCATCATCCTGCGACCCGAGATGGAGGCCAGGCAGGAGTGGGCGGCGCACATCGCCGGCACGGGCGGGTTGCGGGGGTCGAGCGATCCGATCGCGGCGCTGGACGAATGGGGGCTGGAGACGACCAGGCGCCTGATGGTGCCGACCGCCACGGTGCCGACCGCCACGGTGCCGACCGCCACGGGGCCGGCCACCACGGGGCCGTCGTGACGCGCCGCGCCGCCGGCGACCGCCTTCAGGGGAGCGTCGCGTCGGAGGCCGGTGACCTCGGCGGCGTCGATCCGAAGGGCTCCGCAACGGACGCCGGGGCGGCGGACGGGCGGGCGAAAGGCGGACGAGGGAATGGTGACCGGGCGAACGGCGGGCGAGCGAAAAGCGGGAGGCGGCGGTGGGGGAGCGGGTGGCACGCGTATCTGTTCATCGGCCCAAGCCTCTTCGGCGTCGTGGCCTTCCTGCTGCTCCCCATGGTCATCGTCCTGGTCCTGAGCCTGTTCGACTGGGAGCTGCTCTCCGCCCCCGAGTTCGCCGGCCTGGACAACTACCGCCGCCTGGCCGCCGACGGTCAGACGTGGCACTCGCTCTGGGTCACCGTCGTCTACGTCCTGCTCTCCATCCCGCTCCAGACCGTCCTGGCCCTCGCCCTGGCCATGCTGCTCAACCAGCGCGTCAAGGGCGTCAGGGTCTACCGCTCGCTGTTCGTGATCCCGTGGATGGCCACGCCGATCGTCCTCGCCCTCATCTGGAACTGGATCTTCGATCCCCGCGACGGCGCACTCAACAGCGCTCTGGCCCTGATCGGCGTCACGGGCCCCGACTGGCTGTCCGACCCGGCCTGGGCGCTGCCCGCCGTCGCCCTGGTCAGCGTCTGGCAGTACACCGGCTACAACATGCTCTTCTTCCTGGCCGGCCTGCAGGGCGTCCCGCAGGAGCTGTACGACGCGGCCTCGACCGACGGCGCCAGCCCGGCGCAGCGGTTCTGGCGGGTGACGCTGCCGCTGCTCAACCCCACGATGTTCTTCGTCACGGTGACCAACCTCATCGGCGCCTTCCAGGTGTTCGACACGGTCTACGCGATGACGGACGGCGGCCCCGGCCAGAGCACCGAGGTGCTCAACTTCCGGATCTTCCAGACCGCTTTCAAGGAGTTCGACTTCGGCTACGCGGCCACGCTGTCCACGCTGCTGTTCGCGGTCATCTTCGCGGTGACGCTGGCGCAGGTCAGGTTCTTCGGCAAGCGCACCACGTACGACCTGAGCTGAGCGGAGACAACCATGACCAAGCGAATCCTGCTGTACGCCGCGCTCGCGGCCGGTGCGTTCATCTCCGCCTTCCCCTATCTGCTCGTGGTGCTGACCGCTTTCAAGACGCAGGCGCAGCTCGGCTCGACCGCCCCGTGGCTGCCGGGGCTGCCGCCGACCACGGACAACCTGGCCACGATGCTCAGCGGGGACTTCCCGCGCTTCCTGCTCAACACGGCCGTGATGACGGCGCTGCTGACGGCCGGCCAGCTCGTGTTCACGACGTTCGCGGCCTACGCGTTCGCGCGGCTGCGGTTCAGGGGCAGAGACGTCCTGTTCTGGCTGTACGTGGCCACGATGATGGTGCCGAGCGCCGTCACCATGATCCCGCTGTTCCTGATCATGCGGGAGCTGGACCTGGTCAACACCTGGTACGGCCTGCTCGCCCCGTACGTGCTGGGCACCCCGTACGGGATCTTCCTGATGCGGCAGTTCTTCAAGAGTCTGCCCGGCGGGCTGGAGGAGGCCGCGCGGATCGACGGGGCGGGGCCGCTGACGATCCTCGTCCGCGTCCTGCTGCCGCTCTGCCGCCCCGCGCTCGGCACGCTGGCGATCATCACGGTGATCTCGTCGTGGAACAGCTTCCTGTGGCCGCTGATCATCACCAGCGGTGACGACACCAAGGTGATCACCGTCGCGATCGCCACGCTCAAGGCCGGCATCGGCGTCGACTACCACCTCATGATGGCCGGCAGCTTGATCGCGCTGGTGCCGATGGTGGTCGTCTTCATCTTCTTCCAGAAGCACATCGTCCGGTCTGTGGTCCTCACAGGCCTCAAGTAAGAAGAGGTCAGCGAATGTTGAAATCCCCCCGGATTCGCTGGGCCGGGGCGCTGATAGGCGCCGCCATGCTCACTGGGCTCACCCTCACCGGATGCTCGTCAGGAGAGCCTGGCAAGGTCACCTTGACGTACCGGCTCTGGGACGACCAGCAGAAGGCCGGCTACGAGAAGGTCATGGCGGCCTTCGAGAAGGCCAACCCCGGCATCGACGTCACGATCGAGCTGCTCCCGTACGACCAGTACTGGACGAAGCTCACCGCCGACGTGGTCGCGGGCACCGCGCCGGACGTGTTCTGGATGACGCCCACCCAGTTCCCCGAGTTCGTCACCAAGGGCGTCCTGACCCCGGTCCAGCTCGACACCTCGAAGTATCACCAGACCGTCGTCGGCTCGTTCACCTACCAGGGCAAGCTGTACGGCGTCCCCAAGGACTGGGGGATCGTCGGCCTGCTCTACAACAAGGACCTGTTCGAGAAGGCCGGCGTGGAGATGCCGGACAAGCTCACCTGGGCGGCCGACGGCACCGGCACCCTGCTCGACACGGCGCGCAAGCTCACCGCCGACGAGGCCGGCAAGCACCCCGGCGAGGCGGGCTTCGACCCCGCCAAGGTCAAGACGTACGGCTTCGCCTCCTGGAACCACTACCAGACGCAGTGGATGAACTGGGTCAGCTCGAACGACGGCAAGCTCGTCGACCAGCCCTTCGGCAAGTACGTCTTCAACGACCCGGCGTCGGTGCAGGCACTGCGGTTCGGCGTGGACCTGGTCAACAAGCACCACGTCTCACCGCCCGCCACCCAGACGAACCCGCCCACCGGCAAGGTCACCGACATGTTCAAGGCGGGCGAGATCGCGATGTTCCCCGCCAACAACGCGCTGCTGCCGTTCGTGGCGCCGGAGGCCACGTTCGAGCTCGGGGTCGCGCCCATGCCGGAGGGCCCGGCCGGCCGCTCGGTCAACCTCAACGGCCTGGCCGAGGCCGTCTACGCCAAGAGCGAGCACCCTCAGGAGGCCATGAAGCTGGCCGCCTACCTGGGCACCGCGGAGCCACAGAAGATCATGGCCGACGGCGGCTACGTCTTCCCCGCGCTCAACGGCCTGGCCCAGGGCTACGTCGACTACTGGAAGTCGAAGAAGGTCGACGTCACGCCGTTCGCCGAGGAGGCGGCGGGCTCAACGTTCCCGCTGCCGATCACCACCGGATTCACCGGGTTCGAGACGAAGCTTAACCAGATCTTCAACCAGATGTACCTCGGCAAACTCTCTCCGCAGGAAGCCGCGGACCAGGCTGTCGCCGAAGGCAACGCCACCCTCGAGTAAGGACCCCCATTGATCACCCGGCGTTCTCTCTTCGCCGGGGGCGCGAGCCTGGGCATTTCCGCCGCACTGGGTGCGACACCCGTGCGCGCGGCGGCCCGCCGTGCCCCTCTGTCCGACCCCTTCCAGCTCGGCGTCGCCTCGGGTGAGCCCACGCCCGGCGGCGTGGTCCTGTGGACGCGGCTCGCCATGGACCCGATCGCCCTCGACGGGCTCGGCGGCATGCCGGGCCGTCCGGTCCCGGTCCAGTGGCAGCTCGCCAAAGACGAAAATTTCCGGCATGTCGTACGCCGTGGCATCGAGCTGGCCCGCCCCGACGCCGCCCACAGCGTCCACGTCGAGCTCGACGGGCTCGCCCCGGGCGCCGAGTACTTCTACCGCTTCAAGGCCGAGAACGAGCTCAGCCCCGTCGGCCGCACTCTGACCGCCCCCGCCCCCGGCACCCGGAGCCGGCCGCTGAACCTGTCGTTCACCTCGTGCGCCGACTACCAGACCGGCTGGTTCACGCCGTACCGCAGGATGGCCGAGGACCAGCCCGACCTGATCGCCTTCCTCGGCGACTACATCTACGAGTACGGCGACTACAAGTACCCGGTCCGCGACCAGGCCGGCGGCGAGTGCCTCGACCTGGCCGGCTACCGCCTGCGCCACGCCCAGCACAAGGCCGACCCGGAGTCGCAGCTCGCCCACGCCATCGCGCCCTGGGTCGTGGTGTGGGACGACCACGACATCGAGAACGCCTGGGCCGGCGACGTGCCCGAGCAGCCGGACCCGCCGTTTCTCAAGCGCAGGGCCGACGCCTTCCAGGCGTACTACGAGAACATGCCGCTGCGCCGCGCCCAGAAGCCCGACGGGTCGTCGCTCAAGCTCTACCGCAGCGTCCGCTGGGGCGCGATCGCCAACCTGCACCTGCTCGACACCCGCCAGTACCGCGACCTGTACGCCTGCACCGGCAAGAGCGGCACCGTCGGCCCCGACTGCCTGGACCGCTTCGCGCCCAACAGGACGCTGCTCGGCCGCGACCAGGAGGCCTGGCTGGACGGCGAGCTGAGGCGCTCCCGCGCCACCTGGGACCTGCTCGGCCAGCAGGTCTTCTTCATGGAGATGGACTGGACCAACGGCGCGGGCAAGGGTTACTCGAACGAGGGCTGGGACGGCTACGTCGCCTCCCGCAACCGCCTGACCGCCGCCATCGACGACTACAAGCGCAACGCCGTCGTGCTCACCGGGGACGTGCACTCGCACTGGGCCGGCGAGATCAAGCGTGACCACCAGGACCCCGAGTCCAGGTCCGTCGCCGTCGAGCTGGTCACCACCTCGGTGACGAGCGCCGGGAACGGCCTGGACGAATACCCCAACACGCAGATCCTGCTCGACGAGAACCCGCACGTGAAGTTCTTCAACGGCCGCCGCGGCTACGTGCGGACCAGGATCACGCAGCAGGAGATGAAGGTGGACTTCCGCTCGCTGTCCCGGATCACCGAGCCCTACGCCCCGGCCTACACCTCCGGCTCGTTCGTCATCGAGCCGGGCAGCCCCAGACTCAACTCCGCCTGACGGGATCCCCATGCGCACCATTACGGCCGCCGTCGCGGCGGCCCTGCTCGTCCTGCCCTTCGTGCCCTTATCCAGCGCCGCCTCCGATGCCGCCGCGGGGCCGCCGATGGGCTGGAGCAGCCGCTCGCTCGGCTGCTCGGTCTCGGAGTCGTCGGTACGGCAGGCCGCCGACGCCATGGCCGCCCTCGTCCCGCTCGGCTACCGGTACGTCATCGTCGACGACTGCTGGCTGGCCCCGCAGCGCGCGGACGGCGCCCTCACCCCGGACGCCACCCGCTTTCCCGGCGGCATGAAGGCGCTGGCCGACTACGTGCACGGCAAGGGCATGAAGCTCGGCCTCAGCCTGTCGGCGGGCACCAAGGCATGCGCCGGCGGCGGTCCCGGCTCGTACAAGAGCGAGGCCGCCGACGCCGCCCAGGTCAAGGAGTGGGGCGTCGACTACGTCAAGTACGACTGGTGCAACGTCCCCGCGGCCGACTTCCCCGGCCAGAACGTCCAGCAGATCGCCCAGACCATCTACCCGCGCATGCGCCAGGCCCTCGGCGGCGACGTCGTCTTCGCCATGAACAACGAGGACGGCAGCACCGTGCCGTGGCTGTGGGGCAAGGACGCGGGCGCCACCACCTGGCGCACCAACGTCTACAACCGGCCCATCGCCGACAGCTACGCCACCATGGTCGACATCTGGGAGTTCAACCAGCTCAGGGCCGAATACGCGGGCCCGGGCAGCTGGGCCGACCCGGACCTGCTCCAGGCCGGGCGCGGCGGGATGACCGACACCGAATACCGCACCCAGGTCACGCTCTGGGCCATGGGGGCGGCCCCGCTGATCCTGCAGGCCGACCCGGCCACGGCGCCTGCCTCGATCGTCGCCAACCCGAAGGTGATCGCCGTCGACCAGGACGCGCTGGGCGCCCACGGCAGGTTCGTCAGGACGGACGGCTGGTACCACGTGCTGTCGAAGCCGCTGGCGAACGGCGACCGGGCGATCGCGCTGTTCAACGAGAGCGACCGCGCGGCCACGATCTCCACCCGGCTCGGCGGCTCCCGCTACAGGGTCGAGGATCTGTGGACCGGCGCGGTCGCCTCCTCCGCGGGCGAGCTGGCGGCGCAGGTGCCCGCGCACGCGGCCCTGCTCTACCGGGTCGCCGAGAGCCGGGAGCAGGCGCCGCCGCTGGTGACGTTCGAGGCGGACCCGCCCGCATTCCTCGGTGACGACCGGCCGTCGGTGCTGGAGCCAGGAAAGACCGGCGAGATCGTCACCCGGGTCACGAACACCGGGGCCACCGGGCGGCTGCGCGACGTCGAGGTCACGGCTTCCGTACCGGAAGGATGGCAGGTCGCCGCGCGGACGCCGGCCAGGACCGGCAGGCTCGACGGCGGTGAGACGTTCACCGTGAAATGGGCCGTCACCCCGCCCGCCGGCGCCGCGTCGCAGAACCACGACCTGACGTTCTCCCAGGGCGGCCGGACCGCGACGGCCGTCGTGACCGTCGCCAAGGCGCCGGGCCCGGGGCGGACGTACCTCAGCGACCTGGCCTGGACCAGCGCCAAGAACTACTTCGGCCCGGTCGAGAAGGACACCAGCAACGGCGAGCGGGCGGCCGGCGACGGCCGCCCGATCACCATCGAGGGCGTCCGGTACGCCAAGGGCCTCGGCACCCACTCGCCCGCCGACATCGAGTTCTACACCGCCGGGCGCTGCTCGTCCGTCGAGTTCCAGGCCGGGATCGACGACGAGGTCGGCGCGGCCGGGTCCGCCGGGTTCGAGGTCTGGGCCGACGGGGGCCGGGTCGCCTACTCGGGCCTGCTCACCGGCACCATGCCCGCCCGCAAGGTCACCGCGTCCGTCGAGGGCGCCCGATTCGTCCGGCTGGTCGCGACCAACGGCGGTGACAACGCCACCTCCGACCATGCCGACTTCGCCGACGCCGCCATCACCTGCGAATAAGGAGCCCACCCGTTGATGATCGTTCCCAAGCCCGTCAAGCACGAGGCCCGGCCGGGCTCGTTCGTCCTCGACAGCCGGACCCCGCTCGCCGCCGATCCGGCGCTGTCCGAGGTCGCCGCCTGGCTACGGGGTGAGCTGGCCCCTGTCACCGGTGGCGAGCTGCTGCCGGGACCGGGCTCGGGAACGATCACTCTGGCGCTCGGAGATCTGCCGCCGGAGTCCTACCGGCTGACCGTCGGGCCAGACGTCGAGATCGTCGCGGGCGGGCCCGCGGGGGCGTTCTACGGGGCGCAGACGTTCCGGCAGCTGCTGCCGGCCGCCGCCTTCAGGAAGGCCGCCGCCGGGCCCTTCACCGCGCCCTTCACCGTGCCCGGCACGTACGTCGAGGACGCGCCGCGGTTCGGGTGGCGCGGCTGCCTGCTCGACGTCGCCCGGCATTTCATGACCAAGCATGACGTGCTCCGCTTCATCGACCTGCTGGCCCTGCACAAGCTCAACGTGCTGCACCTGCACCTCACCGACGACCAGGGCTGGCGGATCGAGATCCGGCGCTACCCCAGGCTGACCGAGGTCGGGGCGTGGCGCAGGGAGAGCCAGACCGGCTGGAACGGCGCCATGGACGGCCGCCCGCACGGCGGCTACTACACCCAGGACGACATCAGGGAGATCGTCGCGTACGCGGCGCGGCGGCACGTCACGGTCGTCCCCGAGATCGACCTGCCGGGGCACACGCAGGCCGCCATCGCCGCCTACCCGGAGCTGGGCAACCTCGGCACGCCTCTGGAGGTGCGCGCGACCTGGGGGGTGGGCGTGAACGTGCTCAACGTCGAGGACGCGACGATCGCGTTCTTCCAGAACGTGCTGGACGAGGTGCTGGAGCTGTTCCCGAGCCCGTACGTCGTGCTGGGCGGCGACGAGTGCCGCAAGGAGCAGTGGCGCGACAGCCCGGTGGCCCGGCGCCGCATCGCCGAGCTGGGACTGCGGGACGAGGAGGAGCTGCAGAGCTGGTTCATCCACCAGTTCGACGCCTACCTGACCGAGCGCGGCCGCCGGCTGGTCGGCTGGGACGAGATCCTCGAGGGCGGCCTGGCGCCCGGCGCGGTGGTCGCCTCCTGGCGCGGCGAGCTGGGCGCGGTGGCCGCCGCCAGGAGCGGCCACGACGTGATCAACTGCTCCAACACGAGCCTCTACCTGGACTACCGGCAGGGGCCTGGAGAGGAGGAGCCGGCGCCGTTCGGGACGGTGCTGACCCTGGAGGACGTCTACGCCTTCGAGCCCGTCCCCGAGGAGCTGCGCGGCGACCCGGCCGCCGGCCACGTCCTGGGCGCGCAATGCGCCGTCTGGACGGAGCTGATCGACTCCACCCGGCACGTCGACTACATGGCCTTCCCACGGCTCGCGGCCTTCGCCGAGACGGTGTGGAGCCCCGCCGGCCGCGACCTGGCCGGCTTCCGCGAGCGGCTGGCCGCGCACCTGCCCCGGCTGGCCGCGATCGGCGTGGAGTACCGGCACGCGGACGGCCCGCTGCCCTGGCAGACCAGGCCGGGCGTGCCCGGCCGGCCGGAGGACCCGGAGCGGTGGCAGGCCAAGATCGACGCCTGGACCAGCAATCTCCGGACGCTCTAGACGTCCACGTGCTCGATGTCCACGAGCTAGATGTCCACGAGTTAGATGTCTACGGGGCCGCCGCTGCGCCAGTAGACGTTGTCCTCCCTGGCCAGCAGACCTTCGTCCACCAGATAGCGCCTCAGCGCCGCGTGGTCGTCGTGGAAGGCCCGCAGCGCCACGTTCACGTCCTTCTCCGGATAGCGCACTCCGGGCTCGAACACCGTGGCGATGTAGCGCAGCACCACGAGCCGCTTGTCACGCCTCACCGGCAGGGTCGTCAGCCGCCCGTCCACCAGGAACGTGCGCAGCACCCGCTCCTCGGCGGTCAGCTTCTCCGCCGGCTCGGCGCGTGCCCGCAGCAGCTCCTTGAACCGCTCCGGCGTCGCCCGCCATGTGCCGCTCTCGTCACGCGCCGCCAGGCCGCCGTTGGCCAGCTTCTGCAGCACCTTGGGGGAGAGCCCGTCGGCGGCGCCGAGCACCAGGGAGGCGAAGGCCCGCAACGTTTCGTCGTGATAGAGCAGCCCGAGGACGCGCCTGATCTCTTCGTCGCTCACCCGTACTATTTTGACCCATGTTCTCTGTGCTGTTACTGGCGGCCGCGGTCGCCATCCCGAACAACTTCCTGCTGTACGAGAAGGCCGCCGCCAAGAAGGACAACGACCCGGAGACCAGCTGGTCGGCGAGCGGCAAGAGGTCGGCCCGGCTCGTCGTCAACCCGTGCCAGAAGGCCAAGCTCGGCCAGAGCGGGCGCAAGGAGGCCAGGACCCTCACGTACACGGCGGTCCCCGACTACTCCAAGTCCGAGCAGGTCATCCTCTACTCGTCACCGGCGGCCGCGGGCAAGGCCATGCGCGACCTGGAGGCCGCGGTCCGCGCCTGCGGCAGTGCCGGCTACCGCTATTCCGCCGCCGTGGTGGACTACGGCGACAAGGCGCTGAAGGTCACCGGACAGGTGTACCAGGGCAAGAAGCCTGCCGTCGGCGGCGAGCGGGCCATCGTGACCCGCCGCGCGAACGCCCTGATCGTCTACACCGTCTCCGGCGAGTGGGGCAAGCCCGCCGCGTCCGACTTCAAGCAGCAGATCAAGGACACCAAGCGCATGCTCGCCAAGGTCTGCAGCCTCGCTACCTGCTGATGTCATGAAATGTCTCGATCTTGGGACATTGTCATGACACGACACCGACGTTGTTCGGAAGAAACTGAATTGACAGGCGTGTGCCGGGACGCCCTTGCCAGTCCGTTCCGGCACACGGCTTGTCGTCTTCAGAGCCGGTTCAGCCCTTGGACGTGCAGGACCGCGCGGCCCTCCTCGTCCGACCCGGCCAGGTCCACCTGGGCGTCGATGCCCCAGTCGCCGTCGCCGGCCGGATCCTTGATCGTCTGCCGGACCTTCCAGAGCCCGCTCTCCTCCTCGACCCGCAGCAGCGCGGGCCCGCGCGCGTCCGCGTCGGTGAAGATCTCCTCGTGGTCGGCATAGTACGCGTCCAGCGCCGCCCCCCAGTCCACGTCCGGAGCGAGCTCCCCCAGCTCGTCCTCCTTCTCCAGGGCGCACAGCTCGACCAGCCGGAACATGGCGTTGCGCACCAGCACGCGGAAGGCCCGCGGGTTGGCGGTGACCGGGCGTACCTTGGCCTCGAGCTGCTCCTGCCGCTCCAGCGCCTCCGCCGGGTTGGCCAGCTTCTCCCACTCGTCGATCAGCGACGAGTCGACCTGCCGGACGAGCTCGCCGAGCCACTCGATCAGGTCGACCAGGTCGTCGGTCTTGTGATGCTCGGGCACGGTACGCGACAGCGTCCGGTAGGCGTCGGCCAGGTAGCGCAGCACCGTGCCCTCGGACCGGGCCAGCTCGTAGAACTGGATGTACTCGCCGAACGTCATGGCCCGCTCGTACATGTCGCGCACCACGGACTTCGGGCTGACCGTGTAGTCGCCCACCCACGGGTGCCCGCGCCGGTAGGTCTCGTAAGCGCCGAGCAGCAGGTCCTCCAGCGGCATCGGGTACATGACCTCGGCCAGCTGCTCCATCCGCTCTTCGTACTCGATCCCGTCGGCCTTCATCTGCGCGACCGCCTCGCCCCTGGCCTTCTTGAGCTGGGCCGACAGGATCTGGCGCGGGTCGTCGAGGATGGACTCCACGATCGAGACCATGTCCAGCGCGTACGACGGCGACTCGCGGTCCAGCAGGTCGAACGCGGCCAGCGCGAACGTCGACAGCGCCTGGTTGAGCGCGAAGTCCTCCTGCAGATCGATCGTCAGCCGGGCCCGGCGGCCGTGCTCGTCCGGCTCGGGGAACTGCTCCACGATGCCGCCGGCCAGCAGCGACCGGTAGATGGCGATGGCCTGGCTGATGTGCCGGCGCTGCCACTTGCGGTCCTCGTGGTTGTCGGTCAGCAGGTGCTTCATCGCCTGGAAGCAGTCGCCGGGCCGGTTGATGACCGCCAGCAGCATCGCGTTGGTGACCTTGAAGCGCGAGTTGAGCGGCTCGGGCTCGGCCTGCTGCAGCTTCTCGAAGGTGTCCGCGCTCCACCCGACGAAACCCTCCGGCGGCTTCTTGCGGGCGTAGCCGCGCCGCCGCTTGGGGTCGTCGCCGATCTTGGCCAGGGCCTTGGCGTTCTCGACATCGTGCTCGGGGGCCTGGCAGGCCACGTAGCCGATGGTGTCGAAGCCCGCCCGGCCCGCCCGGCCGGCGATCTGGTGGAACTCGCGGGCCCGCAGCCGGCGCACCTTGTTGCCGTCGTATTTGGACAGGGCCGTGAACAGCACCGTCCTGATCGGCACGTTGACGCCGACGCCGAGCGTGTCGGTGCCGCAGATGACCTTCAGCAGGCCCGCCTGGGCCAGCCGCTCCACCAGGCGCCGGTATTTCGGCAGCATCCCGGCGTGGTGCACGCCGATGCCGTGGCGGACGAGCCGCGACAGCACCCGCCCGAACCGGGTCGTGAAGCGGAAGTGGCCGATCAACGTGGCGATCGCCTCTTTCTCGGCCTTCGTCGCCATGTTGATCGACGTCAGGGCCTGGGCCCGCTCCATCGCGGCGGCCTGCGTGAAGTGCACGACGTAGACCGGCGCCTGCCCGGTGCTGAGCATCTCCTCCAGCGTCTCGTGCAACGGGGTCATCCGGTACGTGTAGATCAGCGGCACGGGGCGCTCGGCGTGCTTGACCACGGATGTCGGCCGGCCGGTGCGCCGGGTCAGGTCGCGCTCGAACATCGACATGTCGCCGAGCGTGGCCGACATCAGGATGAACTGCACGTTCGGCAGCTCCAGCAGCGGCACCTGCCACGCCCACCCGCGGTCGGGCTCGGCGTAGAAGTGGAACTCGTCCATCACGACCTGGCCGATGTCGGCGGCGGCGCCGTCGCGCAGCGCCACGTTGGCCAGGATCTCGGCGGTGCAGCAGATGATCGGGGCGCCGGCGTTGACGCTGGCGTCGCCGGTCATCATGCCGACGTTCTCGGTGCCGAAGATCGCGCACAGGTCGAAGAACTTCTCCGACACCAGCGCCTTGATCGGGGCGGTGTAGAACGTGCGCATGTCACGCGTCAGCGCGGCGAAGTGGGCGCCCGCGGCGACCAGCGACTTACCCGACCCCGTCGGCGTGGCGAGGATCAGGTTGCTGCCGGAGAGGACCTCGATGAGGGCCTCCTCCTGGGCGGGATAGAGGGTGAGCCCCCGCTCGGAGTTCCAGGCGACGAACGCGTCGAAGATGGCGTCGGGATCAGCGTCGATCTCTTCGGGCAGGCGGTCCACAAGAAGGCTCACGGTATCTATCCTGCCGAAGTTTGGCCGATGGTCGAGCCGCTCGAGGCCATTCCGGGCGGATCCGGCATCAGCCCCGGGCCCGGGGACCCGTCATCAGCAGCCCTCCGAGCACGGCCAGCACCGCGAGGAACGGCCCGCCGCCGGGCGCGAACCCGCCTGTCGTCAGCGTCAGCACTCCCGCGCCGACCAGCGCGGCCGCTCCCAGCGTACCGCCCCACCCCGCGCTGCCGTACGGCAGCGCCGGAGGCGTCTCGAACCTGGCGAACCCCTTCATCAGCGGCCACATGACCAGGCACAGCAGCCCGAACCAGACCGGCCACCCGGCGAACCAGAACGCGCTGCCCGGCGCGGGCGTGCCGATCCGCAGCAGCACCACCACCACGCCGGTCACCACGAACAGGGCCGGCATGTGCCACAGGTACGCCGTCATGACCCGCGGCCCCGCCCAGGCCAGCAGCCGGCGCGTGGGCAGCCGCACCAGCCACGGCCGCAGCAGCGCGGCCAGCCCGATCTGGCCGGCGCCCACGGCCAGCATGGCGAGCGTGGGCGGTGCCATGTTCGACACCCCGGCGCCCGGCAGCCCGATCATGCTCCCCGGGTACGGCCCGAACGCCACCAGCAGCGCCGCCGCCCCGAAGCCGCCCACGGCCAGCAGCCAGGGAAGTCGCAGCCGCCCCTCGGCGTAGAAGAAGCCGAGCTGGTGCACCGCCAGCCACACGAACACGACGTTCAGGTAGCCCACGGCCTCGAACCCGGTCGAGAAGCGCGCCACGTCCGTCAGCACCGCCCCGGCCGCCAGCGCCGCGGGGACGCGCAGGCCGAACCGCCCGTGCAGGCGCAGCAGGTACGGAGTCGCCGTGACCGCGATCAGATAGACGGCGAGGAACCACAGAAGCTGCCCGGTCAGCCGCGCCCCCACCTCAAGCGGCTGCTCCGGCACGCCGAACGTGAGCAGGATGTGGGGGAGCGGGATCCACACGGCCGCCAGCGGCAGCAGCGGCCAGGCCAGCCGCCGCAGCCGGATCGCCAGCCACCGCGGCGCGCCGGCGGCGGACCTGCCGAAGCTGATCGCGTTGGCCGCGCCGCCCGCGAAGAACACCAGCGGCATCACCTGGCTGAGCCACGTCACCACCCACACGCCCGGGGTCGCCAGCGCGTTGCCCGTGGTCAGCCGGACGCCGTCAAAGGACAGCACCGGGATCGTCCAGTGCTGGAACACGATGAGCGCCATGCCCAGCACACGCAGCAGGTCGATGAACGGGTCCCGCGCCGCCGTGCGCACGCCCGACACCGGGCGCGGCCGTGCTGCGGCGATCGGGCGGTCCAGCAGGACGGTCATGGGGGGCCTCGATTCACCGGGAAGCGGATGGTTCAAGGCTCCCGTTCAGCGCGTCGCGGCACAGTGCCGCGAGCCGCCCTCTTGTGGTCGAGAACGCACCACGGCCCCTGGTAGGGCTGGCCCTACCTCCGCACACCCGCACACCCGCTCGTCACTCGCGGGGTGAGGTCATACCGTGAAGGCCATGCGCTCCCTGATGAGGCGTGTCCTCCTCGACACCCGCTACACGCTCGTCGGCTTCCCCACGGCCGTCATCGGCTTCGTGCTCATGATCGCCGGCTTCTCGGCCGGCGTAGGCACCCTGGTGGTCTGGATCGGCGTGCCGCTGCTGGCCGGCACGCTGATGGTCGCGCGCGGCTTCGCGGACGCGGAGCGCGGCTGGCTGTCCGACGTGCTCAAGCGGCCGCCCGTACGGCCCCGCTACAAGCCCGCCCCGCCGGGCGCGGGCCGCTTCCGCCGGCTCGTCAACCCGCTGACGAGCGGCCAGTCCTGGCTCGACCTGCTGCACGGGATCATCGTCTTCCCCTTCGCGATCCTGTCGTTCGTGCTCACCGTCGTGTTCTGGTCCATCCCTCTGGCCGGGCTGACGTATCCGCTGTACGGAATCATCACCTCACGCATCACCGGCAACCAGGAGCTGCCCCAACTGCTCGGCCTCGGCGACGGCTACCTCGTCAACGTGGTCTTCTACGTCTCTGTCGGCCTGGTCTTCACGCTGATCATGCCGTTCATGGTGCGCGGGGCCGCGCTGATCAGGGCCGGGCTCGGCCGGGCGCTGCTGACCGGCGTGGCCGAGCTGCAGGAGCGCATCGACGACCTGGCCGAAGGCCGCGCCGCCGCCGTGTCGGCCGAGGCCAACGCACTGCGCAAGCTGGAGCGCGACATCCACGACGGCCCGCAGCAGCGCCTGGTCTCCCTCGCCATGGAGCTGTCCAGGGCGCAGCGGCAACTGGCCAAGGACCCTGAGGCGGCCCAGGCCACGATCAAGTCCGCGATCACCGCCACCCGCGAGACGCTCGACGAGCTGCGCGCGCTCTCGCGCGGCATCGCCCCGCCCATCCTGTCCGACCGCGGCCTCGCGCCCGCGCTGGCCGCGCTGGCCGGGCGCTGCACGATCCCCGTCGACCTGGACGTGCAGACCGTCGAGCGCTACCAGGCCGCGGTCGAGAACGCCATCTACTTCGCCTGCGCCGAGACCCTCACCAACGTGGCCAAGCACAGCCGCGCCACCGTGTGCACGGTCCAGCTCTCCCGCATCGGCGACGTGCTCATGCTCACGATCGGGGATGATGGGGTCGGCGGCGCGCACGTCGCCAAGGGACACGGCCTCGCCGGGCTGTCCGACCGGCTCCGCGCAGTCGACGGGGAGCTGACCGTGCAGTCGCCGGACGGCGGGCCGACATTGATCGTTGCGGAGGTGCCGTGCGGGTAGTCGTGGCCGATGACGCCGTCCTGATCAGGGAGGGCCTGGTCAGGTTGCTGGAGGAGTTCGGCTGCGAGGTGGTCGCGACCGTCGGTGACGGCGACGCCCTCGTGGAGGCGATCGCCGAGCACAAGCCCGACGTGTCGGTGGTCGACGTGCGGATGCCGCCGTCGTTCACCGACGAGGGGCTCAAGGCGGCCGTGGAGGCGCGGCGCAGGGTGCCGGGCGCGCCCGTGCTGATCCTCTCGCAGTACGTCGAGGTCTCCTACGCCGACGACCTGCTCGCCGACGCCCGGGGCGCGGTCGGCTACCTGCTGAAGGACCGGGTGGTCGACGTCGACGAGTTCCTGGAGGGCCTGCGGCGGGTGGCCGCGGGCGGAACCGTGTTCGATCCGCAGGTGGTGTCCCAGTTGATGGTCCGCAGGCGCAAGGACGACCCGCTGGCGCAGCTGACGCCGCGGGAGCGCGAGGTGCTCGACCTGATGGCCGAGGGGAAGTCCAATCCGGCCATCGGGCGGCAGCTCGTGATCAGCGACGGAGCCGTGGAGAAGCACATCAGGAGCATCTTCAACAAGCTCGGCCTCTACGCGGAGGACAGCGACCAGCATCGCCGGGTGCTCGCCGTACTGACCTACCTGCGTTCCTGACCCCTCAGCCGGCCCGCCGGACGAGAGCGGGGCGGCTCACCGCTCTGTCATGGCGATCTCATGCCGACTTCTGAGACCGCTCCCCGGCCCCTCCTGGCCTGTTGAGGGGTCGCTGGCCGGTCCGCGCGGCACGCGCGCGGACCTGGCCGCCCGGCTTTAGCCGAGCGCGTCGACCAGCTTCTTGCGCTGCTGGGCGCCCAGGCCGCCGAGGCGGCGCTTCTCGTCGACGCCCGCCTCCTCCATCAGCGCGGTGGCCTTGGCCGGACCGACGCCCTTGACGGCGCGCAGCGCCTGGGAAACCTTGATCTTCTTCGCGATGTCGTCGTCGCGCTCCAGCAGCTGCGAGAAGGTCATCTCGCCGGCCTTGACCTTCGCCAGCAGGGCGGTGCGGGCGGCGCGAGCCTCGGCGGCCTTGGCCAGAGCCGCTTGACGCTGCTCGGGGGTGAGCGTGGGAAGTGCCATCTCAGTTCTCCTCGGGGAGTTTACGATCGGGATTCTGTTACCCGTGGTGCAGTGGCTAATCATGGCGGATGCCGGCGGTTCGTGTTGCGGAAAGCGCCCGCTCAACGTGTCCGCCACACCAACGCGGCCGCTTCGGCGCACGCCACGTCCTGCGCGACCGTGCCTCCGCTGACCCCGACACCGCCGACCACACGTTCTCCCTCACCGTAGTCCGCCCACAGCGGGATGCCACCTCCCACGGCGACGAAACGGCCCCCCGCCAGGCCCGCGAGCTCCCCTCCCCAGGCCATCGGCCGGGCCAGGCCGGCGGTGGGCCTGCGCAGGGCGACCGAGGTGTACGCCTTGCCCGGCGCGAGCACCGGTCCGGAGATCTCCGCACCGTCCATACGCTGGAAAGACACCAGATTTCCGCCCTCGTCCACGACCGCGACGGAGATCGGCGCGCCCTCCCTGATCGCCTGCCTCACGGCCGCCTCGGTCATGCGGAGCGCGAGCTCGAGATTCACGCGTTCGTCCCCCGGATCAGGATTCTTTCGCGGATCGGACGCTTTCATGGGTACAGGCCCTCGACGCGCCCCAGCAAGATCGCCAAATGACAGGGAAAGGGTGTGGGTTATAGCGGGTTTTCCCCCTTGAGCGTGGAATTCATCACATTCTGCTGATCGGGCGTGTCGGGCCCCTGGTCAAGGTGGTTTTCGCGCCACCGGTCGAGGCCCTCCGGCGTCAGGAAGGCGTCGAAGACCGACTCCATGGCGCCGAGGAGCGAGCCGCGCCAGACCAGGGCCGAGCCCTCGACGCGGGGCGGGTGGTCGCGGCGGATCGCCATCAGGTACGGCCCGCAGGCTCCCATGAGGGCGTCGCCGGCCCGCTCGTACAGCTCGACGCCGTGGCCCGACAGGGTGACCACCTCGGGGTCGTGGGCGTTCACCAGGGCGGCGATGCCGCGGCCCAGCGCGCGGGCGTTCTCGGCCACCGCCTCCCGGCTCGTGGCCAGCACGTGCTCGGCCTGCTCGCGGCCGCGGCCGCCGCCGTAGGCCAGGCCGACGTGGCGCAGCAGGGCGTTCGCGCCGACGTCCATGCCCCAGCAGCCGATCGCGCCGCACATGCAGGGGCGGTCGCCGCCGGTGAGCGGCATGTGGCCGAACTCGGCGCCCGTGCCGCCGGCGCCGGCGAGCGGCCGGCCGTCCACGACCAGCACGCCGCCCAGGTCGAAGTCCACGTGCAGGTGCAGCCCCACCCGCACGCCGCGCAGCCGCCCGCGCCGCGCCTCGGCCAGCGCCGCGAACGCGGTGTCGTTGCCCACGATGGGATCGGCCAGGCCCAGCAGGCGTGGCACGTCGACCGAGCGCCAGCTCAGGTGGGCGATGTCCACCAGGCCGCCGTGGCGGACCGGGCCGGCCAGTGCCACGCCGACGCCGACGACCCGGTGCCCGAGCCGCTTCCTGTGCGCGGCGACGGCCTCGCCCAGCGATCCGAGCGCGCCCTCGGGAGTGCCGTCGTGCGGGCGCACCGCGAGCACCGTCGCCCGGCCGCCCAGCTCGCACGCCGCCAGCTCCCAGGCGTCCTCGCGCACGTCCACGGCCAGCGCGAGGGGCCCGCGCGGGTGCGGGCCCGGCACCTGCGTCGGCCGTCCCCGCACGTGCTCCGGGGCGGGCTCCTCGTGCAGCAGCTCGTCCTCGGCCAGCCCGGCGACGAGCACCGACGCCGTCCCCCTCGCCAGCCGCAGGTCGCGGGTCAGCTGTGACCTGGTGCGGGCGGCCCCGCAGTCGTGTACGGCGCGCAGCAGCCTGACCCGGTTGTGCGCGCGGAGTTGGCCGCTGGTCGTAGCTCCATTCACGGAACACAGCTTATGCTCTAGGCGTGAACAAAAGCCTCATTGATGCCAGACGCGCTCGTGTCGGAGTTTTCGGGTTCTTCTTCCTTGCCGGTTTGGTGATGGGTCTGTGGGCGGCCGGCCTGCCGTCCCTGAACGACCGGCTCGACCTCGGCCCCGCCCGGCTGGGCAGCGTCCTGCTGCTGATCTCGGGCGGGGCTCTGGTGTCGATGCTGGCGGCCGGGCCGCTGGTCGACCGGTGGTCGAGCCGGCGGGTGTGCTGGATCGCCGGGCCCTTCTCCGGCCTGGTGCTGCTCGGGCCCGCGCTCGCGTCCTCGTACTGGGCCCTGGCGGCCCTCGCGGTCGTGTTCGGGATCGGGCTGGGGGTGACCGAGGTCGCCATGAACGCCCACTCCGTCGAGGTCGAGCGCCGCTACGGGCGGCCGATCATCTCGGCCTTCCACGGGACGTGGAGCCTGGGCGGGGCCGCCGGCGGCGCGCTCACCTCGCTGATCCTGCGGGTCGGCGTGGACGCCCAGGCGCTGCTGATCGCGGCGGCCGTGGTGGTGCCGTTCCTGTACGTTCCCGCGGCGCGGCTGCTGCTGCCCGACCCGCCCGAGCATGCCTCCTCCTCCGAGCCGGGCGGTGGATCCGGCGGCTCGTTGCGGTGGGGGCTGATCGCGATGCTCGGGCTGGCCGCGTTCGCCGGTCACTTGAGCGAGGGGGCGGCGATCGACTGGGCGGCGCTGCACGCCCGCTGGGTGCTGGACACCGATCCCGCGGCGGCGCCGCTCGCCTACACGATCTTCTCGGTGGCCATGACGACCGTGCGGCTGCTGGGCGATCCGATCAGGGCCCGGCTCGGCTCCGTGCGCACCATCCAGCTGGCCGGGCTGTTCGCCACCATGGGGTACGCGCTCGTCCTCGTCGCGCCGCTGACCGGGGAGGCACTGCGGGTGGTGTGCGCGTGGACAGCGCCCACCCTGTCCACGCGCACACCACC
>NZ_VCJS01000020.1 GCF_005893125.1 Nonomuraea basaltis | reverse complement strand
GTGTATAAGAGACAGCGTCGAGGTGGCCCCCGACGCCCCGCTCCCGGCCGCCGACCTGGCCCTGCCGGCCAAGCCGCGCGACCCCGAGGCGCTCGTGCGCCTGGCCGACCGCTACGGCCTGGACAGCCCGCTCAACCGCCTGCTCGACACGCTCGGCGGCTAGTGACCCAGGCCGGCGCGGACGGCCTCCTGCGCCGCGTCGCGCAGGCGGGCGTGCACGAGGACGTTCTCCTCGCGGTCAGTGCGCACCTCGACCACGCGCGGCCCCTCGCCGCGCAGCGCCTTCTGCAGGTCGGCGATGTCCGACACCAGCGTGTACGGCGTCCCCGTCGCGGCCGCGGTGTACCCGAGGTCGACCCCGTGCGGCGTGCCGAAGACCCGCTCGAACGGGTCGCGCACCGCCGCCTGGGGCAGGAGCGAGAAGATGCCGCCGCCGTCGTTGTTCACGACCACGAAGCACAGGTCCGGCCGGGGCTCGCGGGGCCCCAGGATCAGCCCGTTCTGGTCGTGCAGGAACGTCAGGTCGCCGAGCAGCGCGAAGGCGGGCCCGTTGTGCGCGAGCGCCGCCCCCATCGCGGCCGACACCAGCCCGTCGATGCCGGAGGCGCCCCGGTTGGCCATCAGCCTGATGCCGCGCCGCGGCCGCATCGCCTGGTCCAGGTCGCGGATCGGCATCGATGACCCGCAGAACAGCAGCGCCCCGTTGGGCAGCGCGTCCACCAGGTCCCTGGCCAGGCGCGGCTCGCTGGTGCCCGAGGTGTCGAGCACCTCGTCCACGGCCGCCCTGGCCGCCTGGTCGGCCTGCCGCCAGGCGTGCAGCCAGCTGTCGTCGCCGGAGGCGACGGGGATCTCCACCGCCTGCGCCACCTGCGTGGCCGACCTGGTCGGGTCGGGCCAGCGGTCCAGGTCGGGCGCCACCACGATGTGCTCCTCGGCCCGCTTCAGCCACGACAGCAGCGGCCGCGACAGCCCGGGGCGGCCGAGCGTGACCACCACGTCGGGCCGGTGGGTGTCGGCGAACTCGGGGGTGCCCAGCAGGTAGTGGTAGGTCGAGATGGCGTGGTCGCCGTAGCGGGCGCCGCCGTTCGGCTCCGACAGCACCGGCCAGCCCGCCATGCCGGCGGCGGCCACGTAGCGGCGCACGTTCGCGGCGCCGTCGCCGACGACCAGCACGCCGCGCCGGGTCGGCGGGATGTGCAGGGCGATCGGCGGGGGCGCGACCCTGGCCCGCACCCAGGGGCCGTTCGCGCCGCCGTCGAGCGGCTCGCACCAGGTGGTGTCGCCGTCGGGGATCAGCGGCTCCCTGAAGGCCAGGTTGAGGTGCACCGGGCCGGGGCCGGCCGGGCCCGCGGCGCGCTGGTAGGCGCGGCAGGCCAGCGAGCGCCAGTACGCCACCTGCCCCGGGCGGTCCTCCGGCACGCCGACCTCGGCGAACCAGCGGGTCGCGGCGCCGTACATCTTGATCTGGTCGATCGTCTGGTTGGCGCCGGTGCCGCGCAGCTCGGGCGGGCGGTCGGCGGTGAGCACCAGCAGCGGCACGCCCGACTCGCCGGCCTCGATCACGGCCGGGTGGAAGTTCGCGGTGGCGGTGCCGGAGGAGCAGATCAGCGCGACCGGCCGCTCGGCGCGCTTGGCCAGCCCGAGCGCCAGATATGACGCCGAGCGCTCGTCGATGCGCACGTGCAGGCGCACCCGCGACTCGGCGTGCAGCGCCAGCGCCAGGGGGGCGGAGCGCGAGCCGGGGGCCAGCACCACGTCGGTCAGGCCGCAGCGCACCAGCTCGTCGACCAGCACCGTGGCCAGCGCGGTGGCGGGGTTCAACGTGACGCCTCCTGCATCCGGCGAAGCCACTGGGGGGATTCAATCTCAAATGCCGACAAAAGCTGAAGATTCACTGTTGGGCGGCGTACCGCCAGCCATCCGTCCACAGGCACCAGCGAGTCGTCCACCACGTCGCCCGACAGCAGCGACATCGTGCCGAGCCCGCACGCGTACGGCAACGACGGCAGCGCGGCGGCCAGCGCCAGCCCCGCCGCCAGCCCCACGGACGTCTCCACCGCGCTGGAGACCACGGCGGGCAGCCCGCACGCCTCCACCACGCGCAGCGCGTTGCGCACCCCGCCCAGGGGCTGCACCTTGACCACCGCGATGTCGGCCGCCTCGGCGGCCCTGACCCGCAGCGGGTCGTCCGCCCGCCGGATCGACTCGTCGGCCGCGATCGGCACGTCGCAGGCCCGCCGCACCGCCGCCAGCTCCTCCAGGGTGGCGCACGGCTGCTCGGCGTACTCCAGGTCGAACCGGTCGAGCCGCTTCAGCCGCGGCACGGCCTCCTCGACGCTCCACGCGCCGTTGACGTCGATCCGCAGCCGACCCGAGGGGCCCAGCGCGTCGCGCACGGCCTCCACCCTGGCCACGTCGTCGTCGAAGGTCTGCCCGGGCTCGGCCACCTTGACCTTCGCCGTGCCGCAGCCCGAGCGCCGCACCAGCTCATGCGCCTGCTCGGCGTCCACGGCGGGCACGGTCGCGTTGACCGGGACGCTGTCGCGCACCGGCTCCGGCCAGCCCTCGAACGCCGCCTCGCGGGCGCACGCCAGCCAGCGGGCGCACTCGCGCGGGCCGTATTCAGGGAACGGGGAGAACTCGCCCCACCCCGCCGGGCCGGGCAGCAGCACCCCTTCCCTGACGGTCTGCCCCCGGAAACGCGTGCGCATCGGGATCCGGAAGACCACGGGAGCCCCGGGAGAACGCGTCACGACCCTCCCCGCTTTCCCTGCGCCGCAGTCCGACGTGTCGCCATTAACCTTACGAGCATGTGGAGGAACCCGTCGCATCCGGACCGTCCGCTGCATGCCATTGTGCAGCCTCCGGGACCCGCGCTGTTCACGGCGATCCGGGCCGCGCTCGACGGCGACGGCCCCGCCGTCCTGCCCCTCCCTCCCGGCCACGCCGCCGGCGCCGCCCTCGCCGCGCTGCGCCCCACCCACGTCGACGGGGCGATCAGGGACGACGGCGCGGGCGTGCCCGCCGACGTGGCGATCGTGATCGCCACCAGCGGCAGCACCGGCGCGCCCAAGGGCGTGATGCTGCCGGCCACCGCGCTGCGCGCCTCCGCGGCGGCCTCCCTGCGGCGCGTCGAGGCGTCCAAGGGCGAGCGCTGGCTGTGCTGCCTGCCCGTCTCCCACGTCTCCGGCCTCCAGGTCCTGGTGCGTGCCCTGCTGTCGGACAGCGAGCCGATCATCCATGCCCGGTTCGACCCGCGCGCCGTCCTGGATTCCGGCGCCGACCACGTCTCGCTTGTGCCCACCCAGCTGCACCGGCTCGTGGAGCTGGGGTCCGACCTGTCGGTGTTCCGCACGATCCTGCTCGGCGGCGCCGCGCCCCGGCCCGACCTGCTGGAGCAGGCCCGGGACCTCGGCGCGAGGGTGGTGACGACGTACGGGATGAGCGAAACGTGCGGCGGCTGCGTGTACGACGGCCAGCCCCTTTACAATGTAGATCTCAAAGTCGGTGACGACGGCCTGATCAGGATCGCCGGCCCCGTGCTGTTCTCCGGCTACCGCTTCGGCGGCCCCGCGCCGTTCGACGGCGGCTGGTTCGTCACCTCCGACCTGGGGGAGCTGACCGGCGGGCGGCTGCGGGTGCTGGGCCGGGCCGACGACGTCATCAACACCGGCGGCGAGAAGGTCGTGGCCACCGCCGTGACCGCCGTGCTCGGCACCCATCCCGAGGTCGCCGACGTGACCGTGATCGGTGTGCCCGATCCCGAATGGGGCGAGCTCGTCACGGCCGTCGTGGTGCCCGCCAACCCCGACACACCCCCAACGCTTGCCCAACTGCGGGCATACTCCCGCGATAGGCTTCCCGCCCATGCCGCCCCGCGCGACTTGCGCCTCGTCGCCGCCCTGCCTCTGCTGCCCAACGGCAAGACCGATCTGGTACGACTTAGGGCAGGAACCTGACGAGTTGCGGCTGCGTCATAGTGAGGAGAAGGAGGGAGCCTTCATGAACCAGACCCGCAAGATGTGGGCATCCGCGGCCGTCGTCGGCGTCATCGTCGTCGGAGGCGCCTCGGTCGCGGCAGCTGCCTCGGCGGGCAAGCTCGATCAGGTCAGCAAGGAGACCAGAGCCGTGGTGGAGAAGGCGTCACCGTCCAGCCAGCCGGACCAGCCGGCCCCCGAGACCACTGACGACGACATCGTGGTCTCCGAGGAGGTCAACCCCGACCCCGGCAAGGTCCTCGAATACTGGACGGACGAGCGCATGGAAGGCGCCGAGCCCATGCCCATGCCTGAGGTCCCGGTCGGAGAGATCGACGTGACCGAGTAAGAGTCCGCGTGCGGGCGGCTCGCCGGTGGGCGATCCGCCCCTTTTCCGGGCTTTTCGTCCGCGCGGGAACAAATGACGGCGAATGGCGTTATTGATACTGGTGCGCCGTGCGGACATTGACGCCGCGCCCTGCCACAACCTGCCTGATCGTTCTACTCCGTACGGAGGAGGTGTCCTCATGCCCAGAACCGCCGTGGCGACCCCACCCGCGACTCTCGACCAACTGCTTGAACGAGGGCGAGCCCAGGGTCACCTTTCTCTGGCGGAGCTGCGTGACGCGTTCGCCGATGCCGGGATCAGCCCCTCGGAGGGCCGCACGATACTGCGCGAACTGTCGGAGGCCGGCGTGAGCCTGGCCGCCGAGAACGAGCCGTCTCTCAGCAAGTCCGCCCCCAAGAAGACCACAACCAGGAAGAGCACTCAGCAGAAGTCCGCCGCGGAGCAGGCGTCAGCCGCTTCGAAGAAGCCTTCGACTTCGCGAGCCAAGGCTACCGGCCGCACGGCCGCCGAGGCAAAAAACGCCACGCCGGACGCGGCTCAGGGCGTCACCCCGCCCGAGCCCAAGCCGGAGCACGTGGAGGACCTGCCCGACGACCTGGTCATCACCGCCGACACCGAGATCGAGACCGAGCAGGTCGACCTGGACGACACGCAGTCGGTCATGGGCGACTCGGTGCACACCTACCTCAAGTCCATCGGCCGCCGCACGCTGCTCACCGCGGCGCAGGAGGTCGAGCTTGCCCGGCGGATCGAGGCCGGCCTGTACGCCGAGTACAAGCTGGAGACCCACCCCGAGCTGTCCCCCGCCGCCCAGGATGACCTGCGGATGGTCGTCGAGGACGGCAGGCGGGCAAAGGACCACATGCTGGAGGCCAACCTCCGCCTGGTGGTCTCGGTCGCCAAGAAGTACACCGACCGCGGCATGTCCCTGCTGGACGTCGTCCAGGAGGGCAACCTGGGGCTGATCAGAGCCGTGGAGAAGTTCGACTACACCAAGGGCTTCAAGTTCTCCACGTACGCCATGTGGTGGATCAGGCAGGCCATCCAGCGCGGCTTCGCCGACTCGGCCCGGACGATCCGGCTGCCCGTACACGTGCTGGAGATGCTCTCCAAGCTGTCGCGGATCGAGCGTGACATGCACCAGCGCCTGGGGCGCGAGCCCACGCCCGAGGAACTGGCGGTCGAGCTGGACAAGACTCCCGACCAGATCGAGGAGCTGCTGCGCACCAGCCGCCAGCCGATCTCGCTGAACGCGACGATCGGCGAGGACGGGGAGACCACGATCGGCGACCTCATCGAGGACGTCGACTCACCGGAGGCCTCGGAGATCGTCGACCGCCAGCTGCTGGGCGACCAGCTGCGCGGCGTGCTCGAAAACCTCTCCCCCCGGGAGGCGAAGATCATGGCTCTGCGCTTCGGCCTGGTGGACGGCAAGCCGCACACCTTGGACGAGATCGGCAAGCACCTGGGGCTGACCCGGGAGCGGATCCGGCAGCTCGAGAAGGAGTCGCTCTCCAAGCTGCGCCACCCGAGCAACACCCGCCCGCTGCTCGACTGGGCCAGCTGACCCCGGAGCCCCGGCACATCACGTGACCGGGGCTTCTTCCATTTGCCACCCCCACGCGTGCCCTCAGACCGCCGGGTCAGCGAGATCTGGCACGGCGAAGCCCGGCGCAACACGCACGGCGGCCGACCCGCTCAGGGCGAACGGCCGCTCACGAGCAGCGACGACGACGGCCGACGGGTCTTAAGCCGGCCGGTGAATCCGCAGACAGGTCAGCGGGTCGCGGGCAGCGGACGGGGGACGCTCGGAATGCCCCACATCCGGTTCTCCTCGCGCAACGTCCGCAGCCGGTCCACCTCAGCCGTCCACATCTTCCCGGCCGGCGTGGCCTTGGCCTTGCGACGCGCGATCCGATCGTCGTACGCCTTCACCCCGAACATGGCCCGCTGGCCGGCCTCGGCCGCCCGCAGCGCGTCGGTCAGCGCCTTGTCGAACGCCCGCCCCGCGGCCAGCAGCTCGATCTCGTCGGCCGCCGCGGCCCGCAGCTCCCTCAGCGTCTGCTCGGCCTGCCGGGCCTTCTCGAGCAGCTCGGGGTAACTCTTGGAGATCTCCTGGTCCGCGTGGTAGCGAACCTCGGCCTCCCGGCTCACCCGCGGACGGAAAAACGCCATCGAATCTGCCCCTTCACAAGCCGGTAGTCGTTCAATCGCCAAGGGTACGCCGTCTCGCGACACGATCCGAAATCAGCCCGGCGCGGCGCCCTTTACATAGTAAGATGATCATCATGCCCGCCAAGAGACCACCCGTCCCCTTGTCCCGCGAGCGCATCATCGAGGCCGCTCTCCACATCGCCGACAGCCAGGGCCTGCGCCGGCTCACCATGCGCCGCCTGGGCGACGCGCTGCAGGTGGAGGCCATGGCCATCTACCACCACCTGCCCCGGGGCAAGGAGGCGCTGATGGACGCCCTGGCCGAGCACGTCACCACCGTCCACGTGGAGCAGGGCCCGACCTGGCAGGAGACGGCCAAGGCGTGGTGCCGGGCGGAGCGGGAGCTGCTGCGCGAGCACCCGGGCGTCCTGGCTCTGGCGCTCACGAAACCGCCCAAGGGCGCCACGGCCCTCGCCATCAGGGAGCAGACCGAGCAGCTCGCCGACGGCGGGCTGGGCAGCGCGGCGGAGTCCGTACGCGCGCTGCGGGCGTTCGTGTTCGGCAGCGTGGCCGTCGAGGTGCAGCAGTCCGGCTGGGCCGATCCTGAGGTCGACGAGTGGGTAAGACGGGATGAAAGAGCCGATGTGGACTTCGAGCGCGGACTCGATGCTCTTCTCAAGGGTTTGCAAACGTGATGCGCGTGTCACGCTTGGCCCGTTATCCTGCATAAGGCACGCTGTGTCGAAGGTCACACGGTTCGGCGACCCTCCTGTAACAGTCCGAACGGACTATGTCGGAACATGTGACGTACACCGCACACTTGCCAGGACAACAACCCGAGCCGCTCCCGCCCCTCAACGGGAGCATCCCACGAGATATCGGAGGCACGCCGATGTGCCCGCACGACCCGGCCTGTCCGGATGCCGAGGCGCCCGACCGCGAGGCGGCACGCGCCGTCGCCTGCCACCCCGAGCAGGGATGGAGCCTGCTCTGCAACGGCGTCGTACTGTTCGAGGACACCGGGGAGCTCCTGCCCAGCGGCACTGCCATCGCCCCGCACCGGCCGGTGGTCGGCGCAGCCTGATTCACGCGTAGCGGGTGATCCACTCCGCCACGACCTCGCCCACCCGGGCGGGGTCCCGCTTCAGGTCGTGGCCCTCCCCCGGCAGCACCACCAAGCGCGCCGCATCCGCGGCGTCGGGGACCCCGAAGGGATCGCGGTCTCCGTTGACGACCAGCACATCCACCCCGGCGCCGCGTAGCTCCTCGGCCCTGGAACGCTCGGGCTTCCCCGGCGGATGCAGCGGGAACGCCAGCGCCACCACCGCCGCAGCGCCGACCGCCTTGGCCGTACGGCAGGCGACCCGCGCCCCGTTGCTCCGCCCGCCCTGCACGACGGGCAGGCCGGGCCATCGCGCACGAAGCTCCCCCAGGACGGTCTCCCACGCCTCGTCCTGCTTGACCGGCGAGCCGGGCGCCCGCGCCCCCGCCACCCTGAACGCCTGCGACACCCTGGCCACGCTGGCCCCCACGCCGAGCGCGGCATCGCGTACGGCCACCAGGTCCGGAGCGTCCACTCCCCCGGCCGACCCGTGGGTCAGCACGAGCAGCAGCCGAGGCCGCGCCGCCTCGTCCACCTGGACCCGCGCGGGCCCGCGCGGGGTCATGACCTCCATGGCAGAACCGTACCTGGGGAGGATCTCGTCTTAGCCCTCAGGTCTGATGACGGCGTGCCGTTCGCAGTGGATGATGACCCTATGCCAGACAAGCGCCCCCTCCGGGATGACCTGCAGGCCACGCTCGACGCCCGCCGTGATCTCGGACCAGACTACGAATCCGCGCTTGTGGAGTCGTTCGTGGAACGCCTCGACGAGACGATCGCCGCCCGCGTGCGGGCGGAGTTGGACCACTACGGCCCGGAGCCGCACAAGGTCAAGAAGCGCAAGTCCGAGAACCACGGCGCCGCGATGATCCCGATCGCGCTGGGCTCGATGGGCCTCGGCATCCCGCTGACGGCGATCGCGGCGGGCAACGCGGGGATGGTGGGGCTGACGATCACCTGGCTGGCGATCGTGATCATCAACGTGGCCGCCGCCGCTGCCATCATGCGCCGCGGCTGAGGCTCTCCTCACGGCGGAGGGGCGGAACGCCGGTGCGCCAGGGGACGCGAGTCAGGCAGGACATCCTCAGCACCGGCGCCCGCAGCAGTTTTGGCACGCGCGCGGGCAGGCCGCGGGCCAGCGCGGCCAAGGCCTCTCGGACGTCATTCCCCGTTGAATTCACCAGGGCGGGGCGGGCCGGAGGCCGCCCCCCGGTGGATGCGGGCGGTGGTCCAGGCGCGCCGGTCAGGAGTCGCGGTGGTAGCGGAGCCGGACCTCTGCGGCCAGGGTCTCGTCCTCGTGCTTCAGCCCGTACGACCAGACCCGGTCCGCGTCCTCACCCCGCCCCCGCAGCGGCAGGATGCGGGCCAGCAGCTCGATGGCCAGGGCGCTGGTCTGGGCGTCGGCCCCGCCCTCCACGGCCTCGGCGAACTCGGCGCAGGCCAGCTCCAGATGCGCGATCCCGAGCTGCACCCGCAGCCCCGGCACCTCCTCCTCCGGAGCCGCCTCCAGCGCGTCCAGGAGGACGTCGGCCGCCATCCCCGGCTCGCCGTGCTCCAGCAGCAGGTCGGCCAGCTGCCGCGCCGCGTGCGCCCCGACCTGGGCGTCTCCCGCCGCCATGGCGGCCCGCAGCTCCTTCTCCGCCTCGGCGAGGTCACCGGCCAGGCGGGCCAGCGCGAGATGGGCCAGCGGCACGTACGCGGCCGTCCCGACCCCCAGCACGGCCTGCCAGGCGGCCCTGGCCTGCTCGTCGCGCCCCTCGCGCTCGAACCCCTGCGCCAGATGGCAGGCGGCCTGCGCTGCGTACTCGGGATGCCCGGTGGCCAGCGCCGTCCTGGCCGCGGCCCTGGCGGCCTCGACGTCGCCGCGCTCCTCCAGCACCACGGCGAGCCCGACGGCGGCCTGGGCCCGGTCGGGACCCTGCGGGTCGGCGACCAGCCGGCCCAGAATGGCCGCGGCGCCATCGAGGTCGCCGTCCTCGGCGAGGCGGCGGGCGGTATCGAGAGGCGGGGTCTCCAGCTCTGAGGATGTCAAGAGAGCTCCTTCTGGCGACGTCGCGCCGAAGCGTCTTCGGTTCTCTGTGCTTACATCAGTAAAACGGACACCGGCGTAGCCTCGTCGCCTGCCGACCGAGGACGGGATGCGATCCGGTGGAAGCCGACGCCGCGTCCGCCCGGCGAGCCGGGCGGACCGTGGCTGAGAACCGCGTTATCGGGGCCTGACTCCGCATTCCTGGATGGAGTGCGGCTCTTGGGCCACCGCCCCGCCGGACGCTGTCCCGTTGGTGCGGACACCGATGGGGGCGGGGACCGGGCGCCAGTCAGGCACCCGGCTGTGACTGAACATTATCGATCGATTACCCTACGTCGCAGCCCGATCGGATCGGCCGAGAGAAATCGGGCCAC
The DNA here is from genome assembly GCF_005893125.1 of Nonomuraea basaltis. Taxonomy (GTDB): domain Bacteria; phylum Actinomycetota; class Actinomycetes; order Streptosporangiales; family Streptosporangiaceae; genus Nonomuraea; species Nonomuraea basaltis. Next base: position 94,410 of record NZ_VCJS01000020.1, on the reverse strand, counting down.
AGTTCCACCGGTAACCACAGGTTCGTATAGCGAGCGCCAGCGACAGTCCATACCCTAACGACTTCTCGCGATCATGTCTGCTCAGTTGACGCTGAAGGACTGGCCCGTGCCGGCTTGAGCGACGCCGCCCCGAACGCCCTGTGAACCCGTGCACGCCCGCAGGGCTCTCAGTCCTCGTACGCGAAGCGACGAGGGTCCCACGCCCGCAGGGCCCTCAGTCCTCGTATGCCTCCAGCGGCGGGCAGGAGCAGACCAGGTTGCGGTCGCCGTACGCCTGGTCGATCCGCCGCACCGGCACCCAGTACTTGCCGTCACGCAGCGACGGCACCGGGTAGGCCGCCTCACTGCGCGGGTAAGGGTGCTCCCACTCGTCGGCGGTGACCGACGCGGCCGTGTGCGGCGCGTTGCGCAGCGGGTTGTCGGCCTTGTCGTAGTCGCCGGACGCCACCTTGGAGATCTCCCCCCGGATGGCGATCATCGCGTCCGCGAACCGGTCCAGCTCGGCGAGGTCCTCGCTCTCGGTCGGCTCGATCATCAGCGTCCCAGCCACGGGGAACGACATGGTGGGCGCGTGGAAGCCGTAGTCGATGAGCCGCTTGGCCACGTCGTCCACGGTGACGCCGGTCTCCTTGGTGATCTGCCGCAGGTCGATGATGCACTCGTGCGCCACCAGCCCGCCCCGCCCCGTGTACAGCACCGGGTAGTGGGGGGTCAGGCGCCGCGCCAGGTAGTTCGCCGACAGGATGGCCTGCTCGGTCGCAGCCGTGAGGCCGTCCGAGCCCATCATCCTGATGTACGCCCACGAGATCGGCAGGATCCCCGCCGACCCGTACGGGGCCGCCGAGACGGGCCCCACCGCCGTGCCGTCGCGCAGCGGGTGGCCGGGCAGGTAGGCCGCCAGGTGGCCGCGGACCGCGACGGGCCCCACGCCGGGGCCGCCGCCGCCGTGCGGAATGCAGAACGTCTTGTGCAGGTTGAGGTGGGACACGTCGGCCCCGAACTCGCCCGGCTTGGCCAGCCCGACCAGCGCGTTGAGGTTGGCACCGTCGACGTACACCTGGCCGCCGGCCTCGTGCACCTTGGCGCACACCTCGGTGATGGTCTCCTCGTACACGCCGTGCGTCGACGGGTACGTCACCATGATCGCGGCCAGCGCGTCGCGATGCTTGGCGATCTTGGCGTCGAGGTCGCCCATGTCCACGTTGCCGTCGGAGTCGCAGGCCACGACCACGACGCGCATGCCGGCCATCACGGCGCTCGCCGCGTTGGTGCCGTGGGCGGAGGACGGGATGAGGCAGACGTCGCGCCCGGTCGCCCCGTTGGCCCGGTGGTAGGCGCGGATGGCCAGCAGCCCGGCGAACTCGCCCTGCGAGCCGGCGTTCGGCTGGATGGAGACGGCGTCGTAGCCGGTGATCTCGGCCAGCCAGCGCTCCAGCGTGCCGATCAGCTCGAGGTAGCCCCCGGCCTGCGCCTCGGGCGCGTACGGGTGGATCGCGGCGAACTCGGGCCAGGTGATCGGCTCCATCTCGGTGCTCGCGTTCAGCTTCATCGTGCAGGAGCCGAGCGGGATCATCGAGCGGTCGAGCGCGATGTCCTTGTCCTGCAGCCTGCGCAGGTAACGCAGCATCGCGGTCTCGGAGTGGTGGCTGTGGAAGACCGGGTGGGTCAGGTAGGCCGACTCGCGCAGCAGCTCGGCCGGCAGCCCGTCGGAGCAGCCCTCGATGTCCACGTCCGTGTCCGCGAGGCCGAACGCCGCCCACACCGCGGCCACCTCGGCGGCGCCGGTCTTCTCGTCGCAGGCGATGGAGACGTGGTCGGTGTCGGCCTGCCAGAGGTTGACGCCCCGCTCGGCGGCCGCGGAGACCGCCTCGGCGGCCCGGCCGGGCACGCGGACGAGGACGGTGTCGAAGAACTCGCGGTGCACGACCTCCAGGCCCGCCCGGCGCAGCCCCTCGGCGAGGGCGACGGCGTGCCGGTGCACCCGGTGCGCGATGCGGCGCAGCCCGTCGGGGCCGTGGTAGACGGCGTACATGCCGGCGATGACGGCGAGCAGGACCTGCGCGGTGCAGATGTTACTGGTGGCCTTCTCGCGGCGGATGTGCTGCTCGCGGGTCTGCAAGGCCAGCCGGTAGGCGGGGGCGCCGTCGGCGTCCACGGACACGCCCACGAGACGCCCCGGCAGCTGCCGCTGCAGCCCCTCGCGTACGGACATGTACGCGGCGTGCGGCCCGCCGAACCCGAACGGCACCCCGAAGCGCTGCGAGGAGCCGACCGCGATGTCGGCGCCCAGCTCGCCCGGCGCGGCCACGAGCGTGAGGGCCAGCAGGTCGGCGGCGGCCACGACGAGCGCGCCCGCCTCGTGCGCGGCCGCGGCCACGGCGCGGAAGTCGCGCAGCCGCCCGGTGGCTCCCGGGTACTGGACGAGCACGCCGAAGCACTCGGGCAGCGCGCCGTCGAGCGAGTCCTCCACGAGCGTGATGCCGAGCGGCTCGGCCCTGGTGGCGAGCACGGCCTTGGTCTGGGGCAGCGCGTCGGCGTCGATCACGAACACGTCGCTCTTGGACTTGCCGGCCCGCCTGGCCAGCGTCATGGCCTCGGCCGCGGCCGTGGCCTCGTCGAGGAGGGAGGCGCCGGCGACGGGCAGGCCGGTGAGGTCGGCGACGACCGTCTGAAAGTTCAGCAGCGCCTCGAGGCGTCCCTGCGAGATCTCCGGCTGGTACGGCGTGTACGCGGTGTACCAGCCCGGGTTCTCCAGCAGGTTGCGCCGGATGACCGCGGGCGTGATCGTGTCGTGGTAGCCCAGGCCGATCATCGAGGTGAGCACCCGGTTACCGTCGGCCAGGGCGCGCAGCTCGGCGATCGCCTCGGTCTCGCTGGCGGCGGCGGGCAGCTTGAGCCGGTCCTTGGCCCTGATGGCCTCGGGAACGGCCACGGCCACCAGATCCGCCACGGATTCGAAGCCGACGGCCTCCAGCATGCGCTGCTGCTCGGATTCCGAGGGGCCGATGTGCCTGGATGAGAACGGCGGAGCTGACAGGTCGATCATGGAGATTGCCTCCCGAGGCGATGGAGACCGGCGCCAGGGCGCGGGCGAGTGCCGGATCTCCCCCTCTGTCAGCGCGACATAGCCGCGACCTGAGAGCTTCACCCCGGACAGGGCTTGCACCGTCGGTGAGGTACGCCTGGCGGGCGCACCTGCTTTCCAGAGTTGCCTCGCCCGAGCGGTACAGGATGCCTGAGAGATTCCGGGGAGGGTTGCTCCTTCGGCGCCCCGGCACCCAATGGCCCGGGGACTCTCCCGCACGGGGTCGTCAGCCTTGCCTGTCCAGATTACTACCTTAAGCGTTACGCGCGAATTACATCGGTTGCGCGGCGTTTCAGCCGTGCACCGTATGTAGCGACGACCGCACTCATGGTGTGCCGGGTTCAACGGTGCACCGCAGGCTGCGGTTCATGCGCCTACGGTGTGCCGCGTCCAGCGGGGCGCCATGAGTAGCGTGGTCTGCGCTCACCCTATGCGTCGGGCGCGTCGGCGACGGGCGAGTTCGTCAGCGGGGTGGTCGGCCGGGACGGTGTCCTCGACCGCCGCTCTTTCCCCCGGCAGCTCCGCGAGGGATCCCTCGACCTCGCGCCAGACCCGGCCGAGCGCGATGCCGAACACGCCCTGGCCGCCCTGGAGCAGATCGATCACCTCGTCGGCCGAGGTGCACTCGTAGACGCTGACGCCGTCGCTCATGAGCGTGATCTGCGCGAGGTCGGCGACCCCGCGATCACGCAGGTGCTGCACGGCCGTGCGGATCTGCTGCAACGACACCCCGGTGTCGAGGAGCCGCTTGACGACTTTGAGCACCAGGATGTCGCGGAAGCTGTAGAGCCGCTGGGAGCCCGAGCCGTGCGCGGCTCTTATCGTGGGCTCCACCAGGCCGGTACGCGCCCAGTAGTCGAGCTGCCTGTAGGTGATGCCGGCCGCCGAGCAGGCCGTCGGCCCGCGGTATCCGATGTCGCCCGGCAACGCCGCCGGCTGCTCGTCGAAGAGCAGGCCCTGCTCCCCGGCACGCTGCCGCGCGTCCTCACGCCGCACCGGATCTTCCTGGCCGGCCGTCTTTCCCTCGCCGCTGCTGACCGCCACGCGGACCTCCGGCTTTCTCTCATCCCGCGGCCTGATCTGGGGGTTCGTAAAGGGCGGCCACGGGTTTCACTTGCACCGTAGGACCGTGACCATGCCCAGTCAACGATCCGGCTCGGCGCGTCGTGAAGCGTAAATGCACCGAAATACCTACCCCGCCCTGCCGAAGTCTTCGGGCGTGATCGTGTCAAGGAACTCCCTGAACTTCTCCACCTCGTCCTCCTGGTCGTCCGGGATGACCACGCCGGCCTCCTGGACCACCTCCTCGCTGGCGAAGATGCGTGCTCCGGTGCGCAGCGCCAGCGCGATCGAGTCCGAGGGCCGCGCGCTCACCTCCACGCCGTTGGAGAACACCAGGTCGGCGAAGAAGATGCCATCGCGCAGGGCGACGATGTTGACCGCCCGCAGGCCGACACCCAGGGCGCTCAGCACGTCTCGGAAGAGGTCATGGGTGAGCGGCCGCGGCGGAGGCTCCTCCGCCTGGGCCAGGGCGATGGCCGTGGCTTCGGTCATGCCAATCCATATAGGAAGGAACCGCTCCCCGTGTGCCTCCTTCAGCAAGACGATCGGCTGATTTGTGGGCATTTCAACTCGTACGCCCACGACCTCCATCTGCAACACGGGCTGCTCCGTATTCCTGACCGGTCACCCGGCACAGCTATTTGCTCGTCGCTTCTGCTGACTGGCTACTTCAATTCAACGTAACACCCGAGGGGCCTGGAATGTGCCCTCGCCTCCCGGCTCGCTTGGGTCTCAACGCCCCAGAACCGACCGCACGCCCGTGCGGACAAGGGATGCGTGCAGCTCGAGCAGGAGGTTGGACAGTTCCCTGGCGGCCTCGTCGGCCTCGCCGATCGCCCCCGGGGCGCGCCGTTTCAGTATGGGCGCCACGGTCTGCTCGACCAGGCCGCACTCGCGCTCGGCCGCGGCCTTGACCGCGCGCAGGTGCCTGGCGTGCAGACCGAAGCGGGCCAGGGCACCGACGGCGCGCGCCACGTTGAGCGCCTCCTCGTCGTAGCGCCTGGCCACGGGGGCGAGCAGGCCGTAGTCCTCGAGCTCGGCGAGCGTCTCCTCGTCGATCCGGGCGGCATCGAGCAGCTCGGCCCGGCTGAGCCTGATCTCCTGCTTGTCCTGCACCGCGCGCGGGCGGCCGAAGCTCTCGGCCATCCTGTCCTTGATCACCCGCAGCGGCAGGTAGTGGTCGCGCTGCTCGGTGAGGATGAAGCGCAACTGCTCGACGTGCAGGTGGGTGAACTTGCGGTAACCGGAGGGGCTGCGCTCGGGCTCGATCAGCCCTTCGCCCTCCAAGAACCTGATCTTGGAGATCGTGACATCGGGGAACTCGCCCTGCAGGAGCGCGAGCACCTCCCCGATGCTCATGTGCGAGCGTGCCGCCTGAGAAGTCATGCCCCGGAGTTGCCTCGCATCAGGAAGACGAGGCGGAACTTGCCGATCTGCACCTCGTCTCCGGAGTGCAGGGGGACTTCCTCGATCCGCTCCCGGTTGACGTAGGTGCCATTGAGGCTGCCCACGTCCCGCACGGAGAACTGGCCGCCGCGGTGGCGGTAGAACTCCACGTGGCGGCGGGAGACCGTGATGTCGTCGAGGAAGATGTCGCTCTCCGGATGGCGCCCGGTCGTGGTCAGCTCTTTGTCGAGCCGGAAACGACTGCCCTGGTTGGGACCCCTGGTCACCGTGAGCAACGCCGTCCCGGGCGGCAGCTGCTCGACGATCGCCCGCTCGGCCAGGAGCATGTCGCCTGTCTCAGCCTCGTATGCCTCGATTCCCGCGACGGAGATCGTCGACGTGGTATCCCCGGAGACCTCGGGTCTGGTCAGCGGTGACCCACAACGGGAACAGAAACGGGCATCCTCGGGGTTGGCGTGCCCGCACTGCGTGCAGTAGACGCTCGGCATCGATCGGCTCGGCCTCCTACCGCGAAGACGCGGCGACGGTGCTTCCGGGCGCGCCTCGCTTCGCTTTTTTCAAGTTTGCGAATGCCGCAACTTACGCTGATCAGCGGCAAAGGTCAACTCGGGGCGCTGGACGGTGGTTTGGACGCAGACAAAGTTACCGCCGCTTCCGCCCCGTGGTCCATGCCGCCGCGCGTTTCTACATTACGATCTTGCGGCACTCCTTGGGCACGTCATCGGCAAAAGCCGTTATTCATCCGTTCTGTCACGCTCTGTGATCAACGGTCAGGTGGCGGCCTGCTCGACGATGCGCGCCCAGCGTTCGAGGAGGGCCTGGGCGCCGTCCATGTCGGGCGCCTCGGCCCACAGGTCGGTGACGGGCTCGGTGGCGGCGGGCAGGACGAGCACCCAGCTTCCGTCGTCGCGGGCCACGCGCACGCCGTCGGTGGTGTCGACGCGGTGGTCCTCGGGCTCGGCCTCGGCGGCCTCGATGACCGAGCGCATGACCGCGCCCTTGGCCGCCCACGGCGTCGGCACGGTGCGCTTGAGCAGCTTGATCTCGGGGATCCTGGCGTCGATCTGGCTGAGCGACAGGCGGGTGCGGGCGACCAGCCCCAGCAGGCGCATGAACGCGGCCAGCCCGTCGATGGCGGGGCTGAACTCGGGCACCACGAACCCGCCGCGCCCGTCCGCCGCGAAGATCATGTCAGGCCCGGCGGCGGCCGAGGTGAGGGCGTCGAGCGCGGTGGAGGTCCACTGCACCTGCACGCCGTGGAAGCGGCAGACCTGCTCGGCGACCCTGGTCGTGGTGACCGGCAGCGCCACCTGGCCGCCCCTGCGCTCGGCGGCGACGAGGTCGAGCACGACGAGCAGGGCGCGTTCCTCGTTGATGAGCTGGCCCATCTCGTCCACCAAGGCGATCCGCTCGCCGACGGGGTCGAACCGGACGCCGAACGCCGCCCGGGAGGAGCTGACCAGCTCGGACAGGCGTTGCAGGTCACGGCGGCGCTCGGCGAGCGTCTCGGTGGGCGAGACGTCGTCCAGGCGGGCGTTCACGGTCAGCACGTCCACGCCGACGCGGCCGAGCAGCGTGGGCAGGACCAGCGAGGAGGTGCCGCCCGCGCAGTCGACGACGACCTTCATGTTCCTGACGTCGCCCACGCCGACGTGGCGCAGCAGCTCGTGGGCGTAGTCCTCGACCGCCCTGGCCGGGTAGGTGAGCTCGGCGATCTCGCCGGGGAAGGCGCGGCGGAACTCCTGACGGGAGAAGACCCGCTCCAGCTTGCGCTGCGCGCCCGGAGCGAGGTCCGCGCCGCGGCCGTCCATGATGACGATGTCCACGCTCTGCGGGTCGCCGGGCGTGGTGCGCAGCGCGATGCCGCCGGCGGCCGACTCCCTGCTGGTGTGGAAGCGGGCCACCGGCAGCGGGGCGGCCTCCAGGTCGAGCACGTTGATGGCGCCCGCCGTGAGCGCGCCGATGACGGCCCGCTTGAGCGCCCTGGCGGCCAGCGAGCAGTCGCGGGAGGTGACGACGTACTCGCCCTTCTTCATGGTGGTGGCGTACGCGCTGGCCAGGCGCACGCACAGCTCGGCGGTGATCTCGACGTTGACCAGGCCGCTGATGCCTCTGGGACCGAACAGGTTGCGCTGGCCGCGCGACTCCCAGATGACGCTGGTGTTGACGACCGCGCCGGCCTCGACGGTCTTGAACGGGTAGACCCGGACGCCGCTGGAGACGTACGCCTCGGCCTCGATGACGCACTCGTCGCCGATGACGGCGTTCTCCTCGATGCGGGCGCCGGCCATCACGTCGGTGCTCTTGCCGATCACGCAGCCGCGCAGGTGGGCGCCGGGGCCGAGGTAGACGTTGTCGTGGACGATGGCGCGGTGCAGGAAGGCGCCCTCGCGGACGACGGCGTTGTTGCCCAGCACGGTGAACTCCCGCAGCTCGGCGCCCGCCTCGACCTTGGCGTACTCGCCGATGAGCAGCGGGCCCTTGAGCACGGCGTCGGGGTCCACCGAGGCCGATTCGGCGACCCACACGCCGGGCGAGAGCTCGAAGCCGGCGATGTCCAGGGCGACCTTGCCGGACAGCGCGTCGGCCTGGGCCTTGAGGTAGCTCTCGTGGGTGCCGACGTCCTCCCAGTAGCCGTCGGCCACGTACCCGTAGATGGCGGCGCCGCGCTCGAGGAGGGCCGGGAAGATGTCCGAGGACCAGTCGACCGGCTCGCCGGGCGCCACGGCGTCGAGGATCTCGGGCTCCATGACGTAGATGCCGGTGTTGACGGTGTCGGAGAAGACCTGCCCCCAGGTCGGCTTCTCGAGGAAGCGCTGTACGCGGCCCTCCTCGTCGACGATGATGATCCCGAACTCGAGCGGATTCGGTACGCGTTTCAGGCCGATTGTCACGAGCGCCGAATTTTCCCGGTGAAATCGGACCATGTCGGATAAATCTATATCTGTCAGGGCGTCCCCAGAGATCACCAGGAATCTGTCGTCCCGGAGCCGGTCGGCGGCGTTCTTGACGCTGCCCGCGGTGCCGAGGGGCACGTCTTCGGTGGCGTACTGGAGGCTCATGCCGAGCTCGTCGCCGTCGCCGAAATAGTTGCGCACCAGGGCCGCCAGGAACTGGAGCGTGACCACCGTCTCGGTGACGCCGTGCCGCTTGAGCAGGCGGAGCACGTGCTCCATGATCGGCCGGTTGACCACGGGGAGCAAGGGTTTCGGCTGGTTGGCGGTCATGGGACGCAGGCGAGTGCCCTCCCCGCCTGCCATCACGACCGCCTTCACCCGATCACTCCTTTTTGGCCGAGGTTACGAGCTGGCGCACCTGTACCACATACAGCACCCCCGACCACCAATACAGGCCCGTTCCCCAGATCGCGAACGCCCACCCGGCAATTCGGGCTATATCGGCATACCACCCAGTGTGGGAGGCAAGGAAGAGGAGAGGGAAGGCGTACATGAGGTTGAACATGGCGGCCTTGCCCAGGAAATGCACCTGGAGTGCCCTATAGCCATGTTTGCGGAGTACGGGGATGAAACACGCGACGAAGAGTTCCCGGCCCAGGATGACGACGACCAGCCACCAGGGGATGACGTCGCGCAGCAGCAGCGCCAGGATCGTGGCGAACACGTAGAGCTTGTCGGCGGCCGGATCGATGATCCGGCCGAGCCTGCTGGTCTGGTTGAACGCCCGGGCGATCTTTCCGTCGAGCCAGTCGGTGAACCCGGCCACCGCGAGGACCCCAATGGCCCAGCCGTCCGCCTTGGGCCCGAGAACCAGCCAGAGGAACACGGGCACGCCAAGGAGGCGCAGGAAGCTCAGCAGGTTGGGAATCGTCCAGATTCGGTCCTCGGCGGAAGTTTCGCTCACGCAGCAGACCCTACTGCGTGGAACTCCAACACAGCGGCCCCGCCTGGGCCGGACTGAAACGCACCTCACCACGGCATCCACCCAGCCAGGGTCCCGTCTCCCCCACCGCGCCGCGCCCGGCTCAGCCCTCCCCGCCGCCCGCACCCGCGTGTCCGGTTTCGGACACTTTCCACCACCCCACCCCGGCTCAGGCCCAAGCGCTCGGGTAGCCGGGGCAGAGCGCCGGGCGCGTCGCGACATCGCACGGCCATCTGTGGGACTGACGTCGCGAACGGCGCCGGTGACCGCTCCGACCGCTCGCCCGGCTCGGCGCGCGGCGACGCGCGGGGTCAGGTGTGGCTGGGGGTCAGGTGTGCAGGAAGGAGTGGGTGCGGCCCAGTTCCTCGAAGCCGAGCCTGCCGTAGAAGTCCTTCGGCCAGTCCCCCGCGTCGGCCACCAGGAAGATGAGCGCGGCCCCCGCCGCCTCCGCGAGCAGCGCGGTCATCAGGGCGCGGGAGTATCCCTTGCCCCGGTGCTCCTCGCCGGTGAAGACGTCCTCGATCTGGGCCACCCCGCCGTGTGCGTAGAGGTCGGCCCTGGCGGCGAGCTCGCCGTCCGGGGCGCGGACCCCGCGGAAGGCGACCACGTCGGCGCCCCGCAGGCGGGCCTCCACTCGCCTGGCGAGCAGGTCGACCACGTCATCCGGCGCCTGCGGCAGCGAACGGCGCCAGTCGCGGCGCAGCGCGGGCAGCAGGTCCGCGAGGCCGAGCCGTTCGGCGGGGGGCGGGTCGTGCGGGATCTCGCCGCGGAAGGCCATGATCATATTCGTCTCGTGCCCGTAGCCGGCGGCCGCGAACGCGTCCGCGAACGCCGTGCCCAGCCGGTCGTCGTCCACGGACACCAGCCGGTGGGCCCTCTCCGCGAGCACCTCGTCGGCCGCCCGCAGCAGCCGTCCGGCCGCTTCCCGGGCCTTGTCCGACGATTCCAGCGTCGCGCCGAGGTCGTCGCAGGTCCAGACGATCAGCTTGTTGTCGTCGTACGAGCTCGGATAGCGGTCGTCGAGGACCGCGAACCCGCCCGGGACCGCGATCTCCCGTGGCGCCTTGCGGCGGGCGAAAGCGCGCATGAAGTCGAGGGCGCGGGCCAGGTCAGCGGGCACCCCGCACCGCCTTCACGAACGCCCTGATGAGGGCCGAGTCCTTCACCCCGGGCGAGATCTCCACGCCGCTGGACACGTCGACCCCCCACGGGCCGGCGGCGGCGATCGCCTCGGTCACGTTCGCCGGGTCGAGGCCGCCGGCCAGCATCCACCGGCCCGTCGGGCGGCCGCGGACCGCTGCCCAGTCCCACGGCTGGCCGGAGCCCGCGTGCGGGGCATCGACGAGGAGGAGGTCCTCGTCGTAGGCGCCGCACCGCAGATCGGCCTCGGCGTCGACGGCTCTGACCAGGACGCCGCCGAGGTCCTTGAGCGCGGTGAAGTCCCCGTGCGGGTGCCGGCCGTGGAGCTGGACGCCCCGCACCCCGGACGCCAGCGCCGCCGCCCGCACCGTCTCGGGGTCCTCGCCGCGGAACACGCCGACGGTGAGCACGTGGGCGGGGACCAGCGCGGCCAGCTCCGCCGCGCGCTCGGGCGCGATCCGGCGGGGGCTCCGGGTCATGACGAACCCGACGGCGTCGGCGCCCGCCTCGACGGCGGTGGCCACGTGCTCGGGCTCGCTCAACCCGCAGATCTTGACGTACACACTTCAGACCCTAGCGGCGGCGGGCGGCCGCCGGTGACCAGACATAGATCAGCATCGCGGCGATGAGGCCGAACAGGAGCACCCCGTTGGGCAGGTGGGCGCCCAGCCACAGCCAGGTGACGTGCTGGAGACCGCCGGCGACGGGCGGCGGGGCGTCGTCCGCCTGGCGGATGATCGCCGGTCCGCCGGGTGACGGACCTCAGCGCCCGCGGCGTACCGGGCGGAAGGACGCGTCCACGAGCCCCGTGCGGTGGGCGACGACCGCGGCCTGGATCCGGTTGCGCAGGCCCAGCTTGTCCATGGAGGCGGCGATGTGGGTCTTGACCGTGGTGACGCCGATGTGCAGCTTCTCGGCGATCTCGGCGTTGGACAGGCCGGTGCCGACCAGGGCGAGCACCTCCAGCTCGCGCTCGGTCAGCCCGGTGGGCGGGGGCGTCGCGGCCTGCTCCTCGGCCGCCAGGAAGCGCTCCACGACTCTGCGCAGCACCGACGGCGCGAGCAGCTGCTCGCCGCCCGCCGCCCGGCGTACGGCGTCCACCATGCGTTCCGGCTCGTCGTCCTTGACCAGGAAGCCGACCGCCCCGGCGCGCAGGGAGGCGTAGACGTTGGCGTCCTCGGCGAACGTGGTCAGCACCACGATCCTGGCCCCCGGCCGGGCTGCGAGCACGCGTTTGATCGCCTCCAGGCCGTCGACCCTGGGCATGCGCAGGTCCATGAGGATGACGTCGGGCAGATGGCGCTCGGCCAGGCGCACCGCCTCGGCGCCGTCCTCGGCCTCGCCCACGACCTCCATGTCGCCCGCGGCCTGCAGCAGCATGCGCACGCCCGCGCGGACGAGCGCCTGGTCGTCGGCCACCAGCACGCGGATCATACGGCGCTCCTCGCGGGCAGGCTGGCGGCCAGGAGCCAGCCGCCCTCTCCGTCGGGGCCGGCGCTGAGGGTGCCGCCGAGGGCCCGGACGCGCTCGCGCATGCCGGCCAGGCCACGGCCGGACGAGGGCAGGCGTTCGAGGGTGGTGGGCGGGGGGCCGTTGCGGATCTCCACCGACAGTCCCTCCCCTGCCGGAGCGACCGTGACGCGGACCCGGGTGCCGGGGCCTGCGTGCTTGAGCACGTTGGTGAGTCCTTCCTGGACGATGCGGGCGGCAGAGGTGCGGGCGATGAGCGGGGCCTGGTCGGTGGCCGGGTCGAGGTCGAGGTCGACCACGAGCCCCGCGGCGGCCATGCGCTCGGCCGACTCGCGTACGACGTCGGCGGGGTTGGCCAGCAGGTGGGGCTGGCGCTCCGGCTCGCGCAGCAGGTCGAGCAGGTCGCGCAGGTCCTGCAGCACCTGGTGGCCGGTCTCGCGGATGTCGGTGAGCGCGTCGGCGACGGGGCCGTCGGGGGCGGTGTAGCGGGCGGCGCCGGCCCGCAGCACCATGGCGCCGACGTGGTGGGCGACGACGTCGTGCACGTCGCGGGCGATGCGCTCGCGCTCGGCGAGCTGGTCGGCCCGCACCTGGGCCACCGCCGCCCGGGCGGACTCCTCGGCGCCCAGCCGCTCGGCGGCCACGGCGGCCTGCCGCATGCCGAGGTAGCGGCCGATCGCGATCGGCGTGGCGACCAGCGTCATCAGCACGCCGACGCGGAACGGAGTGACGTGCGTGTCGTCGCCGACGACGGCGATCGCGGTCAGCAGGGAGCCGGCGAAGTACGCCGCCGCCGTCCACGCCCAGGAGGCCACGCGCATGGCGAACACGCCGATCGCGATCAGCGTGAGGATCACGCAGGTGTTGACGGCGTCGTTCAGGTAGGTGTCGGCCGAGAGGAGCAGCACGCCCTGCACCAGGAAGACCAGCCCGGGCATCCGCCTGGCGATGCCCAGCGACAGGCCGCCCACCACGGCCAGCAGCCCGACGACCCAGACGGGCTGGGTGCCCGAGTGCCAGGAGGTCCAGGTGCTGAGCACGGTGATCGCCACGCCGCCGGCGGCGAGCAGCGCGTCGGGGGTGACGTCGCGCTCCTCCAGCCGCCCGGCCGAATTGCGCAGATAGGCGCCCAGCGCGGCGGGGAAGACGGGCAGCAGGAACGAGTACATCCAACTGCCGGCGGTGAGCGCGATGCCGGGGTCGGCGATGTTGATCGCGGTCGCGACGATCGTCGCGGCCACGGCCACCGCGCTGGCCCGCCAGCTCGACTGGTTTCCGACCACGCCGAGCGCGACGCAGACGAGGATCTGCGCAGTGTTGGACGTGAACGACCCCAGCTGGTCGGTGACGACCAGGAGCACGCCCAGGTAGAGGGTGACGGGCACCGGCCAGCGCCGGACCAGCCCCATGGGCAGGCCCGCCAGCAGCGCCATCGGGACGTTCGTCTCCGCGGGCAGGTATTTCGTGTCGCCGGCATGGGACGTGGTCAACAGGTCCAGGGCCACACCCGAACCCGCCAGGAGGACATCCAGCGGCACACCGCGCCAACGCATGCGCTCACGGTATCCGTCCATCGTGAACGGCTAATCCTCCGGGCGGAGGACCGCGCCTCCTCCTACTGGCCGCAGCTCCGCCCTGACGGCGGAGCGATCGGGCGCGATCTTGCCCCTAGGTTCGAGCCATGTCGAACGACACCGCACTTTTCCTCGGCCAGTTCCTGCGCGCTCCCGCCGTGATCGGGGCGGTCGCGCCCAGCTCGCGGCGGCTGGCCTCCGCCGTCTGCGCACCGATCCCGGAGCGTGGCGAACCGACGGTGGTGGAGCTCGGCCCCGGCACCGGGCCGTTCACCGCGGAGATCCAGCAGCGGCTGGCCGGGCGCGGCCACCACCTGGCCGTGGAGGTCAACGAGACCATGGCGGGGCTGCTGGCCGGACGTTTCCCGGCCGTGGACGTGGTGCACGCCGATGCGGCGCGGCTGGGCGAGCTGCTGCGGGAGCGGGGGTTGCGGCAGGCGGACGTGGTGGTGAGCGGGCTGCCGTGGGCGGCCTTTCCTGAGGAGTCGCAGCGTGATCTGCTGGAGGCGGTGACGGCGGCGATGGGCCTGGGCGCGGCGTTCACGACGTTCTCCTACATTCACGCCATCCCGCTCGGCTCGGCGCGGCGCTTCCGCGCGCTGCTGGCCGAGCGGTTCGAGGAGGTCGTGCCGGGGCGTACGGTGTGGCGCAACCCTCCCCCGGCCTTCGTGTTCCACGCGCGCCGCCCGCGGCGCTGAAGGCGTCCGGCGCGTGGCCTCGACCTTGAACCGAACATGATTCTACGATGGCGTGATGGATTTCACCCTTCCGGACACCGCCCTGGCCGTCCAGGCCGGCATCGCCGGCATCTGCTCCCGTTACGACCTTGACTATTGGCAGCGGTGCGAGAGCGACAAGCGGTGGCCGGAGGAGGTCTGGCAGGAGCTGGCCAAGGGCGGCTGGCTCGGCCTGGCGGTGCCCGAGGAGCACGGCGGCGGCGGCCAGGGGCTGCTGGAGCTGGCGGTCGCCACCGAGACGCTGGCGGCCTCGGGCGCGGCGGGCGGCTCGGCGTTCACGTACGTGCTGACGCCCGGCTTCGGCGCGCTCACGATCGCCCGGCACGGCACGCCCGAGCAGCGGGCGGACCTGCTGCCCCGGCTGGCCACGGGTGAGATCGAGACGTGCTTCGCGCTGACCGAGCCCGACGCCGGCTCCAACTCGCTGGCGATCACCACGTCGGCCCGGCGCGACGGCGGCGAGTACGTGATCAATGGGCAGAAGATCTGGATCACCGGCGTGCAGCGGGCCACCTGGATGCTGCTGGTGGCCAGGACCATCCCGGCCGCCGAGGCGCGGCCGCGCGCGAACGGGCTGACGGTGTTCCTGGTGAACGTCCCCGAGGCGGTCGCCGCCGGGCGGCTCTCCTACCGGCCGATCCCCAAGCTCGGCGCGAACACGACGCCGTCGAACATGGTGTTTCTCGACGACCTGCGGGTGCCCGCCTCGAACGTGGTCGGCGAGGTGGACCAGGGCGCGGTCGTGCTGTGGGACATCCTCAACCCGGAGCGGATCCTGCTGGCCGCCTCCGCGCTGGGCGGAGCCGAGGTGGCTCTGCGAGTCGCCGTCGACTACGCGAAGCAGCGCGAGGTCTTCGGCCGGCCGATCGGCGCCAACCAGGCCATCGCCTTCCCGCTGGCGCAGGTCAAGGCCAAGATCGAGCTGGCCAGGCTGATGATCTACAAGGCGGCCTGGTCCTTCGACCGGCGGCTGCCGTGCGGCACCGAGGCCAACATCGCCAAGCTGACCGCCTCGCAGGCCGCCTGGGAGGCGGCCGACGCGGCGTTCCAGACGCACGGCGGGATGGCGTACTCGCTGGAGTATCCGGTGGCGAGGCTGCTCGCCGACGCCAGGATCGGGAAGGTGGCACCCGTGACGGAGGAGCTCCTGCTCAACTACCTCGCGACCCAGGTGCTCGGGCTGCCCCGCAGCTTCTAGCCGCCGTTCAGCCCGGTTTCCCACCTTGTCGTCTCGTGATCGGTCGCTGGAAGGCCTCTGCTTGGTCCTCCGGGGCGGCGTTCTCGGCCCCGGAGGACTCGCCTTCCCTCTACTCGCAACGGCGGGCCCGCCGTGTCGTTGTTTCTCCTTGAGCTGCGCCTACCCGAGGTCCGGGGAAGCACACGCCCGTGCTCAGCCGAACGACGGGGGCCGCTTCTCCCGCAAAGCGCGCACGCCCTCGGCCACGTCCGGCCCGCTGAAGCCGAGGAACTCCATGGCCAGCGAGGCGTCGAAGGTCGGCCCGGCCAGCCGCAGCCAGTTGTTGAGCGAGTATTTGGTCAGCCTGATCGCCTCCTGCGCGCCGGCGGCGAGCCTGACGGCGATCTCCATGGCCTTGTCGTGCACCTGGTCGTCGTCGACACACAGGCTGACCAGCCCCATCCGCTCGGCCTCCGCCCCGGTCACCGGCTCGCACAGCAGCAGGTGGTATTTGGCCTTGGCCAGCCCGCACAGCAGGGGCCACACGATCGCGGCGTGGTCGCCGGCCGCGACGCCGAGCCTGGTGTGCCCGTCGATGATCCGCGCGGTGCGGCCGGCGACGGAGATGTCGGCCAGCAGCGCGACCGCGAGCCCGGCTCCGACGGCGGGGCCCTGGACGGCGGAGACGATCGGCTTGGCGCAGTTGAGCACGTTGTAGACGATGTCGCGAGCCTCGGCGAAGATGCGCAGCCTGGTGGCGTGGTCGCGCGTCATCTCCTCGATCATCGACAGGTCGCCGCCCGCGGAGAACGCCGTGCCCTCTCCCCTGACCACGATGGCCCGCACGCTCACGTCGCGGTCGGCGTCGCGCCAGATCTCGCCCAGCTCGCGGTGCGCAGTCATGTCGACGGCGTTGAGCCTGCCCGGCTCGCTGATCGTGACCCTCAGCACGCCGTCGGCCGGGGTGTCGATCTTTAGCTTGTCGTAGTTGTCGTAGTTCACAGGGATTCCCGCAGCCGTTCCGCCACGTACGCGCGGGCCTCGAGGGCCTGGTCGAACAGGCCGGGCAGGGCGAAGAAGCCGTGCACGGCGCCGTCGTACCTGCGGCTCTCGGCGGGCACGCCCGCCTGTGCCAGGCGCCGGGCGTACGCCTCGCCCTCGTCTCTCAGTACGTCGTATTCGGCCGTCACCACGGTCGCCGGCGCGAGGCCCGCGACGTCGGGCAGCCGCAGCGGGGACAGGCGCGGATCGGCGGGGTCGGCTCCGTCCGCGTACTGCCGCAGGAACCACGCGATCTCCGCGCCGGGGAGCGCGTATCCCTTGGCGTAGTCCCGGTGGCTGGGCGTGTCCATGGCCGCGTCCAGCACCGGGCAGACCAGGGCCTGGTGCGCCAGGCGCAGCCCGGCGTCGCGGGCCTGCCAGGCGGCGACGGCGGCCAGGTTGCCGCCCGCGCTCTCGCCGGCCACCGCCACGCTGCCGTTGTTCTGGTAGAAGGCGGGCCGGGCGAAGATGTCGCGCACGACGGTCCACGCGTCGTCGGCGGCGGCGGGGAACGGGTGCTCGGGGGCGAGCCGGTAGCCGGCCGACACCACCACCGCCCCGGCGTGGATCGCCAGGTAGCGCGCGACCGCGTCGGCCCGCCTGATGCTGCCGTAGACCCAGCCGCCGCCGTGGAAGTAGACCACGACCGGCAGCAGGCCGTCGCCGGGATCGGCGCGGTAGATCCGGATGGGCACGCCCTCGGCCACCTCGTCGCGGACGAAGGGCAGCTTCGTGAGCGGGCCGCGATGGATCGCGGCGTCGTCGTTCGCCGCCCGCGTCCGCTGGATGTCCTCCAGCGTGAGCGAGTCGAAGTCGGTTTCCTCGTCCGACGCCATGGAGGCGAGGTAGTCCCGCGCCTGGGGGTGCAGCGGCATGATCGCAGCCTAGCGGGCCGCCTCCATGAACGCATCGAAGAGCCGGTTGTCATCGCCTCGCTCCGGATGCCACTGCACGCCCACGCCGAACCTGTGCCCTTGCAGCTCGATGCCCTCGACGATCTGGTCGTCGGCCCAGGCCACGGCCAGCAGGCCGCCGCCGAGCCGGCGCACGGACTGGTGGTGCGGGGCGACGACCTCGATGTGGTCGCCGATGGCCTTGCCGAGCTTGCTGGAGACGCTGACCTGGATCGCGTGGGCCGCGCCGGGCTCGCCGTGCCGGTCGTTGTCGAGCACCTGGGGCAGCCACGGGATCAGCGTGCCGCCCTGGGCGACGTTGAGCACGTGCATGCCCCTGGCGATGGCCAGGATCGGGATGTCGGCGCGCACGGCCGCCCTGGCCAGCGCCAGCTCGAAGCGGTCCCGGTGCGCCTGCGGCTCGGGGACCCGCGCGTCCTGCTCGTCGTCGTAGGCGGCGGCCGCCAGCTCGACGCCGCCGGCCAGCACCACGCCGTTGAGACCGCGTGCGTAGTCCTCGGCGGCGTGCGGGCTGAGCGGTGGCAGCACCACCGGCGCGCCCCCTGCCCGCGTCACCGCCTTGGCGTAGGCGTGCGGGGACAGGACGGCCTCCCGCACCCAGTCGCCCCAGCGGGCGGCCTCGAAGTAGGCGGTGATACCGATCAGCGGTCGGGACATGCGATCTCCCGGAGCATGGTGGAGTTCGTGCCGCCGCCGCCCGGTGTCAGGTGACGGCCACTGGCCCCATCATGACGCACAGTCTTTCCCATATGTCGCCTCTCCCAAAGATCCTCGACTACCACTTGCCTCCCACACCACCGGACTTTTCGGCTTTCGTCACGCTTCTCGCCTTTCGTGTCGGGAAGCTGGAGCTGGTACATGAGACCGAGGTAGTGCCCGACCCTGTCGCTGAGCCACCAGTAGGCGTCCGCGCTCGCGGCGAAGACGAAGATCCGAGCGCCTTCCCCACGCCACCCGCCTGGGATGGAGGACTGCCATGGCCGGAACCGGAACGTTTCGGCACCGGGTCGGCAGGACCAGTGAGGCCCTCCTTGGCGGCCGGCTCCGTGAGCAGCGCCATGCGGCGGTCGGTGTCGGCGCAGATGCCGCCGGAGGTGGCATACTCCCTCACGCCGCTCGGCCGCGAACGGGTGTCGTATTTGTGCGGGCCGGCCGAGTGGATCGCCCGTGCACAGGACATCATGGCCGCCCAGGAGCGCAGCATGACCGCCGCAGTTGATCCCGAGACCCTCGCCGCGGCCCGCGCGGGCGACGCGGAGTCGTTCGAGCGGCTGGTCGGGGGCCACCGCCGCGAGCTCTACGCGCACTGCTACCGGATGCTCGGCTCGGTCCAGGACGCCGAGGACGCGCTGCAGGAGACGCTGCTCGGAGCGTGGCGCGGGCTGGCCGGGTTCGAGGGGCGCAGCTCGCTGCGCGCGTGGCTCTACCGCATCGGCACCAACGCCTGCCTGCGGATGCTGGAGCGCCGGCCGCGCCGGATGGTCTCCATGGAGTACGGCCCGCCGCTGGACGACGTCGACAACCTGGGCGAGATCGTGCCGGGGCGGGTCTGGCTGGAGCCCTGGCCCGACGACCCGGCCGACCACTACACCCGGCGCGAGAGCGTGGAGCTGGCGTTCGTCGCGGCCCTGCAGCACCTGCCCGCCACGCAGCGGGCCGTGCTGATCCTGCGCGAGGTGCTGGAGTTCTCCGCCGCCGAGACGGCCCGCGCCCTGGACACCACGCCCGCCTCGGTCAACAGCGCGCTGCAGCGCGCCAGGAAGGCGATCGAGGAGCGGGTGCCGCCGGTGACGCAGCAGGATGAGCTGGACGCCCTCGGCGACGAGGGCCGCCGCGAGCTGGTGGGCGCCTTCGTGGCGGCCTGGGAGCGGGCGGACGTGCCCGCCCTGCTGGAGCTGCTGGCGCGGGACGCCAGGTTCACGATGCCGCCGCTGCCGGCGTGGTTCGACGGCCGGGACGCCGTGGAGCGGTTCCTGCGCCGCCGCGTGTTCGCCACCGGCTGGCGGCTGGTGCCGATCCAGGCCAACGGCCAGCTCGCGTTCGCGTGCTATCAGCGGCGTGAGGACCGCTGGCGGCTGGGCGCGGTCAACGTGCTCAGCCTGCGCGGCGGCCGCATCACGGAGATCGCCGGATTCCTCGACCCGGGCGTGTTCCGCTGTTTCGGCCTTCCCTCCGAACTAGACCACTGAATGCGAATATGACTTACATTCGCATTCGCTGTCCGAAAAACGGAAACGCTGAGCCCGGACAATCACGAGCCCACAACTGATAGTTCTGCTTCGCACCGTATTAGGGGGAAACGGTTGTGGCGCGTCATGGTGGGTGTAAGACTCATTTTTGAGCGCGTCGGATGTGCCGGGGCCCGCCGCGCGCTCCCGACCCGGAGCCGTCAGGGAGGTGGAACGACAAGACCGGAATGCGTTTCCGGTCAATAAGTGGGGTTGCGATACATGTCGTTGAATCCGCGTCTGGTGAAGGAGAGTTTCTCCGTCGTCGAACCGCATGCCGACAAGGCCACGGCCTATTTCTACGGCCGGCTGTTCGCCGAGAATCCGCAGTTGCGCGCCATGTTCCCGCCCGCCATGGACGTCCAGCGCGACCGGCTGTTCGGCGCGCTGACCCGGATCGTGTGGAGCCTGGACAGCCCGGACAGCCTCGCAGCCTTCCTGGGCCATCTCGGCAGGGACCACCGAAAGTACGGCGTGATCGCCGAGCACTACACGGCCGTCGGCAGCGCCCTGCTCGCCACGATCCGCCGCTTCGCGTCCGACATCTGGAACCACGAGATCGAGGCGGCCTGGGTGGCGGCCTACACGGCCGCGGCCAATCTCATGATCGAATCGGCGGAGTCCGACTCGGGGGTATCTCCCGCGTGGTGGCTGGCCGAGGTGATCGACCACGAGCAGCGCTATCGCGACATCGCGGTCATCACGCTGCGGCCCACGCAGCGGCTGCCGTACCAGCCGGGCCAGTACGTCAACGTGCAGACCGCACGCTGGCCGCGCGTGTGGCGGACGTTCTCCATCGCGAACGCTCCGCGCCCGGACAACACGATCAGGCTGCACGTGCGCTCGATCCCGGGCGGCTGGGTGTCCACCACGCTGATCAGGCACACCCGCATCGGCGACCAGCTCCTGCTGGGGCCGCCGATGGGCACGATGATGCCGCGCGAGAGCAGCATGCGCGACGTGCTGTGCGTGGCGGGGGGCACCGGCCTGGCGCCGCTGAAGGCCATCATCGAGTCGATCATCAACTCGGGCCGCCGGCCCAACATCCACCTGCTGTACGGCGCCCGCACCGCCGAGGAGCTGTACGACCTGCCCGACCTGATCAGGATGGCGTCGTCGTTCCCCTGGCTGCGGGTGCTGCCCGTGGTCTCCGACCAGCCGTCGTTCGACGGGATGCGCGGCCACCTGCCCGAGGTGACGCAGCGCTTCCATTCCTGGGCCGAGCACGACGTGTACGTGTGCGGCCCATCCGCCATGGTCAACGAGACCGTCCGCCGCCTCCAGATCGACGGCGTGCCCCTGTCGCGCATCCACCGGGACATCATCCAGGGCGAACGATGATCCTTACAGAAATGTCCACATAAGGTCACGGCTAGGGCTTGGCGCACCGGCGAGCCGGGCTTACCGTCCAGTTCTCGGGTCCTTCCCCCAAGGGTGAGGTGACCGATCGGGGAGAACCCGGCTTCGGTTCCGACCGTCTCTTTGGAGGCAGGATGCGATTCCGGCATGCCCTCAGCCTGGTCGCCGCGAACACGCTCGTGCTCGCCGCGATCTCGTTATCGGGACCCGCGGCCACCGCCGAGGGGTTCGGCTTCCAGGACCTCAAGCCCTGGCAGCAGCGCCTGGCCTCGGGCGCGCTCGTCGACGCCCTGGCCGAGCGGTCCGGCGCCGCGCGGCGCGGGCTCACCGGCTTCAAGCCCGCCGTCACACCCGACTGTGACGACCGCCGCGGCGACAACGTCAAGGTCAACGTCAACTGCGCCAACATCACCGACCCCGACATGCACGGGCGCTCGCAGGCCCAGAACGAGACCTGGATCGCGGCCAACCCGAACAATCCCAAGCAGATCGTGGCCGGCTACAACGACTACCGGCGCGGCGACGGCACCTGCGGCGTGTCGTACTCGGCCGACGGCGGCGCCAGCTGGGCCGACTCCACCGTGCCGAACGGCTTCACCAGGGGCACCGCGTTCGGCGGCGTCCCCCGCCAGTACTGGCAGGCCGGCGGCGACCCGTCGCTGGACTGGGACAGCCGCGGCAACGCGTACCTGTCATGCCTGGCCTTCAAGCGCGGCGCCACCGTGACCACCGACCCCGACCAGTCCAGCGCCATGTACGTCTTCCGCTCCACGGGCACGGGCGGCGCCTCGTTCAATTTCCCGGGGCGGCCGGTGGCCGAGCACACGGACCTCGCGGGCGCCGGGGACTTCCTGCTGGACAAGCAGCTCATGGCCGTCGACCACTACGTCTCGAGCCCGTTCAGGGACCGCGTGTACGTGACGTGGACGACGTTCGACTCCGATGGGACGGCGTACATCTTCGGCGCCTACTCCGCCGACTACGGCGAGACGTTCAGCGACCCGGTGCTGGTCAGCGGCGACTCGGCGCTGTGCTCCAGCACCTTCGGCATCCCCACGCCGCGCGGCTCGTGCAACGTCAACCAGTTCTCCCATCCGTCGGTCGGCCCCGACGGCGCGCTCTACGTCGTGTGGGCCAACCACAACACCACGCCGGCCGGCGCGGGCGACAACCACCTGCAGATGCTGCTGGCCAAGTCCACCGACGGCGGCGCCACCTACTCGGCGCCGGTGAAGGCCGGCGACTTCTTCGAGCTGCCCGACTGCGCCACCTACCAGAACGGCCAGGACCCGGGACGCTCCTGCGTGCCGGAGAAGGGCCCCACGTTCAACTCGGTCTTCCGGGCCGCCAACTACCCCTACGTCAACGTCAACCCGAAGAACCCGGCGCAGGTGACGGTGGCCTACGGGTCGTTCATCAGCCGCAACTCCCGCGAGTCCGGCGGTTGCACCCCGGCCGGCTTCACCGGGCCGCTGGGCAACCCGCTCTACACCGGGGTGAAGGGCGCCTGCAACAACGACATCGTGGTCTCCGAGTCCACCGACGGCGGCGCGAGCTTCGCCGGCACCTCCGCCGACGTGCGCACCCTGCCGTCGGCCACCGACCGGCCCGGGCAGCGCACCACCGACCAGTTCTGGCACGGCTCCGACTACACCCCGACCGGCCGGTACGTGGTCACGTACTACGACCGCCAGTACGGCGACGCCGCCACGACCGGCTTCTCCGACATCTCGTTGTCCACGCGCACCGGCTCCGGGTACGTGACGCAGCGCGTGACCTCGTCGAGCATGCCGCCGCCCACCCAGTTCGGCGGGCTGTTCTTCGGCGACTACATCCAGGTGTCGGCCACCGCGACCAGCGCGTACCCGCTCTGGTCCGACACTCGCGAGCCCGCGCTGTTCCTCTGCCCGGGCACCGGGCAGCCGGGCGTCCCGCCCAAGGCGTGCACGGCGCCCATGCAGCACGCCGACCCGGCCAACGAGCAGGAGATCTTCACGGCCCGTCGGCCCGTCTTCTGATCCGGAGGTTGACAGCGGGGGTTGGACAGTGCGAGGTGGAAGTTGACACGCCATGTGGAGGTCGACTGTGCCATCCCCCGCCAGTCGCCGAGGAATCGGCGCGCTCGTGACCGTACCGTCCGTCGTCGTCGCGTCGCTGCTTCTCACTCCGCTTCCGGCGGCGGCGGACGTCCCGCTGACGGAGATCGGGGCCGACGCGTACGCCAACGCCACCAGCCAGCACGGCACGCAGGCGGGCCCCGACACCTTCCAGTGGGGCACGACGATCGTCACCGCCCAGCAGGCGGGCAGGTTCTTCGACGGCGGGGCGTCCGGCATCGCGTTCGCCACCTCCTCCGACAACGGCGCCACCTGGGCCAAGGGCGCCCTGCCGGGGATCACCGGGTTCGGCGACGGCCCGTACCAGCGGGTCAGCGACCCGTCGGTGGCCTACGACGCCCGGCACGACGTCTGGCTCGTCTCGTCCTTAGGCATCACCGACACGGGCGGGATCGCCGGGGCGGCCGTGCTCACCAGCCGCTCCGCCGACGGCGGCCGGACCTGGGACGCCCCGGTGACGGTCGCCGTCGCGGGCGGCGGCAACCTGGACAAGAGCTGGATCGTCTGCGACAACGCGCCGGACAGTCCCTTCTACGGCCGCTGCCACGTCGCGTTCGACGACCACGCCACGGGCAACGCGATCAAGATGGCCCGCTCGTCCGACGGCGGCCTGACCTGGGCCGTGACCGGCACGCCGGCGACCGGGCTCGGCGGGCAGCCGGTGGTGCGGCCGGACGGCGCGGTGGTGGTGCCGTACCTGAGCAACGAGCACCAGATCCGCGCCTTCCGCTCCCGCGACGGCGGCGCCACCTGGAGCGACGGTGAGCTCGTCTCCACCGTGCAGCGGCACACGGTCGCGGGCGGCCTGCGCGCCTCCCCGCTGCCGTCGGCCGAGACGGACGCGTCCGGCGCCGTGTACGTCGTCTGGCACGACTGCCGCTTCCAGCTCTACTGCGCCGGCAACGACATCGTGCTGGCCAAGTCGGCCGACGGGAGCGCATGGGGCCACGTCACGCGGGTGACGAGCGACGGCGGCGACCACTTCATCCCCGGCCTCGGCGTCGACCGCGCCACCTCGGGCGGCTCGGCCAGGCTCGCGCTCGCCTACTACCGCTACCCCGACCCCGCCTGCACCCCTGCCACCTGCCGGCTCACGGTCGGCTACACCTCCTCCGCCAACGGCGGCCGCAGCTGGTCCGCGCCCGCCGAGCTGCACGGGCCGATGGCGCTGGAGTGGCTGGCCAACACCGCCCAGGGCCGCATGACCGGCGACTACATCTCCACCTCGATCGTCCCGGGCGGCAACGCCTTTCCCGCCTTCACGGTCGCGGCGGCGCCCGCGGGCGGCGCGTTGAGCATGCGCACCTACACCGTCTCGGGAGGCCTCCCGATCAAGGGCGGCGGCCCCGCCGCGGCCTCCATCGAGGCGCCCATCGGGGCCGGCGAGGAGGCGCCCGGCCTGCCCGCCACAGCGCGTTGACCATCGGGCGCCGGCTCTCGGAAGGCGGCGGCGGTCTCCTCGTCGTTGGGCCAGAACGTCTCGATGGCCAGCTCGGACACCGTCACGTCCACCGGCGTGCCGAACGTCGCGATCGTCGTGAACATCGACAGCACCCGGTCACCCGCCGCGATCCGCAGCGGCACCAGGATGTCGGCCGGGCCCGGCACGTGCGCCACGTTCAGGTCCACGCCCGGATATGTGTACGACGCCAGCTCGTCGTGCAGCTCGGCCAGCCGCCCGTCGGCGGACATCTCGGCCTGCCTGCGCAACTGGTGCAGCAGGTGGGCGCGTACCTCGGCCAGGTTGAGCAGCCGGCCGCCCATGGCCTGCGGGTGCAGCGACAGCCGCATCACGTTGATCGGCTCCTTCAGCAGCTCGGCCGGGACGCCGTCCATGAACATGGCGGCCGCCGAGTTGGCCGCCACCAGGTTCCACGCCGCGTCCACCACGACCGCCGGGTACGGCTCGTGCCCGGCCAGGATCTTTTCCAGCGCCTGGCGGACGACCTCCATCTCGGGGGCGCGTACCTCGCGTTCGGGATAGACCGGCGCGAACCCCGCCGACACCAGCAGCCTGTTGCGGTGCCGCAGCGGCACCCCGAGCTCCTCGGCCAACTTCATCACCATCTCACGGCTCGGCCGGGAGCGCCCGGTCTCCAGAAAGCTGATATGGCGGGCCGAAACCTCGGCCTCGATGGCCAGGTCGAGCTGGCTCACCCGGCGCCGCTGACGCCACGAGCGCAGCAACTCGCCAAAGGACTCTTCACGTACGGCAAGCGCTCCCATGCCCGGC
This sequence comes from Nonomuraea basaltis, assembly GCF_005893125.1. Lineage (GTDB taxonomy): Bacteria > Actinomycetota > Actinomycetes > Streptosporangiales > Streptosporangiaceae > Nonomuraea > Nonomuraea basaltis. The sequence continues at coordinate 68,987 of NZ_VCJS01000020.1, read as the reverse complement.
AACCTATCGGCCGCGGGGAAGTGTCACGATTACCCCTCGGGTAATGCCGGTCGCGAACGACCTGAACGCCGGCCGGCCAGGACGACCACCACCCGGACGGCGACCGACCGGGACGACCACGACCCGGGACGCCGACCGACCGCGACGGTGACGACCCGGACGCCGACCGGCCGGGACGGCGACCGACCGGGACGGCGGCCGGCGGTGACCCTGACGGACCTCCTGGGGCGAATCTCCCAGTCCTCGGAAGTTGTCGGTACCGCGTGGCACCATTGGCGGGGAAGCGAACATGGGAGGATGCCATGAGTGACGCAGTGCTCGCGATCGGCACCCGCAAGGGCCTGTTCCTCGCCCGCTCGGCGGACGGCGGCCCGTTCGAGATCGAGCCGATCCAGTTCTCCACGGTCGCGGTGCCCTCGGTGTCGATCGACACCCGCGGCACCACACCCCGGCTCCTGGCGGGCATCGAATACGGCCATTTCGGTCCATCCGTCATGTATTCGGATGACCTCGGCCGGACCTGGGGAGAGGCGGAGCAGCCGCCCATCGCCTTCCCCGAGAAGACGGAGGCGACCCTCACCAGGGTGTGGCAGCTCGTGCCCTCCCCGTCCGAGCCCGACGTGGTGTGGGCGGGCGTCGAGCCGGGGGCGCTGTTCCGCTCGGAGGACCGCGGCGTCACCTACCGGCTCATCGAGGGGCTCTGGGAGCACCCGCATCGCCCGCAGTGGCAGCCGGGCGGCGGCGGCCTGTGCCTGCACACGATCATCAACCACCCGGCAGACCCCAAGATCATGGGCGTCGCGATCTCCACGGGCGGCTTCTACCGCTCGGCCGACGGCGGCCTGTCATGGGAGGCGTCCAACCAGAACATTCGCGCCCCCTTCATGCCCGAGGGACAGCAATATCCGGAGTTCGGGCAGTGCGTGCACAAGGTCGCCATGCACCCGACCCGGCCCGACCGGCTCTATCTGCAGCACCACTTCGGCGTCTACCGCAGCGACGACTTCGGCGGCACCTGGCACGACATCGGCTCCTCGCTGCCGTCGGACTTCGGCTTCCCGATCGTGGTGCACCCGTCCCGGCCCGACACGGTCTACGTGCTGCCGCTGACGGCAGACATGGACCGCACGCCCGTCGGCCACCGCTACCGCGTCTACCGCAGCGACGACGCGGGCGCGACGTGGCAGCCGTTCGATCAGGGCCTGCCCGAGGAGCCGGTGCACGCGACGGTGCTGCGGGACGCGATGAGCATGTCGGAGGCAGGGCTGTTCTTCGGCACGCGCGACGGCGAGGTCTACTGCTCGCGTGACGACGGCGAGACGTGGTCGCTGGTCGGCCGGCACCTGCCCGACGTGCTCACCGTGCGCGCGGCGGTGCTCTAGTTGACGACCAAACCCGTGACGATGGTCGTGTTCGTGCTGCCCAGCACGCTGCGGCGGTGGGTGAGCGGGCGCACGGAGGTCAAGGTCTTCGCCGTCGGCGCCGACCACGACTCCCCGCCCACGCTGGGCTCGGCCCTCGACAGGCTCCGGCGCACGCATCCGCTGCTGGAGGAGCGGCTGCGCGACGACTACGGCCGCATCCGCCGGCACATCAGCATGATCGTGTGCGGGGAGAACGCCCGGGGCCTCGGCGGCCTCGACTGCGCCCTGCCGCCGGGCGCCGAGGTCTACGTGCTGCCCGCGCTCGCCTGAACGCCCTGCTTTCGCCAACGGTCGCCGCAGACCCACCGCGGCGACCGTTGGACAGGCGGGTCAAGGACAGACGCGCCCATTGGCCTCGAACGCCGCATGGGTCAGCGGCATGAGCCCCGCCCACAGCGCCTCCATCTTCTCGGCGACCATCTCGATTTCCCGCTGAGGGAACGACGGGAACGTGGAGTCCTCGCGTTTGACACGAAGCGACAGGAAGTTCATCAAGGCGCGGGCGTTGCAAGTGGCATACATCGATGAGTAAAGGCCGACCGGAAGCACGGTCCGGGCCACCTCGCGAGCGACCCCGGCCTCGAGCATTTCCAGATAAGCGCGGTAGGAATGCCGGTAGCTCTCCTGAGTCGCTTCGGTCACCAGCTTGTGCTGCTCAGCGGTGCCGTCCTTGAACACATATTTGCCCGGCTTGCCCTCTTGCACCAGCTTGCGATCGGGGCCTGGGACGTAGAAAACCGGAACCAGCTGGCGATACCTACCGGATTCCTCGTTGTAGGAGAACGTCCGGTGTCGCATGAATTCGCGGAAGACGAAGATCGGCGCGCTGATGAAGAACGTCATGGACGAATGCTCGAACGGCGTGCCGTGCCTGTCGCGCATCAGGAAGTTGATGAGGCCCTTGGAGCCCTGGGGGTCGGCTTCGATCTCGGCCAGAGAGCTCTCGCCCTTCGTGGAGACTCGCGCGGCCCACAGCACATCGGCATCTGATGCGGCGGACTTGACCAGCTCCACGTCCATGTCGCTACGAAACTTGATCTCGGGTTCGACAGTGCCCATAGGGAGCCCCCGCTCGGGTTGGGTTTGTTGTGACGGCCCAAGCAAACCAGCTCGCGCGGCTCGGCGCGAGTCGGCGCCCCCGCCTGCCCGGCGGCCAGGCAGCGGGTGCCTGAGCAGGTCAGCAGCGGTGTGCGGGCCCCTCGCGACGGCGATCCTACCTGTCTAGGTCGCCCGAGGCAGGCGCGCGGCCGTGCAGAGCACGCGCAGGTCACACCTCCTCCGTGAGGAGGAATTCACAACCGGTAGATCCGGCGGGCGTTCCCTGAGCCGATCATGTGGGCGACCCGGGCCGCGTCCGCCGCGCTCCACTCCCCCGCGCCGACCCTGGCCGCGAGCGCCGCGCCCAGCGCCTGCCGGTAGTAGAGCGCGCCCAGCAGGCAGCTCTCGGCCACGCCGCGGCAGCCGGAGCTGAACAGCTGCTTGTGGAACGGCGCCAGCTCCAGCAGCTCGTCCATCACCCTGGCCGAGGCGGCGGCGGTGTGCGGCAGCGCGAGGCCGACGTCCACGTAGACGTGCGGGTAAAGACCGGCCAGGTACGCGGCCTGACGGTGGAACGGGTAGCAGTGCAGCAGGATCACCGGCACGCCGGCGGCCTGCAGCACCCCGGCGAACGCGCTCAGCCTGGCCGGGTCGGTACGCTGCAGCTCGAGTCCCGGGCCGCCGCCGAACCCGGTGTGGAACTGCACGGGCAGCCCGCGCTCCCTGGCCACGTCGATCGCACTCCAGAGCAGGTAACGCAGCAGGATCGGGTCGGTCAGCGGCTCCTTCGGCGCGTCCAGCCGGCGGTTGACGGCCGCGATCACCGCGCCCCGGCTCGGCCGGGACGGGTCGAAGTCGAGGCCGCACTGGGTGGCCATGACGGTCTTGATCCCGACAGCCCTCGCGGCCCGGGCGGTCAGCTCCTCGCCGAGGCCGTCCAGGTAGTCGACGGCGACCTGGGCCAGCTCGGCCACGTTCCGCTCGATCTGCTCGATCCTGACCAGCTCGTCGGCCGCCGCGCTGCCGTGGCGGCCCATCTCGGCGGCCGACAGCAGGTCCCCTGAGGAGGTGTCCGCTGGAGCGGTGTCGACCAGGAACGCCACCATCCCGGCCGCGGCCAGCAGCCGCCGGTTGACCTCGGCGGCGCCCAGCTCGGCCCGGCGGGCGAGGTAGACGGCGGGCGGGGCGTGCGGCTCCAGGTCGAGCAGGGGCGCGCACCAGCGGCGCAGCGCCAGGCCGAGCGGCGTGTCGAAGTGGGTGGTGCCCGGCGGCGCCGCGCTGCCGCCCTCGTTGATGAGCAGCTCGAACTGCGCCCTCGTCAGGTCGTCTCGCCGTACACCGTGACAGTGGTGGTCGACGAGCGGGGAGAGCAGCGCGTCACGCACCGTGCCCGGCAGATCTACGGAGAGCATGCGGAGACTCTAGGGGAGCCTCACATGCCCCCGCCGACGTTTTACGACCTCCGCACGGCCCGCCTGACGTTACGACCCCGGTACGAGCCGGCGGGCGCTTCACGACCTCCGCACGGCCTGCCGGCGTCCGCACCGTTCGCACGACCCGCCCGGCGTCGTTCAGTAGCCTCTCTACGGCCTGCCGTCGATCAGGCCTGCCGGCGGCAGAGGCGGAGGACGTTCGCGATGACCTTCGCGCCCGCGCCACCCTCCTGGGTCAGGATCGACTCGGGGTGGAACTGCACGGCGAAGCGACGCCGCTCGACGTCCTCGATGGCCATGACATTGCCATCGGGCGTGAGTGCGGTCGGGGTGAAGCCGACCACGCCGGGCCTCTTGGCGTGCAGCGAATGGTAGCGGGCCGCGGTGAACTCCTCGGGCAGCCCCTCGAGCAGCGCGCTGTCGCCCAGCCTGGAGACCTGGCCGCGCTTGCCGTGCTCGGGGTAGTCGAGCAGCTCCAGCGTGCCGCCGGCCTGCTCGACCATGGCCTGCAGGCCCAGGCAGACGCCGAAGACCGGCAGGTCGCGGGTGTAGATCTGGTCGAGCAGCGCGGACATGCCGAAGTCGGTGGGCCACCCGGGGCCGGGTGAGAGCACCACGAGGTCGGGCCCGATCTCGTCGATCATGTGCGAGGGGAAGCCGTGGCGCAGCGTCACCACGGCGGCGCCCTCCTGGCGGAAGTAGTCGGCCAGCGTGTTGACGAAGGAGTCCTCGTGGTCGACGAGCAGCACCTTCATGCCCAGGCCCGGCTGCGGCCTGGGCTCGGGGACCGGGACGGCGCCGGGCTCGTTGACCGAGGCCAGGGCGCCGAGCAGAGCGCTGGCCTTAAGCTCGGTCTCGCGCTCCTCGGACTCGGGGTCGGAGTCGAACAGCAGTGTGGCTCCGGCCCTGACGATCGCCACGCCGTTCTTGATCTGGGCGGTGCGCAGGGTGAGGCCGGTGTTCATGGAGCCGTCGAAGCCGATGAAGCCGATGGCGCCGCCGTACCACCTGCGGGTGGTGGCCTCGTGGTCCTCGATGAACTGCATGGCCCAGGTCTTGGGCGCGCCGGTGACCGTGACGGCCCACATGTGAGTGAGGAAGGCGTCGAGGGCGTCGAACTCGGGGCGCAGGCGGCCCTCGATGTGGTCCACGGTGTGGATCAGGCGGGAGTAGAGCTCGATCTGGCGGCGTCCGATGACCTTCACCGAGCCGGGCACGCAGATGCGCGACTTGTCGTTGCGGTCGACGTCGGTGCACATGGTGAGCTCCGACTCCTCCTTGACGCTCGACAGGAGGGTGCGGATGGCCTCGGCGTCCTCGACCGGGTTGCTGCCGCGGGCGATCGTGCCGGAGATGGGGCAGGTCTCGACGCGGTCGCCGCTCACCCGGACGTACATCTCGGGCGAGGCGCCGACCAGGTGCTCGCCCTCGCCGAGGCTGATGATGAACTCGTACGGCGCCGGGTTGCTGTGGCGCAGGCCGCGGTAGAAGCCCGCGGGGTCGGCGCAGGCGGCGTGGAAGACCTGGCCGGGCACGACCTCGAACAGGTCGCCGCGCTTGAACTTCTCCTTGGCGGCGGCCACGACCTTGGCGTATTCGCCCTTCTCCGGGTTCTCCGGCAGCTCGCCGGGGGCCTCGATGGGCGTGCTCGCGCCGGTCCGCTCCAGGCCGCGGGTGGTGGCCCCGTCCACGGTGAACTCGTAGCGGTATTCGACACACGTCTCGCGCTGCCGGTCGATCACGACCAGCCGGTCGGGCAGGTGGAGCACGAGGTCGCGCTGGTCGTCGGGGCGTACGAGCTCCTGCCTGATGGGCTCGAACTGGAAGGCCAGGTCGTAGCCGAAGGCGCCGTAGAGCCCCAGGTGCGGGTCGTCGCCGCGGAAGGCGGCGATGACCTCGCGGATCGCGGTGAACACGGTGGGCCGGCGGCTGCGCATCTCCTCGGGCAGCAAGTCCTCCGACTCGGGTACGTGCACCTCCACCCGGTCGGCCGTGGGCTCGGTGACCGGCTTGCCCGCGGCCAGCAGGCAGGAGGCGACGGCGGGCAGCACGACCCTGCCGCGCTCGTTGAGCGCCGTCGCCGAGATGGTGCGGCCCTTGGCGACCAGCTCCAGGCACGGGTCGACGTAGCCGAACGCCCATCGGCTGTAGCGCCCGGGGTAGTCCATGCCCGAGGAGAAGGCGCCGCCGCGCCGTTCGCCGAGGGCCGTCACGATCTCTTCGAGCGCCGCCTCGTCGGTCTCGCGGGCCTCGCGCTCGACTGCGATGCCCCCGGCGGTGGTATATCCGCTCGTCTCCACTTGCTGCCCCTTATCACGTCAAATGATCGAACCCCGGGGCGGACACGAGAAAGGCCGCCATCCGGGGCGGCCGTCCGATGAGGAATGCGAAACTCGCGCCGCCTATGAGCGGCGCCACCACAGGAGCTCAGCGCGATTTCGCATGCCGACAGGCTATCCGGCCTTTCAAGATCGCGCAACGCGACCTGCCCGCGAGACCCGCCCGCGCGACATCGACCTGGACGTGGTGCAGGAGCTGCTGACCGCCGCCGTGGTCTACCACCTCGGCGCCCATCCCGACGACGAGAGCGAAGGCGACATCAAGGCGTACTTCATGGCGATCATGAAGCAGGTCGGCCATCGGACAGCGGTGACAAAGGAGCGCCCGGCGATCTAGGTTGGCGGGCATGGAGCGGCCTTTAGCGTGGCGATCGGTGACGGCGATCGCGGTCCTGCTGTTCGGCGTGCTCCTGGCGCTGAGCCCCGGCTACGGCTACCACCGTGACGAGCTGTACTTCCGGGTGCTGTCAGAGCTGCCCGCCTGGGGCTACGTGGACCAGCCGCTGCTGACGCCGATGCTGGCCAGGGCCGGGATAGCGCTGTTCGGCGACACGGTCACCGGGATCAGGGTGCTGCCGGCGCTGGCCGTCGCGATCCTGGTCGTGCTCGTGGCGCTGATCGCGCGGGAGCTGGACGGCGGCAAGGCGGCGCAGACGCTGGCCGCGGCGGGCACGGCGACGGGCGCGTTCACGTTGATCGCGGGGCACTCGATGCTGACGCTCAGCTTCGACCTGCCGCTGTGGGCGGCGGCCATCTTGTTCATCCTGAAGGCGCTGCTGCGCGAGCAGCAGCCGCGCTGGTGGCTCGCCGCGGGGGCGGTGATCGGGCTGGCCACCTACAACAAGCACCTGATCGCGCTGCTGGTGCTGGGGCTGGCCGCCGGGTTGCTGGCCGCGGGGCCGCGGCGGACGCTGGCGAGCCCGTGGCTGTGGGCGGGAGCGCTGCTCGCGGTGGTGATCGCCGTGCCGAACCTCATCTACCAGGTGGCCAACGACTGGCCGCAACTGGCGATGGCGGCGGCACTCAGCGAGAACGACGGCGCCGAGATGCGCGTCCTCTTCGTGCCGATGCAGCTGACGTTGTTCGGGCCGGTCGTGTCGGTGATCGCGGTGTTCGGGTTCGTGCGGCTGTGGCGGGACCGGCGGGTGCGGGCACTGGCCGTGGCCTATCCGGTGGCGGCGGCGCTGACGCTGATCAGCGGCGGGCGCTTCGACTACGCGGCGGGGCTGATCCTGCTGCTGTTCGCCGCGGGCTGCGTGGCGGCGGTCGCCGCCGCCCGGGCGCGGCCGGCGGCCTGGGCGCTGGCGTTCAGCGCGGCGGTCTCGGCCGTGATCGGGCTGCCGCTCATCCCGGTGGCCGAGCTGGCCGAGACGCCGGTGCCGGCGATCAACGAGGTGGCGCGCGAGTCGGTCGGCTGGCCGCGATTCACGGCGGCGGTGGACGGGGTCAGGCGGTCGCTCCCGCCCGAGGAGCAGGCCAGGACGGTGATCCTGACGGGCAGCTACGGCGAGCACGGCGCGCTGGACCAGGCCGGGGTGCCGCGCGTGTACTCGGGACACAACCAGCTCTGGGACTATGGACCGCCGCCCGAGACCGGCACCACCGCGATCCTGGTGAACATCGGCCCGCGCGGCCGCGACCTCTTCGGCTCCTGCGAAGAGCGGGCCAGGATCGACAACGGCGTGGACATCGAGAACGAGGAGCAGGGCCTGCCGGTCTACCTGTGCCGGGGCCTGGATCGGCCCTGGTCGGCGACCTGGCCCATGTGGCGACATTTCAGCTGACCAGATTGCATTTCAGCTCGTAACGTTACGGTTTACGACACCTCTTGCTTTCCCGACAAGATCGCTTCACCCTTCTCGACAGAGGCGTAAAGATCACCTCTACCCCAATGTCGTGAAGGAGAGCGCGTGCCCATCACCCTCCGCTGGCGTGCGATCCTGGCCGGGATCATCGTCATCGCCGGTCTCCTCGTCCCGCAGACCGCGGCCCACGCCGCACCAGATCCCGACAAGATCGACACGACCGTCCGGGCGCGATTAGCCCAGGACGGCAAGGCCACCTTCTGGGTCCGGATGAAGGGGGCCGCCGACCTCAGCGGCGCCCGCCGGGCCGCCACCAAGGAGGCCAAGGCCGAGCTGGTCTTCGAGGCCAAGACCGGGCGCGCCAGAAGCTCGCAGGAGAGCCTGCGCAGGCTGCTCGACGCCCGCGAGGCCGACTACACCCCCTACTGGATCGTCAACGCCGTGCGGGTCACCGCCGACGAGAAGCTGGCCGGCGAGATCGCCAAGCTGCCCGAGGTCGAGCGCATCGACCCGGTCCGCACCGTCGCGCTGCCCAAGCCGGTGCCCGGCGAGGCCGAGGCGAAGGTCGTCGTCGCGGACTCGGAGACATCGGAAGTCGCCGTCGAGTGGAACATCGACCGCGTCAACGCCCCGCGCGTATGGAGCGAGACCGGCAACCGGGGCGAGGGCATCGTGATCGCCCACATCGACACCGGCGCCCAGTTCGACCATCCCGAGCTGGCCGCGAGCTACCGGGGCAGGAGCCCGGACGGCTCGGTCACGCACGACTACAACTGGTTCGACCCGGCCCGGGTCTGCCCGACGTCCGCGCCGTGCGACAACAACGGCCACGGCACGCATGTCATGGGCACCATGGTCGGCGCGAACGGCATCGGCGTCGCGCCGGGCGCCCGGTGGATCGCCGCCAAGGGCTGCGAGGTCAACACCTGCACCGACGCGTCGCTGCTGGCGGCCGGCCAGTGGATCCTGGCGCCCACCGACCTGGCGGGGCAGAACCCGCGCCCGGACCTGGCGCCGGACATCGTCAACAACTCCTGGGGCGGCGAGGGGTTCGACCCCTGGTACAAGGAGACGGTCGAGGCGTGGATCGCCGCCGGGATCTTCCCCGCGTTCGCCAACGGCAACGAGGGCCCGGCCTGCAACACCTCCGGCTCGCCCGGCCAGTACACGACCAGCTACAGCGCGGGCGGCTTCGACGTCAACAACGCGCTGTACGCCAGGTCGAGCAAGGGCGCGGGCGAGGGCGGCGAGATCAAGCCGAACATCGCCGCGCCCGGCGTCAACGTGCGCTCCTCGACGCCCGGCAACGCCTACAGCAGCTTCAGCGGCACCTCCATGGCCTCGCCGCACGTGGCGGCCGCGGTGGCGCTGATCTGGTCGGCGGCGCCCGCGCTGCAGGGCGACGTGGCGGCCACCCGGCCGCTGCTCGACAGCACCGCCACCGACGTCTCCGACACCAGCTGCGGCGGCGCCGCGGCCGACAACAACGTCTGGGGCGAGGGCCGGCTCGACGCGTACGCCGCCGTCAGCGCCGCGCCGGAAGGGGAGGTCGGCGACCTGAGCGGCACGGTCACCGCGGCCGGCGCGCCCGTCGCGGGAGTCACGGTCACGGTGTCGGGGCCGATGAGCCGCACGGTCACCATGGGCGAGGACGGCACGTACGCGATCTCGCGCCTGATGGCCGGCGACTACGAGATCACGGCGGCGAGGTTCGGCTACGACCGGGCCACCGTCGCCGTGACGATCACCGCCGGGCAGGCCGCGACCGCGGACGTGCCGATGACGAAGCAGCCGGCGGGCGTGGTGTCCGGCACGGTCACCACGGCGGGCGCGCCCGAGCCCGGCGCGACGGTGGAGGCCGCCGGCACGCCGGTCAGCGCGGTCACCGGCGCGGACGGCCGCTACAGCATGACGCTGCCGCAGGGGAACTACGACCTGAAGATCACGCCGGTGTCACGCTGCTCCAGCGGCGCGACCTCGGCCGTGACGGTGGCCGGCGACGTGGTCAAGGACGTCGAGCTGCCGCTGCGCGGCGACGGCTTCGGCTACACCTGCCGGAGCGGCGCGCAGGCGTACGTGGCCGGCACCGAGAAGCTGGCGCTGACCGGCGACGACGAGGCCGTCCAAGTGACGCTGCCGTTCCCGATCCCGTTCTACGGCGCGGGCCAGGCCAAGGCGTGGATCGGCACGAACGGGTTCCTCACGTTCGCCGCCGACCGGATCGTCACCGCGAGCAACGGCCGGCTGCCCACCACGACCACGCCGAACAACGCGGTCTACCCGTACTGGGACGATCTCACCGTGGACGCCCAGGGCGGGGTCTACACCGCGGTGACGGGCACGGCGCCGCACCGGGTGTTCGTCGTGGAGTGGCGCAACGTCAACTTCTACAGCGACACCTCGCAGCGGATCTCGTTCTCGGCGCTGCTGGGCGAGGACGGCTCGATCGGGTTCCGGTACAAGGACATCGAGAGCGAGCGCGACCAGGGCACCAGCGCCACGGTCGGCATCGAGAACGCGGGCGGCACCGACGCGCTGCTGTACTCGTACGAGGAGGCGGCGCTGTCCACCGGGCAGGGCGTGACCTTCACGGCCGGCCGGCACGGCCTGGTCACCGGCGTGGTGACCGACGCCAACGACGGCGAGCCGCTGGCGGGCGCGACGGTCAAGGTCGGGGACGTGGCGACGTTCACGACCGGCGCTGACGGCGCGTTCTACGGGCAGGTGCTGGCGGGCGACTACGAGGTCGTGGTGTCCAAGGCGCACTACGGCACGTTCACGCAGGCCGTCACCCTCGCGCCGGGCACGGTGACGAGGATCGGCACGGCGCTGGTCACCGGCCGGGTGAGCGCCTCTGCCGGGGAGCTGACCGTGGTGATGCCCGGCGAGTCCACGCGCACGCGGACGCTGGAGCTGACGAACCTCGGCTCGCCGACCCCGTACACGGTGGCCGGGGAGACCTGGGCGGGCGTGACGCCGGCTGCGGGCGAGCTGGCCAAGGGGCAGGCGGTGACGCTGCGGGTCACGGTGTCCAGCGCCGGCCTCGCGCCGGGCACGGTGCGCGAGGGCAGGCTGCTCGTCGAGTCGGCCAGCGGCCGGCAGCCGGACATTGAGATCAAGGTGACGGTCGTGGTGCCCAAGCACCAGGTGGCGATCGACGCCGGCGGCTCCAAGAGCCTGACCGACAGCTCCGGGGACACCTGGACGGCCGACCGGAAGTACGTCCAGGGCTCCCACGGCTACGTCGCCACCCAGCAGAGGACGCAGAGCACGTCCAGGACCATCGCGGGGACCGAGGACCAGGCCCTGTTCAGGACCGCCCGCGAGGGCATGCTGGAGTACCGCTTCGACGGCGTGCCGGCCGGGACGTACACCGTCGAGCTGGACTTCGCCGAGATCAGGAACACGCAGATGGGCAAGCGCGTGTTCGACGTGCTGGTGGAGGGGCAGCTCGCGATCCCGGCGCTCGACCTGGCGCTGGAGGCGGGCACGTACACGGCCGTCACCAGGCAGTACACGGTGAAGGTCACCGACGGCCAGCTCAACGTGCGCTTCGCCACCCGTGAGGGCTCGACGATCGTCAACGCCGTCCGCATCTCGGAGCGCCCCGACCGGACGGCCCCGTAACCCATTCTCCGGCCCGCCCCGCCGCCGCGCGGGGCGGGCCCTCATCCGAAAGGGCCCGATCAGCGAAGAAAGGGGCAAGAGCAACACCCACATAAGGAGTTCTCCATGCGTAAGCAACTGGCGCTCGCCGTCGTCGTGCTCGGCGCGGGCGCGGTCCTGGCCTCGCCCGCGCAGGCACAGTCCCGCAACGCCGGCCCGCTCGTGGCCGGCCTGACGACCGCCGGCGATCTGGTGGCCTTCCGGGCGGACACCCCAGGCAACGTCGACCGGGCCGGCAGGATCAGCGGCCTCAAGGGCGACAGGAAGGTCGTCGGCATCGACTACCGGGTGCAGAACCGCAAGCTGTACGCCGTCGGCGACAAGGGCGGCATCTACACGCTGGACAACCGCGCGAAGGCCACCAAGGTGTCGCAGCTCAGCGTCGCGCTCAGGGGCGCGACCTTCGGCGTCGACTTCAACCCGGCCGCCAACCGGCTGCGCGTGATCAGCGACACCGGCCAGAACCTGCGGCACAACCTGGACGACCCGAACGGCGCCCCGCCCCGGGGCACGACCGCCGCCGACGGCACGCTCACCAACCCGCCCGTGCCCCCCGCCACGGCCGGCACGACCGCGACCGGCGTGACCGCCGCCGGGTACACCAACAACGACCTGGACGCGGCCACCGCGACGACCCTGTTCGACCTGGACACCACGGGCGACCAGGTGTCCGTGCAGTCCCCCGCCAACGCCGGCAACCTGGCCCCCACCGGCAAGCTCGGCGTGGACGCCGCCACCGACGCCGGGTTCGACGTCTACAGCCGGCTGCGCAACGGCGTGACGGTGGCCAACACCCCGTACGCCGCGCTCAAGGTCAGAGGCGCCTACCGCTTCTACACGGTGAACGCGCTGACGGGCATGGCCGACCTGGTTGGAACGTTCCCCTCCGGCCGCCAGGTGAGCGACATCGCCGTCCAGCTGGACGGGTAGTTTTACGCGTGCCCCCGGGCTACCGCACCCCGGGCGGCATCTGTTACTGGTTAGTACATGAAACGCGTACGGCTCCAGCGTGATCTTCCAGTGCCGATGCCCGACGGCGTGACGCTGCTGGCCGACCATTACGCTCCGGCCGGAGGCGGGCCGGCCCCCGTCATCCTGATGCGCTCCCCCTACGGCCGGCGCGGCCTGTTCGGCCTGTTCTCCGGACGAGGCTTCGCCCGGCAGGGCTTCCACGTCGTGATCCAGAGCTGCCGGGGCGGCTTCGGCTCGGGCGGTCTGCTCGACCCGCTCGGCGACGAGCACGACGACGGCCTGGCCACCGTCGCCTGGCTGCGCGAGCAGCCCTGGTACGGCGGCTCGTTCGCGATGTTCGGCCCCTCCTACCTCGGCTACACGCAGTGGGCGATCGCGCCCTACGCCGGGCCCGACCTGAAGGCCATGGCCACGCAGATCACCGCGTCCCAGTTCAGGGACGCCGCGTACGTGGGCGGCGCGTTCGCGCTGGAGTCGGCGCTGAGCTGGACCACGCTCACCGACGGCATGTCGCGCCGGTTCGGCGGCGCGTCGGTGCTGACCGCGCCCCGGCTCACCCGCAGGGCGGTCCTGTCGGGCCGTCCCGTGGCGGAGCTGGACCTGGCCTCGGCGGGCCGGTCGCTGCGGTTCTTCCAGGATCTGGTGACGCACCACGCCGACCCGGCCGTGCCGTACTGGGACAAGCGTGACTTCTCCCCGAAGGTCGGCGAGGTGGACGCGGCCGTCACGATGCTCGGCGGCTGGTACGACGTGTTCCTGCCGTGGCAGCTCAAGGACTACGCGGCACTGCGGGCGGCGGGCCGGCGCCCGTACCTGACGATCGGGCCCTGGTACCACATCGACACGCGGCACGCCCGGCCCACAATGATCGAGGCGTCGGCGTGGTTCCGCGCGCACCTGATGGGCGACATGTCCCGGCTGCGGCCCGACCCCGTGCGGATCTACGTGACGGGGGCCGAGGAGTGGCGCGACTACCCCGACTGGCCGGTGCCGGGCACGCGGGAGCAGCGCTGGCACCTGCAGCACGGGTTCGGGCTGGGTGTGGACGGGCCGCGCGCGGCCGGGCCCGACCGGTTCCGCTACCATCCCGATCATCCGACGCCGGTGATCGGCGGCCCGGTGCTGCTGGGCGATTCCCGGCCGCGCGACCAGCGGCGGCTGGAGCAGCGCCGCGACGTGCTGGTCTACAGCTCGCCCGCGCTGGAGTCGGACGTGGAGATGATCGGCCCGGTACGCGCGGAGCTGTTCGTGCGCTCCAGCACCCCATACGTTGACGTAGTGGTGCGCGTGTGCGACGTGTGGCCGGACGGGCGGTCGTTCAACGTGTGCGAGGGTGTGCGCCGCCTCGGACCCTCCGCCGGCGATGTCCGGCGGGTGGAGGTCGACCTGTGGCCGATCGCGCACCGGTTCCGGCGCGACCACCGGATCCGGGTGCACGTGGCGGCCGGGGCGTACCCGACGATCGCCCGCAACCCGGGCACCGGCGATCCACTCGGCGCGGGCGGCCCGATGGTGCCCAACGACGTCGAGGTGTTCCACTCCCCCGACCGCCCCTCCGCCGTGGTGCTGCCGCTGTGCGCGCCTCGAGGTTGATGTCGCTGGTCCTGCTCCTGCAGGGCCGGGGCGGGATGACGGCGGCGGAGCTGGCCAAGGAGCTGGAGGTCTCCGAGCGCACCGTGCACCGCGACGTGCTGGCGCTCTCGGAGGCCGGTGTGCCGGTGTACTCCGACCGCGGGCGGGGCGGCGGCTACCGGCTGCTCGACGGCTACCGGACCCGGCTGACCGGGCTGGACCGGGCCGAGGCCGAGGCCCTGTTCCTGTCGGGCGTGCCCGCCGCGCTGCGCGAGATGGGGCTGCAGGACGTGGCGGCGACGGCCCGGCTGAAGGCGGCCGCCGCGCTGTCCCCCGCCCTGCGGGACGCGCCGGCGACCGCGGCCCAGCGCTTCCATCTGGACGCGCCGGGCTGGTTCGCCGGCGGCGACCCGCCGCCCCCCGCGCTCGCGCCGCTGGCCCGGGCGGTGTGGAGCGACCGCCGGGTGCGCGCGGAGTACAAGGGCAACGTGCGGGCGCTGGAGCCGTACGGGCTGGTGCTGAAGGCAGGCGCCTGGTACCTGGCCGCGCGGCTCGGGACGCGGTTCCTGATCTTCCGGGTGCACCGGTTCGGCGAGATCACCGTGCTACCCGAGCCCTTCGACCGGGACGCGGACTTCGACCTGGCCGCGTTCTGGGTGGAGCGATCGGCGCAGTTCACCCGCTCGCTGCTGCGCGACGTGGTCACGCTGCGGCTCAGCGAGCGCGGGGTCCGCATGCTGCGGCACATCGCCGACCCGGCCGCGGTCGACGACGCGCTCGCCTCGCTGCGGCCGGACGGGACCGTGCGGCTGGCCGTGGAGTCGCTGGAGGTGGCGTACTCGCAGGTGCTGCGGTTCGGGCCGGAGGCGGAGGTGCTGGATCCGCCGGACCTGCGGGCGATGGCCGCCGAGGCCGCCACCCGCATGTCCGCCCTCTACGGTGGGCCGCGTCCAGCGGACCACCGCAGGTAGCGGTGTCCGCACCTACGACGGTCATCGGTAGTCGGCGGGGTCGGCCTCCTTGCCGGTCTCGACCACCTCGGTGATGTAGCGCCACACCTGCGGGCGGCTGCCGTCCACGTCCGTGAGGCCGTACGCCTCGGCCAGCTCGCCGCTCTCCACCGACTTACCCGACCAGCGCCGCTTGTCCGGGTCAGTGGCGATCGCGGCCACGCCGCGGCCGACGTAGGCGGGCGTCTCGGAGACCTGCCAGGCGCTGTCC
This sequence comes from Nonomuraea basaltis, assembly GCF_005893125.1. GTDB lineage: Bacteria > Actinomycetota > Actinomycetes > Streptosporangiales > Streptosporangiaceae > Nonomuraea > Nonomuraea basaltis. The sequence continues at coordinate 53,517 of NZ_VCJS01000020.1, read as the reverse complement.
ACCTTCGCCTCGCGCCAGTTGTCCTCGGTGACGCCGAAGTTGTCCAGCATCGCCTCCGAGCGCAGGAACCCCGGCGTGATCGCCACCGCCGTCCCGCCGTGCGGGCGCACCTCGTTGGACCAGGCGAACGCCAGCCGGTTCACCGACATCTTCGCCAGGTCGTAGTAGACGTTCTCCCGGTAGCGGGTCTCGTTGAACCCCCAGGTGCCGTCGGTGACCTCCACGACCAGCCCGCCCTCGTTCCTGATGAGCAACGGCAGCAGGTACCGGCTGCTGATGATGTGGGTGTCGATGGCCAGCCTGAGCAGCCGGAACCCCTTGTCCATGTCGTGCTTCCACACGGGGGTGCTCCACTCCCAGAGGTGGTCGCTCCCCCACACGTCGTTGACCAGCACGTCGAGCCGGCCCTGCTCCTTGTCCACACGCCCGGCCAGCGCCTCCACCTCCTCGGGCGCCAGGTGGTCGACCTGGACGGCGATGCCCGTGCCGCCGGCCGCCGTGACCAGCTCCGCCGTCTCCTCGATGGTCTCCGGCCGGTTCATCTCCGACCGCCGCTCGCGCGTGCTCCTGCCCGTGCAATAGACCGTCGCGCCGGCCGCGCCCAGCGCGACCGCGATTCCCCGTCCCGTGCCGCGGGTCGCCCCCGCCACCAAAGCAATCATGGGACCGATCGTCCCCGGAAAAGAGGACACCTCATGTCATGTTTTTCACCAAAACCCTGTGATAAGTAGGGAGTTACCATGAACAGCGAATTCGAGCTCCGCGGGGTCAACCACGTCGCGCTGGTCTGCTCCGACATGAAGCAGACGGTCGACTTCTACTCCGGCGTGCTGGGCATGCCGCTGATCAAGACGATCGAGCTGCCCATGGGCTGGGGCCAGCACTTCTTCTTCGACTGCGGCGGCGGCAACGCGCTGGCCTTCTTCTGGTTCCCCGACGCGCCCGACGGCGTGCCCGGCGTGTCGGCGCCGCGCAACCTGCCCGACCGGGGCGAGTTGCTGTCGGCTGTCGGCTCGATGAACCACATCGCCTTCGACGTGCCGCCGGAGAAGATCGAGGAGTACCGCGACCGGCTCGTCGCCAAGGGCATCGACGTGGGCGTGCTGCTCAACCACGACGACAGCGAATTCGGCGTGGCGCCCGAGATGCACGACGGCGTGTTCGTCCGGTCCATCTACTTCAAGGACCCCGACGGCGTGCTGGTCGAGTTCGCCGCGTGGACGCGCCGGGTCGGGCGGCCCGGCGACGTGCGGCACGAGCCGAAGACGGCGGCCGACAGGACCTCACCGGCGAGCTGACCGTTCGGCGCGTTTAACCGACCATTCGGCGATCGGCGATCTCCCGGCTACGTCCCGGTAACTAAGGTGCGAGGGCGGGACCTGCGAGGTCGTGCCTGCTTGTCCCACAGGCTGAGAAGTCATCTCGACATTTAGGCCAAAACGTAACATAACGGTAATTGGGATTAATACCCCCGTAAAGCTACTCTCCCTCCATTGACTACCTGTCAGGAGCCGGTCACCGCGGGCTCCTGATCCATGCATCGGAGGGTCGATGTCCACCGGGGAACCCGGACAGCCACGCACCGACCGCAGCCCGTGGAACTGGCTGCTGGTCCTGCCGATCGTGCTGCCCCTGCTGACGTTCCTGTTCAACGCCGACGAGCCCCGCCTGTTCGGCTTCCCGCTCTTCTACTGGCTGCAGCTGGCCTTCATCGGGGTCGGCGTCGTGTCCACGACCATCGTCTACAGGATGACGAAATGAGCCAGCACACGACCGAGCTGGTCGTCTTCTCCGTCCTGTTCCTGATCGTCAGCGGCATGGGCTTCGTGGCGGCTCGCTGGCGGCGGCCCGACAACATCGAAAGCCTGAACGAGTGGGGTCTGGGCGGCCGGAACTTCGGCTCCTGGATCACCTGGTTCCTGGTGGGCGGCGACCTGTACACCGCGTACACGTTCGTCGCGGTGCCCGCGCTGGTGTTCGGCGCGGGAGCCATGGGCTTCTTCGCCGTGCCGTACACCGTGATCATCTATCCGCTGGTGTTCCTGATCCTGGCCAGGATGTGGTCGGTGTCGCACGTGCACGGGTTCGTCACGCCCGCCGACTTCGTGCGGGCCCGCTTCGGGTCGCCCACGCTGGCGCTGGTGGTGGCGATCACCGGGCTGGTGGCGACCATGCCGTACATCGCGCTGCAGCTGGTCGGCATCGAGGCCGTGCTGAAGTCGATGGGCGTCACCGGGCACCTGCCGATCATCATCGCGTTCGCGATCCTGGCGGCCTACACCTACCAGTCGGGCCTGCGCGCTCCCGCGCTGATCGCGTTCGTCAAGGACACGCTGATCTACATCGTGATCCTGGCGGCGGTCATCTACATCCCGGCCAAGCTGGGCGGCTGGGGGTCGATCTTCGACGCGGCGAAGGCCAAGTTCGACGCCTCCGCCCCGCCCGGCGACGGGATCACCCTCAACGCCGCCAACCAGCTGCAGTACATCAGCCTGGCCTTCGGCTCGGCGCTCGCGCTGTTCCTCTACCCGCACAGCCTCACCGGCGTGCTGGCCTCCAAGAACCGCAACGTGATCAAGCGCAACATGTCGGCGCTGCCCGCCTACAGCCTCCTGCTCGGCCTGATCGCGCTGCTCGGCTACATGGCGATCGCGGCCGGCACCAAGCCGGTCATGAACCCGGACGGCAAGACCGGGGACAACAACACGATCGTGCCGCAGCTGTTCGACCAGATGTTCCCCGACTGGTTCGCGGGCGTGGCCTACGCGGCGATCGGCATCGGCGCTCTGGTCCCGGCGGCGATCATGTCGATCGCGGCGGCGAACCTGTTCACCCGCAACATCTACCGCGAGTACCTCAACAAGCACGCCACGGACGCCCAGGAGGCCAAGGTCTCCAAGCTGGTCTCGCTCGTGGTCAAGGTCGGCGCGGTGCTGTGCATCCTCCTGCTCGACCTGCAGTTCGCCATCGACCTGCAGCTCATCGGCGGCGTGCTCATCCTGCAGACGCTGCCCTCGGTGGCGCTCGGCCTGTACACGCGCTGGTTCCACCGGGGCGGCCTGATCGCGGGCTGGGCGGCCGGCCTGGCGGCGGGCATGTGGATGCTGTACACCGTCCCCGGCCCACCGGCAACCGGGAAGCTGCACTTCGGCGGGTCGGCGTTCAGCCTGTCCAACCTCGGGTTCGACACCAAGATGACGATCTACGTCGGGTTCGTGGCGCTGATCGTCAACCTGGTGGTGGCGGCAGTGGGCACGCTGCTGTTCCGGGCGGCCAAGGTGGCCGACGGCGAGGACGCGACCTCGCGCGGCGACTACTTCGCCGACGAGGGCGACCCGAAGGTCAAGGACCTGGACCTGACCGGCTCGACCTGACCGGTTCACACTGACCCGCACGGCCCGCCCTCCTGAGACTGGGGCGGGCCGTGCGCCCGTCACCCCTCCGCGAGGTAGCCGGGGTTGGCGACCGCAAGCTTCGCGCGCACGGCCTGCTCCAGGGCGGTGACGAGCGCGTGGTCGTCGGGGACCCGGCCCTCGCGAATGGCGGCGGCCAGCTCGGCGTCGCCGGCCACGCCCAGGCCGGCGAGCCGGGCGGCGTGCTCCTCCGCCTGCGCGGGGCCCAGCTCGATCTCGCGCTCGACCATGCCGAGCACGTTGATCGCGACCCGGGTGTGGAAGCGCACCCGGCCCTCGGCGGCCGGCAGCACGTCGGTCTGGAGGAAGTCGCGTACGGCGGCCACGAGCTGCGCCGCCGTGGGCACGTCGTGCGGGGACGGGTCTGTTCGCGTCATGAGACCTGCCTAGCAGACCCGGAGCCGGCTCCCAACGCTCTCCGGGTGCCCGAGCGATGATACGGGGGGCTTTATCCGGGTCCGATCATGTAGGGGCTACTCTGCGCCCATGAGCGCACAGTCTCCTCCCGCACCCGTCCCGGTGCTCGGGCCCGGGCTCATCCGGGCCGAGATCTTCGTCGTGCTGTCGGTCTCGCTCGGCGCCAGCGCCCTGGTGGCGTTCGTGCGGCTGATCGGGGCGCTCACCGCGCCGAAGGAGCTGAAGAGCCAGCAGGCCGTGCTCGTCGGATCGATGGCCCCTGGACGGCCCTGGCTGGACCTGACGCTGCAGCTCGTCCAGATCGCGATCTCGGTGGCGCCGGTGGGGCTGGTGGCGTACCTGCTGGTGAGGTCCGGGGAGTCGGTGCGGACGATCGGCGCCGACCTGCGCGAGCCGCGGCGCGACCTGGTGCGCGGGGCGCTGCTGGCGGCCGCGATCGGCGGCACGGGGCTGGCGTTCTACCTCGCGGTCTGGGCCTCAGGGGTGAACCTGACGGTCGTCCCTGGGGCGCTGCCGGAGGTGTGGTGGCAGGTGCCGGTGCTGGTGCTCGCGGCGGCGCAGAACGGCGTGCTGGAGGAGGTGCTGGTCGCCGGATACCTGCTGCACCGCCTCGGGCAGGCCGGGTGGGGACCGTGGCGGGCCGTCGCAGTGTCGTCACTGCTGCGGGGGTCGTACCACCTCTATCAGGGGTTCGGGGGGTTCGCCGGGAATGTGGTGATGGGGGTGGTGTTCGGGCGGCTGTACCAGCGGTGGGGGCGGGCGACGCCGCTGGTGGTGGCGCACACCCTCATCGACACCGTCGCCTTCGTCGGGTACGCGTTCCTGCGCGGCCGGGTCAGCTGGCTGCCCTGACACCGTTGACTGGGCAACGATTCTCGGCTGTGATCGTTTCATGAGCTTCACCGTGCCCGCGAGCGTCCGGCCGATCCGCGACGCCGTCCACGCGTTCATGACCGAGCGGGTCGAGCCCGCCGAGCCGGTCCTGCACGGAGGCGGTCCGGCCGCCGCGGCCGCGCTGGACGAGCTGCGCAATGAGGCCAAGAAGGAGGGCCTGTGGGCGCTCGGCCACCCGCGCGAGCTGGGCGGCGGCGGGCTGCCGTTCCTCGACTACGCCTACGTCAACGAGGTGCAGGGGCGCAGCGAGTTCGGGCAGCTCGCGCTGGGCACGTTCACACTGCAGGACTCGCTGATGCTGCACGAGCACGCCTCGCCCGAGCAGCGCGAGCGCTACCTGGAGCCGCTCGTGCGGGGCGACATCTGGCCCAGCTTCGCCATGACCGAGCCGTCCGTGTCCAGCTCCGACCCCACCCAGATCCAGACCGCCGCCGTGCTCGACGGCGGAGAATGGCTGATCAACGGGCACAAATGGTTCACGACCGGGGCGTCGCGGGCCGCGTACACGACCGTGATGTGCCGGACCGAGCAGGACGCGCCGCCCGAGCTCCGGCACCTGGCGTTCTCCATGATCCTGGTGCCGACGGACACGCCCGGCTACACCATCGTCCGCGAGACGCCCGTGCTGGGGCTGGACGGGGCGCACTGCGAGGTGCGGTACGAGGACGTCCGGGTGCCCGCCGAGAACCTGCTGGGGCCGCGCGGGCAGGGGTTCGTCATCGCGCAGAAGCGCCTGGGACCCGGCCGGATCTTCCACTGCATGCGCTGGCTGGGACAGGCGCAGCGGGCGTTCGACCTGATGTGCCGCCGGCTGCACGAGCGGACCGCGTTCGGCGAACCCCTGGCTGAGAAGCAGCTGATGCGCCAGCACGTGTTCGACTCCTACGCCGAGATCCAGGCCGCCAGGCTGCTCACGCTCAACGCCGCCGAGGCCATCGACGCCGGCTCCGAGGCGCGGGTGGAGATCGGGGCGATCAAGGTGGTGGGGGCGCGCATGCTGCACAACGTGATCGACCGCGCCATCCAGGTGTACGGGGCCGCGGGGCTGACCCCGGACACGCCGCTGGAGCGGATGTACCGGCACGCGCGGGCCGGGCGGATCTACGACGGGCCCGACGAGGTGCACATCGACTCGGTGGGGCGGCGGATCCTGGGCGTGTACGCGGCGGGCGGCAACTGGGAGTTCGGTCTGCGATGACCTCAGTCGGGGAGATCGTCGGCGCGGTGTTCGGGCCCGGGACGGCGATCCCGTACAGCGCGCGCCTGCCCGGCGGGGCGTCGCGGGAGACGTGGGCGCTGGACGTCGCCGCGCCTGACGGGACGCGGCACGAGCTGGTCCTGCGGCTGGACTCCCCCGGCGCCGCCCTGGAGGCGGGCGCCACGCTGGCGGCGGAGGCCGTGCTGATGCGGGCCGCGTTCGAGGCCGGGGTGCCGGTGCCGCGGATCGTCGCCTCCGGCGAGTCGTACATCCTCATGACGCGCGTGCCCGGCGAGACCATCCCGCGCAAGATCCTGCGCGACGACGCCTACACGACCGCCCGGCCCCGGCTGGCCGCCCAGTGCGGGCAGGCGCTGGCGGCCGTCCACCGGATGCCGCTGTCCTGCGTGGCGCACGACCCGCAGGAGGACCCGCTGCGGCGCTGGCGCGACGTGCTCGACGCTCTGGGCGAGCCGCATCCGGTGTTCGAGCTGGCCCTGCGGCGGCTGGAGGCGAGCCGGCCGCGTGGCGGGCGGCAGGTGGTCGTGCACGGTGACTTCCGCAACGGCAACCTGATCGTCGGTCCCGAGGGCATCAGGGCGGTGCTCGACTGGGAGCTGGCCCACGTCGGCGACCCCCTGGAGGACCTCGGGTGGCTGTGCGCGAAGGCGTGGCGGTTCGGATCGCCGCTGCCGGTCGGCGGGTTCGGCACGTACGACGACCTCGTCCACGCCTACGAGGAGGCCGGCGGGGACCACGTGGACCGGGACGCGCTGCGGTGGTGGGAGACGTTCGGGGTGCTCAAGTGGGGGATCATCTGCGTCATGCAGACCATGCGGCACCTGCGCGGCGGCGCCCGCTCGGTCGAGCTGGCCGCGATCGGGCGCCGCGTGTGCGAGAACGAGTGGGACCTGCTGCGGATGCTGCGGGAAAATGCGTTGCCTTAGCCCGGCCGGAAACCGCAGGCTGGAGCGGTGGCCATCCTGGAGGCGTCCCATCTGCTCAAACGGTTCGGATCGGTCACGGCCGTCCGCGACCTCAGCCTCACCGTCGGCGAAGGCGAGGTCGTGGGGCTGCTCGGCCCCAACGGCGCCGGCAAGTCGACCACCCTGCACATGCTGCTCGGTCTGATCACCCCCGACGCGGGCAGCATCAAGCTGTTCGGGCTCGAGCTGGCCCACCACCGGACGGAGGTGCTCAGCCAGGTCAACTTCGCCGCCAGTTACGTCGACCTCCCCGGCGTGCTGCACGTGCGCGAGGTGCTCGACGCGTTCGCCCGCCTCTACGCCGTACGCCACCCGCGCGAGCGGGTCGCCGAGGTGATCGAGCTGTTCGAGCTGGGCCCGATCAGCAGGCGGCAGGTGATGGCGCTGTCGTCCGGGCAGCGCACCCGCGTCCAGTTGGCCAAGGCGCTGCTCAACGCGCCCCGGCTGCTGGTCCTCGACGAGCCCACGGCCAACCTCGATCCCGACGCCGGCGACCGCATCCGCAGCCTGCTGTCCGGCCTGGCCAGGGAGAACGGCAGCGCCATGCTGATCACCTCGCACAACATGCGCGAGGTCGAGCGCATGTGCGACCGCATCCACTTCATGTCGGACGGCCTCGTCGTGGCGGCCGGCAGCGCGGCGGAGCTGGCCGGTCACTACGGGGCCGAGGACCTGGAAGAAGTGTTCCTGAAGGTGGCACGCGGATGACGACCCTGACCCTGCCTCCCCTGAGCCTGGCCGCCCGGCGCACGCGCATTCTCGGCGTCGTCCGGCGCGACTTCGCGGCGCTGCGGCGCAGCCCGATCCGCATGTTCGAGATCCTCTTCTGGCCGACCGTCGAGCTGGTGCTGTGGGGGTTCGTCACGCTGTTCCTGCAGGCGCAGCGGGTGCCGTTCGTGGTGTCGTTCCTGCTCGGCGCGGTGCTGCTGTGGCAGGTCCTGCAAAAGGCGAGCAACGAGATCTCGATCGCCTTCTTGGAGGACATCTGGTCGCGCAACCTGCTCAACGTGCAGGTCAGCCCGCTGTCCAGCGTCGAATACCTGGTCGGGCTCGTGCTGTTCTCGCTGGGCAAGGTGGCGTTCGCGGTCGCGGTGATGGCCGGGCTCGCGCTCGGCCTCTACGGGTTCGGGGTGACGAGCCTGGGCGTGGGGCTGGTGCCGTTCATGGGCGTGCTGCTCGTGCTCGGCTGGTCACTCGGCCTGGTCGGCATCGCGGCGGTGCTCCGCTTCGGCGAGAACGCCCAGGTCATCGCCTGGTCGCTGGTGTTCGTGGTGCAGCCGCTGGCCGGGATCTTCTACCCGGTCTCCGTGCTGCCCGCGCCGCTGCAGGCCGTGTCGTGGTTCCTGCCCGCCTCCCATGTGTTCGAGGGCATGCGCACGGTCATGTCGGGCGGCGCGGTGCCGTGGGACCGGCTGCTCTGGGCGGCCGCGCTCAACGTCGGCTACCTGGCGGCGACACTGGGGCTGTTCGCGTGGGCGCTCAGGTACGCCCGGCGGCATGGGAAGCTCTCCCGCTTCGGGGAATGAGCGCTGCCGCGATCACGTCCACCAGGCCCTCCACCACCTGCGCCCGGTCCACCTCGGGGTGCTCCAGCCACCAGTCGCCGGTCGACTGCACCATGCCGACGAACGCGTGCCCCAGCACCTGCGCCCGCACCGGGTCCGGCACCATCCGCTCGGCCGCCAGCATGCCGCCCAGCTCCTCGCCCAGGCTGCGCACCAGCGAGGTCATGTGGGAGCGGATCCTGGTGTCCTCGGCGCTGGCCCGGTGGAACAGGAACCGGTAGAGGTTGAGGTTGGCCGAGATCAGGTCCAGGTAGGCGCCGATCGTCGCGCCGGCCCGGCCGCGCAGGTCCGCCCCGGCCTCGGCGAACCTGGGCCGCAGCTGCGCGATCACCGTGCGCACGTGCCGGTCGGCGAGCGCTTCGTACAGGCCGCTCTTGTCACCGAAGTGCCGGTAGAGGATCGGCTTGGTGACGCCTGCGGCGGCGGCGATGGCCGCCATCGACACCTCCGGCCCCTCGCTGGAGATGACCAGGTCCGCGGCGTCCAGCAGCGCCCTGCGCCGACCCGGGTCCCGTCCGCTCACCTGCCCAGGATAGATCGCAGACGGGCGGGCAGCAGCGCGGAGATCACCAGCACGGCGCCGATGAGCGCGTAGAGACCTGTCAGGCCGGCCAGCGTGCCGGGCGGCTCGGCCAGCTCCGCCCACGGCAGGCCGTCCGGCGACCACGGCAGGCCACCCGCGCGCGCCCACGGCAGGGTGCCCGCCATTCCCAGCGCGGCCTCGGCGTCCAGCGCGAACAGCACGCCCGCCGCCGTCAGCGGCACGCCGCACGCCAGCGCCGCCGCAGGCCAAACGGTCAGGACAGTGACGATCAGCGCCACCGCCGCCAGGTAGCCCAGGCCCGCCGGCGCCGGGCCGAACGCGGCGGCGCCCGTACGCAGGGCCTTGGCGCCCGCCTCGGTCAGGTAGTAGACGGGGACGAGCGCAGCCAGCCCGGCGGCCGCCCCGACCAGATGACGAGTCTCCCGCGTCTCCCGAGTCTCCAGGGGCTCCAGGGGCTCCAGGAGCTCGTGACGGCGAGTGCCGGCAGATGTCCCCTCACGGTCTTTGTGCTGGTTGATCTCTGCCTCCTGCGGTGATCAGTGCCGGGTTCTCCGGGCGGAATGGGGGTCCGAGACTGCCGGTCTCCCTGCGTACGGTCTCCCCGACCAGTCGCAGCTTGACCCGAGGGAACCCCCAGCCAATCAGGCGGCAGCACGCCCGGCAGCGTGTTCGTGGTATCGGACAGAAGCTTCCGGCTCACCGGGCTGCCGCGCGTGAGGAGACGCTCTCTCAGACGACCGCGGCAGGTCTCTGGGCGCGAGTTCGCCGTGCGTGTCACGGGGTGCGCGGCACCTCCCCGATGCCCCAGGCTGCAGGAGATCCCGTGAGGCCCGCCAAATTGCCGTCGGCAAATCTATACAAACGGGACTAAAAGCCCTAATCTCGACATCGCCCCAGTCGCTTCCCGGCTGGGGCGCCAATACGTTCCGACACACCCAGGCCTCAGGGACGATGAGGCCTGGGTCTGTCACCCACGTTGCCCGGATCGCGGGGGTTAGCGTCAGATCATGGCGAAAACTGGTACGGGCCCCGGCCCCATCACCCCCGATGGATCCCCTGTCGAGTTCTACAGCCTCCTCAAGCCCCTCGGCGAGCCCGAGCTCGTCGCCCAGGTCACCCCGCCCGGCGGCTCCGTGCTGGAGCTGGGCTCCGGCGTGGGCCGGGTGACGCATCCGCTCGTCGGCCTCGGCTTCGAGGTCGTGGCCGTCGACGAGTCCGCCGAGATGCTGGCCCGCGTGCGCGGCGCCCGCACCGTGCCGGCGCGGATCGAGGAGCTGCGGCTCGACCAGCGCTTCGACACGGTCATGATGGCCTCCCAGCTGGTCAACACCGCGGACGACGCGGTCAGGCGGCAACTGCTCGACACCTGCGCGCGGCACGTCAAGCCCGGCGGGGCGGTGCTGATCCAGTGGATGACCGCCGAGCGCCACGACGCCTGGCGCGTGGGCCCGATCCGGTCCGACGGCGACATGACGATCACGATGGCGGCCGTGGAGGAGGTCTCCCCCGGGATCTTCCACGCCACCATGCGCTACACGTACGGGGACGACAAGGTGTGGACCCAGTCGTTCTCCTCCAAGCGGCTCACCGACCATGATCTGGCGGCCGAGCTCGCCGCCGTGGGGCTGCGGCTGGAGCGGTTCCTCACCGAGGACCGTACATGGGTGCTCGCGGCATCATAAGCCGCGCACCTTTACAATGTAGATCACAGCCTCGCGTCGATGTCGCGAAATTACTGGAAAATACTGGGACTGTTGGTACGCTCGCCGCCATGAGTGACCGGCTGGACGATCTCGAGCGGCGGATCGACGAGCTGCGGGCCGACGTGCGCAAGGCGATGCGGGCCAGGGACGGCGCGACGGCCCGCGCCCTGCGCGCCGAACTCCGCACCGCCGAGCGCGCCTGGGACGCCCTGGTCAGCGGCGAGCGACCGCAGGCCGCGCCGGAGCAGCACCGGCTGGTCACCGTGCGCGAGCAGGTGCACCAGGGGCTGCGGTTGCTCGGCGCGAGCGCCCAGCCGCGGCTGATCGTGGCCGTCAGCGAGGCGTTCCTCGGCGGCACGATCCGCAGCAACCAGCTCACCAGCCTGCGAAGAGACGAGGAGCGCTCGTTCCGGTCCGCGCCGTACAGCCGCCCGTACTACCTGTGCGCGGCCCTGACCGACCGCCTCTCCCCCGCGCGCGGCCTGCTCACGCTGAGCGCGTGGCCGCCTCAGCGGCGCGTGGTCGGCCCGCTCAGCCTCCGCGTCGACTTCCTGACCTGCGCCATCGCGGTGGCCTCGCACCAGACGGGCGACGAGCGGGCGGCCCGGTTACTCGTCAGGATGGCCAGGAACATCCCCGGCGCCACCGGGGCGAGCTCCGGCGCGCTGGGCCCGCCCGACCCGGAGCGGGTGATCGCGGCGGCCCGCGCCGAGCTCGCCGTGCACGCGGAGCGCGACACGCGCGACCGCGCCGAGCTGGCGCGACGCGCCGTCACGCAACTGGATGACGTCGCCCGCCTGTTCGGCGCCGCTACGCTGAGCACGATCAAGAAGGAGTACGTCAAGTGAGCGGCTTGAAGCGCGAAGGGCGCCCGCGAGGGAGTGCCGTCGCCTGGAGGAGCGGCGGGAGCGAAGCGACCAGAGCGGGGGCCGCGAGGGAGTGCCGTCGTCTGGAGGAGCGGCGGGAGCGGAGCGACCAGAGCGGGGGAAGGCGGCGGCGTATGGCGAGCGAGCCGCCGAACGGAGTGAGGCCATGAGCAGGCGGCGGCGTATGGCGACCGAGCCGCCGAACGGAGTGAGGCCATGAACACGGAGCACCGGCTCGAGGCGTTGCGGGGCACGACCCCGCCGCGGCCGCACGACGCCCGCGCCATCGCGGCCCTGGCCGCCAACCCCGGCTGCAGCCGCCGGGCGCTCATGGACGGCGCCGGCGTCGACAAGGACGCCGCGGCCCAGCACTTGGGGTTCCCGGCGCCGTTCGGGCAGTCGCCGTTCGCGATCACGCGCGGCAACGTGTTCGAGGCGCTGGTCAAGGCCGACGGCTGCGCGGAGCTGCTGCGGATGCTGCGCGAGCTGCTCGGCCTGCCGATCGCCGAGGTGGCCTACCACGACGTGGAGAACGTCGGCGCCCACCTGCGCCACGCCCACACCCGCGCGCTGATCGACCGCGCGGCCTCCGACGCCCAGGACGCGGGCACGCTCTACGACCACCCGCTGCTCACCCTCCAGATCGCCGGGCACACCGCCTACCTGGAGCCCGACGTGGTGGCCTTCCAGCTGGGCGGCCGCTTCCACATCGTGGAGATCAAGTCGTTCTCGGTGATCGACGGGCAGGCCGACCCGGCGGCGGTGGCGGCGGCCGCGCGGCAGGCGGCGGTGTATGTGCTGGCGCTGCGCGCCCTGCTGGAGGACCTGGGTCATGACCCGCTGAAGGTGTCGCACGAGGTGGTCCTGGTCTGCCCGGAGAACTTCGCCAACCGTCCGGTCGCGACACTCGTCGACGTGCGCAGGCAGCTGGCCGTGCTGCGCCGCCAGCTCACCAGGATGACCACGCTCGACCGGCTGCTGGCGGGGCTGCCCGAGGACCTCACGTTCGACCTGCGGCCGGACGAGGACGGCCGGCCCACCAGGCCCGTCGCCGAGCTGGCCGACGCGCTGCGCAGGACGACCGCCCGGTACGCGCCCGACTGCCTGTCCACGTGCGACATGTGCTTCTTCTGCCGCGACGAGGCCCGGCAGGAGGGCACGTCCGACCTGCTGGGGCGGCAGGTGCGCGACGAGCTGGGCGGGGTCGCCTCGGTGGCCGAGGCGCTGGGCCTGGCCGACGGCGTACGGGATCCCGCCGAGGGCCAGGAGGAGATCGCCCGGCTGCTCCGCAACGCCGAACGCCTGCGCAGGGAGTGCCTGACGTGAGCCCGCCGACCTCACGTCCCGCGCCGCCTGTGCTGCGGAGGTGCCGGACGTGAGCCTGCTGACCTCGCTCGCCCGGCTGCGGGCCCTGGACGAGGGCATCGCGCAGCCCGTCGCGACTGTCCGGCACTGCCATCTGTCGGAGCGGCCGATGGTGTTCATCCCGCTGAAGCTGTCGGGCGAGGCCGCCGCGCCGCTGGCCGCCATGCTCGGCACCGACCGGGACCGGCCGCGGCTGCTCGCGGTGACCCAGCCGCGCAACCGCGACCTGCGCTTCGCCTGGGCCGCCGAGCTGGCCGGGGTGCTGGTGCCGTACATCGAGGGGTTCTTGGGTGCCACCGAGACGGTGGAGCGGCGGGGCGCCGACCCGTACGAGCGGGTCCTGGACGCGCCGCAGCTCATCGTGCCGAACGCCGGCGGCGTGGCCTTCACCAGGCTGCTCGGGCGCTCGACGCGGTTCCGCCGTGCCGACGGGCCCTATCCGGTGCCCGAGGGGGTGCCGCTGCTGGGGCGGTGGCTGACGTACTTCGGGGAGCGGGCCGCGTACCCGGGCTCGTCGCTGATGCCGGCCGCGACCGAGGAGCTGGGGCGGCACTGGGCGAGCGGGCAGAGCTCGCTGGAGGACGCCAACCTGGCCGCGCTGCTCGGCTGGATCACCGAGGGGCCGAGCGACGACGCGGAGGACCCGCTGATCTGGCCGCCCGCCGGGCCCGCGACCGACCCGGGGTTCGACGCGGAGGTGCTCGCGCCCGCCATCGAGAGCGAGGCGGCCGAGCGCGTCACCGAGGCGCTGCGCACCCAGCTGGAGCCCACCTGGCGGCTCATGTGGCAGGCGATCGACCTGCTGGCCGGCCTGGAGGCGGGCGCGAGCGTGGCGCAACGGTGGGAGCAGGACCGCGGCTCGTTCAGCGGGATGGCGGCGCACGTCGCCGAGGGGTCGCCGCCGCAGGCCCGCCGGGACGGCGCGGTCGCCGCCGCCGCCAAGCTGGCCCGCATGGAGCGCGCCCAGGCCGCGTACGACGTGCAGCGCGCCTACGACGACCCGCTGGTCATGGCCGAGTACCGGATCACCGGTGAGGCGTTCGCGGGCGAGGTGATCGAGACCGTCCCGGACAACGTCGAGGGCGAGGGCCGCTCACGCAAGCTCCGGCCGCTAGTGGTGATCAAGACCGACGACCCGGTACGTCTCGCGCCCGGCACGTCGCTCGGCACTCCGCAGCGCCGGACCCAGGGCGCCGAGCTGGTGTCCGCGGACGGCGGCCTGGTCACCGTGAAGATCACCAAGGGCATGGGCCGGGGCAAGACGGCCACGCCCGGCGCCGTGCCCGAGGTCGGCGAGCGGGTCTGCTACACCTCGCTCACCGACGACTTCCAGGGCTCGCCCAACCTGCCCGATTCCGAGGCCACGCCGTGGACGCACGGCGGGCCGCCGCAGGAGTACGTTCCCGACGACGAGGACGCCCAGGAGGAGTGGTCGTGACCGGCAGCCCGGAGCAGGTCATCGCGAACGTGCTGGCCGACCTGCCCCGGCATCGGGGCGTGGTCGTCGACTCGCCGCCGGGGGCGGGCAAGTCCACCCTCGTCGTACGCGCCGCCGCGCACATCGCGGCCACCGGCGAGCCGCTGATGATCGTCGCCCAGACGAACGAGCAGGTCGACGATCTGGTGGCCAGGATCTCCGGCAAGCACCCGCGCCTGACCGTGGGACGGCTGTCGGCGAGCGGGTACGTGCCGCCGCTGCGCATGCTGGAGCTGCCCGGCGTCCGGTTCGGCACCAGGATCCAGGACCTCGGCGACCCGGACATCGTCATCGCCACGGCCGACAAGTGGGCGTGGATCGGCGACCGGGTGTGGCCGTGGGCGATCGTGGACGAGGCGTACCAGATGCGCTCGGACAAGCTGCTGCGGATCGCGGGGCTGTTCGAGCGGGCGCTGTTCGTGGGCGATCCGGGGCAGCTCGACCCGTTCTCGATCGTGGACGGCGACCGCTGGTCGGGGCTGTCGTGGGACCCCTTGCAGAGCGCGGTGGCGGTGCTGCTGCGGCACAACCCGGACCTGCCCGTACACCGGTTGCCGGTGTCGTGGCGGTTGCCGGCGTCGGCGGCGCCCGTGGTGTCGCAGGCGTTCTACCCGTTCACCGGGTTCCGGTCGGGGACCGGCCATGGAGATCGGCGGCTTGAGCTGGTCACGGGCGGCATGGGGACCGTGCACGACCGTGCGCTGGAGGAGGCGGCCCGGTCGGGGTGGGCGCTGCTGGAGCTGCCGAACCGGCACACCGTCCGTACCGACGGGGAGGCCGTGCGGGCGGTCGCGCAGCTGGCCGAGCGGCTGCTGCAGCGGGGGGCGGTGGCGAGCAGCGAGCAGGGCGAGGGGCCGGTGACGGCGGACCGGATCGCGGTCGGGGCCGCGCACCGCGACCAGGTGGCGGCGATCCGCGCCGCCGGGCTGCCGCCGGAGATCACCGTGGACACCGCGAACCGGCTGCAGGGGCGCGAGTACGACGTGACGATCGTGCTGCACCCGCTGTCGGGGCGCCGCGACGCGACGGCCTTCCACCTGGAGTCGGGACGGCTGTGCGTGCTGGCCTCGCGGCACCGGCACGCGTGCGTGGTGGTGGCCCGGGCGGGGATCGCCGAACTGCTGGACGCCCATCCGTCGGCGGAGCCGGTGCAACTGGGGGTGCCGGTGAAGTTCCCGGACGGGTGGGAGGCCAACCAGTCGGTGCTGGAGCACCTGTCCCGGCACCGCGTCTAACCCGCCGTCCGCCGGACCGGCCCCAACGGCGCGGGATGCCGCAGACCGCAGACGCGCCGCAGGGCATGCAGGCATTAGGGCGTGCACGCCGGACCGGGCAGGCCGGGCGCGGGGCGGTGCGTCGTGGGGCGCGCCGGCATGGGGCGCTGAGCAGGGTGGGGCTGTGCGCGGGGCACCGAAACGGTCAGAGGCGGCGGCGCCAGACGTCGATGACCATGACCGGGCGCATCCCCGCCGACTCGTACAGCCCCAACGCCGGCGTGGTGTTGTTGGAGTCCACGTGCAGGATCGTGCCCTTGCGCCCGCGGGCGGCGTCGGCGGCGAAGGCGTTGCGGAGCAGGAACCGCCCGAGCCCCCGCCCCCGGAACTCGGGCAGTGCGGCGAGCGTGAGCACGTATCCGCAGTCCTCGTCGGCCAGGAACTGGTTGGTGCCGATCAGCACCGCCGCCGGCCGCCCGTCGAGCCGGGCGAGCGTGAGCTGGCTCCAGTCGGTGACGCTCTGCGCCTGCCGGCGCTCGTACCACTGCTCGTAGTCGGCCTTGACGAAGCCGAAGTGCTGCGCGAACCCCTCCTGCTGCACCCGGTGAGCCTCGCGCCGCACCTCCTCGCTCTCCCCGGTGTGCAGCGTGACCCCGGCCGGTACGGCGGGCGGCTCCACCGGGCCTTCGTGGTCGATGCGCATGCGGTGGAAGCTGGTGGCGGGCTCGAACCCGTGCGCCTTGGCCAGAACCTGCTTGGCCTGGTCGACGCGGTAGATGCCGAGGTCCGCCGTGACCCCGTCGTGGCCGCGCTCGGCGGCCAGCTCGCGGGCACGCCCGGTCACCGTGCCCAGCAGCTCATCCGCCAGCCCCTCGACACCCGGACGGGTGATCACTTCGATCTCCACCAGGTCGCTGTCGCCGTTGGCGCACGCCCAGGCCCAGGCCACGAGGGTGCCGTCGGCGTCGTACGCCAGCCAGCCGTCCTTGTCGCGGTCGAAGCCGGGCTCGACCAGCTCGTCGGCGATGTCGTCCAGAGTCATGTCCGGCCGGCCGATCACCGAGGTGTCATAGGCCGCGACAAGCTCGTGAATGGCCGCGGCGTCTTCCAACCGGGGCCGCCTGATGGTGTGCATGGGGTGGATTGTCCACCGATCGCCCGCGGCGCGCCTCCCATTTTCGCCTGCCGGTCCGCCTCCCGCTTTCGCCCTGCTTTCCGCGGGCTGCGCGCCGCTCGCTAAGCTGTGTCCCGTGCTCGACAGGATGCCATTGCGCATCGAGGTCGCCGCGCCCGGCGCGACGATCGTCGCACTCGCGCTCAGCGGCGACCTCGACCACGACTCGGTGTCCCAGCTCGCGGCCCTGACGTTCGCCGAGGGCTACAGCAGGATCGACGTGGACCTGTCGGCGCTCACCTTCATCGACTCCTCAGGCCTGGCCGCGCTCGTGCGCCTCCAGCTGCGGGCCGCGGACGCCGACGCCGTGGTGCAGGTGGTGGCGTTGACGCCCTACCTGCGCGGCCTGTTCAAGATGACCGCGCTCGACCAGCTGTTCACCCTGCCGCCGGGGTGACGGCCTCGTCGGCGGCGGAGGCGGCGGCGTCCACCGGTCCGGCGCCGCGCAGCGGGATCTCCTTGATGAACGCCGCCAGCACCGGCACCACGATCGCGAACGCGATCGCCCACCAGAAGACGCCGGAGATCGAGGTGGCCAGCGACTCGAGCACCCCGGTGCGCTGCTGTGCCGGCAGCTGGGCGAGCGCCGCGGGGTCCATCCTGCCGCCGCCCGTGACGATCTTCTCCGCCGCCTCCGGCCCGACCCTGGCGGTCAGCTCCGACAGCAGGTTGTTGTTGAAGATCGCGCCGAACAGCGAGACGCCGAACGCGCCGCCGATCGACCTGAAGAACGTGCTCGCGCTGCTGGCGACGCCCAGGTCGCGCTGCTCCACGCTGTTCTGCGCGATCAGCATGGTGGTCTGCATGAGGAAGCCCATGCCCAGGCCGAGCACCGCGATGTAGACGCCGGTCAGCCACGCGGGGGTGGTGACGCCCATCGTGGACAGCAGCCACGTGCCCACCGCCATGCCGACGCCGCCGATCACCGGATAGATCTTGTACTTGCCCGTGGTGGTGATGGCCTTGCCCACGAACAGCGACACCACCATGGCGGCGCCCATCATCGGCAGGAGCAGCAGGCCGGAGTTGGTGGCGCTGGCGCCCTGCACCGTCTGCTGGAAAAGCGGCAGGAAGTTGATCATGCCGAACATGGCGAAGCCGAGCAGGAAGCCGATGGCCGAGATCAGCGTGAAGTTGCGGATCCGGAACAGCTGCAGCGGCATGATCGGCTCGGCGGCCTTCCGCTCGGCCAGCACGAACACGCCCAGCGTGAGCACGGCGAGCGCGGCCAGGCCGAGGATCTGCCAGGAGCCCCACGCGTACTCGTTGCCGCCCCAGGTGGTGACGAGCACCATCGCGGTGATGCTGATCGACAGCAGGATCGCGCCCGCCCAGTCGATGCGCACCTTGCTGTGCAGCCTGGGCGGGCGCAGGTTCGCCACGATGAGGAACAGGGCGACCGCGCCGACGGGCAGGTTCACGTAGAAGGCCCAGCGCCAGTCGAGGTGGTCGGTGATGAAGCCGCCGACGAGCGGGCCCGCGATCATCGCCAGCGACATGACGCCGGCCATGATGCCCTGGTACTGGCCGCGCTCGCGGGGCGGCACCAGGTCGCCGATGATGGCCATGACGTTCACGATCAGGCCGCCCGCGCCGAGCCCCTGGATCGCGCGGAACGCGATCAGCTCGGCCATGCCACCGTCCGGTCCGCCGAGCAGCGACGAGCCGGCCATGCCGCAGAGCGCGGAGCCGATCATGAAGATGACGATCGAGATGAGAAAGATGGTCTTGCGGCCGTACAGGTCGCCGATCTTCCCCCAGATGGGGGTCGAGACGGTCGTGCCCAGCACGTACGCCGTGACGACCCACGACAGCTGCGACAGGCCCCCGAGCTCCCCCACGATGCGTGGCATGGCCGTGCCCACGATCATGTTGTCCAGCATCGCCAGGGCCATCGCCAGCATCAGCCCCGGCAGGACGACCATGACCTCGCGGCGCCGCCCGATTGCCTCCGCCACCACACACCCCCATGCATGAAGATCTTGCTTACTTGCCGCCCGGCAAGCATAGAATAAGGTAAATACTTACTTGTCGGCCGTCAAGTCGGAATAGGTGCAAAGTGCGGGAAGACACGCGAACCCGGATCCAGGAGATCGCGCTGAGGCTCTTCACCGAGCAGGGGTACGAGGCGACCTCACTGCGAGAGATCGCCGAGGAGCTCGGCGTGACGAAGGCGGCCCTCTACTACCACTTCAAGACGAAGGACGACATCGTCGCGAGCCTGGTCGACCTCCGCGTCGCCGAGATCGAGGAACTGCTCGACTGGGTGAAAACCCAGCCGAAGACGCCGGAGATGCGCCGCGAGCTGCTCGAGCGCTACGCCCAGAACCTCCGGCATCCCCGCCATCTGGAGGTGGCCAGGTTCCTGGAGCGCAACCAGACGGCGCTGCGCAACCATCCGAAGCTCGCCAGGATGCGCGAGACGATGCTCGCGCTGACGACGGAGATGAGCGAGCCCGGGGCCACGCCGGTGGAGCGGATCAGCCGGTCGCTGGCGCTGTTCGCGCTGCACGCGGGCAAGTGGCTGCACGCGGCCGATCCGGCGCGGGGCGACCTCACCGAGGACGAGATCGACAAGGCGTCCATGGAGGTGGCCAGGCGGCTCCTGGACCTGTAGGTGCACAAACCGCTCCCTGCGGCAGTTCGTGGCCTTTCCGGACTCCTGATCCCGAAAGGGACGGTTGGGGCATCGGATCGGGGGCAGGGGGCTCCCACGCATCCAGACGGGAGGAGGCGCAGTGGAGGCCACGATAGCGCTCCGGCTGCCCAGGGATGCGGCGAGCGTCCCCATGATCAGGCAGATGCTGGAGGGCACGCTGCGGTCGCTGGGCGTCGAGCGGCAGATCCGCGACGACATCGAGCTCATGCTCACCGAGGCCTGCGCCAACGTGATCAAGCATGCGGCGCCCGGCGACGAGTACACCGTCAGCGCCGCCGTCCACGATCACCTGTGCGTCATCAGGGTCGTCGACACGGGGAACGGCTTCGACCCGCGCAAGGTGATCGATCCCGAGCCCGGCGCCGAGCACGGGCGAGGACTGCAGATCATGCGCGCGCTCGCCGACGACATCCAGTTCACCAACAAACGTGAGAACGGGGCTATGGTCAGCCTGGAAAAGCGCCTGCGGTACGCGCCAGGATCGGCCGGGCCGCAGCTCATGACCACCTGAGCTCACCCCTCATGGCCACCCGAGCCAGAGCTTCGAACCCCGCTCCGCCGGCCGGTGGTCGCGGGGCGCGGAGCGGCGCGGGGCCGGGCCGAGGCGCCGGCGTTTCCGCGCCGCCGCACCGCCGAGCCGGAAGCGCCGCCTGAGCCGGGGCGTGCTCCCGCTCAGCTCCGCCCGCCGCCGTTCGGGCACCGCGCTTCCGCTGAGCCTCAGCCTCAGCCGCGCCTGCCGGCGGGTCAGCCGCCGCCACATCCTGCGCCAGTTGGTCATCGACCCTGCCATGGCCGCGAACGTCATCAGGGCGAACGCCGAGATGACGAGCGTGGCCAGGGCGACGAGCAGCAGGACGACCACCAACGACCCTATGGTGCCGAGAACATCCAACATTGGCCGGAAAGTGCCCACCCACCAGGAGGTTATGCCGATTTTTCAATGCCGATTTTTTAGGGATATATCACTCTTACTCGGACCCAGTGGTGGACTGGTCGTGACGTCCGGGCAGGAGGTCGAGGCGGCGCAGTATCACTCCCTCGCGCAGCGCCCATGGGCACACCTCCAGCCGGTCCACCTCGAACAGGTCCATGGCCGCGTCGGCCACCAACGCCCCCGCCGCGAGCTGCGCGGCCCTGCCCTCGGACACGCCGGACAGCTGCGCCCGCTCGGCCGCGTCCATGGTGGTGAGCTTGACCGCCCAGTCGGCCATGTCCTGCCGGGACAGCGAGCGCGGGACGTACGGGCCGTCGCTGGAGGGCGCCGCCCCGGCGATCCTGGCCAGCTGCTTGAAGGTCTTGGAGGTGGCCACCGCGCGGTCGGGCTCGCCGTTCCTGACGATGTCGCCGACCGTGCGGGCGATCTCGGTGCGTACGTGCCTGCGGAGCTTGCGCACCTCCTCGGCGGGCGGCGGGTCGGCGGTGAACCAGTCGCGGGTCAGCCGCCCGGCGCCCAGCGGCAGCGACACGGCAACGTCGGGCTCCTCGTCGACGCCGGCGGCGATCTCCAGGGAGCCGCCCCCGATGTCGAACGCCAGCAGCCGCCCCGACGACCAGCCGAACCACCGGCGCACGGCCAGGAACGTCAGTCTGGCCTCGTCGCGCCCGGACAGCACCTCGATCTTGACGCCGCAGCGCTCCTCGACCTGCGCGAGCACCTGCTCGCCGTTGGCCGCCTCGCGCACGGCGGAGGTGGCGAAGGCCAGCAGGTCCTCCACCCCCTTGTCCTCCGCCAGGTGAACGGCCTCCTCGACGAAGGCGCACAGCCGCTCGACGCCCTCCTCCGCCAACCTGTTGTCCTTGCGGAGGTACTCGGTCAGACGGAGCCCCTCCTTGTGTGAGTAGGCGGGTATGGGGCGGGCGCCACGGTGGGCGTCGACGACCAGTAAATGGACGGTGTTCGAGCCGATGTCCAGCACGCCGAGTCGCATGGGAAAAAGCTACCGTTCTGCCGGTTTCAGGGTGAAACGGAGTCCGCATGCGAGCAGGGCGGGCGACCGGTAGGCGGCGTCGGCGAGCCCGGCGAGCCGCACCGCGAGGGGGCGGCGCATGATGAGGCCCTGCGCGACGGCGGGCAGCGCCAGTATGGCCGCCGGGGCGAGCGTCTGCGCGGGCGTGAACCGAGGCGGCCGGGTGATGGTCGGCACGCTCCAGGCACTACCCTTCCTTGGTGTCGTGACACGTGTGGGGGGATCTTTGAGCGCTTGTTGTGGTCCGAGCAGGGACGCCGCCCCCGGGCCCTACCAGGAGCCCGCCGAGATCATGGTGCGGCGGCGGACGCCGCCGCGCGGGATGGCGCGCGTTCCCGGCGGCACGTTCCTCATGGGCGGCGACGACCCCGACGGCCGGCCCGAGGACGGCGAGGGGCCGGTCCGGGAGGTGCGGCTGGACCCGTTCGTGATCGATCCGGCGTGCGTGACGAACGCGCAGTTCGCCACGTTCGTCAAGGAGACCGGATATGTCACCGAGGCCGAGCGGATCGGCTGGTCGTTCGTGTTCGCGCGGTTCGCCACGGGCGGCGTGATGGACGCCACCGTGCCGGGGGCGCCCTGGTGGGCAGGCGTGGAGGGGGCCACGTGGCGCTCGCCGGAGGGTCCAGGATCGGCGATCGGCGACCGGCAGAACCACCCGGTCGTGCACGTGTCGTGGAACGACGCCACCGCGTACGCCGCGTGGGCCGGCAAGCGGCTGCCCACCGAGGCGGAGTGGGAGATGGCGGCCCGCGGCGGGCTGGAGCGCAAGCGGTACCCGTGGGGCGACGAGCTGGCTCCCAAGGGGCGGCAGCGGTGCAACATCTGGCAGGGCCGCTTCCCGGCCGCGCCGAGCAAGGGCACGATGCCGGTCAAGTCGTTCCAGCCGAACGGATACGGCCTGTACAACGTGGCCGGCAACGTGTGGGAGTGGACCGCCGACTGGTGGGGCACGACGTGGGAGCCGTACGCCGACAACCCGGCCGGGCCCGCGGAGGGCACGGCGAAGGTGATCCGCGGCGGCTCATACCTGTGCCACGACTCCTACTGCAACCGCTACCGGGTGGCCGCCCGCACCTCCAACACACCGGACTCCTCGACCGGGCACACCGGTTTCCGCTGCGCGGCAATACTCTGATCGCATGTCACGAACCCTGCGACTGCTGATCACCGGCGGCGGCACCGGTGGTCACACCTATCCGGCCCTGACGACCCTGTCGGCCGTCCAGCGACGTCAGGTGCCGCACGACGTGCTCTGGGTGGGCACGGCCAACGGCCTGGAGGCCAGGATCACGGCCGAGCACGGCATCCCGTTCAAGGCGATCACCACGGGGAAGCTGCGCCGCCGCCCGAACCTCAAGGAGCTCGGCACCAACATCGCCGACGTGTTCCGCATCCCCGTGGGGGTGTGCCAGGCGATCGTGCACGCCGCCCGCTACCTGCCCGACGTGGTGCTGTCGACCGGGGGTTACGTGGCGGTGCCCATCGGGGTGGCGGCCAAGCTGATCCGGCGGCCGCTGGTCATGCACGAGCAGACGACCGTGGTGGGGCTGGCGAACCGGATCCTGGCCAGGCTGGCGACCAGGATCGCACTGTCGCACGAGTCGTCGCTCGCCTACCTGCCCGCGTCGGCCAGGAAGAAGGCCGTGGTGACGGGCAACCCGATCAGGCCGGAGCTGCTGCAGGGGAACCGGGCGGCGGCGTACGACCTGTTCGGGCTGACGTTCGAGGTGCCGCTGATCTACGTGACCGGCGGCGCGCAGGGCAGCAAGCAGATCAACACGCTGATCGCGGAGATCCTGCCGCGGCTGCTGCCGCACGCGCAGGTCGTGCACCAGTGCGGGCCGGCCTGGATCGACCAGATGCGGGCCGTCGAAGTGCCCGCCGACCTGGCCGACCGCTACCATCCGGTGCCGTACGTGGGCGGGGAGCTGGCCGACCTGTTCGCGGCGGCCGACGTGGTGATCGCGCGCAGCGGGGCCGGCACCGTGTCGGAGCTGACCGCCATCGGCAAGCCCGCCGTGCTGATCCCGCTGATCCCTACCGGCGGCGACGAGCAGCGCAAGAACGCGGCCTACCTGGCCGAGGCGGGTGCGGCCCGCGCGCTGCTGGAGCCGCGTCCGTCGGCCGAGCAGCTGCTGGCCGAGCTGATGCCGCTGCTGGCCGATCCGGGGCTGCGGGCGGCGATGGCGCAGGCCGCGGCGAAGCTGGGCCGCGTGGACGCCGCCGACGCCCTGTGCGACGTGCTCCTGGAGGCCGCCCGCGGCGGGGCTCAGGCTTCGTCGCCGGGCTCTTTCGGCGGCGCCGGGTCCAGATAGCGGAAGACCTCGTGGGCGGAGCTCACGCTCCGCCTCAGCGCCTGCTCCAGCAGATCGGCGTCCGCGGCCAGCCGCTCCAGCTCCGGTACGGCGAACCCGTCGGCCCCGGTCTCGGCCACCAGCTCCTCATACTGGTGCAGCCGGCTGCGCAGCTCCTCGATCTGGTGGTGGGCGCGGTAGGCGCGCTCGGCCTCGGTGACGTTGGCCGCGTAACGTTCCAGCGCCTCGACCCGGGCGACCACGGCGGCCTCGCTGCTGTCGAGCGCCCTCCCCAGCGGCGCGGCCACGGCCTCCACCTCGGGCGTGAGCCCCCGCGAGACGGTCTCCCTGTGCTTGTCCCGCAGCGCCGACAGCTTGGCCAGCAGGCGGGCGATCTCCCACTCCTGGGCGGGCAGCATCACGGCGTTGCGCGCGTCGTCGAGCAGGCCCTCCGCGTTGACCCGGGAGCCGGTCACGGTGGCGATCGCCCGCTGGGCGCGGGTGAGCAGCCTCCTGGAGGACTCGTCGAGGTCGTCGGTGAGCACGAAGCGGCCTTCGTACCAGCGCAGCTGCTCGTAGATGTCGCGCTCGAAGTCCTCCACCTCGTCCTCGTCCGGCAGGTCGTTGCGGACGAACAGCACGATCATGAGGGGGATGCCGAAGAGCACGAGCATCAGCAGCCCGAGCCCTCTGCCCGAGGAGCCTAAACCGAGCAGCAGCCCGAAGAAGGCCACGGTGGCGAAGCCGGCCACCATCCGCCAGTTCCTGCCTGAGAGGGGCCGCCGCGCCTGGGGCACCCAGCCCTGGCGCATCTTGATGAGCACCCGCCGGCTTTCTCTCAGCAGCTGCGCATCGTCCGGCGGCACTCCGGGGTCTACCACCACATCCGCCACGAAATCGGATACTAAGCGAAGTCACCCCCTAAGGTGGCGAAAAGCCTCGTGTGCTGAACTGACGCTGTCGCGTAGCGCCTGCTCAAGGCGGCCGGCGTCGTCCGACAATCGGCCGAGCTCCGGTACGGCGGATCCGCCGGCGCCCGACTCGGCGAGGAGCTCCTCGTAGCGCGGGAGCCTGGCGCTGAGGCGCTCGATCTGGTGCCTGGCGCGGTAGGCGCGCTCGGCGTCGGCGACGTGCCCGGCGTAACGTTCCAGCGCCTCGACGCGGGCGAGCACGGCCCGGTTGCTGCTGTCGAGCGCCTGGGCGAGCGGCTCGGCCACGGCGGCCACCTCAGGGGTGACGCCCTCGGCGACGACCTCCTGATGCTCGGCGCGCAGCTCGGACAGCTTGGCCAGCAGCCTGGCGATCTCCCATTCCTGGACGGGCAGCATCACGGCGTTGCGCGCGTCGTCCAGGAGGCCCTCGGCGTTGACGCCGGACTCCATGACCTGCTCGACGGCCGCCTGGGCGCGGGTCATGAGGGTGCGGGCGGGCTCGTCGAGGTGCTCGCGCAGGACGTACCGGCCGTGGTACTCGCGGCTCTTGTCGTAGACGTCGCGTTCGAGCGCGTGGCGCCGCTCCACCTCGGCGTCGGGCCTGGGCCTGAGGAGGATGGCGACGATCAGCAGCGCGGCGCCGGTCATGATCACGACGAAGGGGGTGTAGCGTCCGGCGCGGAAGAGGTCGAGGCCGTACACGATGGCCGCCACGGCCGTCACGGTGGCCGCCGCCCTGGTCACCAGGCCGACGGCAGGACGGGGACGCTTGTGCTCGGGGGCCCAGCCGAGGTGGATGCGTGCGAGGAGCCTGTGGTTGTCACGTAAGAGCGCCGCGACGTCGTCGGGCACCTCCGGATCGACTATCACTTTCGCATGACGACCGGGCACGTTACTGATCCTATGTGCCGGTCTGTCCGAGTGTCAGCCTTCCAGGTAGCGGAACGCCTCGTGCGCGGACCTGACGCTGCGCCGTAACGTGCGCTCCAGCATGTCAGCGTCCTCGGCCAGCCGCTCGATCTCGGGGACGGCCAGCGAGTCGGCCCCCGACTCGGCCAGCAGCTCCTCGTAGCGCGGCAGCCGGGAGCGCAGCTCCTCGATCTGGCCGCGGGCGTGGTAGGCGCGCTCGGCCTCGGCGACGTGCCCGGCGTAACGTTCCAGCGCCTCGACCCGGGCGACGACGGCGGCCTCGCTGTTGGCCAGGGCCCGTTCGAGCGGCTCGACGACCGCGGCGACCTCCGGCGCGATGCCCCTGGCCAGCAGCTCCTTGTGCTCGCCGCGCAGCGCGGACAGCTTGGCGAGCAGGCGGGCGATCTCCCACTCCTGCGCGGGCAGCATCAAGGCGTTGCGCGCGTCGTCGAGCAGGCCCTCGGCGTTGACGTGGGACCGCAGCACCGAGCCGATGGCCCGCTGCGCCCTGGTCAGCACGACCCTGGCCTCCTGGTCGAAGTCCTCGGCCAGGAGGTAGCGGCCGTCGTACCAGCGGGCCTGCTCGTACACGTGGCGCTCGTGCGGCCGGTCGTCCTCGGGCACCTCGCTCATGGAGGCGATCTTGACGAGGACGATGAAGACGTACGTGCCGAGCAGCACGAACCCGGCCGCCGCGAACGGCGAGGCGAGCAGCACGGCCATGAGAGCGATCACCACGGGGGTGGCGGCCAGCAGCAGGGCGCTGGAGGGGCTTCTGCGGCGCGGCAGGAGCACGGCGGCGGCAGGGGGCACCCACCCGGCTCTGATCCTCGACAGCAGCGGGGCATTGGCACGTAGCAACCCGGCGACCTCCGGGGATACTCCCGGATCGACGACCACACCCACGCTCTGTCCTGGCACCCTGGCGCCCCCAACGCTCGTGATGTTCGGATATTACGTAACATTCCGCCGGAGTGTCAGCCTCCGAAAGGTCAGGACCGGGAACCACCAGTTGCGCTCACCAAGCACTTCCATGGCCGCAGGCACCAGAACCAGCCGCACAACAGTGGCGTCCACCAGCACCGCAGCGGCCAGTCCCACGCCCATGATGCGCAGCGCGCGATCGTCGAACGTGCCGAAAGCGGCGAACACGCAGAACATGATCGTAGCCGCGGCGGTGATGACCCCGGCGGTCACGGCGAGCCCGTCCGCGACCGCGCGGCCATTGTCCGCACGGTAGTGCGCTCCTGCCCCGCCGCGTGATACCGCCTCCGCAGCAGGCCGGGTACGGCCAGCGCGGCAGCCACGCAGGCGACCGGGATGGCGGGCAGGACGTAGCGGTGGTCGAAGTCCAGCGCGGCCACCGGCGCGACGAGCAGGAACACCGCGAACGACCACGGCAGCAGCACCGGGCGCGGGCGCGCCACCACGCCCGCCCCGCCCACCAGGAGCAGGACGCCGAAGAGGGTGCCGTGGAGGAACCACGGGTACGGGTAGGCGGCCAGAATCGAGGCGTAGGGCTCGACGGAGCTCATGCCCCGGATGTCCGTGTCGAACTCCCGCCGGACCTTGCCGATGAGGGCGTGTTCCTCCGGGAGCCGCCATGAGCCTCGCGGGAAGTTCGTGGCCGGGCTCACCCGCGCGGGATGGGCGACGGGCTGCCAGGTGAAGGCGAGCGAGACGTCCTTGGCGACCTCGCGCAGGTAGTCGAGAGGCTGGGCGGCGATGGCCCTGAGCGCGAAGGACCGGGCCAGGTCGTTGTGGGTGAACCGGTCGCCGGGCAGGCGGTTGAGCGACGCTCGTGGGTCCCAGACGTACTCGGAGGCGGCGTCGAGTACCGTGCCGTTCGGGCAGAGCGCGGCCTGTTCCCGGGGCGGCTCGATGGTCGAGCAGTCGGCGAACGTCATGGTGCGGGCCCACAGGGCGACGCCGTCCGAACCGCTCAGCGCGAACCTGCCGTGGTGCTGGGCGTACCAGCCGGCGTAGGCCAGCAGCGGCAACGCGCCCGCCACCGCCAGGGCCACGGCCTGCCGCCACGAGGCGCGGCGCGACAGCAGGTAAAGCGCGGCCAGGCCGATCAGGGGCACGGCAGCGGTCCGGGTCAGGCCCGCCAGCGCGAGAAGCAGTCCGGCCGCCACGGCCGCCCGCGTGGACACCTCGCGCCGCCACATGAGCAGGAGCAGGGCGGCCATGATGAGGAAGATGACCAGCATGTCCGACAGCACGGCGTGCTCGAGGCGGACGAACGCCGGGTCGAACAGCACCGGCGCCGCCGCCAGTCCGGCGCCCCAGCCGGGCAACGACCGGCGGCGCAGCAGCACGTAGATCAGCAAGCCGACGCCCAGCCCCATCGCGTGCTGCACGCCCGCGATCAGCTCCACGCTGCGGAACGGCCGCAGGGCCCACAGGAACCAGGAGTAGCCCGCTGGGTGGAAGGCCCCTGCCGGCCGCAGGTGCACGGCCGTGTCCAGGTACGTGAACGAGTCGTACCAATAGAGCTGCGCCGTGTCGTAACCGAGCATGACCAGGACACGCAGTGCGGCGGCGAGCAGAAGCATGACCGCGAACAGGCGATGATCGCGCGCCGGGGCGGTGGCGCGAGGTTCGAGGCGCGGTCGTGCGAGCGTGGACGCCATGACTTCCCCCTGGGAGGGCCGGGCGGATCCCGGCCTGCGGGGCGTCAGTCCAGCGGGTGGCCGATAACCTGAACGTCACGGATTGTGGTTATGCCCGCGTTATACCGATCGCGCGAGACTGCCAGGCATTTACGATCTTTTGGGGGCGTGGTGCGGGTTTTGGTCGCCGAGGACGAGCGGATGCTCGCCGACTCGATCGCGGAGGGCCTGCGCGGCGAGGCGCTGGCCGTCGACGTCGCCTACGACGGGGACGCGGCGCTGGAGCGGCTGGACGTGCACGACTACGACGTGCTGATCCTCGACAGGGACCTGCCGGTGGTGCACGGCGACGAGGTGTGCAAGGCCGTGGTCGAGCGGGGCCGGCTGGTGCGGGTGCTCATGCTGACCGCGGCCGCCGACGTGCGATCCAGAGTGGCGGGGCTGTCGCTCGGGGCCGACGACTACCTGCCGAAGCCGTTCGCGTTCGAGGAGCTGGTGGCCAGGGTGCACGCGCTCGGCCGCCGCGCCAGGGCGGCGGATCCGCCGATGCTGGAGCGGGCGGGCGTGCGGCTGGACTGGGCGCACCGGCAGGTCTTCCGCGACGGCCGATACGTGCCGCTGGCGCGCAAGGAGTTCGGCGTGCTGGCCGAGTTATTACGTGCCCAGGGTGCGGTGGTCTCGGCGGAGACCCTGCTGGAGAAGGTGTGGGACGAGCACATCGACCCGTTCACGAACACGGTGCGCACGACGATGATGAAGTTGCGCAAGAAGCTCGGCGAGCCCCAGGTCATCGAGACCGTGCCGGGATCGGGGTACCGCATCCCATGAGCGTCCGCCTCCGTTTCGCCCTGGCCTCCGCCGGGGTGTTCCTGGTGCTCGGCGGCCTGGTCCTGGCAGGGGTCTATTTCGTCGTGCGGTCGACCCTCGAATACCGCGCCGACATCCTCACCCCCGACTACATCACCGTCCACAACCGCGGGGTCTTCTACCGGTACGAGGACCACTACGAGGTC
This sequence comes from Nonomuraea basaltis, assembly GCF_005893125.1. GTDB lineage: Bacteria > Actinomycetota > Actinomycetes > Streptosporangiales > Streptosporangiaceae > Nonomuraea > Nonomuraea basaltis. The sequence goes on along the minus strand of NZ_VCJS01000020.1, from coordinate 24,309 downwards.
GCGCGGGCGCGGGCGCTGCAGGTCCGCGCCTTCTACCAGCGCGACACCCTCACCGACGTCCGCAACGTCGGCGCATTGATCGTGGCGGCGGGCGCGATAGGGGCCCTGGGGCTGGGGTGGCGGGCCTCCGGGTGGGTGTTGCGGCCGGTCAAGAGCGTCACCGAGACCGCCCGCCGGGTGGCCCAGAGCCACGACCTCACCGAGCGCATCGGCCACCAGGGCCCGCGCGACGAAGTCAAGGAGTTGGCCGACATCTTCGACACGATGCTCGGCCGGCTGGCCCGCTCGTTCGACGGCCAGCGCCGCTTCGTCGCCAACGCCTCGCACGAGCTGCGCACCCCGCTCACGATCAACCGGACGCTGGTGGACGTGGCGGTGCGCAGACCGGACGCCACCGAGGACGTCAAGCGCCTGGGCGAGTCGCTGCTGCTGGTCAACGCCCGCCACGAGCGCCTCATCGACGGCCTGCTGGCGCTCACCGAGGGCGAGCAGGCGGTGCTGGACCGGCGGCCGTTCGACCTCAGGGATGTGGCCGAGCACGTGCTGGACCAGGCAGCGGAAGAGGCTGACGGGCGCGAATTGACCACGCACCGGCTGCTGGACTCCGCCCCGACGGCGGGCGAGGCGGTGCTGGTCGAGCGCCTGGTGCAGAACCTGGTGGAGAACGCGATCAGGCACAACCACCCCGGGGGCGAGGTGTGGGTGACGACGCGGTGGCGGGCCGAGCAGGTGGAGCTGGTCGTGGCCAACACGGGGCTGCAGGTCCCGCCTTACGAGATCGAGACGATCTTCGAGCCGTTCCGGCGGCTGCACGGCGACCGGCTGCGCTCGGACCGGGGCAGTGGGCTGGGCCTGTCGATCGTCCGGGTGATCGCCGAGGCCCACGGAGGCACGGTCACGGCCAGGCCCAGGGACGAGGGCGGGCTGACGATCATCGTGGAGCTGCCGGTGGATCCGTCCGCTCTCTGACCTGGGTGCTCTGGTGGATGTCCCAGAGCGCCGTCTCCGGAATGCCTGCCTTGACGAGCTGCTCCCAGGCCGCCCGGCGGTCGGCCGGGTCGGCGAGCATGGCGTGCAGGAGCGGCCGCAGCTCGGCGTGGTCGGCGCCGCTCTCCGCCCACATCGCCCCGGCCGCCCGGTACATGGCCGGCGACCTGACCCCCACCGTCCGCAGCAGCTCCTCCAGGATCCCCACCCGATCGCGGTACGGCAGGGTCCGCCCCTCCCCCAGCGCGCGCAGCAGCAGGTCGAGCAGCCGCCGGTGGCGCGGGCCGTGGCCGGTGGCGACGGCGGCGACGACGTCGCCCAGGCCGGAGCCCTCCGTGCCGCCGAGCACCACGTCCTCCCTGCCTCCCTCGACCACCCGCTGCGCCGACAGTGCGGTGACCAGGCCGCTCCAGCCCTCCTCCCCGAGCTGGCCCTTCCACAGGTGGGTGAGCGAGAACCAGCGCTCCAGGTAGTCGGGGCCAGGGAGGATGGTGGAGACGGCGACCGGTTGCTCGGATGCGGCGACGATGAGCAGGGTGAGGTTCGCCGAGTACGCGGCCAGGCGGCGGGCGAGCGTGTGGCGTACCGGCCGGAAGCCGGTGAAGTGGCGGCGGCCGCGCTCGTGCAGGGAGCGCCGCAGCAGCCCCGACAGCAGCTCCGCGCAGCGGGCACGCACCGTGCCCGGCAGCTCGTCCAGCAGCTCCAGGATGAACCCGACCGTCGGCCCGCGCTCGGCCAGGCACGAATGGGACGTGACGGCGTACAGCAGGTCGTCGTCCACGCTCTGCACCAGGGCGAGCGGCTCGTCGCCGGCCTGGCGGCGCCTCCGGTCCAGGTCGCGCAGGGCGTACATGGTCAGCCAGGCCACCAGGAACTCGCCGAACGTGGCATGCAGGAACGCGTGGCCGTTCTTGCGCACGAAGAAGAACCGCTCGGTGGCCTTGCGCGCCCAGTCGACGCGACCGTCCTCGCCGCCGAGGTCGCCGAGGTCGTCCTCGCCGCCGTGGCAGAGTGCGGGCAGGTCCCTGTTGAGCATCTCGTCGGTGATGACCTGGCGGCCGCGGGCCAGCATGGACAGCGCCACCGTGCCGAGCATGACCAGCTCCTGGTCGATGAGCACGCGCCGGGCCCCGCCGGTCTCCCGCTCGGTGAAGTCCCTGAGCAGGACCTCGTAGAGGCGGGAGCGCTTGAGCGGTCCCGGCGTGCCGCGCTGGAGGGCGTTGCCGCCGGCGTCGTAGAGCGCCAGCAGGAGCAGCAGGAGCGGCTGCCTGGCCATCTCGCCGTGGGCGAGCGCGGCCTCGGCGGGCAGGGGCTTCAGGTCGCGCCGGGCCAGCAGGGCGCGGTTGGCCTGGTCCCAGATGTCCAGCCACTGGCGTACCTGGTCGTCCTCGAACGGCTGGAGCTCCAGCGCCAGCAGCCCTTCGGGGAACCTGATCCGGTCGGCCACCACCGTGCGGCTGGTCACGATCACCGCGACGGGCCGCCCGAGACCGGCCTCCCGGCGCTGGAACTCCTGGAGCTGCGCGAGGTAGTCATAGCGGTTGACGCCGCCCTGCACCAGCTCGTCGAAGCCGTCGAAGAGGATCACCGGCTGCGCCCCGTCGGCGGCCCTCACCAGCTCGCCGTACTCCACCTCCTCGTCCAGGACCGCGCCGATGGCCTGCTCGATCTGCTCGGTGACGCTCGCCCGCGGCGTCACGCCCTGCAGCTCCACCCTGATCGGCAGGAACTCCGACCGGGCCAGCCGGGCGGCCAGCACCTCGGTCAGCTTGGTCTTGCCCGACCCGGGCTCGCCGAGCACGAGCAGGGGCGCCTGGGTGGCGCGCAGCGAGGTGAGGTGCCCCACGAGGAACGCCTCGGTGTCGGGCAGCAGCCGCTGCTCCTCCCACCAGCCGCGCAGCGCGGGCGCGGCCTCGCGGGTCAGCTCCGCGACCCGGCAGCGGGGGGTGAGGTAACCCTCGCCGAGCAGCGGCAGGTAGACGTCCTCGGGCAGCTTGCCGGCCAGCAGGAGCGGCTGGTCGAGGGCGTTCGCGGCCATCCTGGCCAGATGGATCACCGGCCGGTCGCCCACCCGGGGCGGCGCCAGCTCGGCCAGCAGCCACGCCACCCGCGACAGCGCGGTGGCCGGCTGCGGCCGCTCCGTGACGAGGCTGCGCACCCCGAACTCGTGGCTGTCCAGCGACAGCGACCGGTAGTCCTCGTCGTAGATGCGCAGCGCGTGCGCGGGCGGCCCCTCGGCGAGCATCCGGGGCAGCAGGAGCTGGTCGTCCACGGTCAGCTCCTCCCAGATGGCCAGGCCGCCGGCGTATCCGGCCACGGCCTCGGACATGCGCACGTAGGCACGTTCCACGGCCTTGCGGGTCTCGGCGTACGGCAGGTGCGGCTCGGGCGTCGGCAGCGGTTCGAGGAGCAGCTCCGCCATCAGCCGGGCGAAGCGCTCGGGGGTCGGCACGCCGCGGGAGATCTGGTCGGTCCGGTCGAGCCGCTCCAGCGTGAACGGCAGCTTGGCATCACCGAGCGCCTCGAAGTAGGCGGCGACGACGATCACGGCGTGCGCGGCGGCCAGGCGCTGGGTGCGGGTGTGCCGGTCGACGCCGCCGCGCAGCTCGGGCATGCGGCCCACGATGTCCTCGCCGTAGCGGACGATGGCGTCGCGCATGCCCGCCAGCCCCGCCGTCAGCTGCCCGCCACCGGCCAGCGCCCAGCCGGTGCGCTCCGCGGCCGAGGCGAACCCGACCACCTTGGCGAGCCTGCCGTCCTTGTATCCGAGAATCCGCAGGGCGTCGGCGTAGCTAGGAGTCTCGATCATGGCCTTCTCCCGGGACTGGGCTGTCCCATCATGCGCCGTCTGCCGCGATCACACAGGCTCCTCGTCATTTTCCTTGTACGGCCTCCGCGATCTCCGGGAGCGCGGCCGGGTCCTCGATGGTGGACGGAGTGGTGTACGGGTTTCCGTCGGCGATGTCCCGCATCGTGGCGCGCAGGATCTTGCCGGAGCGGGTCTTCGGCAGCCTGGAGACCACCACGGCGCGGCGGAAGGCCGCGACGGGGCCGATGCGCTCGCGGACCAGGGCGGCCAGCTCGCGCTCCAGCTCCCCGGGGTCGCGTTCCGCGCCCGCCTTGAGCACCACGAAACCGACCGGGAGCTGGCCCTTCAGCTCGTCGGCCACGCCGATCACAGCGCACTCGGCGACGTCGGGGTGGGAGGCGAGGATCTCCTCCATCGAGCCGGTCGAGAGCCGGTGCCCGGCCACGTTGATCACGTCGTCGATGCGGCCCATGACGTAGAGGTAGCCGTCGGCGTCCAGGTGGCCGCCGTCGCCCGTCAGGTAGTGGCCGGGGTAGCGCTCCAGGTAGGAGCGGGCGAAGCGGGCCTCGTCGCGGTAGAGGGTGGGCAGCGCGCCTGGCGGCAGCGGCAGCTTGACGGTGACCGCGCCCTCGACTCCCGGCGGGCAGTCCTTGCCGTCGGCGTCGAGGATGCGCACGTCCCAGCCGGGCACGGGCTTGGTGGGCGAGCCGGGCTTGAGCGGCAGCGGCTCGATGCCGACGCAGTCGGCGGCGATGGGCCAGCCGGTCTCGGTCTGCCACCAGTGGTCGATGACGGGGATGCCGAGCAGGTCGGACGCCCAGTGGTAGGTGTCGGGGTCGAGGCGCTCGCCGGCCAGGAACAGGTAACGCAGTCCGGACAGGTCCCACTTTCTCGCGAAATTTCCGGATGGGTCCTCTTTTTTGATGGCTCTGATCGCGGTCGGTGCGGTGAACAGCGTCCGCACGCCGTGCGCCGACACCACCCGCCAGAACGCACCGGGGTCGGGGGTGCCGACCGGTTTGCCCTCGTACAGCACGGTCGTGCAGCCGGCCAGCAGCGGCGCGTACACGATGTAGGAGTGGCCGACCACCCAGCCCACGTCGGAGGCCGCCCAGTAGACCTCGCCGGGCGCGGCGCCGTACACGTTGGACATGCTCCAGTGCAGCGCGACGGCGTGCCCGCCGTTGTCGCGGACGACGCCCTTGGGCGAGCCGGTCGTGCCGGAGGTGTAGAGGATGTAGAGCGGGTCGGTGGCCGCCACGCTCACGCACGCGACCGGTCCGGCGCCGCGTACGGCCTGCGCCCAGTCCAGGTCGCGCCCCTCGGTGAGCCGCGCGACGCTCTGCGGCCGCTGGAGGATCACGCACCGATCTGGCCGGTGCCCGGCCTCCTCCAGCGCGGCGTCCAGCAGCGGCTTGTACTCGACCACCCTTGTGGGCTCGATCCCGCAGGACGCCGACAGCACCACCTTGGGCCGGGCGTGGTCGATCCGCACGGCCAGCTCTCTGGCCGCGAACCCGCCGAACACCACCGAGTGCACGGCACCCAGCCGCGCGCACGCCAGCATCGCGACCACCGCCTCCGGCACCATCGGCATGTAGATCACCACGGTGTCCCCGGCCCGCACGCCGAGGTCCCGCAGCATGCCCGCGGTCCGCGCCACCTCGTCGAGCAGCTCGGCGTACGTGTACGTGCGTACGGTGCCGGTGACCGGGCTGTCGTAGATCAGCGCCGCCTGCCCGCCGCGCCCGGCCGCCACATGCCGGTCGAGCGCGTTGTGACAGGTGTTGAGCCACCCGTCGGGGAACCACCGGCCGTCGCCGGCCACGGTGGCGGGCGCCACGTCCCAGTCGATGCCGCGGGCCGCCTCGGCCCAGAATTCGTCAGGCTGCTGGATGCTCCGCCGGTAAGCCTCGCCATAACTGCCCACTTATCGATCAGACCAGTCACCCGCCCCATGGCGCAAGATATTCGGGTGAGCGATGACCTGATCCTTTCCGTCGTCATGGGGTCCCGGGCGTACGGGCTCGAGACCGATGACTCCGACACCGACCGGCGGGGCGTGTTCGCGGCGCCGACGGCCGCGTTCTGGCGGCTGGACAAACCGGCCACGCACCGGGACGGGCCGCTGCCCGAGCAGTTCTCGTGGGAGGTCGAGCGCTTCTGCCGGCTCGCCCTCGACGCGAACCCCACCGTCCTCGAGTGCCTGTGGTCCCCCATCGTGGAGGTGATCACGCCGGCCGGGCGGCGGCTGCGCGACCTGCGGGGGGCGTTCGTGTCGGAGCGGGCGCAGGCCTCCTTCGCCGGGTACGCCGACACGCAGTTCCGCCGCCTCGACCCGGCCGCGCCCAAGTGGAAGCAGGCCATGCACATGATGCGGCTGCTGCTCAGCGGCCTGCACCTGGTACGGCACGGCGAGCCGCTCGTCCAGGTCGGGCCGCACCGGGACCGGCTGCTGGCGATCAAGCGCGGCGAGCTGCCGTGGGCCGAGGTCGACGCCTGGCGGGCCGCGCTGTCCGCCGAACTGGCCGCCGCCCCGAGCGTCCTGCGCGCTTCACCGGATCGCGACCGGGTGGAGGATTTCCTGGTCGGAGTGCGGAAGGAGAACCTGTGAACGGGCTGCCTGGCTGGCTCTCCGAGATCCCGGGCGAGCAGCCGTACGCGCTGGCGTTCGCCACGGTGAGCGGCGCGCACCTGTACGGGTTCCCGTCGGTGGACTCCGACGTCGACCTGCGGGGCGTGCACGTGCTGCCGGTCGAGGAGGTGGCGGGGCTGCGGACCGGGCCGGAGACGCTGGAGCGGATGTGGACGCGCGACGGTGTGGAGATGGACCTGGTCACGCACGACCTGGCCAAGTTCTGCCGACTGCTGCTCGGCCGCAACGGCTACGTGCTGGAGCAGCTGCTGTCGCCGCTGGTCGTCGCGTCGTCACCGGTCCACGAGGAGCTCGCCGCGCTGGCCCCCGGGTGCCTGACGCGGCATCACGCCCACCACTACCTGGGGTTCGCGCGTACGCAGTGGCGGCTGTTCGGGAAGACCCTGGAGCTGAAGCCGCTGCTGTACACCTTCCGCGTGCTGGCCACGGGGACGCATCTCATGCGTACCGGGGAGCTGGAGGCCGATCTGACGCGGCTCTACGCGTACGGGCCGGCGTACCTGCCCGAGCTGGTGGCCGCGAAGAGTGAGACCGAACACGGGCGGTCGCCGTCCGTCACGGGACTGGAGGCGGACGTGGAGCGGATGACCGCGACGCTGGAGGAGGCCCAGGACGCCTCGGCACTGCCTGAGCGAGCCACGGCGGAAGAGGCGCTGCACGATCTGGTGGTACGGGCGCGGCTCGGCACCAGGGCACCGCTGTGACCGTGGTGGGCAGGGATGGCCCGCTCCGGGTCGTCGACGGCATGCTGGCGGCGGCATCGGGGGGCGTCGTGGTGGAGGGCCGGCGGGTGCCTCGCCGCCACCGGCTACGTGTGGGCCTTCGCCTCCCTGAGAGCACCCGGACCCAGAGCCCACTACGACCGCCGGCGTGCCGAAGGCGATCGGCACTCCAGCGCACTTCGGCACACGTTCAACCGGATGCTCGGCTGCCTGCGTCACTGCCTGCAAAAGGCGTTCCTTCGCTGAACAGGTGGCCTCCCCTTCACGCCAGCAGTCAGCCTGGGCATGAGAGCGTGACAGCCGCTCGGCTCGTCGAGCGAATTTGTCCGCTGCTCGTGCGATCATCCCTCCATGTCACAGGAGGACCGTGTCGTTGCGCACTACGAGCGCCTTCTCGATGCCGCGCAATGGCTCGACGTCGGCATGTCCTGGACTGTCATCCAGCCGCTCGACGAGCCGATGGACATCGTCGAGGTGGCCGAGTTGATCGGTGGCCCCGATGCTGAGCTCCAGGAGAGGGACGTTGAAGGATTAGAGGCATTTATCGACGAGGTCGGCCCGTCGATCATGATCCTTGATCTGGAGGGTGGGCTTTTCTCGCCGTACGAGTCCGCGCCGTTGGAGCGTCTCAGCGTCGGTGCTCGGGTGTGGCACCTGGAATGGAACGTTAACGGCCATTCATGCCTGGTCTACGCCGCTGATGGGCGCCCACGCCTCACTATGCCAAGGCTGGATCCACGCGAGGCTCATGGCTCGAACCCCCATGCTTTGGATCACCTTCTCCGTCTGCTGCCAGAGCCGTTCGCCCGGTTGTCGCATGCGAGCGCCATGGCTCTCGTCCAGATGGACAGCGGGGCCCATCTGGACCTGGACTGGCTGAACGCTCCCCAGCAAGCCCTCGTCTTCAGCAAGGGACTGACACCTTAAGCAGATCAGATGCCTGCGCACCCGGCTCCGGAGGCCGGTTGCCGATCCGCGGCTCTCTTGACCCACGAGCGTGGACGGTCAGTTCGCGAGCTTGGGCAGGACAGCCTGCGCGTCCTCCTGTGTGATCTCGATGCCCAGGCGGTCGCGCAGGGACGCCACCAGCTCCTCCACGGTCGCTACCGGCAGGTCCTCCAGCCGGATCCGCGTGCCGGCCGTGGTCCGCTGGACGAGCACGTGGTGCCGGAAGGGCGACTGCGGGTACTCCGAGACGAAGAAGTTGGCCACCTCGAAGTCGCTCGGATAGTGCGGCTCGTCGGGGCGGAAGGCGTACAGCTCCGTCTCGCCCGAATGCAGCACCCAGAAGTCGCCGTCGCGCCCCAGCCGCCACCGCCACTCGCCGGACTCCAGCGTGGCGTCCTCCTCGAACGGCATCGGTTCGACCAGCCCTTCACCGCCGAACCCCACGTCGGCCAGCCAGGTACGGCCGTCGGCCGTCACGGTGAGCGTGGCGTGGGAGCGCGGCAGGTGGTAGCGGCCGAGCCGGATCCTGGCCAGGTGGCGTTTTGCGGTGAAGCCGAGGCGTTCGAGCGCGGCGGCGAACAGCAGGTTCTGCTCATGGCAGTACCCGCCGCGCCCGCCCGTCACCAGCTTGTCCTGCAGGCTGCCGAGGTCGAGGCGGTTGCCCCGGTCGAGGAGCACGTCGAGGTTCTCGAAAGGGATGGCCTGGACGTGCGCCAGGTGCACGGCACGCAGCGTCGGGGCGGGCGGGCCGTCGTAGCCGATTCTGCTCAGGTACGCGTCCAGGTCGAGTTTCTCGATGTCCCACGTCATGTGATCAACGATGACGGGTACGACGGCCCGCGCGCTATCCCGCGTTCACGGGATTCTCGACCTCCGCTGGCTCCGCGGGCTCGGCCGCGATCTCAGGTTTGGCCGACAGGACGAGCCGGATGGCGAAATTGCGGTACCCGGCCCGTTCGAACGCCCTGGCCATCGGCGCGTTCCCCATGTCCGTGTCGGCCGCGATCCGCTGCACGCCCCGTTCGGCGTGGAAGCGGGTGATCTCGGCGAGCAGGTCGTCGACGTACCCGTGGCCGCGGTGCTCGGGCACCACGCCGAGGTAGCCGACCACGGGCCCGCCGTTGTTGGCCGACGGCAGCGCGACCCCGACCAGGTCCCCGTCCTTCGCGTACGCCAGCCGCCACCACGACCGGTCCCCCGGCATGGACTTGTAGTCGTTGACGTCCTCGCGCGCCTGCGCCTCCGGATCCATGGTGACGAGGGCCTGCCGCGTGGAGTAGTCGAGCGTGCCCTCGGCCACCCGCCGGAACGCGGCCACGAACGCCTCGTCGTCGTCATCCCCGTGGAAGACGAGGCGGTCCGGCGACTCGGGCACGGGCTCGTCCGCCGTCCACTCGTAACGCAGGCGCTCCAGCTCCTCGGTCAGCCCGGCCCGGCCGGCGGCCTCCCACCGCCAGGCGATGGCCGCCGCGGCCTTCGGGTTGTCACGCCAGCCGTTGGACACGAACACGTGGTACGCGGGCCGCTGCCCGAAGGCGGCGTGGGCGTGGTCCAGCAACCCGGCGGCCAGGTCGACGCGGTCGTCGGCGGACGGATGGACGTACAGGCAGTCCATCGCGAGCGGCTTGCCGCCGGGGAAGCCCCACCAGACGGCGCGGGCCAGAATCTCCTCGCCGTCCTCGGCGAGAGCAAGCCAGATGTGGTCGTAGCGGTAGTTGCCGCTCTCCAGGAACGACAGGAGGCGGTCGGGGTGGGCCCAGCTGATGGACTCGTCGACGACGCAGCCGAGCAGGCGGTCTAGGTCGGCCTCGACCGCGGGACGGAAATGCACGATTCCTCCGAGAAGTAGAAGCGGGCGCGGTGAGCGCCCGGGGTAGTGCGGAACATCTCAGCGCCTCCTTTCTTCCGACTTTTCGGCGTCGGAGGGCACTCTAACTGAAATATCGCGACAGGATGGGCTCGTGATGTCCTACGACGACGACACGCTGCCTCTGCAGCCACCGATCCGGCTGCCCGACGAGGCCACGCTCGCCGCGGCCGTACGCGCCGCCCCGCTCGCCGAAGAGCTGAAACCTGCGGGCGACGACGCGGAGGTGCTGACCGCCTGGGCGGATCACTGCCGCGAGCGGCTGGCCGCCGACGAGGGCCTGCTGCTGGAGCTGATCAGGTTGTTCCTGTCGCGGGAGCCGCTCAAGGGCGACGTCCCGGAGACGCTGTCGGGCCTCGGGCTGGTACGCCAGGCGGAGCCGTACACGCTGAGCTGGCTCGGCCTCTGGGTGGCGCGGCAGATCATCGCGGACACCACCGGACAGGACATCCCGGTCATGGGCTCGCTCGCGGAGAGCGACGCCGCGGGGCTGCTGCACGGCCTGCGGTCCTATCCCGAGTCCGAGCGAGGCGAGGAGCTGGCCGGCTGGCTGAAGGGCCGGGACGCCGACGCGGCGGTGACGGAGATCGCCTCGGTGCTGGGCACGGTGAGCCCGCTGAGCCGGGCGGTCGGCGTGGAGCTGCTGTGGTCGGACTTCGGCGAGGAGGGCCGGCTGGCTCTGTCCAGGCTGCTGGAGGAGCCCAAGCTGGGCGCGGTGATCGCGGCCAGGACCGGCCGCCAGGACCGGCAGCCGGTGCCCGAGGAGATCGGCTGGGTGCTGGTGGACATGGCGGCGGCGCTGCTGGAGTTCGGGGACGAGGCGGGCGAGGTGATCAAGTCCATCGCCATGGGGATGAACTCGGACGAGCAGGCGGGCACCATCGCGATCCTGGCCTTCGGGGATCACCCGTGGACGGGGCCGGTGCTGCGGGTGTTCATCGACCACCATCCGGACGAACGCGTCGCCGCCGCGGCCCGCAAGGCACTGCGGCGGCTGCGCGGCTTGACGGACCTGCGCACATGAGGCGCTCCTCAACCGGCGGTCGCATCCCAGCGTGAGCGGGTGGGGCGCGTGCCGGCGTGAGCGGCCGTCGGGCGCGTCGCGGCGTGAAGGCGCCGCGGCTCGCGAGCTTGTCCCGGTAGAGTCGGCTCGGTGACGAAGCATACGATCTCCCCACAGACCGGCATCATGGGTGAGGCGTTCGCCTGTGAGTGCGGCGTCGTCCTGGTCGGCCGCATGACGGCCGAGCTGCACGCCGCCGAGAACAACCTGTGCTCGGTCTGCCTAGGCTCCGCGCTGGAGCAGGTGGCGCCCGACGTGGCGCGCGACTGCACGGCGTGCGCGGGGACCGGGCGGCGCAAGGAGCAGATCACCTGGCAGCTCGCCTACGCCGAGGCCGAGCACCTGATCACGATGACCGTGGTACGCGGAATCGTGTCCGGCTTCGACGGGCCGTTCCACCTGTCGGAGATCGCCGACACGGTCCGCGCCGGTCTCGGGCTGCCCACGGGCCGGCTGCCGGTCGGGCCGCGGGTGCGCGACCTGCTGCTGCAGTTGCAGGTCGCGGGTGAGATCACCATGCTGTCGGCACCCGACGAGATGCTCGGCACCGACATGGTCCTCTACCGAGACCCGCAGTGGCAGCGGGCCCGGACTCTGGGGCTGTAGCCCCTTGGGCCCCTGGGCTGTAACGCTGAGCCCCTTGTGCTGTGAGCCCTGAGCCGCGGCGAAGGACGCGGACGCGAGGCCCTTAGACGCGGCAGAGGATCTCGCCGTGCAGGATGGACAGCCAGCCGTCCTCGGCCGCCGCCCACTCCAGCCAGCCCTCCGAGATCCGTCGCAGGTCGCCCTCCGTGGCGGCGCCGATCGCCAGAGCCTGCTCGGCCATGGCCGAGCGCAGGATCCGCTCGGCCCACATGCCGCCCCACCAGGAGCGGTCCTCCGGCGTGGCGAAGCACCAGGTCGATGAGGTGGCGGTCACGTCCTGGAAGCCCGCGGCCCTGGCCCACGACAGCAGCCGCCGCCCGGCGTCCGGCTCGCCGCCGTTGCCCCGCGCGATCTTCTGGTAGAGCGCCATCCACTCGTCCAGCTCCGGCAGCCGCGGATACCAGGCGAACGCGGCGTAGTCGCTGTCCCGCACCGCCACGTACCCGGTGGGCCTGGTCACCCTGCGCATCTCGCGCAGCGCCCGCACCGGGTCGCCGACGTGCTGCAGCACCTGGTGGGCGTGCACGACGCAGAACGTGTCATCGGGGTACGGCAGCGCGTGGACGTCGGCGACGGCGAACTCCACGTTGCCCAGCCCTCTGGCGGCCACCTCGGCCCTGGCCAGGCCGAGCGCGTCCTCGGTGACCTCGGACGCCGTCACGTGCCCGGTCAGGGCCGCGAGGTCGGCGGTGATCGTGCCGGGGCCGCTGCCCACGTCGAGGACCTTCATGTGCGGCTTCAGGTGGGGCAGCAGGTAGGCGGCCGAGTTCCCGGCGGTGCGCCAGCGGTGCGAGCGCAGCACGGACTCGTGGTGGCCATGCGTGTAGACGGCGTCCATCGGCGAACTCCCTCGTTTGTTCCGATGCCGATGACCCTAGCCTGAGTCTCATCATTTAAGAAGAAATGTCTTGACATATGAGATCAATTCGCTCGTAGACTTGTGCGCAAGGTTCACGACTTTGAGGAAGGCGTTGGTCGTGGGAGAGGTCCGGCCGATCGTGCACGTGGGCGACCCCGTGCTGCATCACCCGTGCGAGCCGGTCACCCGGTTCGACGGCGAGCTGGTGGCGCTGGTGGAGGACATGTTCGCGAGCATGTACGCGGCGGAGGGCGTGGGCCTGGCCGCCAACCAGATCGGCGTGCCGCTGCGCGTGTTCGTCTACGACTGCCCGGACGCCGACGGCGAGCACCACAAGGGCGTCGTCGTCAATCCGGCTCTGGAGCTGCCCGAGGTCGGCGAGCGCCGCCTCGACGCCGATGACGAGGGCTGCTTGTCGGTCCCCGGCCAGTACGCGCCGCTCCCCCGGCCCGACCACGCCATCGTGCACGGGTTCGACGCGGCCGGCGATCCGGTCACGGTCGAGGGCACCGGGCTGCTGGCACGCTGCCTGCAGCACGAGACCGATCACCTCGACGGCTACCTGTACATCGATCGCCTGCCCGCCAAGCGCCGCAAGCAGGTGCTGGCCGCGTACCAAGAGGCACATTCCACTATCGCAGATATTTCACCGCTATAGTGGAGGAATGACAGGCGAAGGGATCCTGTCCAGCGGCCTGTCGATGGGCGAGCTGGGGCAGCGGATCCGTACCGAACGGCGGGCGCGGGGGCTGTCCATCGAGCGGCTGGCCGAGCTGAGCGGCATCAGCCGGAGCATGGTCTCCGAGGTGGAGCGGGGTGCCAAGACGCCGACCGTGCTGGTGCTCGACCGGCTGGCCACGGCGCTCGGCACGTCGATCGCCCGGCTGCTCGACGAGCCCGCGCACGGCGCGATGCGGGTGCTGCGCCACGCCGAGCAGCGGGTGCTGCGCGACCCGTCGGGCTGGGAGCGGCGGGTGCTGTCGCCGGTGCTCGGGGACGTGGAGTTCGAGTTCATGCGGACGACCATCGGGCCGGGCGTGGACGCGGGCGAGTTCATGCCGCACGCGCCGGGGTCGCGGGAATACCTCGCCGTCGAGCACGGCAGCCTGCGGCTGACCATCGACGGCAGGCCGTACGAGCTGGGCGCCGGGGACTCGGCCTACTACCCGGGCGACTGCCGCCACGCCTTCGCCAACGACGGCGCCACCGACTGCGTCTACTACCTGGCGATGGAGCTGGGCGGGGTCGGGCAGCACGAACCACGGAAGGAATCGCGAGATGGATGAGCTGTGCGCGTCCGGACCAAACGGGGACAGCCTGTCCGTGGCCGAGGCAAACGGGGACGGCTCGTACGGCGATGATCTGCGCGCGGCCGGCGCGAAGGCGGCCGCGATCATGGTCGAGCATCTCGCCGGCGTCGGCGACCGGCCGGTGTGGCAGCCGGTGCCGGGCGAGGAGCGGGACTGGCTGAACGGCCAGGACATGCCCGAGACCGGGCGTGCGCTCGACGAGCTGCTCGAGGACGCCCGCACGCACGTGCTGCCGCACCCGATGGGCAACGGGCACCCCCGCTTCTTCGGCTGGGTGAACTCGCCGCCCAACCCGGCCGGCGTCCTCGTCGAGCCGCTGGCCGCCGCGCTCAACCCGAGCTGCGCCGGCGGCGACCACGCCGGACCGCACCTGGAGCGGGGGGTGGTGCGGTGGCTGGCCGAGCTGGTCGGGTTCCCGCATCCGCCCGGCGGCGGGCTGCTGACCAGCGGCGCGTCCATGGCCACGGTGATCTGCCTGGCCGCCGCCCGCCAGCGGGCCGCGCTCGCCGACGGCTGGGACGCTCGCGAGGAGGGGCTGTCCGGACGGCCGCCCATGGTCTTGTACGTCACCGAGGAGGGCCACAGCTGCCTGCACAAGGCCGCCCACCTGCTCGGCCTGGGGACGCGGCACGTGCGCACGGTGCCGGTGGACGGCGCGTACCGGATGGACGTGCGCGCGCTCCGCAGCATGATCGCCGAGGACCTCGAGGCGGGGCTGCGGCCGTTCTGCGTGGCGGGCAGCGCGGGCACCGTCAACTCCGGCGCCGTCGATCCGCTCGGCGAGATCGCCGACGTGGCCGCCGAGCACGGGCTCTGGTTCCACGTGGACGGCGCGTACGGCGCGCTCGGCGTCCTGGCCGGCGGCGCCGCACCGCACTACGCGGGCCTGGACCGGGCCGACTCCCTGGCCCTGGACCCGCACAAGTGGCTCGGCGTGCCGGTGGGCTGCGGCTGCGCGCTGCTGCGCGACCCGGCCGCCGCGCGGGCCGCGTTCAGCCTGGTGCCGTCGTACCTGATCGACGACAACGCGGGCGACCTGGGCTGGTTCGCCGAGTACGGGCCCGAGCAGACCCGCCCGTTCCGCGCGCTGAAAACCTGGGCCACCCTGTCGCACCTGGGCCGATCGGGCGTCGCCCGCCTGGTGAACCACACGACCGGGCTGGCCCGCACACTCGCCGCCATGGTCGAGGAGGCCGCCGACTTCGAGCTGCTCGCCCCCGTCACCACGTCGATCACCGCCTTCCGGTACCGCCAGGAAAGCCGTGACGGGCTGGACGCGCTCAACCGGGCGATCCCGGGCGCGGTGCAGGCGCGCGGGAACGCGTTCCTCACCGGCACCCGGCTGGGCGGCCGCGAGGCGCTGCGGGCCTGCTTCCTGCATCCGGACACCACCGAACGGGACCTGGCCGTCCTGCTCGACGAGATCCGCCTGGCGGCCAAGACCGTCCAGCCGTGAGCGTGAATCGCTCATTCGCCCGGGTAGGGGGTCGGCTCGACCGACCGACCTACAGGAGGCTTCCCATGGCGAAAACCGTAGCTGATGTCATGACTTCGCACCCGGCGACGGTCGAGGCCGACCAGCCGGTGTCCGTCGCGGCCGCGCTCATGCGCGAGAACGACGCCGGCGCCGTGATCGTCAACGACAACGGGCGCATGCAGGGCATCATCACCGACCGCGACATCGCGGTGCGCGTGGTGGCCGACGACAAGGACCCGCAGACGCCGATCCGGGAGGCGTGCAGCCCGGCCGTGGAGGCCGTCGGGCCCGACACCAGCATCGACCAGGCCGTCCAGCTCATGCGCTCGCACGCCGTACGCCGCCTGCCGGTGGTCGAGGACGGCCGTGCCGTCGGCATCGTCAGCCTCGGCGACCTCGCGCTCGAGCGCGACCCGAACTCGGCGCTCGCCGACATCTCGGCCGCGGAAGGCAACCGGTAGAGGCGAGCAGTAACGTGGCCGTGTGGTCACAGTCGACGATGTACGCCAGTTCGCGCGCACGCTCCCCCGCTCGTCGGAGCACCTGATCCGGGACCGCGTCAAGTTCCGCGTAGGCAAGATCGTGTACGTGGCGTTCTCGCGCGACGAGACGCTCATGGGCTTCGGGTTCCCGAAGGAGGAGCGCGAGGCGCTGGTGGCGGCCGAGCCGGACAAGTTCCTCATGCCGAGGGAGTCCGACCTGCGCTTCAACTGGGTGGTGGCGCGCATGGCCGCCCTTGACGCAGAGGAGATGCGCGAGCTGGTGCTGGAGGCGTGGCGGATGTGCGTGCCGAAGAAGGTGCGCGTGGAGCAGCAGCTCGCCGCCGAGCGAGCCCTTCTCGGCGGCCCCTGACGGCGGCCGGAACGCCGGGGCCCAGGCGTAGGAGCGCTGTCCTTTGGCGCCGTGGCTCTGACCCCATCAGAGCGACAACGCGGCCATGAAGGCCATGCTCGCCGCCATTCCGGCCGAGCACAGATCCTGGCCGAGCACCCTTCGATTCCCGCCCCGCTCGGGCAGAACGCGGATGAGCCGAGCGCAGGTCCAGGCCAGCCCGATGACCAGGGCCACTGCGGCCAGCGAACCGCCTCCATGCGGGTGCCCGGACGGAGCGCCGGCGAGAGGGGGTCCGCTGAGCGCCGTCAGCACCAAGAGGATGGGCATGACCACGAAGTCCTGGATGTGATGACCGGTCTCCGCGCGGCGGGAGGGGGAGCCGCAGAGCCAGCCGGCGGTCAGCAGCGCGAGCACCGCGACGGAGAGGAACAAGCCGCCCAGATGCCCGGCCGCCATGCCGAGCGCCATGACGACGTGCGGCCACCTCCTGGTGGGACGTGCGGAGGGCAGCAGGGCCGGTGCGAGGGCAAGGACGCAGCCGACCGATACCCCCACCGTGTGGAGGAGAGCCATGATGCACTCCTTCCCGTTGTCGGTCATTGCACCCTCAGACCGGACAGCTCGGCAGGTTGTGACGGAACGAAGAAGCCGCGGGGCGGCGTTCGCATCGTCTGGAGGTTCCGCCCGGCGCCCAACACCTTTGGCCGACGCCGTCGACGAGGACGCGTCAGTGGTGGTGGCCGTGCCGGCCGAGGGTCTCCACGGGGGTTGCGCCGGGGCGGGTCCACTGCGGTACGGGGCGGCTGGTCGGGCCCCAGGTGGCGACGCCGTCGGCGTCCGAGCGCCAGTACCAGCAGATCGGCGAGCCATGCCCACCGACCGGCGAGCCGGCCTGAGGCGCCTCGGGCCAGCCCTCGGGGTTGTCCTCCCACGCCTCGCGGCGGCCGTAGGGCGTCATGTCGAGCAGGCCCAGGGACCCGTTGATCGGCTCGTTGCCACGGCCCGTCGTGGAGTAGGTGAGGAACACGCGGTCGCCGTCGCGCAGGAAGCAGGTGATGGAACCCATGCTGCCGCCGACCGGCGCGTCCACGTCGCGCACCGAGTACCAGGGCTGGGTGTAGCCCATGAACTCGACGTAGGAGGCCACCTCGTCCCACGGGCCCGTGGTCAGAATGGCGAACGAGACGCCGCGGGCGTTGAGGTAGACGGCGTCCTTCAGGTGCCAGGCCGTGGTGGTGCAGCCCTCGCACTGCCCCTGGTGCGGCGCGCCGTCGTACCACATGTGCTTGTAGACCACGAGCTCGTCGCGGCCCTGGAACAGGTCCAGGAACGGGACCGGGCCGTCGGGTCCGACGACCTCGACCGTCCCGTCGAGCTCCACCATCGGCAGCCGGCGGCGGGCCGCGGCGATGGCGTCGCCCTCGCGGGTGTGGGCCTTCTCGCGGACCAGAAGCTCGTCACGGGCGGCCTGCCAGGTGGCCAGGTCAACGACGGGCGGGCGGCCGGGCAGCGCGGTGGTCGGGTCATTCGGCGTGGTCGTCATGGTGTCCTCCGTGGTGTCTCGTACCGGGCAGCGACGTACGACTTCCTACGACGGTCATCAGAACAGACTCACGACCCGGCCGGAACTCATCGCGCCGGGGACGCCCCCGGCCGGGCCGGCACCGACCACGTCGGGCCGGCACGTTCACAGGCGCGCTCTGACGCCGTGCTGCTCGTCGACGAACCGCGACTCGCATACACGGATATCGGACGGTCGATGACTTTCACAGCCGCCGGACGCGCAGCACGCAGGTCAGCATCGGGAGGGTGAACTCGCCGTCGGCGGTCTCAGGTCGGCTCGCGAGGTAGGCGCGGACCTGACCAAGCGTGGCCTCTCGTTCCTGTTCGGGCATGACCAGCATCCCCGCCCTCGTCGCGAGTGTCTCGACGAGGGAGTCGGCGGTGCGGCGCTGCCCGTGCGGGAACTCCGCCTGCTCCGACGAGCCGAACCGGGCGGCCACGCCCGTCTTGGGAAGGTGCATGCCGGCCGTCTCGGCGCGCCAGCCGGTGGGCGTGTCGCGTGGGCCGACAGCCGCGCTCCCGCTGACCCGCGCGAGTCCGGCAACCCAGTCGACCCGGTCGTCGAGGACGTTCCACAGGCCGGCCAGGATGCCGCCGGGTGCGAGGACCCTGGCTATCTCGGGTCCCGCGACGGCCATGTCGAACCAGTGCATGGCGTTGCCGGCCAGCACGGCATCGACGGACCCGTCCGGCAGCGGTATCGCCTCGGCGCTACCCGGCAGGGCACGGACAGCCGGCAGCGCGCGGCGCAGCTCGGCCAGCATCGCCGGGTCGGGCTCGACCGCAACGACGCCGACGCCCACCGCGTCCAGCGTCGCGGTCAGCTTGCCGGTACCGGCGCCGAGGTCGAGCACCCGCTGCCCGGGCGCGGGCTCAAGCGCCCAGCACACCGCGGCCTGCGCGTAGTCCGGGCGGTGCTCGGCGTAAGCGGCCGCTGCTGCACCGAACGACGAGCTGAGAACTAGCCGGTCATCCTGTTCCACGCGATCATCTTATGTGTGCCGCAAGTACCTGTCCTGGGCCCCACAGGTCCCTCACGTGCCAAGTCGCGGATCCTACAGCCGCCGGGCACGTCCGACCGCGGCCAACGTCGATCATCCTCAGAATGGCCCGCGACCACGCCGCGCCCGGGCGTCACCAGTTGGCGGGTTCGGCCAGCGCGTAGGAAGAGGCGATCCTGGCGTGATCGTGGTAGATCGACAGCACGCTCTGGCCGCTCGGCGTGCCCTCACGCCAGCCGGTGCAGTAGATGCCCGACGACCACCGGATGGTCTGCGACGTCTTGGGCAGCACCGCGACCCCGGTCCTGCTCCACACCTTCTGCCCGTTGACCCAGACCTCGAAGGCGCCCGAGGTGGCGTGGAGCTTGAGGCGGGTGACGATCCTGATCCACGTTCCCCGGAGGTTCGTGATTTTCGCGAGGGTGGCCGAGAAACCGCCCGAACCGCCGATTCTGAGCTCGTCGTTCTGGACGTACATCAACTCCCAGGGGCCCTCGGGGTCCTCGGGCGACCACTGTTGGAAGGTGACGTTCTGGTTGTGGAACCGCCAGGTGGGCGGCAGGTAGACGGCCTGGCCGTAGTAACGGTCCTCGCCCACGGCCTGGGCGCCGTGCTGGACGGTCTCGGAATGGTATCCCCCGCCCTCGTTGACGTAGGTCTGCCGGGCCTCGATGGCGGTGGTCCCCTTGTACGCGGGGCTGCCGACCGTGCGCAGCACGCCCTGCTTCTGCGGTTTCTGCGGGAAGTTGTTCCAGCCGGTCACAGTCCCGGTGTCCTGGAAGAAGACGCCGGCGGGAAGATCGGCCGCGGGCCGGGCCCACTTCTGCTCAGCCCCGGTCGTGCAGGTCTGGATCTTCACCTCGGTGCCGTTCGGGCCGGCGCCGCCGCCGGTGACGTCCAGGCACAGGCCCGAGTGGCTGCTGGAGATCGTCCCGTTGGCATTGAGCGCCCACTTCTGGTTGGTCGCCCCCGTGCAGGTCCAGGTCTGCACGGCAGTCCCGGGCGCGGTGCCGCGGCCCTGGACGTCCAGGCATTTGACGTCGCCGCCGCTGTAGACGCGCAGTTCCTGGGCGTCGGTGTAGGTCCACTCCTGGTTGGTCTTGCCGTTGCAGTCCCACACGATGGCCTTGGCGCCGCGTTCGATGCTGGCGCCCTGGACGGTCAGGCACCGCATGGAGGCCTGGCCGACCAGCGTCACGGGGGGTTCGGCCGCGGCCGCCGGGACTGCGGGGGCCAGGGCCGCGATCATTCCTAAGACGATGATGATCTCTCGTCGGCGCATGTGATCCTCTTTCTCGGGGATTCTGGTGGGCGAGTATCACACGCCTTCCAACTATTAGTAAAGTTTCTTTAAGCTTCTTTGACCGGCGACGAGGAGCGGCGGTAGAGACAGAGTCCGAGACCCCCGAAGATCAGCATCGAGGCGATCGAGTTGGGCGCGATCCCGAACCACGCGTCAGCGTGGCCGTCGAGGCGCAGGTGGCCGTTGAGCAGGAGCGGCGTCGCGAGCGCGTTGCTCACCGTGTGCAGGGCCACGCCGGGCCAGATGGAGCCGGTACGCACCCGCATCACGCCGTACAGGACGGCCAGGGCCACCATGCCGGCGAAGAACGTCGGCAGGTA
Source organism: Nonomuraea basaltis (assembly GCF_005893125.1). Classification (GTDB taxonomy): domain Bacteria; phylum Actinomycetota; class Actinomycetes; order Streptosporangiales; family Streptosporangiaceae; genus Nonomuraea; species Nonomuraea basaltis. The sequence goes on along the minus strand of NZ_VCJS01000020.1, from coordinate 3,945 downwards.
CCACGACCAGGGCAGGCTCGTGGTGGCGGCGAAGTCGGCCGGGCGCATCCACACCAGGTAGAGCGGCAGGTGCCACAGCCCCCACAGCACGCCGACGAGTGCGTGCGGCGCGATGCCGGGCAGGCCGAGCGCCACGGCGGTGCGGGTGGCGTACCCGCGGAAGATGAACTCCTCCAGCACATTCTTGATCAGCAGGAACCCCAGCGCGGTGGCGAACGCCTCGAACAGGGCGGGCTCGCCCTGGGCGGGCGCGAGGGAGAACGTCGCGGCACCGGTGGCAGCCGCGAGCGCCACGCACAGGGCGACCGCGGCCGGGAAGAGCGCGACCGCGAAGGCGAACCAGCGGGCGCGGCCTGGGAACCGTAACGTCAGGCCCAGCGGCCCGGCGCCGTCCCGGCTGAGGAAGTGGAGGCCGAGCGCCGTCAGCGCCGGGACCAGCAGCCACAGCCCCTGCCCCGGTGTGCTGCCGCTGGCGGAGGTCGTGTCGGCGGCGCCGGCCAGCTGGCCGGTGGCCCGGTCCAGGGCGGCGAACAGCCAGCCGCCGCCCGCGGCGACGGCGGCGAAGACGGCGAAGTTGACGCGGGTGCGCAGGCGCGAGGGGCCTGCGGCGGGCGGGGCCGGGATGACGGCGGTCACGGGGAGTCTCCGTTCTCGGGAAGGGTGTCGAGCAATGCCAGGGCCTCCTCGGCCCAGGCGATGGCCGCCTCGGCGCCGTGCCGGCCGGCGGAGACGGTCATGAGGGTGTAGGGCAGGTGGGGGGAGCCGCGGTCCTCCTCGGAGACCGTGCGCACCAGCGCGTCGTACTCGGCCAGCCGCCGCTCGGCGTCGGCCTTGGCCTCCTGGAGCAGCTCCCGGCAGCGGCTGACGCCGAGCTGCCGGCCGAAGAACAGGCGCAGCAGGAGCCCGTTGCGCGGCGGCACGGCCTTGATCGGTTCGTTCAGCAGGTCGCGCAGGCGGGCCAGGCCGGAGCCGGTGAGCTGGAAGATCGACGATCCGGCGCGCGGGCCCTCCTGGCGCTGGACGTGCCCCTCCTTCTCCAGGGCGTTGAGCGTGGGGTAGATCTGGCCGAAGCTCTCGCTCCAGAAGTGGCCGAGCACTTCCCTGATGGCCTCGCGCAGGGCATAGGCCGTCATCGGCTGGATGCTCAGCGCCCCCAGGACCGCCATCTCCGTCTGATCTCGTCGTGCCATCGAAGAGCCTCCTATCTGGCAGATATATCTAACAGATAGAAGACACCGACGGCAAGGCGCGGGTCGCACAGAGCCGGAGCACCTAAGACACGCTGCGGTAAAGACCCCTGGTCAGCGCGGTGATGCGCTTGACGGAGGCGCTCCACGTGCTGCCCGCCGGCTGGGCCGTCAGCATCGCCATGACGTACCGCTCGCCCTTGCCCACCAGGCCCGTCGTGTACAGCACCGGACGGCCGTAGTCGGGCACGCCCGAGCCGGTGGCGTGCTGGGCGATCCACGAGATGGGCGCGGCCACCGCCCTGGCATCGCACCGGATCGGCGGCGTCGTGCCGAACCCCGACCAGCCCTGCTTGACCGCCCACGGCCTGGGGATCGCGTCCGGGATGCCGAAGGTCTGGTCGAAGCCGTCGGTGCCGCACGGCGTGGATCGCCGCAGGTGGCCCAGGATCGTGTCCCTGACCTGGGCGTCGGCGGTGTCCAGCAGGTAGCGGTACGTGCGGACGATGTCGTACGCACTGAGCGAGCTGTAGCCCCAGAAGCCGGGTCTGGACGCGGGCGGCGGCGCGGTGTCGGCGAGGCCGAGTTTGCGGGCCATCCTGACGACGATCCGCCCCTTGCCGCCCCGGTCCCAGAACGCCGACGCCGCGTCGTCGTCGCTGGAGCGCAGCATGACCTTCAGCAGCTTCGCGTCGGCCGCGGGCACGCTCTTGCGCCGCTCGAGGTAGTCGATCGCGATCAGGATCTTGATGACCGACGCCGAGCGGTACTTGCGGTGCGCGTTCCGCGCGGCCACGAACTTGCCCGCCTGCCGGTCGAACACCACCCACGCCGCCGTGGTCCCCGCCGGCACACGCGGCGGCTTGGCGGCCGCCTGGACGGGCACGGCGAGTCCGACGACGAGGGGCACGACCGCCGCCGCGGCGGCCAGGGGCTTCATTCGCATTCGCCTATAACTACCAGATTCGGGCGGCATACTCTTGACCCGCCAACGAAAGCGGGTATAAACACAGAAGAAACCAAACGGAAACGGCGGTGAATCAACATCATGTACGCCGAGGAGCGGCAGCAGGAGATCCTGCGGAGGGCGCGGTCCGCGGGCCGCGTCGACGTGGTGACGCTGGCCGCCGAGCTCGACGTCACCACCGAGACGATCCGCCGCGACCTTACGTCGCTGGAGCGGGCGGGCGTGCTGCGCCGGGTCCACGGGGGCGCGATCCCCGTGGAGCGGCTGGGGTTCGAGCCCGCGCTGGCCGCCCGCGACGAGGTGATGACGGGCGAGAAGGAGCGCATCGCCAAGGCCGCGCTCGCCGAGTTGCCCGAGGACGGGTCGGTGATCATCGACGCGGGCACCACGACGGGGCGGCTGGTCCAGGTGCTGCCCGCGGACCGGGAGCTCACGGTCGTGGTGAACTCGCCGCCGCTGGCCACGGTCCTGGCCGCCCGCGCCAACCTGCACGTGATCGTGCTGGGCGGCCGGCTGCGCGGCAAGACCCTCGCCACGGTCGACGACTGGGCGCTGCGCCCGCTGGCCCACCTCAACGTGGACGTGGCGTTCATGGGCACCAACGGCTGCTCGCCGGCCAGGGGCCTGACCACGCCGGACCCCGCGGAGGCGGCGATCAAGCGGGCCATGGTCAAGGCCGCGCAGCGCAGCGTGCTGCTGGCCGACCACACGAAGTTCTTCAACACGTACCTGGCCACGTTCGCCGAGCTGAGCGAGATCGACGTGGTGATCAGCGACACCGGGCTCGACGCCGCACTTGCCGCCGACGTGGCGGCGGCGGGGCCGGAGGTGATCAGGGCATGATCCTCACCCTGACGCTCAACCCGAGCCTCGACCGCACGATCGAGATCGGCGCGCTGGACAGGGGCGCGGTCATCCGCGCCGCGGCCGCCCATCTCGACCCGGGCGGCAAGGGCGTGAACGTCTCGCGCGCACTGCTCGCCAACGGGGTCGCCTCGCGCGCGGTGGTGCCGTTCGGCGGGGACGAGGGCAGGCAGCTCGTCCGCCTGCTCGCCGCCGAAGGGCTCGACATGGTCACCGTGCCGGTGGCGGGCGCGACCAGGTCGAACGTCACGCTGGCCGAGCCCGACGGCACCGTCACCAAGATCAACGAGCCGGGCACGGCGCTGTCGGCGGCCGAGCTCGACACGATCGCCGAGGCCGTGCTGGCCGCCGCGCACTCCGGCGAGCAGGGGGCGGACTGGGTGGTCGCCTCGGGCAGCCTGCCGCCCGAGGTCCCCGCCGACGTCTACGCCCGGCTGTGCCGCAGGTTCGCGGAGGCCGGGATCCACGTCGCCGTCGACACCAGCGGGCCGGCGCTCGCCTGCGCGCTCGCCGCGGCCCCCACCCTGGTCAAGCCCAATCTGGAGGAGCTCGCGGCGGCCACCGGCGTGCCCATCCGCCGGCTGGGCGACGTGGTGGAGGCCGCGGGCAAGCTGCGGGCCGCGGGCGCGCGCACGGTGCTGGCCAGCCTGGGCGCCGACGGCGCCGTACTCGTCGAGGAGGACGGCATCTGGTACGGCGAGGCGCCGGCGACGGAGCCGCGCAGCTCCGTCGGCGCGGGCGACGCCATGCTGGCCGGGTTCCTGGCCGGCGGCGGGCGCGGCCCGGACGCGCTGGCGCGGGCGCTGGCCTGGGGCGCCGCCGCTGTGCGTTTGCCCGGCAGCCGGATGCCGGGCCCCGACGACATCGGCCCCGGCGCCGTCTCCGTCCATCCTCCCGATCCTGCCCGCCTCCTCGTGTCCCCCATCG